>NZ_JBEZGL010000002.1:0-628535 GCF_040649915.1 Micromonospora sp. NPDC048839
CGACCCCAACCAGGCCGCCTACCAGATCAGCGTCGAACACCTCGCCGACTGGATCGCCACCCGCGGCTACGCCACCAGCTGACCCCCACACCACCACACCACACCGCATGCCGAAGGGCCGGACCCCACCACCGGGGTCCGGCCCTTCGGCGTCGTCATTTCCACCAACTGCGGTACGTATTGACAAGTTTCGACGCAGAGGTAAGGCTTGGGCAGCCGGTGAGAGCGCTCTCTCGTTCCCGCTCCGCCGGTCACCACCAGTCTGGCCAGGGGCAATCTCCGACGTCTTCGGCGGCGGCGCCGGAGCTACCCTGGCCCGTTCCCCCGACAGGAGTCACGAGATGGACAGGGCCGCACCCCTCTCCGGCAACCGCCGCCGACTGCGCCTCGCCACGGCGATCGGCGCTCTACTGGTGCTACTCGGCACGTACGTCGTCTCCACCACCGCACGGGCCGACGCCGCCCCGGTAGCCAACGCCATCCGGGTCGCCGAGTTCCCCGCCGACTGCACCTACAGCCACCGCCTGCCGGACGACCCGATCGTCTTCCCCGGCCTGCCCGGGGCGTCGCACATGCACAGCTTCTTCGGCAGCACGGTGACGAACGCCAACACCACCCTGCCCGACCTGGTCAACTCCCAGACCACCTGCAACCCGCGGGTGGATGTCTCGTCCTACTGGGTGCCGACCCTCTACCGCGACAACGTCGCGGTGGAGCCGGCGATCGCCACGTTCTACTACCTGGGCGAGGGCGTACGCTCCGACGTCGTCGCGAACACCCAGCCGTTCCCGCTCGGGCTGCGACTCGTCGCCGGCAACGCGAAGGCAACCGGGTCGAACGACAGCATCGCCCGGTGGTCGTGTCTGCACGCGGGACAGGTGGCGCCGTCGAAGAACTTCGTCAACTGCCCGTCCGGCACGATGCTGGAGTCGTACCTGGACTTCCCGCAGTGCTGGAACGGCCGCGACCTGGACTCGTCGGACCACAAGAGCCACCTGGCGTACCCGGTGAACCAGGCCTGCCCGAGCACCCACCCGGTGCACGTGCCGAAGTTGCGGCAGGTGCTGCGGTACCCGGTGAACGGCGACCCGTCGCGGTTCCGGCTGGCCTCCGGGCCGGGCTACACGATGCACGGCGACTTCTTCAACGCCTGGCCGGTCGCGGAGATGGCCCGGCGGGTCCAGGACTGCATCCGTCCCGTCATCAAGTGCGGTGCCGACGGGCGACCGCTCTGAGCCGACAGGCGCATCCCGCGGCGGCGGGTCCGGTCACGCCGGACCCGCCGTCGCGGGCGGGAGGAGGCCGGATGCGAGGAATCCCCGTGCGTGCGACCGGGTGCCTACTCCTCGCGGCGCTTCTGCTCGTCAGTGCGTGCACCAGCGGGTCACCGACCGGGCCCGCGGCATCGACCGCCACCACCGCCGTGCCGTCCACCGCTACGACGGTGGCTCCCGCACCGGTCGGGTCGGCGTCACCCAGCGGCTCGGCGGGTCTGTTCAGCGCTACCGACATCGCGTGGCTTCAGCTGACGGTGGCGATGAACGAACGCCTCCTGCCGGTGCTGGACCTGGTGCCGAGCCGGACCACCGACCCGGAGTGGCTGACGTTCGCCGCTCGGCTCGGCACGGCGCACCGCGCCAACCTGAGCACGGCCCGACGGCTGCTCGCCGCGTCCGGCGCCCCGGCGACCAACCCGCACGAGGGCCACGACATGCCAGGCATGGTCACCGCCGAGGAGTTGGCCGCGTTGCGGTCGTCCACAGGTGTCGCGTTCGAGCGGCGGGCCGACCAGCACGTCCGAGCGCACCTGGACCAGGCGATCCGGATCGCCACCGCCGAGCAGCGAGTCGGCACCCACCCCGCGACCACGGCGTTGGCCTCGGCGGTTGTCCGGACGGGAAACACCGACCTCGCCGGACTCGGACGGCTGGACCGGCCGTGATGGCGGCTCGGGAGCGCCATGGAGCCCGTATCGGTACGCAGCCCGCGACGCGGCCCCGGAATGGTTTCGGTCATCCGGCCCGGCGTGTCGTGACGCAAACCTCTTGATCACCGGTGAGGGGGAGCTTGCGGCCTTGCCAGCGGGAGCGGAGCCGCCGGTCGTGGCTTGCGACGACGACGGCGCCCGGTCCGGTGTCGAGGGCCTCTTCCAGCTCGTCGCAGAGTCGCGGCGAGAGATGGTTGGTCGGCTCGTCCAGCAGCAGCAACTCCGGCGGGTCGGCGACGAGCACGGCGAGATCGAGCCGACGACGCTGCCCGGCGGACAGGTCGGCAACCGGGCGGTCGAGGTCCGTTGCGGCGAGCAGACCGAGTGACGACAGCGGCACGGCTTCGGCCCGTTCTTCCCCGACCGCCCGGGCGAAGACCTCCCTGGCTGTCCGGTGCGGATCCTCGAAGACGCTGTCCTGGCCCAGCAGGCCGACGCGTAGACCCGGTCGCCGCCAGACGACTCCGGCACCGGTCAGGTGACCGGCCAGGACGGCGAGCAGAGTGGACTTGCCCGCTCCGTTGGGACCACTGACCAGAAGCCGGTCACGGGCCGCGAGGTCAAGGTGCGCCACTTCGAGCCGGCCGGGGACCTCCAGCCCGGTCACCGTGACGATGGGCTCGTCGCCGTTGCCGTTGGCGAGAACGGGCGCGTGGAAACGCAACGGCTCCGGCGGCGCGGGGACCTGGTCGCGTTCCAGCGTCTCCAGTCGGCGGGCGGCAGCACGGACCCGGCGGGAGATCTGGTTCTGCACGCGGCCGGCCGTGTGCCCGTATCCCATCTTTTCGCTGTCGCGAGGGCCGCGGCCGTGGGCGACCTGGTGCCCGGTCACGGCGGCGGCATCGCGCAGCTCGGCCAGGAGTGCCTGTTCGTCGTCGTAGCGCCGACGCCACCGCTGCGCCTCGGCGCGCTTGGCCGCCAGGTATTCGGTGTAGCCGCCGCCATGGCGGACCGGCCCGTCGACCGCCGGGTCCAGATCGATGACGTCGGTGCAGACCGCGTCCAGAAAGGCCCGGTCGTGACTGGCCACCACGACCACCCCGGGCATGGCCCGAAGCTGGTCCTCGCAGAACGCCGCCGCCCCGTCGTCCAGGTGGTTGGTGGGCTCGTCGAGGAGCAGCGCGGCCGGCCGACGGATCAGCATCGCCGCGAGGGCGAGGCGGCCGCGTTGCCCGCCGGAGAGCGCGGCCAGCGTCCGGTCGTGCGGCATCCCGCCGAGACCGAGGCCGGCGAGCACCGTCCGGGCCCGTCGGTCGGCGTCCCAGGCGTCGCGGTCCTGCGCCCGCTCCAGAACTTCGCCGTACGCGGCCAGCAACCGGTCGTGTTCCGCGCCGCCCCCCGGCGAGTCGGCGAGCGCGACACCGATCCGGTTCAGCTCGGCGAGGTCCGCTCGGGCCTCGCGAAGCGCGTCGTCGAGGACCGTGGCGATGGTCGTCGACGGGGTGAAGGGCAACTCCTGGTGCAGGAAGCCGCACTCCGCCGGCCGGGAGACGGCGCCGGAGTCGGGTTCGTCGACACCGGCCAGGACCCGCAACAGGGTCGTCTTGCCGGTGCCGTTCTCACCGATCAGGCCGATCCGGTGACCGGGCGCGGCGGTCAGGGAGACGCCGTCGAGCACCCGACGGGTGCCGCGGATCCGCACCAGGTCACGGGCGATGAGAGCAGGTCGAACAGACATGGGGACCTCGGAGAGGGGAGATCCGGGCGCACACGGGTGGCCCGGCGGGAGCAGGGCATGACGACGGGGGCCGCGGCGACGGTGGCGCGTTCACGCGCCCGTCGGCGGCCGGTCCGGGCTCTCACCCGGAGATGTCGTCGTCACCTGCCACGCCTGCTCCGATCTCTGGCAACTCGCGTCCGAGATTAGCTCACCGTCAGCGGCCCCGGCCCCGGCTGGCGCTCGCCCGATCGTCCTCTCAGCCGGTCGCCAGCAGCCGGGCGATCGTCGCCGGCTCCGCCAGGTGCGGGAAGTGGCTACCGGGTAGCACCGTCACCGCGACCTCCGGCAGGGCATCCGTCAGCCAGGTCAGATAGCGGAGCGGTGGCTCGGACGAGGTCACCCACCGGTAGGGAACCCTCCGCTCGCCGATGGACCGCAGGGCGCGCTGCCGCTCGGTGGAGATCCCCTCGTCGGACCCGCTCAGGATCTCGCCCCAGTAACCCAGCAGCAGATCCGGCCGGGGATCGGTCGCGGTGGTGACGATCTCGCGTGCCTCGGCCGGCAGCGCCTCGATGCCCATCCCCGCCAGCATGCTGTCCCACACCCGCCGCCAGTCCGGGCCGCGCAGTGCGGGCTCGGCCTGGCGTACGGCCACGCCGAATGGGCCGGGCAACAGGATCTGGTCCAGATTAACCACGCCGCGCACCGGGTGCCGGGCCGCGTACGTCGTGGCGACCACCGCGCCGACCGAATGTCCCACCACGATCGGCTGGGCGAGGCCCGCCTCGGTCACCTGCTCGTGCACGACGTCGGCCACCTCCGCCATCCCGTAGGACTGCCGCCGGGGTGCGTCGCCGTGCCCGGGCAGGTCGAGGGCGAGGACCTGCCGGGCAGGATCGATCACCGCGAGCTCGCGCCGGACCGGGTCCCACTGTCGCCGGTCGAAGGTGAGGCCGTGCAGCAGCACCAGAGGTGCGCGGTCGTCATCCGTCATGACCTCACCCTCCTACGTCCGGGCGGTCGCCCGCAGCGAGTCGATGGTGAGGTCGAGAACCGCCTCCAGGTGATCGATCTTGCCGGTGGAGAGCAGCAGCAGCACGCCGCCCTGGATGCCCGCCAGCAGCGCCGCGGCGGCGCGCTCGGCGTCCACGTCCGCGGCGATGTCCCCGGTCGACTGCATGTGCCGGATCCCCTCGGTGATCGCCCCCTGCCAGCGCCACATGAGCCCGGTCACGATCGCCTGCGCGCCCGGTGCGCGTCGGCCGGTCTGCCCGAGCAACCCGTTGAGCGGGCACTTCACGCCCTGCGCGAGGTACCGCTCGATGAGCCGGTCGCGCCACGCCAGCCAGGCGGGCCAGGAGGTCAGGTTGCTGAGCATCGGCTCCTGGTCGATGAGCACCTGGTCGGCCTCGTGCTGGGCCACCGCGAGCAGCAACTCCTCCTTGCCGTCGGGGAAGTAGTGAAAGAGCTGACCCTTGCTGGTGCCGGTGCGGGCCAGCACGTCCTCGAGGCGTACCTCGTCGACGCCGCGCTCGCGGACCTCGGCGGCGGCGCCGACGACGATCCGCGCGCGGGTCGCCTCGCCCTTGCGGGTCAACGCCCGTGTCATGAGACCTCCTGGTCTGGACCTGCGGACCCCAACCCTACTCAGCTTTTGGACTTGCGGGTCCAAATTTGGCGAGCAAGGGTCTGGAGCGCGGTCCGATCCGGGCCGACACCACCATCGGGAGGGCACCACCGTGAACCACTACTACCTGCTCGGGCGGTCCGGCCTGCGGGTGAGCCGGCTGGCGCTGGGCACCATGAACTTCGGCGTCGACGGGTTCCACGCCGCGTACGGCAAGACCGAGGAGGAGGCGGAGCCGATCTTCCGCCAATACCTGGAGGCGGGCGGCAACCTGATCGACACGGCGGACTTCTACACCGCCGGGCAGAGCGAGAGGATCCTCGGTCGGCTGATCGATCGCGCCGGCGTCCGTGACCGGCTCGTGCTCACCAGCAAGGCCACCAACACCGTCGACCCGACCGACCCGAACGCCAGCGGCAACGGCCGCAAGCACCTCACGCGGGCCGTGGAAGGGTCACTGAGCCGGCTCGGCACCGACTACATCGACCTGTACCTGGTGCACACCTGGGACCGCATCACCCCGGTCGAGGAGGTCGTGCACACCCTCGACGACCTGGTCCGCGCCGGCAAGATCCGGTACGCCGGGCTCTCCGACGTACCGGCCTGGTACGCGGCCCGCGCACAGAGCTACGCCGAGGCACACGGACTGGCCCCGATGATCAATGTGCAGCTTCCGTACTCCCTGGTGACCCGGGGTATCGAGGCGGAGTTCGTGTCGATGGCGCAGAACCTGGGGATGGGACTCACCGCGTGGAGCCCGATCGGCGGCGGGCTGCTCAGCGGCAAGTACCGACGGACCGGCGAGGGCATGAGCGGGACCGGGCGGTTGACCAACCCCGACGCCGCGGGTCGGGAGATCAACCCCAGCGACTGGAAGGTCATCGAGGCGCTGGAGAGCGTGGCCGCCGACCTGGGCCGCAGCATGGCCCAGGTCGCGATCAACTGGGTGGCCACCCAGCCGGCCGTCGCCTCGGTGATCGTCGGCGCGAGCAGCCCCGAGCAGCTCGCCAGCAACGTCGGCGCGCTCGACTTCGAGATCCCGGCCGACGCTCGTCGCCGGCTCGACGAGGCCAGCGCTCCGGACCTCGGGCTGCCGTACGGCATGTTCACGCCGCAGTACCAGTCCTGGGTGGTGAGCCCCGGCCTCGGCATCGGCGACAAGCCGGCGGGTTACGCCCCGCCGGTGTTCAACGGGGCCACCCAGCCCACGGCCTGAGTGCCCTTACGGACGACGCGCACTTGTCCGTCGGGTCAGCGGGGGCGGCGGGGCTGGCGGTGGACGACCCCACCGCCTGCCTCGCCCTCAGCTATCCCCGACCCACACAGTGATGTCGTGGTGTGCGCGGTCGACCTCGAGCTGGTCGAGCTAGAACGGAACCTGGCCAGCTGCCTGTCAGCGGACCGACTAGGTCCGCGAGCAGGGCCTGTTGTGACCGGCCGCGCTGGTTCCTGGCGACTGGTGCTCCGGGCGGCGTGCGGCCAGATCAACCAGAGCGCCAGAAGGAACAGCGGGGTACGTCCGAACCCCGCGACGAGCTGGATCTCGGTGCGGCTGCTGCCCTGGACCGCGAACCAGCGAACCGGCAGAATCGACGCCGACAGATATCACGCCGTGCGGCGACAGCTGCGGAACTCATCGACGCGGGAGTGATGTTGGGTATGGAATCCGCGTCCCGGACACACCTCGGCGAACTCCTCGCGCACCACCGTCGCAGGGTCGGACTCACCCAGGATGCCCTGGCGGTACGCAGCGGCGTCAGCGTGCGGGTGCTGCGCGACCTCGAGAAGGATCGGGTACGCCAGCCGCATGCCGACTCGCTACAGCGGCTGGCGGTGGCACTGGACCTGTCGTCTGCCGACCGGGACGAGTTGATGTCGGCGGCCCGGGTCGAGGGCCGGTCCGGCGACGACCACCTTCGTGTCGACGTACTCGGGCCGCTCACGGTGACCCGCGGCGGCCGGGCGGTCACCTTCGCCACCTCGGCCCAGCGAGGGCTTCTCGGGTTGCTGGCATTACGGCTCAACCGGTCGGTCACCCGCGACGAGATCGTTGAGGTGCTCTGGGGCACCCAGCCGCCCAAGACGGCGGTCACCCAGGTCCACATGGCGGTCGGGCAACTCCGTACGGTGCTGGAACCGGCCCGCGCCCAGCGTTCGCCCGGTGAGGTGCTGCACCTCGACCACGCCGGCTACCTGTTGCGACTCGGCGACGACCAGGTCGACCTCGCCAGCTTCACCACCATGCTCGCGCGGGCCAGGTCGCTGCGGGACCAGCGCCCCGACGAAGCGCTCGATCTGCTCGACCAGTCGCTTCTCTGGTGGCGCGGCCCGGTGCTGGCCGACGCCAATCCCCGCCTGCGCGACCACCCGGTCGCCGTCGAGGCAGGCCAGCAACGTCTGGCCGCCGCGCTGTTGCTGGCCGACATCGCTATCGAGCTACGCCGGTACGAGCGGGCGGTGGCACCGCTGCGCCACCTCGCGCAGGACGCGCCTTACCACGAGGGGCTTCACGCCCGGCTCATCCTGGCCCTCGCCGGATGCGGTGAACGGGCCACGGCGCTGCGTCTGTTCGCCGAGGTGCGCGACCGCCTGATCGAGGAACTCGGTGTGGAACCGGCCCAGGAGATGCGGGTCGCGCACGTCCGGGTGCTCCGCGACGAGGTGCCCGAGCCCGACGGCGACCCCGACGGCGACGGGCCGCTGGACGCGGTCCGCGTACCACGCCGAGATCCGTGGGTGGTGCCATCGCTGTTGCCGCCGGACATCGCCGACTTCACCGGCCGGGAGGAGCCGGTCGAAGAGGTACGGGCGCTGCTGACCGGCGGGTCGAACGCTTTGATGATCGCGGCCATTGCCGGCATGGGCGGGGTGGGCAAGAGCGTGCTCGCGGTGCACCTGGCACACCTGGCCGCCGGCGCCTACCCCGACGGTCAACTCCACGTGAACCTGCACGGTTCGGAGCCGCGCCCGCTGGAGCCCGGCGAGGTCCTTGCCCGGTTCCTGCGCGCGTTGGGTGTCGACAACCGGGCCATACCCGACGACGTGGTGGAACGGGCCGCCCTCTATCGCAGCCGCCTCGCCGACCGGCGGGTACTTGTGGTCTTGGACAACGCGGCCTCCGAGGAGCAGATTCGGCCACTGCTTCCCGGCGCGTCAACCTGTGCGGTGCTGGTCACCGGCCGATCCCGGTTGACAGGTGTGGAGGGTGCGCGCTGGATCGACCTGGACGTGTTCGACCAGAACAACTCCCTGCGCCTGCTGGGCCGGATCGTCGGCGCGCAAAGGGTCGAGGTGGAGCAGACCGACGCGGCCGAGATCGTGCGACTCTGCGGCGGCCTACCCCTGGCGGTGCGGGTCGCCGGCGCCCGTCTCATGGCCCGGCCGGGGTGGCGCCTGGCGTACTTCGCGGAACTGCTCGCCGACGAACGGCGTCGGCTGGACCGGCTGGCCACCGGTGACCTGGAGGTCCGCGCGTCCCTGACGTTGAGCTACCAGGGACTGCCCGACACGGCCCGGCGACTGTTCCGGATGCTTGGGCTCTTCACCATGCAGGACATCCCCCACTGGCTGGCCGCCTGCCTGCTGGACACCTCGCTCGACGACGCCACCGAGCATGTCGACGTGTTGGTCGACGCGCAGTTGCTGGCGATGACGGCGCCCGACCGGATCGGACAGATCCGTTACCGCTTCCATGACCTCGTGCGGCTCTACGCGCGGGAGCGCGCCGAGGCCGAGGACGGCGCGGACGGCTGCTCCGAGGTGCTGGCCCGAGGTCTCGGGGCCTGGCTGGCGTTCGCCGAACGGATGGCGACCAACGTGCCCGGCCCCTGCTACGCGCCGATCCACGGTTCCGCGCCGCGCACCCCGATCGGGTTCGTCACCGACGGGTCGATGCCACGATTCGAGGCGCTGGACTGGTTCGACGCCGAGCGGTTGGCGCTGCGGGCCCTGATCCGCCAGGCCTGCGACCTCGGGCTGGACGAGTTCGCCTTCGGCTTGGCCGGGTGCCTGGAGAAGTACTTCGACATTCGCGGGATGTACATCGAGTGGATCGCCACCAACGAGCTGGTGATCGAAGCCTGCCGCCGTCACCGCAACGCGCTCGGCGAGGCGGTCATGCTGCGCGGGCTCGTCGATGTGCGGACCTGGAACGGCGGCCAGGAGGCCGGCGAGGCGATGGTTGTCCTGGGGGCGGAGGGAGCCCGGTTGCTGGAGATGTTCACCGCCTTGGGGGAACGCAGGGGGATGGCGGATGCCGCGGTCGTCTGCTCGTGGGGGCTGACCGCACAGGGCGCCGTCGAGAAGGCGGTGACGATGGGTGAGCAGTCGCTGCGCCTCGCCGAGGAGACCGGCCACATCGGTGGGCAGGCCCGCGCCCATGTCGCGCTCGCGCTCGCGCACAGCGAGCAGACCCGGCTGGGGCGGGTGCTCACCCATCTCCACACGGCACTGGGGTTGACCCGGGTCCTGGGCAACTCGCGTTATGAGTCGACCGTGCAGCAGTTCCTCGGAATCGCCTACCGGGAGGCGGGTGACCTCGACTCCAGCCGGCAGGCCCTCGCCGAGTCACTGGTGCTCTCCGGGCGCTACCGCGACCACTACGCCGAGGTGTTGCCCATGCTGGCGCTGGCCCGTGTCCACCTGCTCTGCGGTGACCTGCGGGCGGCCCGGGACACCGCGTCGACCTCCCTCGCGATGGCTCGGGAATATACGATGACCCATCACATCGCGGACGCGCTCCAGGTGCTCGGCGAGGTCGCGCTGGCCCAGGGCCGGCCGGCCGAGGCGATCGGGCATCTCGAGGAGTCGGTGCGGCTGTGGCGGACCCGCGGCTGGCCGTCGTTCCTCGCCGGCGCCCTGACCGTCATCGGTACGGCCCTGCGGGAGAGCGACAGGTCCGCTGCCCGCCGCGCCTGGGCCGAGGCACTCGATCTGTACACCGGCCTGAGCGACGACACCCGCGCCGGCACCGTCGCTCGACAGCTCCAGGCGCTGGAGGACTAGGAGCTGGCGCCACACCCCACGACGTACGGCCCTAGTGCCGTCTGCGCGCTGCCACCCCGCCGGCGACTGCCAGGACGACCCCGACGACGATCAGCGTGTAGAACAGGAGTTGCAGTAGTCCGCCACCGATATTGGGACCACCCCAACGTTCGGGGAATTCGTTTCGCGCCCAAATATTGACGAGCGCGCCGACGAGGCCGGCAATTGCAGAGAATGCGCCAAGCTTTAGCAGTCGCACCGTGGACCTCCGCTCTCGAACGATCCGAGGCGGACCGTCGTACGGTCCACAGAGTATACGGCAGCGGGCCCACGGGTGATCCTCCCTCGATCGTTGGCTTCATTGTGGAAAATGGTTCAGTCACGTGCGAGTCGATGGAGCGAGGCTCCCGGCCCGACAACCGGTCTGGGTCGACCGCTGTCGGGCCGGGAGCCTGCTCTTGACGACCTCGGGTGTTCGGACCCCCCCGTTGAGGCGCGACAACCCGGGCCGGTAGGGGGATCCTCAGGTGTCGTCACCGAAGGCCGTCACCGCGGCCCAGTACTCGGCAGCGGCGACACGGCAGCTGTACCTGACCGGGTTCCACGAGCCGAAGGCGTAGTCGCAGTTGTTCACCAGGTGGCCATGGAACGTGTTGTCACACGCTGACTTGTGGTTCCCCGGGGCCTCGTAGCACAGGTCGTGCCGCGCACACGGCCCGCGGAAGTCGGCGGCCAGGTACGAGTCCGGCGAGCTGGTGCAGTAGTCGTGCAGGGATCCGCGACTGGGGTTGTAAACGTAGTTCGACGGCACTGTCACCTGCGAGACCATGGCCGTGAATCCGTCGCCCTGGCCCAGCGTGACCGGGGCGTAGTCGGAGAGCAGCACACGCAGTGGGAATGCGGTCGTGCGGTCGAACGGGACCGTCTGTACGAGGTTGGTGCCCTCGATGCGATACGTCGCGGTAAGCACGCTCCCCTTCGCGTCGATGGCGTACGGGGCGTCGTACGCGCCGACCACCTTGCCGGCCGCGTCCTTGACGAGGACCTCGCTGGAGAAGGACGTGTCACCCTGCGCGGTCTTCGCCGGGCTCTGCACCGGGCTCAGGCTTCCGCCGAGGGGTACGGTGGCGGCGATCTGGTACGAGTGCGACGCGGCGGGTCCGGACACCGTGGCGGGCGCCAACCCATTGGTCGGGGTCGTGGAGACGACGACGACCGACGGTTCGCCGGCCGCCGAGGCAACCCCCGATCCATTGGGGATGACGATGGCCATCGTGAGGCCGGCGCCGACCGCAAGCAGTCGTGATGTTGCATTCATTCGTGATTCTCCCCGCTCTGGGCGACAGTAGAAGTGACGCAGTGGTGGGTGGTGCGCCTCCATTGCCGCGGCCAGGCCCACGGGGGACAATTGGGCGGTGCTGGAATTTCCTGGGCTCGTTCTCGCAGGAGGTCCCAGAAGCATGATTTGGCCCGCTAACACGGCCCTACATCAGCGACTTATCTTCGGCTTATCGCGGCGGAACGCCTGCGGATGCGCCGCTCCTGGCGGCTGAACGCCGTTTGGTCGTCCCGGAACAGCCCGGGGTCCGTGACCGTGGATCCGGCGGCGACGTCGACCGTAGGGGCCCTGGACGCCAGGCGCAGGTGACGTTCGACCCCGCGACGGTCAGCTCGTACCGGTTGCTCGGGTACGAGAACCGGGCGCTCGCCGACGACGAACCGGGTCGACGGAGGCGAGGTGGGACCGGGGCACAGTGTCACCGCCCTCTACGAGGTGCGGCTGACCGGTGGGCGGCACGCCTCGGCGCGTACCGCCCAGGTGCGGGTGCGCTGGCTCGACCCGTCGGACCGGAGGGCGACCGAGGCGTACGCGTCGGTCGCGGTCGCGGGCCTCGACGGCCGGTTCGACCTGGCGTCCCCCCGACTGGGGTGTGTTACGCGGCCGGATACTTCGCCGAGGGATCCGAAGGTGAGTGAGCTGGCCACGCTCATCGCCCGGCGGTCTAGCCAGGGCCGTTGCACCGCACGGCGACCGTCACGGCCGGCTCTGCTCGGGAAGCTGGTTGCCGTAGTAGGCACCGGCGCCGTGCTTGCGGGTGAAGTGGCGGTCCAGCAGCCACTGGGGCGCGGCCGCCGCGGCGTTCAGCGACAGCGTCTTCAGGGCCATCTCCGCGACCGCCTCGCAGACGATCGCGTTCTCCACCGACTTGAGCGGGTCCTTCGCCCAGGTGAAGGGGCCGTGGTTGGCGGCGAGGGCGACGGGGTTGGCCAGTGCCTCGGCCTCTCCCCCGATCAGCTCGATGATCGCCCGAGCGGTGTTGAACTCGTAGTCGTGGGCGCACTCGTCGGCCGTGAGGTCGCGGGTCACCCGGATCGGACCGGCGAAGGTGTCGGCATGCGTGGTGCCGAGCACCGGCACGTCCCGCCCGGCCTGGGCGAAGGCGACGGCGTTCGTCGAGTGGGTGTGGGTCACCCCACCGATGGACGGCCAGTGCAGGTAGAACGCGCGGTGGGTCTCGCTGTCGACGGAGGGTCGCAGCTCGCCGGCGACGACCTGCCCGGTCTCCAGATCCACCGGGACCAGGAGGTCGGCGGTGAGGTCCTGGTACGCCACGCCGGAGGGCTTGATGACGTAGATGCCTGCCTCGCGGTCGACCCCGCTCACGTTGCCCCAGGTCAGCGCGGCCAGGCCGGCCGAGGAGATGAGGCGGTTCGCGGCGAGGACAGCGGCGCGCAAGTCGGTTGATCCGGCCGTACTCATTGCAGGTGACGCCTTTCGGGTGGGGGTGGCATCCGGCGCCGCGCGATGCGGTAGCGCGGCACGTTAGCGCTAACATCCTGCCCGGTCAATAGCGGCTGCGCCATACCGGGTAGAGGTGCGCGCCCGCACGGGGCACGACACGGGAGGGCGATGATCTTGGCATGCCCCGATGCTGACAGGGTGCGGCTCGGGGTCTGCCGAGGGGTGCGCCCCGGTGACAGGGCGCACCCCGGTCAGCTATTCCGGAGCGTTCCGCGGCGCGAAGACGATCCGGGAGCGCAACTGCCGGAACCCGGTTCGTTCCAGTTCCGCGAGCACCGCGACCTGGTGGGAGTCCACGTCGGCGATGACCTCCCGGGCGTCGCCGGCGGCCAGCACCCGGACCGCCTCGGCCAACAACTCGGGTCGGGCCGCGTCGTCGAGCAGTCCGAGATAGGCCAGCAGCGGGTAGCAGGCGTCTCCGGCCGTGCCGACCAGACCCACCGGCTCCCCGGCGTCCAGCGCGATCCGCCATTCCTCGGTCGCGTCGCCGAGCCAGGCCAGCGGGTCGGTGGCCAGGTCGACGCCGGCGACCGCCCGCGCGATCTCGACGCCGGTCAGCACGTCCGGCTCGGCGATCCGGGCCACCAGGGCATTGATCTCCGCCGGGTCGGCGGGCCGCCGGAAGTCGTAGCGCCCGGAGGACGCCGGCAGCGGGGTGCCCGCCCAGGAACACCTGAGCCGCTCCCCCCGCTCGACCAGCCCGGCGAGCCGGGCGGCCGCCATCGGCGCCCGCACCACGGCCAGCACCTCGGGCCGACGCCGCCAGTGCGCCGGCAGCGCGGCGTAGTACCGACCGGGACCGCCGAGCGCCTCGTGGGCGGCGTGCAACAACTCGGCACCCACCTCCGGCTCGGCGTCCAGATCGAACCGGTCCAGCCAGGGGGCTCCGACGGCGCCTGGCGGGAGCAGCCAGGCGGCCCGGCCGACCACCCGGCCGGCGCGCAGGGCGACCCAGGTGGTCTCGGGTCGGTAGCCACCGCCGGCGATTCCGTCGGCGTAGGCGACCTGGCGCAGTTGGGGCAGCGGATCAGGCATGGAGTCGAACAGGTTTTCCTCGCCCGCGACGAGCGGACGGATGACCAGATCAGTCATGGGTGGGGCCTCCGGAAAGCGCGCGCCCCGGATCAGATCCGCGCGGACGCCGGAGCGCGGAGGGGGCGCAGAACATCGGACATTGTTCTGACCTCCTTCCAGCTCGACGGCGTGCCAGAGCACCATACGCGCGGCAGCCGTCGAGCCGCAACGATGTGTCACAGGGTCGGGTTGGTCTCCGACCCACGCCGGTGGGCTCGCTGGTCGAACACGGCGATGCCGGCCAGGATCACCGCCGCCGAGGCCGCCACGGCGACCGGCGGGAGCAGCACCATCGGTAGCGCCGCCACGAGCAGCACCGCCGCCCCGACGTAGAGCATCCGGCAGCGTGGCGTGGATCGGTTCTCCTCCTCCAGGAAGCTCCGTCCGACCAGGAACAGCACCGGGCCACCGAACATGATGGCGACCAGTGCCCAGTCGATCGGCGGGTGCGGGTCCTCGATGACCTGCCCGAAGCCGACCGCCGTACAGATGATGCCCCCCACGATGATCAGCAGGCTGTAGCTCGCCCACCTCGACAGCTGGATCCCCTGCCCGCCCGGGGTCGCGGCCTGACCGGACCGGACGTGGTAGAAGTAGATCCGCCAGAACGAGACGGCCGTCACGAAGGCGGCGACGAGGGTGATGATCCCCGCCATCGTGAAGCCGGGAAAGCTGACGGCGGCGCCGGCTTCGAGCACCACCTCGGCGAGGGCGATCATGAAGAACTGGTTGTACCGCTCCGCGAGGTGGATGTGGGAGACCGCGACGCCCGCCCGGTGGAACCACCCTTTGCCGAGCCACGGCACGGGCCAGGCCGTGGCGGTGCCGGTGAGCTCGATGGCAAGGGCGAGGGTCCAGAAGACGCCCCGACCGAGGCCGCCGCTGATGCCGCCACTGATCCAGAGCACGGCGGAGGCCGTGTGCCAGGTCAGCACCCGGGCGGCGAGCGTCCGACCGGGGTGGCCCCGCAGGGCGAACGTCAGGAAGAGCGGTCGGCCGATCTGGATGATGACGTACGTGCAGGCGAAGACCACGCCGCGCTTGCCGAACGCCTCCGGCAACGAGACGGCCAGCACGAGCGTGCCGAACATCGTCGCCAGCAGGACGGCCTGGAGGTCCGCCCGGCGAGGGTCGTAGGTGCTCGCCAGCAGGGCGTTGAGCGACCAGATCATCCACATCGCCGTGAAGAACAGCACCGTCTGGCCGGCCTCCGACAGCAGGTGGTGCCGGACGATTGTCAGGTCGTCCGCCACCCGCCCGGCGAGGCGGGCGAGCGCGAAGACGTAGACGATGTCGAACAGCAGTTCCAGGACGGTCGCGGAGTCGGGGCTCCTGCTGTCGCCGAGCCCACGCAGGATCCTGGGGCGCGTCAGCACGGACGGCGGGACAGCTCAGCCGGCCACAGCCGCCGGCACGGGAACGCCGGGGCGGTGACGGTGTTCGGCGACCTGCTCCGCTGCCATCGTCCCGGACCCTCCCGCTGGCCGTACCGCCTGCTTCCTGTCTGCGTACTTTATCCGGATACGTGAGAGTCTTCGTGGTTATGCCGGATACCGCCGTGCGCGGACCGGGCCGGTGCGGCCCCGCCCGTCGCGCCCCCATCGGCGGTACGGGCGATCATTCGTGCCGTCACGCCCCGGTAGGAGCGTGGGTCCACGGGGAGCAGCCACTGCCGTGCCCGGGTCAGCGGGCCGAGGTTGAGCCCCACCTCGTCGAGCACCTCGTCGATGTTGTGCATCGAGAACGGGATGATGTTCGTCCCGCGGGCGTGCCGCCCGTTGGTGCGCTCCGCCATCCAGGCCAGGCGGGTGCGGACCTCGTCGCGCATCCGGTCCTCGGCGGGCAGGGTGATCCCACCCCGCAGGTACGCGGCCGTCCACACCGCCGCCATCTCCGCGCTGAGCGGGCTGAAGAACGACGAGTTGTAGCCGGCGAACGTCAGCCGTGGCACGCCGAGCGGCAGGATCTGGCGGTAGAGCTGGAAGTTGCCCTGGTCGTCCTGCAACCGGGCGTGCAGCGCGTCGCCGAAGAACGGCACGTGCTGGCGGAAGCCGGTGCCGCAGATCACCAGGTCGGCGGGGAGCACCGCGCCGTCGGCCAGGCGGGCGGCGGGCCGACCGTCCTGGACGAGCAGTTCGGTGATCACCTGGTCGCGGTGCACCGCGATGCGTCCGTCGGCGACGCGCTCGAAGAAGCCCTCCGTGACGAGGCTGACCGTGCTGCGGGCGATGTCCTCGAAGCTGCCATTCGGCACCAGACCCAACTCACGCAGCTTGAGCTGCCTGGTCGCGACCGAGCCGACGCTGTCGACCATCCGTTGGCGCAGACCGTTGCCCGGACCGTGCAGGAACCGCTCGAAGCCCTTCAGGTGGAGGTAGCGGAACAGTGCCTCACCCATCCGGGTGAGCAGCAGGTACTTGTAGTTGAGCGCCCCGCCGAGCTTCCGGGGCATCTTCCAGAGCAACCCCCGGGCCACCACGTGGGTCTGGGCGGCGAGGTCGCTCAGCGGAACCGCCACGTCGCAGGACGACTTGCCGTACCCGACGACGAGGACGTTGCGGCCCCGGGCCGCCTCGACGTCGTGGAACTCCCCCGCGGCCAGGACCCGCCCACCGGCGGCGGCGAAGGCCGCGTGCCCGTCGAACGACGGTACGACCGGGTCGGAGAAGATGCCGTTGGCGACGATCAGGTGGTCGTACCGCTGCACCGTCACCGGCTCCGATGCCCCCGCCGGCCGCGACGTGACAAGCCACCCGGTGTCGTCGTTGATGAGCTCGGCGGAGACGACCTCCGTGGACAGACGCAGCACGCTGGCGAGCCCGAACTTCTCCACGTAGCTCTCGAGGTACCGCTGGACCTGCTCGCCCGAGGGCCACTGCGGATAGTCGGCGGGCATCGGCAGGTCGGACAGGTGGTAGGTGCCCTTGTTGTTCTGCGTGTGCAGACCGGGATAACGCCGGGTGCGGCTCCACACCCCACCGACGTCGGGGGCCTTCTCGAAAACGGTGACGTCGAACCCGCTCTGCCGCAGCACCTTGGCTGCGCTCAGACCGGCGAATCCGGCGCCGACGACGGCAATTCTCATGGCAACCTCCGAAGCGCGTCTACCACTGCGGCAGCGGTGGTGAGCGCACGCTAACGAGCGGGCCGGGAGTGTCGCTATCCGCTGCGCGCGAGGTGTGTCCGCATCGCGCAACCGAACGGTCCGTGTCGGGTCCACGGCTTTCCGACACTGTCCTTCCCGGTCGCGCCTTATGGTCAGCGCACCAGGACGCCCGGGAGGGGTCGGATGGATGCGGTGACGGTCCGGACGGACGACGTCGACCAGGCCCGCGCCGAGGTCGGCAAGATCTTCTGTCCGCACCGACTCACCCCGCAGGCGGGCGTGCGCGCCGTTCAGCTGCGGATGGCGGCACACCGGGTGGGCGGGGTCGGTGTGATCGACCTGGACTACGGGCAGGAGGTCCGAATCCAACCCCCGGCCCTGGAGAGCTTCTATCTCGTCCAGATCCCCCGGGCGGGCAGCACGGTGGTCCGACACTCCGGAAACACGGTGATCTCGACACCCGAGGTCGCCTCGGTCCTGTCCCCTCATGACCCCTCGGACATGCGGTGGTCCGAGGGGTCGCCACATCGGATCTTCTACGCCGACCGGCGCGCCGTCGACCGGGAACTCACCCGTCTCCTGGGCCGCCCGGTGGACGACCCGGTCCGCTTGGACATCGGCATGGTCATGACCACGCCGAGGGCGCAGGCGTGGGCGCGTGGGGTGGCGTTCCTCGCCGACGAGCTGGCACAGCCGACGGACGCGTCCCTGTTCGACCATCCGCAGGTCGCCGCACGTTTCGAGCAGGGGCTCATCGGCCAGTTGCTACTGGCCCACCGGCACAGCCATTCCGACCTGCTCGCCGAACCGGGCCACCACACCAACCCCGGGCGACTGGTCCGCCGGGCCTGCACGCTGATCGCCGACCACCATGGCGAGGCACTGACCGTCGGTGATGTCGCCGAGGCGCTGCGGGTGAGCGTACGGACGTTGCAGGACTGCTTCCGGCGGGAGTTGCGGACCACCCCGACGGCGTACCTGCGTGCCTGTCGCCTCGACGCGGCGCACCGATCGCTGCGGGCGGCCGAGCCGGGGGTCGCGGTGACGACCGTCGCGCTGCGGCACGGGTTCGTGCACCTCGGCCGGTTCGCGACCGAGTATCGGAGCCGGTTCGGTGAGTCGCCGTCGGCGACCCTGCGCCGTTGACGATCGTCGGGCCGACTACCTTCGAAACTGTTATCCGGGCGCGTCTGGCAAGTCTCCTGAGGTGAGGTGTTGGCGGGATTCCCGCCAGCGGAGCATCGATCAGCGGTGCGATCACACGAAGGAGTCGAGACGATGCGCGCAACCGGCCCGGGTGAAGCGGACACCCCGAAAGGGTCCCGGGGAGTCCACGCGGAGCCCCGACGCCTGATGTTCCGTCGCCTTCCGATCGGCCTCTGGCGCCTGCGGTGGCCCCTGGCCGTGGCGGCCGTGGTCGCCGTACTGGTGACCGGGGTGATCGTCGTTTTGCAACCGACCGCGCCGACGCCCGCTCCCGCTGCCACGCAGGCGCTCGACACGCCGCCGACGACGACCCCGGCGCCCGTCCCACCCGCCGCGACCACGCCGGCCGCGACGGCCAGCCCGGCCGGGGTGACCCCGACCCCCACGCCGACCACCAAGCCGACGGCGACGCCGACGACCAGGCGTCCGGCCGCCCCGGCGGCCACCGCCGTGACCTCGAAGCGCAAGGGTGTCGGCGTGTGGACCTTCGACGGAGTCAGCCAGGCACTGGCCACCTCCGGGGCGAGCTGGTACTACACCTGGGACGTCGCCCACCAGGGCGTCACCAGCCCGAAGAACGCCGAGTTCGTCCCGATGATCTGGGGGGCGAAGAGCGTCACCGCCAGCAATCTGGAGAAGGCCAAGCAGAACGGCCGCTACCTGCTCGGGTTCAACGAGCCGGACCTGAAGGGTCAGGCGGAGATGAGCGTGGAGCAGGCGTTGGAGCTGTGGCCGCAGTTGGAGGCGACGGGTCTGCCGCTGGGCAGCCCGGCGGTGGCCTGGGGCGGTGACCGACCGGGCGAGTGGCTCGACCGCTTCATGGCCGGGGCGAAGCAGCGCGGCTACCGGGTCGACTTCATCGCCCTGCACTGGTACGGCGGTGACTTCACCACCGCCAACGCGGTCAACCAGCTCAGGTCGTACCTCCAGGCAGTGCACGACCGCTACCAGCTGCCGATCTGGCTCACCGAGTTCGCCCTGATCGACTTCTCCAACGGCGTTCGCTTCCCGACCCAGGCAGAGCAGGCCGCGTTCCTCAGCGCGGCGACCCGGATGCTGGGCAGCCTGTCCTGGCTACAGCGGTACGCGTGGTTCGGCCTGCCCGCCACCGACAAGGACCAGAGCGGCCTCTTCCGCACCGGCAGCGAGGTGACCGCCGTCGGTCGCGCCTACCAGGCCGCGCGCTGAACCGGATGCACGTGGTCTCGCCAGGAGTGGCGCGGCTCGTAGCCCAGCATCCGTCGCGCCTTGTCGATGCTGAGGAGCGTCTCGTGCTCGCCAAGCTCCTTGCGGATCTCCACACCCGGGTAGACCTCCGCCATGAGGCTGGCGCTGGACCTGGTCATGACGGTGTCGGCGTTGGCGATGATGAAGACGTCGGCGCCGGGCCGGTCGTGGACGAGCGCACGCTCGACCGCCTGCGCCCCGTCGCGGGCGTCGATGTAGCCCCACAGGTTCCACCGCCGGGCCTGCGGGTCGGCGTCGAAGGAGGGGAACGGCGCGTAGTCCTCGACGTCCATCACGTTGGAGAAGCGCAGACCCACCATGACCAGCTCCGGGTCCCAGCGGCAGAAGTGCCGGGCCATCTCCTCCTCAAGGGCCTTGTTCAGCGAGTACGTCGACTCCGGCCGCGGCGCGTACTCCTCGTCGACGGGCGCGTACGGCGGCGGGGTGTCGAACGGCAGCCCGAGCACCGTCTCGCTGGACGCCCACACCACCCGCTTGATCCCGGCCGCCCGCGCTGCGGCGAACACGTTGTACGTGGCGGCGGAGTTGTTCGCGAACGTGGTCGCGTTGGACCTCAACCCCGGGGCCGGGACCGCCGCCAGGTGCACGATCGCCTCGACCCCATCGGCGTGCTCGTCGACGCCCCCGGTGAACGCCTCCACCACCTGCCCGTAGTCGGTCAGGTCGGCCAGGAGGAACTCGCCGTCCACGTCGCGCGGGTCGCGGCCACCGGCGCGGTCCACGGCCAGCACGTCGACGCCCACGGCGCGCAGGTGGGCGACCACGGCCCGGCCGAGCTTTCCGGTGGCCCCGGTGACGACGACACGCCTGGGCGGTGCGGAGTTGGTCATGACCCCATCTTCGCCGGGAGCGACCGCAGGTCCGCACGCGGGTGCCGGGCCACCCCGACAGCGGCCCTAGCCGCCGGGTGTGATGAGCCCGCTCTCGTACGCCAGGACCACGAGCTGGGTACGGTCTCGGACGCCGAGCTTGGTGATGATGCGGCTGACGTGGGTCTTCACCGTCAGGGGACTCATCCGCAGCGCCTGGGCGATCTCCGCGTTGCTCAGCCCGGTGGCGACCGAGGCCAGCACCTCCCGCTCGCGGGCCGTCAACGGGGCCAACCGTTCGGGTGAGCGCTGCGGCGGGCGTGGGCGGCGGGCCAGCTCGGCGATCACGGTGCGGGTCACGCTCGGGCTCAGCAGGGCCTCCCCCTCCGCCACCACGTGGACGGCCCGACACAGCTCCTCCCGGCTCGTGGTCTTGGCGAGAAACCCACTCGCGCCGGCCTGCAACGCCTCGAAGATGTACGCGTCGATGTCGTAGGTGGTGAGCACGACGACGCGTACCCCTGCGGTGGCCGGGTCCTCGGCGAGCCGCCGCGTGACGGCGAGGCCGTCCAGGTGCGGCATCCGGATGTCGAGGAGGGCGACGTCGGGTCGGGTCTGCCGGGCGAGCCGCAGCGCCTCCGCGCCGTCCTGCGCCTCCGCGACGACGGTGATGTCGCCGTCGCGTTCGAGCAGACCTCGCAGACCGCTGCGGACCAGCGGCTGGTCGTCGGCGAGAAGCACCCGTACGCTCACCGGGCGGTCGCCGCCGTCGGCTCCTCGACCGGGGCGGACGGCAGTGTGGCGCGCACGCTGAAGCCACCGTCGGGCTGCGGTCCGGCGGTCAGGCTCCCGCCGACGCTGGCGGCCCGTTCGCGCACGAACCACCGGGCGGCGTGACATCCGCTGCACGAGGTACTCCGTGCGATGTACCTGCCGGTCCACGCCTGGTCGGAGCCCGCGGGTGCGTAACGTGCAGGGGTAAACGCCGACCCGACGAGGAGACTGCATGTCCAAGCCACCGCTTCCCGAGGCCGCGATCGCCATGCTCCGGAAGCCGAACCCGGCCGTGATGACCACGCTTCGCAACGGTGGTCAGCCGGTGTCCGCCGCCACCTGGTACCTGTGGGAGGACGGCCGGATCCTGGTGAACCTGGACGAGAGCCGCCGCCGGTTGCAGCACATCCGCAACGACCCACGGGTGTCCCTGACCGTGCTCGACGAGGCCGGCTGGTACACCCATGTCAGCATCGTCGGGCACGTCGCCGAGTTGCGCGCCGACGAGGATCTGGCGGACATCGACAGGCTGTCCCTGCACTACACGGGCAACGCGTACCCGCGACGTGAGCGCGCCCGGGTCAGTGCCCTGATCGAGATCGACCGCTGGCACGGTTGGGGTTCGCTCAAGGACAACGACCAGGTCGGCTGACGGCTGACGCCGCGCATCAGGGGGTGAGGCTGGCGGCGGACCGGGTGGCGGTGCGGGTCACCAGGTAGCCGAAGGCCGCCGCGGTGAAGAACATGACGATGCCGTAGACGGCACCCGGGATCGCCATCTGGGTGCTGTCGAGCAACGCCGGGCTGAGCGCGATCGTGATGGCCAGGGTGCTGTTGTGGATGCCGATCTCGAACCCGGCGGCCGTCGCGGCTGGCCGGTCCACCCCGGCGAGCCGCGGCACCCCGTACCCGATCGCGAGGCTCAGCAGGTTGAACGCGAGCACGGCCAGGCCGACGGAGACGAAGTAGTCGGCGATGTTCTCCCGCTCGCCGAGGACGGCGCCGGCGATGACGGCGACGAGGACGACGACGGAGAGGATCCGGATCGGACGGTTCAGCCGTTCGGCGGCGTGTGGCACCCGGGCGCGGATCAGCATGCCGATCGCGACCGGGACGAGCACGATGGCGAAGACCTGCACCACCTTGTCGAACTGCAGTCCGATGCTCCGCCCGTCGGGCAGGAAGTACGCGGCCGACAGGTTGACCAGGATCGGCAGGGTGACCACGGCGAGCACCGAGTTGAGTGCGGTCAGGGTGATGTTCAGGGCCACGTGCCCACCGAACAGGTGGCTGTAGAGGTTGGCCGTCGTGCCGCCCGGTGAGGCGGCCAGCAGCATCATTCCGACGGCCAACTCCGGTGCCAGGTCGAACGCGAGGACCAGGCCGAAGCAGAGCGCCGGCAGCACCAGCACCTGGCACACCAGCGCGATGACGGCGGCGCGTGGGTGCTGGGCCACCCGACGGAAGTCCGTGCTGGTCAGGCCGAGACCCAGACCGAGCATGATGATGCCGAGGGCGATGGGCAGACCGATCAGGGTCAGGGCGGAGTCCATGGCACAACATCGTTACCAGCCGGTAACGCGTTAACAATCCCCCGTGTGGCCGGTCGACTCTTGACCGTGGAGTGTGATCGGCTTAACTTCATCAATCAGATAAGTGTCTTAACTAATTGTGCGCCAACCGTCGTGGGAGTGTGCCGATGCGACCATTCCGCCACCGCCGTGTCACCGCCGTCGTCGCCCTGGCGACCCTGCTGATCACCGCCACCCCGCCTCCCGCCGCCAGTGCCGGCGACCACCAGCAGCGCCGCGTCGGCTACCACCGGGTCGGCTACTTCACCCAGTGGGGCATCTACGGCCGGGCCTTCCCGGTCAAGAAGCTCGACACCTCCGGGGCGGCGAGCCGCCTCACCCACGTCAACTACGCCTTCGGCAACGTCAGCGAGGACGGCCGCTGCTACCTGGACGGCGGGCCGGGCGAGGGCGACGCCTGGGCCGACTACCAGCGTCCCGTCCCGGCGGAGGAGAGCGTCGACGGCGTCGCGGACGCCCCGGGGCAGGCGCTCAACGGCAACTTCGGCCAGCTCGCCAAGCTGAAGGCCAAGCACCCCAAGCTCCAGGTGCTGATCTCGCTGGGCGGCTGGAGCTGGTCGACGTACTTCTCCAACGCCGCCCGCACCGACGCCTCCCGCAAGGCGTTCGTCGCGTCCTGCGTCGACCTCTACCTCAGGGGCAACCTGCCGGGCGCCCCGGGCGCCGCCGCCGGCGTCTTCGACGGCATCGACCTGGACTGGGAGTGGCCCAACTGGGACGGCGAGCCCGGCAACGTCATCCGCCCGGAGGACCGGGAGAACTTCACCAAGCTGCTGGCCGAGTTCCGCCGGCAGCTCGACGCGTACGGGCGCACGACCCGGACGCACCACCCGCTGACCGCGTTCCTGCCGGCCAACCCGGCCACCATGGACGCCGGCTACGAGGGTCGCAAGATCTTCAAGTACCTGGACTTCGCCACCGTGCAGGGCTACGACTTCCACGGCGGCTGGGAGGCGGTGGCCAACCAGCAGTCGGCGCTGCGCGTACCGGCGGGATCGCCGGACAACCCGGACTTCTCCGTCGAGGTGGCCATCGACGGCTGGATCGCCCGGGGCGCGCCGCGCGACAAGCTCGTGCTCGGCATCCCGTACTACGGTCGCGGTTGGACCGGCGTCACCGGCGGCGGCAACGGCCTCTTCGGGCCGGCCACCGGGCCGGCGCCGGCCACCTTCGAGGCCGGCTACGAGGACTACAAGAACCTCAAGACCCTGGCCGGCAACGGCTACGCCGTGCACCGCGACCTGCGCGCCGGGCACGCCTGGCTCTTCGACGGTACGACGTTCTGGACGTACGACGATCCGGCGGTCGTGTTGCAGAAGACGCTCTACATCCGCCGGTCCGGCCTGGCCGGCGCGATGATCTGGTCGCTGGACGGCGACGACGACAACGCCACGTTGACCAGGACCATCGGCATCGGCCTCACGACCTGGTAGAGGTCTCCCGCCCCTTCTCAGAGGTGACCGCGCCCACCGCCGCCTCGATGAGCGCGGTCACCTGATCCATGTCGCGAGCCCGGTGTACGTCCACCTCGGCCGTCCAACCGTCGGGCCGGGCCAGCCGCACCGTCACGTCCTCACGTCGGTGGACGAGCCAGCCGGCGACCGCCTGCACCAGCACCATGGCGCCGCCCGCGTCGTCGACAGCCACCCGCAGCGAGTCCGTGCCGTCGGCCGGCGGCCCACCGGCCGGCGGCGAGGTCACCCCGCCGCGCAGCCGGTCCTCGGCGCGCAGCCAGGACGCCAGCGACCGCCGTGCATCGGCGGACGGAGAATCCGGATGGACCGAGAGCGCGATCATCTCCGACACGGCCTGCTCCTTCCAGACGACGATGAATCCACCCGTCATCCTGCCAGTCCGCATCCGGTCCGGCACGCCGAGTAGTGAACAGTGTCGATCAACCCTTGACCGTCGTGTCGGCCCGTTCATAGGCTCCGGCCACTGCGAGGCTGTTCCCGAGAAGGGAAACACGACACATGTCCCCATCGACGCGCCCGTTCTGGACGGTCCCCCCGAAGCGGCTGGCGAGTGCCGCCACGATCGCGCTCCTGCTCGGCCTGACTCCCCTGCTCGGCGGCACCTCGGCCGCGAGCGCCGCCCGCCCGTCCACCTGCAGCGACGACCCGACCGCACGCCTGAGCACCGTGCCCGCCCCGGAGGCCGTGTTCGGGTTCCCGCTCGGCGTGGGTCAGGAGCGGGTCGTCACCAACGAGGAGGTCCGTACCTACCTCGGGGCGGTGGACAGCGCCTCCGACCGGGTCGTCACCGGGGTGCTGGCCACCAGCGTGGCCGGGCAACCCCTGCCGTACGCGGTGGTGTCCAACGAGCGCCACGTGCGGCCCGCCGCGCTGCGCCGGATCGCCGACGACGTACGGGACCTGCGTGATCCCCGTCGGACCAGCGCGCGAACGGCCGCCCGCACGGCGAAGGACAGCCCGGCCATCGTCTGGGTCACCGCGAACGTGCACGGCGGCGAGAAGAGCGGCACCGACGCGGCCCTCAAGACGCTGTACGAGTTGGCGGCGGGTCTGTCCTGCGAGGTCGCCCGGCGCAACGACAACCTGGTCACCGTCATCGTGCCGACCCAGAACCCGGACGGCCGCGACGCGACCCGGCGGCAGAACGAGTTCGGCTTCGACCTGAACCGGGACTGGTTCGCCCGCACCCAGCAGGAGACCGACGGCAAACTCGAGCTGCTGCGCCGCTACCCGCCGCAGGTGTTCGTCGACGCCCACGAGATGGGTGGCAAGCAGTACTTCTTCCCGCCCAACGCCGACCCGATCCACCACGAGATCGCCGGCGAGGCGGTGGACTGGATCAACCGGATCGGCGAGGCCAACAAGGCTGGCTTCGGCTACAACGGCGCCTGTGACGACACCGCCTTCACCGAGTGTTATTTCAACTACGACACGTACGACATGTTCTTCATGGGTTACGGCGACACCGTGCCGACCACCGGCTTCGGCGCGGCCGGCATGACGTACGAGAAGGGCAGCGCGTCGGCGGTCGCCGACCGGGTGCAGCAGCAGTTCCACACCCAGTGGTCGACGTTGGGCTGGGCCGCCGCCAACAAGCGCGAGGTGCTCGACGGCTACTTCGACATCTGGACCGACGCGCTCGCCCAGGGCCGGGCGGGCACCCTCGAACCGAACGAGGTGGTGCAGCCCACCAACGAGGTCCAGTTCCCGGTGCCCGACATCACGATCCGCTCGTACTTCCTGCTGCCCGACCGGCAACTCGCCGACGTCCGCCAACTCGTCGAGCGGCTGCGCCGGATGGACGTCGAGGTGTACGAGGTGCAGAAGGCGACCCGGGTCCCCACCGCGCGGGTCTTCGGCGGGCGCAGCGCCACGAACGTGACAGTGCCCAAGGGCGCGTACTGGATTCCGATGGACCAGCCGCAGAAGCACTGGATCCAGGCCGTCATGGGCGAGGATCCGTACACGCCGTTCCCCTACTTCTACGACGTGTCGTCCTGGAGCAACCCGCTGCTGATGGGTGTCTCCACCATCTACACCGGCGACAACGTCCGACCGAAGGCCCAGCTCGTCCGCGCGATCTCCGGCGGCCGGACCGCCCCGGCGTGGCCGTGGGGCTCGTACACGTACCCGCTCGACTCGGCAGCCGCCGCGGAGCTGACGTTCAGCCTGCTCGGACGCGGCGTACCGCTGGTTCGTGACCTGAAGACCAGCCGGGTCGCCATCCCGGCGACCAAGCTGAGCCGCACTGTCGACGAGCTGGCCGAGTCGTTCGGGGTGACCCTGACCCCGGGCGGGCGGCCCGCCGGCACCAGCCTGGCCCTGCCCGATGTCGGACTGTTCCAGGGCACCGGCATCTCCACCACCGCCGGCTCGCACGGGGAAGCCCGCTACGTGCTCGGCAAGCGGTGGGGGCTCGACCTCACCCCGGTCACCACTGCCGACATCAACGACAACACCGAGGCGTTCACCGGTCGTACCGTGCTGCTCGTGCCGGACGGCAGCAGCGCGACCGGCGGTCTGACCCCCGCCGGCCAGGCCAACCTGCGCGCCTGGATCGCCCAGGGCCACACCTACGTCGGGCTGCGCAACGAGGGCACCCGGCTGGCCCGCGCCGCCGGGCTCACCTCCACCACCGAGAAGACCAAGCCGGCCGACTACCTGGTGATCGGCTCGCACCTGCGGGTCGACGTGGACACCGACAACCCGGTCGCCCTGGGCCGCCCGGCGGAGGACTTCGAGTTCAACAACAGCGACCCGATCCTCAACCCGAGCACCACCGGCACGAACGTGCTCAGCTACCCGACGGGTGACACGTTCTGGGCCAACGGCTACACCGTCGGCGCGGACGCCCTGAAGGGCACGACGGCAGTGGTCGACGAGCCGACCGGCGCCGGCCGGGCGGTGCTGTTCGCGTTCAATCCGCTCTTCCGGGCGTACAACGAGAGTGGCCTGCACCTGGTGGCCAACGCGCTGCTCTACCCGGCGGGCGCGCCGGACGCCCGGCGCTCCGCCGGGGTCGAGCCGGCGCGCGCCAGCGCCGCCGCCGCGCCGGTCACGCCGGACCTCGGCGGCGGGTGGCGGCCGATCACCGTCGAGGTCGCGGCCAGTGACCTGCCGCGCGCCCAGGCCATCGTCGAACGCTTCACGAACGACGCGAGGACGTCCGCGAAGGACACCTCGGTGTACGTCGTGATCCCCAACCCGCAGGGCCTCCAGGTCGACGAACACCCGTTCGCGAGCGATCTGGTACGCGCGCTCCGCGACGCCCAGGTGCCGCTGCGGTCGGTGGTCGGCTGACGATCCCGCACAGCGGAAGCGCCCGTCCCCGTGCTCTCGGGGGCGGGCGCTTCGGTGTGTGTGCAGGGTCGGTTACGACCGCCGGGCGACCTCGGTGACGAATGCCCGCCAGGCCACCGGCCCGAAGAGCAGAGCCGGCCCGGCGGGGTCCTTGGAGTCCCGCACGCCGACGATGCCAGGCACGTTGTCCACAACCTCGACGCAGTTACCATCGGCGCGGCCGGAAGTTGGTTGATCCACTCGGCTTTCCGGAAGTCGGGGTGTCGGCGGCCCTTGGACACCCCGACTTCCGGAAAGCCGAGTCGACCTTGCCGATTCTGCGCCGCAGGGGGCGCCACCAGCGCCGGGCGGCTGGAGGCCCCGCCGGTCCTAGGGTGCGGCCACCTGCACCAGCACCGGTGTACGGCCGGCCGCGAGGTAGCCCCGACCGGGCGGACCGCTCAGGTACTGGTCGGGTTCGAGAGTGATGTTGTGGGCCACCGCCGCCGACCTGTTGCTTGGGACCAGCACGAGACGTGTCCCCGCCATCACGATCGCGTTGACCAGACGGGTGAGCGGGCTGGGGAAACCGGTCAGCAGAGGGGCCGCGTCCGCGGTGACGACAAGTGCCCGCCGCCCGCGAGCCGCGGGGCTGCTGATGTCGTCCAGCAGTGTGGGGCTGCTCGCGAAGCCCTGTTCGCTGGGGAGCACGGCGATCCGGTCGACGTCGTCGACGACCACCGCGTACGGCTCGTCGCCGAACCCGGCGACGGCCTCGCGCAGGTCGCTGTCCTTGAACGTGACACCGGTGAGCACCCGAAGCCCGACGTCGTCGGGGAGCAGCCTCGGCAACGGGGACTGGAGTGGGGCGACGACGAGTACGCCGATCCCCCGCCGCCGCAGCGCGTGCACCACCGTGGCCGCCGCGGTGGTGCGGCCCGTGCCAGCAGCACCGGAGATCAGCAACAGGTGGGAGTCGGCGTGGAACAGGTCGATGCCCACGGTGGTGTTGTCCGGCCCGCCGACGCCCAGCGGTATCCAGGTGGACAGTGCCCCGGTGTCGGCGCTCGGTCCGAGTGCGGCCAGGTCGACGCACGCGGGCAGGGCTGGGAACCGCCGGGGCAGCCGGTGCGCGGGTGTGGCGTGCGGCTCGACGGCGTCGGCGTTGCCGGATCGCGTCGGTAGGCACACCTGCACGTGTCGCCCACTGCCGGCGTCGATGGCCCGGCCGGGGAGGGCGGGCGGGCTGGTCATGCCGGTCTGCAACTGCATCCGCCGGGTCTCCTCCTTGGGAAACGGCAGGAGCAGCCGCCGGTTGTAGAGGGTCGGCAGCCGGTGGTTGAGCATGTCCTGACCACCGAACGGCACGACGTGCACCCCGAGCGGAGCGCCCGCGGTGATGACGCCGCGCAGGGTGGCGAGCAGGGACGTCTCGACGAACGCGGGGTCGCTGTGATCCTCGAAGTGCTCCCAGCCGTCGACGACGACCACGATGTGCGGCCGTGCCTCGCCCGCCGGGGGCGCGTTGCCGGCGCGGCGTTGGACCTCCTCGGCCAGCCAGGTGACCAGGCGACGGATCCGGTCGGGCTCCGCCGCGGAGAAGACCCCGCCGCAGTGCGGCAACGCCGCGTACTCGGCCAGGCCCGCCGGGTGCCGTTCCACGACGTACAGGTGGGCCTGGTCGGGTCGGAAGCGGGCGGCCAGGCCGGTGATCAGGGTGCGGGCCATTGTCGTTCGGCCGGACTGCGGGCCACCGGCGACGAGCAGGCGGTCGACTCCGGCCAGGTCGAGGAAGTCCGCCGGTTGCGCCTGGCGTGCCGGGTCGTCGGCCAGGCCGAAGGGTACGGCGGTCGCCGGCGCGGCGGCGGTCCATCGCGACGGCAACTCGTCCACCGTCAGGGTGGCCGGCAGCGGGGGCAGGATCGGCCGGAAGGGCGCCGACAGCCCGGACCGATCCGCGGCGTCCTCGATCGCGCCGATGGTGCGGTCCTGGTCGGTGGGTCCCGCTCCCCCGGTGGGTGCCGCGCGGGGGCGAGGGGTGCCGAGGTCCGTCGGGCTCAGGACGCGGACGACGGCCGGGGTGGCCCCACCGCTCGGCGGGGGGTCGCCGAGGTAGCCGGATTGGAACGGTTGCGGGATCCGGGACTCCGCAGTGGTGCACAGGATCAGGCCACGGCCGCGCAACGCGCCCGGGATGGTGGCGGCGTCGGGGACTCCGAGCACCTCGGTGCTGTCCGCCGGCTCGTTCTGGCGAAGACTGATCCGCAGCGACACGTTGTTCTTCAACTCGGGCGAAAGCTTGCCCTGCAACGACTGCGTGGCCAGCACGAGGTGCATCCCGAGCGACCGCCCCTTCGCGGCGACGTTTACCAACTCCTTGACGAAGTCGGGTACGGCGTCCAGCACCCGACCGAACTCGTCGAAGATCATCACCAGTCGGGGCAGCGGCGGCAGATCCGCCCCCGCCAGGCGCCTCTGCCAGTACCTGTCGATCTCCCCGTCGTACCGGGCCAGCAGGGACTCCCGGCGGCTCACCTCCGCCCGGATCGAGGCGAGCACCCGGGCCGCCGCCGCGTCGTCGAACACGTCGCCGGCAGTCTCGCCGGTGGAGCGGATGAGCGCGACGACGTGCGGGCACCGTTCGAAGGGCAGGAAGGCGCTGCCGCCCTTGAAGTCGACAAGCACCAGGTTGAGCTCGTCCGGCCGGTTCGCCAACAGCAGCGACGTGACCAGGGTCTGCAGCAGGATGCTCTTGCCGGCGCCGGTCGCGCCGCCCAACATGGTGTGCGGTCCCTGGTCGGCGAGATCGACGTACACCGGCCCGGTCTCGTCCGCGCCGAGCACGACGCGGGTCCGTGGACCCCGCCCCCGCTCCCAGAGCGCGCGGACATCGTCGCCGCTGGGCGCACCGAGGTCCAGGAGGTCGAGCAGGCGCACCGCCCCCGGGATGGCCTGCTGGGCCGCCCCGAGTGTGGCCCGGTCGCGCATCGGCGCCAACGCCCGCGCCAGCCGCTCGGCGGTCGTCGCGTCGAACCGGTCCACCCAGACCGTCACCGCCGGGCCGTCCGGACTGCGGGTGAGCTGTGCCGAGTCGCCCGCCGTCTCGATCAGACCCCGGCACTCGTTCATGCTGTGCCGGTCGGCGCAGATCAGGTACACCCCGACCGCCGGCCCGTCGCGCAGCACCTCGTCCATGCCGGACAGGTCCCGCAGCGCCAACGCGCCGTCGAGGACGACGATCACGTCGTCGAACTGCTGCGGGCCGCGTTCGGCACGCCGCGTCGCGATGACGGTACGCAGCTCCCGTACCCGGTCGGCCCGGGTCGCGGTCGTGTTGCCGATCCGGCAGGAGTACGTCGCCGTGTCCCCCGCGTCGACGTGCGGCAGCCAACGCGCCCAGGCCAGACGGCCCCCCTGATCGGCGCTGAGCAGCACCATCCGCAGGTCGTCGGGGCCGCGCAGGGTGGCCAACTGGAGCAGCAGCCACCGCAGGACGGCGTGCACCGGCTCGTCTTCCCCGGTCACACCGAGCACCCCGACGGCACGCAGGTCCACGGTGACCGGGACGGCTGACAGCTTCGGCGGCTGGAAATCCGGCCAGGGCTCACCACGTACCGTCACCGATGCTGGCTCGTCGGCGACGCCGACGCGCAGCGCCAGCGCGTGCGGGGAGTCCACCCGGCGCGTCCACAGATCGGCCCGGGCTCCTCTGGCGATGTCGACGACCTCGGCGCGGCTCGGAGCGAGCGCCTCGCGTGCCTGCTGCTCGGCGGTCACCTGGGTGCGGAATGCCGCTTCGACGACCTGCCGCGCCTCGGCGAACTCGGCCGCACGCTCCCGGTCCTGCCTGTTCTGCGCGACCTGGTGCACGACGAGCCCGGCGATGGAGACTGCCGCGCCGAGCAGCAGGATGGGGGTCTGGGTGAGCACGGCTGCCAGGACGGATGCCGCCGCGCCCAGGAGGAACGTCGCCGCCATGGGCCCCCGGGTAACGGTGTGCCGGGTCGGCAGGGTGACCTCGATGCTCGGGACCACCGGGGCCCGCGCGAAGGCGCGGTCGAAGTCCAGTCGACCGTCCGGGGCGCGGACGAGCCGCCGCGCACCGACCGGCACCGGAGTCCACCACAGCTCGTTGCCGCCGATCTGGAGCACAGTGGTCGGCGCGACGATGGCCCGCTCGGCGATCCGCACGCCGTCGACGTACGTACCGTTGCTCGAGCCGCTGTCGGTGACGGTGGCGGTGCCGTCCGGGGACACCTCCAACAGGGCATGCGTGTCCCGGGAGACGTCCGTGTCGCGGAGCGGCAGTGCCGCGCTGGACCTGCGGGCGATCGGGTGGACCCCGGCCCGCAGCGCGACGGCCAGGCCGGCGTCCGGGCCGCCCACCACCTCCAGCACGCCCACCGCGCCGTCCGTGGCCAGGCGCCCGACCGGCCCGGGCCCGCCCACGCTGATCACCGAGCCCCGGAGCAGCGGACTGTCGGCCAGGGTGGCGGTCGGGTCCAACGGGACCGCCCCGACGAAGCAGCGGCGACCCGCCACGGCGACGGGCAGCGCCGCGAGCACCGACCGCACGCTACTGGTCGGCGCGGCGATCACCTCGACGTCACGTGTGGTCCCGGTGCCGACTTCCCAAACCGTCAGGCGCAGGATCATGGCTGGTGTCTCAGCGGCCCGAGTCGTACGTCCACAGCCACAGTCCCGAATAGCCGCCGAGTGCGACGGTGCCGGCGGAGCTGATTGCCACCACCGATTCCGGCACCCTCTGGCTGGGGACAACTCGTGGCTTGTACACGTGTGCGGTGCGGCCGGTCGTGGTGTGCCAGATCCGGATGTCGCCCACCGAGGCAGCCACGAGAAGGTCTCCCGGGCCGAAGGCGGTGGAACCGAAAGACCCACTCGTGTCACCGACCAGGGTGGTCACGACCTGGTTGGACCCGGGCGTGCGGAGTAGCACCTTCGAATCGCGGGTGGTCTGCGCCCACGGCGCGGTGGGCCCGGCAACCTGGGAGGTCTGGCGACCACTGGCGGTCTCCCAGGCCCGCAGCTCCCCCCGGTAGTTGAAGGCCACGAGCAGTTGCCCGTCCTGGTTGAAGCGGAGCTCGTCGAAGGTGGGCGGCTCAGCCTCCGGCTCGACGGGAAGATCGACGCGCGCGTTCGGGGAGGACAGGCGCCACATCATGACCCGCAACCCGCCGAGGACGGCGATGCTGTCACCCTGGGGTGAGAACACCACGTGGTCGACGCTGCCGTAGTTGCCGAACGTGAGGTTGGCCGTGTTCTGTCGGCTGGCGACGTCCCAGAGCTTGACCACGCCGTCGTGCCCGCCGCTGGCGAGCGTCTTTCCGTCCGGGCTGAACCTGAGCACCTCGATGCCTCTGGTGTGCGCGGGAACGGTGGCCGTCGCCGTCCGGTCGGCGACATCCCAGAAGGTGATGCTGGACGTCTCATCCTCAGCGCTGACGAGTGTGGCGCCGTCCGGGCTGAACGCCAGCGTGCTGACCCGATCGGCGTCGAGCTCCACCATCGCCGATCGAGTCTGCCGCACGAAGACGTGGCCGGTCACGACGAGGGCGACCAAGAGCAGGCAGGACAGCACCGGGTACGGCCATCGTCGGCCGAGCGGCAGGAAGGCTCGGGTGGACCCGCCCGGCACCTCGTCGGTCGGGCCGACGATTCGGACCTGTTCGGGGGCGACGGCGCCTAGCTCGTCGACCAGCACCGAAGGGCTGGTGTCGAGGTCGCCGACGATCCAGACCGGCCCACCGCCGTCCTGCTCGCGCAGCACCCCGCGGGCTTTCCAGCGGTTGATCGTGTCCGGCGGCGCGTCCGGCGTCAGCTCGATGCCGAGCCTGGAGCGCGTGGCGGACCGGCCGGCACCGGACCCGACCGTGATGGCGGCGACGTGCTCCCAGAGCAGATGCGTCGGCTCCCGCCGCCGGAAGTGCATCCGCATCGCGCGGGCGGTCAGCTGGACCCAGCCGTGCGGTGGGCTGACGATGCTCACCAACAGCCCGGCCCCTGCCAGCAGCGGCAGGAGGATCGCGGGGAACAGCGTCCAGTCGGGTCGGCCGGTCATCAGCAGCAGGCTGGCGAGCAGGCCGGCCACCCACAGGACGAGGCCCACGACGACGAACCGGGTGATGATGTTGACGATGACTGTTGCCCTCGGCACCTCGGCGAGGAAGTTGACTGCCGGCTGCTCGGTCGATGGCGTGTCGGGCGCGGCCGGGACCGGACGTTGCCGAGGAGGCGTGGGCCCCGCCGGCTGCACGGTCGTGGCGTGCCGCTCCCAGGATTCGCCCGCCGGCTCGGGGGCAGGGCGGGCAGGGCCGCGCTGGTCGGGCTCCCCGATTGCGGCGTGGCTGTCGCGCCGCCCGGGTGCGCCCGCGCCGACCGGGGCGTCCAGGAGGTCACGGGCCTGCTCGACGGTGAGCCGTTGTGTCGCGTCGCGGGTGAGCAGACCGGCGATCACCGTGGCCAGCGGCTCTCCACACTGGATGGCCGGCAGGTCGTCGTAGAGGACCGCGTGCAGGGTGGCCGCGGTCGACGCGCCCTCGAACGGAAGCTCACCGGTCACGGCCTGGGCAAGCGTCACACCCACCGACCACAGATCAGCCGCCGGCGTGGGGTCGTCGCCATGGAACAGCTCCGGAGCGAGGTAACCCGTCGACCCCATCATCCCCTGGCGGGTCAGGCGGGTGTCCCCCGCCGCGTGCGCAATGCCGAAGTCGAGCAGCTTCACCTGGTCACCCGGAAGCACCATGATGTTGCACGGCTTGACGTCCCGGTGCACCACACCGACCGAGTGCGCGGCCGTCAACGCGTCCAGCACACGAACCGCGATGGCCGTCACCCGATCCGGCGGCAACGCCCCATCCCGGTCGAGGAGATCGGCAAGCGTCGGGGCGTCCACCAGCTCCGTCACGAGGTAAACGGCCTCGTCGTCACCGCTGGCCGGCACCACGTCGTGGATCGCCACGACCGCCGGGTGGTTGATGCGCCCCGCGCTGCGGGCCTCGCGCAGCGCCCGCTCCGCGAACCGCTGACGCTCCTCGGTCGGAAGCCCGAGGGGTACGCGGACCTCCTTGACCGCCACAGTGCGGCCCATCAGCTCGTCGGTCGCCCGCCAGACCACCCCCATGCCACCCCGGCCGAGGACACTCTCCAACCGGTAACGCCCCGCGATGAGCTGGTGCGGCGACTGTGGATTCGGCACCTTCGCGCTCCTTGCCGTCGGGCATTACAGTCGGTGCGAACCATACTCCGGCCGATAGCGCTGCGTTGTCCGTCCACATAGGAGCGGATCGACGTCTCGCGCCTGATACGGCGGGCGATGGGGCTGGGTTCGACCGGGGAAGGCGCGACTTTCAGGAGGGCACGGGCGATGGCGACCGGGTTCGGCTTCGACAGGGACGCAGTCCTCCAGGCCGTGCAGCAACTGACAGGTGTGCGCTCCGGGCTGGAGTCGACCCGCCAGCAGACCGGCCAGCAGACGACGACCGGCTCCCGCGACGTCGACCTGGCCCTCCACGATCTCACCAAGGCCGCGATCCAGCACGAGACCGGCCTGGTGGCCGCAGTGACGGCCGTCGCGGACCGGCTCGACGGCGTGGTCACCGGCCACGCCCAGCTCGACAGCGCACTGGGCAGTCGGCTGTCGACCAACCAACAAGCGAAGGGGAAGATCGATGAGTGACGTCAGCGTCGGTTACGAGGGGCTCCAGTCGGCAGCCCGCACCTTGACCACGGGGCAGGAGGAGATGACCCAGAAGTTGAACGCCCTGAAGTCGATGATCGACCAACTGGTCAACAGCGAGTTCCGCACCCAACTGGCCTCGGGTCGTTTCCAGGACTCCTACCAGCAGTGGACCACCGGCGCGCAGAACATGATCGGCGGCCTGGAGGGCATGTCCACGTTCCTGGTCGGCGTCGTCCGCGAGCACCAGGACCTGGACGCCAGGCTGGCCGGGGGCATCAACGGCTGATCACCGGCCGACATGGAAGACTGGCACGTCCTCAGCATCTACGACGGCGATCCGACCCCGGGCACGCCCGCCTCGATCACCGCGATGGCGACCGCCATGCAGCGTCGCGCCGCGGAGATCAACGGGCACGCCGCGCGGCTCAGGTCCGTCGCGGCCAACAGCGGTGCCATGAGCCTGCGCGGCGACTACGCCACGACCGTCGACCGCGAGCTCGGGCGACTACCCGGGGCGGCGAAGACCCTGGCCGACGCCTACCTGGCCGGCGCGAAGGCACTGTCGGCGTTCGCGAACGATCTCACTCAGCTACAGGTGCACTCGCGCGGCGCACTGCGGATCGGGATGACGGCGGACAGCCAGTACCGGGCCATGCTCCAGCAGTTCTGCGGACTGACCGGCATGCGCACCTACGGACCAGGGGTCTGGCGTGGCCTGAACGAGTCGTACGCCGCCCAGCTCCGCGAACCGGTCCGTTCACAGGCTCTCGGTATTGCCCGAAACGCGCGACTCTGCGAGGCGGAACGCGAACGCGCGCGGGCCTCCGCGCTCCAGGCGAAGGACCGGTACACGCAGGCCGCTGCCCGCTGCACCCAGGCCATCCAGGCCGCCATCCCGCGACCGGCGCCGTTGGGCGAGCAGCGGCGGAAGTCGGGAGGCGGAGCCTCCCAGACCACCCCGACCCCGACCTCGACGGCCGCGCCCGTCACCGGGCCGGTCGCCGGTCCCGCCGGCAAGGGCCCCCTCAAGCCGGTTCATGACCGGCACTACCTCAACCGCATCCGGCCCAAGAATCCGCCCAAGCCGTTCAACACGGTGGTCCTGCCCGGCACGAACGTCGCGCAGGATCTGGCCGACATCGCCGCTGGCCTCGCCACCTGGGACGCGGACCGCAGTCGTTACGTGGTGAACGGCCGCACCTACGGCGTCGAGGGCAAGGGTACGGTCTTTCCCGAGACCGGGACCGGCTTCGAGCGGTTGGAGCGGTTTGAGTACACGGCATTGAAGACGTACATCGAGTATGGTGGCGACCTCGATGCGGCAAATGCCCAGTTGGATAGGTACCCATACATCACACCTGCCCACCGGGAGCGCGCGATGGAGGTCTTCCGTCAGCACAAGGATTACCGGGGGTAGGTGTTGGTTTACCAGATCCAGTTCGAGGGTGAGATTCCCGCAGCCGACCTGCGGCGGTTCCTCGCGGACAGCTATGGGATCGCGCCAGAGTCGATCTATGTCGGGCGGATCGAGGACCGATCGCCTGGCGATCCCCGACCGGTCGCCATGTTCACTCCTCCCGACGACGACGAGGAGTTCGGCTGGGTGCTGATCGGCGACACTGAACTGGCCGACGCCACCGGTCTGGGGGAACGGGAGCTGGCCGTTGCCCTGGTCCGCGCCTTGCGGGTTCGGGCGCTTGTCGACGACGGCAGCCACTATCCCGACAGGTGGCTCCTGGTCAGCACCGATGGCAGCAGTGGCCGAGTCCTCACCGACGAGGACGCCGCAGCCGACGGTAACCTGCGGATCGTGCACGCACTCGAACCGATCAGTGGCGAGCCCCAGCTCGCCGTCGTGCCGCCGCGGGACTGGTCCCGCGACGAGGACTGACCAGACGGTGACCGCCGTGGCCCGCTGGCCCGAGCGCACGGGCCAGCCGGACCACGGCAGTGTCAGCCGGTCGTGCAGACGGCGCCGTTGAGGGTGAACGCCGTGGGCAGCACGTTCGGCCCGCCGTACGCCCCGACGAAGCCGGCGCTCACGCTGCCGCCGGCGGCGATCTGCCGGTTGTCGTCGGTGGGCGTGACCCGTACGGCGGTGCCGGTCTGCTCCCAGGTGGCGCTCCAACCGCTGCTCACCTGCTGCCAGCCGGTCGGCCACGTCCAGGTGAGCGTCCAGCCGTTGATCGGGCCGGTCCCGTTGTTGCTGATCTCGACGCCGCCGATGTAGCCGTTACCCCAGTCGTTGTTCGTGGTGAAGCGGACGGTGCACGCACCGTCGGCGGGGCTGCCGCTGGCGAAGATGAGCGGTGGTGAGGCCCAGGACACCCGGCCGGCGGTGTCGCGGGCCAGCACGTTGACCGTGTACCTGCTGCCCGGCACCAGGTTGCCGACCGTGAACGAGGTGCTCGTCGTCTCGCCGAGCTGCTCGCTGACCGCGCCGTACTGCCGGTGCACCTCGTACTTGGCGATCGGGCTGCGGCCCGGGGTGGCCGCCGGCCAGGAGATCGTCGCGGCGCGGTCGGTGACGTCGCTGGCGGTGGGCTGGCCCGGCGGCGATGGGCGGCCGGCGGTCGGATCGGCCGGGCGCAGCACGAGCGTCGTCAACGAGTACGCCGGCAGCGTCCGACTGCTCGCGGAGCCGGACTGGCTGGTGGCGATGCCGGTGGCGCCGTTGGTGAGGGTGGCGACGGTGGGCGCGGCGCCGGACGGGGTGAAACCGGCGTAGTCGATGGCCACCTCGTGCGCCGCGTCCGGGTCCTTGTTGACCAGCAGTACCGCGAGATCGCCGTTGCCCCGGCGTACGGCGTGCGCGCTGACCAGCGGCTCGTCGGTGCCGGCGCGGATGAACTGGTCGCCGGCCGTGGCTAACAGCTTCATCATGCCCAGCCCGTGGTACGGCGCGAACGGTGTGTTCAGTGGTGGCTCGCAGACCGAGCCGTCCGCGGTGCAGGTGCCGCTGGAGAGCATCCCGAAGTCGTTGTAGTCGGTCTGGCCGGCCACCTCCGACACGGTGCCGATGCCATTGTGCACGTTCCACCAGTGCACGGTGAAGATGCCGTTCGCCAGCAGCTCGCTGTAGGCGTCGGCCAGGAAGAGCGCGGCCGGTTGGGTGGTCCGGCCGGCGTCGACGTTCAGCTCGGTGAGGCTGATGCCGATGCGGTCGGCGTTCGGGCCGGCGTACCTGTTGATCTGCTGCCGGAGCAGGTAGGTCGCGTCGGGGATGTGGTTGGTGCGGGCCAGGGACTCGGCGGCGGTGCCGCCCGGGTACCAGTGCACGTCCACGAAGTCGATCTTCGGGCCGGCGAGGGAGAGCACCGTCTGGTTCCACGGGCCGGGGTCGCTGCCGGCGGTGATCGCGTCCGGCCAGTTGCCCGGCATCGTCAGCACCGCGCCGACCTTGACGCTCGGGTCGACCGCCTTCATGGCGTCGGCGTACTCGACGACCAGGCGCGCGTACTGTGCCGCGCTCTTGTCCGGGTGGTCGTCCGCCTCCCAGGCCGACCCGTAGTGGCCGTTGCCGTAGTTCTCGTTGCCGACGGTCCAGTACCGCGCGTCGTAGCCCTTCGTCACGTTGGCGTACCGCACCCAGTCGGCCGCCTCGGCGGGAGTACCGGTGCCGTAGTTCGCGATGATCATTGGTTGCGCGCCGACCCGCTGGGCCGCCGCCATGAACGTGTCGAAGTCGGTTCCGGGCGCGACGTAGCCGCCGGGCGCGGTGTGGTCCTTCCAGTGGTAGATGTCGGCGTACGAGCCGCCGGGGTACCGCATCATCTGCACACCGGCGTCGCGCAGCAGGTCCGACGTCTCCGTGGTGCCCAGGTGCTGGTCCCAGATGGCGTGGTTGACGCCCAGCGCGGTGTCGGGCACGGTCGCCAGCCCCGCGCGGGCGTTGACTGTCACCGTGACCGGGTCGGGAGCCGCGCTGGCCGCCGGTGGGTTGATGCCGGCGAGCGCGGTCGCGGCGAGCAGTGCGCTCGCCACCAGGGACGCGCGCCTCTTCCGATTCTGCATGGGCTGGGGTTCCTTCGCGGGAATGAGTGCACGGATGGCTCTCGGCGGTCCATCGCTCGTCGCACCCGTCCCCCAGCACCCGTACCGGATCCTGGTTGCCCTGGACGGACATCGGCCCCGCGCGCGGGCGGTCATCGACACATAAGAATGTCATGGCCGGATCGGAAACCTCAAGGCCGGCCGGTCGACTGACGTCATACGTTACAGCTTGACGAACGGCATGTTATCGCTCACAGTCGATGTCGAGGCGAACAGCGTTCGCGGGTTGCCGGGAGAGCCCCCGCTGGTCAGCCTCGGCGTCACGACGCCCCCCGGGCATGCGGGCGTCGCATCAGGACTTCACCGTGGCCGCCGACGACGCGCGGCGGACGACGCGCGTCCGCACCCCACCGGAGCACCCCCGTGCTGCCGCCGAGTCCCCGACCCAGCACCAGAGGAAGCGCCGATGAAATCGAGGATCGCACTGCTGGCCGCCGCGCTCGCGACGGCCCTGGCGACGATGACGGCCGTGGTCACGGTCGCCACCCCAGCGTCGGCCGCGACGCTCACCCAGGTGACCAACTTCGGCACCAACCCGACGAACCTGCAGATGCACCTGTACGTGCCGGACCGGGTCGCCGCCCAGCCGGCCCTCCTGCTCGCCCTGCACTACTGCACCGGCAGCGGCCCGGCGGTGCACTCCGGCTTCGGGCTCAGCACCCTGGCCGACCGCTACGGCTTCATCGTGATCTACCCGTCGGTGACCCGCAGCAGCAAGTGCTGGGACGTCTCCTCCCCGCAGGCGTTGCGGCGCGACGGCGGCAGCGACCCCATCGGCCTCAAGTCCATGGTCGACTATGTCCGGGGCCGCTACCCGGTCGACGCCAACCGGATCTCCGTCGGTGGGTTCTCCTCCGGCGCCATGATGACGAACGTCATGGCCGGCCTCTACCCGGACCTGTTCAACGCCGGGTTCAGTTCCTCCGGCGTTCCGTTCGCCTGCTTCGCCACCACCAACGGCGCCGAGTGGAACAGCGAGTGTTCCGGCGGGCGCATCGTCCGGACCCCGCAACAGTGGGGCGATCTGGTGCGCAACGCCTACCCCGGCTACACCGGCAAACGCCCCCGGATGCAGATCTGGCACGGCACCACGGACACCACGCTGAGCTACGTCAACTTCGGCGAGCAGATCAAGCAGTGGACAAACGTCCTGGGCGTGTCCCAGACCCCCGCCTACACCGACTCCCCGCAGGCCAGCGCCACCCGCACCCGGTACGGAGGCACCGGCGGCACGGCACCTGTCGAGGCCATCAGCTTCCAGGGGTACGGCCACTCCATCCCGTTCGACGCCGCGCAGGCCGTCCGGTTCCTCGGTCTCGACACCACGACCCCCACCACACCGCCGCCGAACCCGACCACTCCGCCGCCGGGCGGCACGGCCGGGCCGCTGCGCAACGTCAACGCGGGCCGCTGCCTGGACGTCCCGTCGAGGTCACAGACGAACGGCACCCAGGTGGCGTTGTGGGACTGCAACGGTGGCAGCAACCAGCAGTGGACGCCGACCGCCGGAAGACAACTCCAGGTGTACGGCACGAAGTGCCTGGATGCCGAGGCCGCGGGGACCACGTCGGGTACCCGCGTGATCATCTGGGACTGCAACGGTGGCACCAACCAGCAGTGGAACCTCAACACCGACGGTACGGTCACCGGCGTGCAGTCCGGCCTGTGCCTCGCACCGAACGCCGCCGGCACCGCCAACGGCGCCCAGGTGGTCCTCTCGACCTGCAACGGCGGGAACAGCCAGCGGTGGACCCGCAGCTGAACCGGGGCGTCCTCCGGCGGTCGCGCCGGCAGGGCGCGCCCACGGCGTGAGACCAGCCGGCCGCGCGGCCCGGCTCGGGGACGGTCCCGAGCCGGGCCGCGCACCACCTGGCACTGCCCCATAAACTGCGGGTTCAGTTTGAGCACATTGCGAATTGTCAAGTTGGCGACACTTCCGCGACGCCATGGCCGCCGCCACCACCAATACCATAAAGCGCATGTCACCAAAGGTCTCGATTGTCGCCACGGACCGCCACCGGGAGCCCGGCCCACGGCCAGACGCCGACGTGACCTTCCTGCCTATCGCCGACGACGGCGGCGTTCCGGTCTACGACGATTCCGTCCCCGAACTGATCGAGGAACTACTCGCCGCACGGCTGACCGCAGGCACCTGGCACCCGCTCACGGAGTGCGAGTTCGTCTCGTCCCGCGGCGTGTTGACCGACGCCCTGCTCCAGATCGCCGTGGGGATCAGCTCGTCCGCCGGCTGGTACGCGTTGCAGACGCTGTTGCGTCGGCGCGGCGGGCAGCAGCTCCGGGTGGTCGCGATCTTCGACGACGGCACCGAGCGTCGGCGCGCCGAGGTGACCGGAGAGGCGGACGACGTGGTGCAGGCACTGACGACGCTCAACCCGTTCGGGTCGGAGCCGAACTGATGACGCCCGCCGCACCGAATCGCCGCCGATCCGGCGACGAGCGACCACCCGAGGCTCGTGCGTGAGGCCCCGCGGCTTCATTCGCCGCCCGTAGCGGAGGAACGCCGCCGACTCGTCGGACAGATCACGACCGTGCTGGAAGCGTCGTCGGTCGTCCAGGACCCGAGCAGTCGACAGTTGCTGCTGCAGGAGTTGCGGCACGCGCTGGGCGGCGCGCTGGACTACCGCGAGGTGGGTGTGCTCCGACTCCAGCTCATCGCGCTGGTGACGGCCTGCATGGACCGAGCAGGTGGGCTGCGCTGCCTCGCCGAATGCCTCGAGCTGTTCGAGCCGGAGGGCAAACAGACAGTCGCGTTGCTGCGCCTGGCCGACGACTGGCAGGCGTACGAGTTGCTCTCCGACTACGACGTCGCCTGGTTGCGTGGGGAGCTGTCCACGCTCGACACGACCCCTGACCTTCGACAGTTCGTCGCCGAGATCCGCGCGACCCCCGCCCCACCCTGGTGCGAGACCGCGTGGGAGCTGTTCGCCCACCTCACGTCGGCGAACGCGCACGGCGAGGTGCCGTCCTGGCTCGTGCTGCTCGACCGGCTGGCACCAGCCGTGACACCGGCGTCGCTGCCCCGGCTGCGCCAGCTGTGCAAACAGCTGGCCACGGACTGGGGCGTCGCGGATCAGCTCGACGCCACTCAGCCGACCGCAGCGGCACCCACCCGCAGCGCCTACCTGGTGATCCAGTTCGAGAAGTACGGCGGCGACGACGACACGTACATCATGTCCCACTGGTACCAGTGGGCGTCTCCGGAGTGGCAGCCGATCCGCGGTGAGGATCGGCACGTCGCGTACGAGGAACTCGAGGCGGCCGTCGACCGGGTCATCAACGAGGCCGAACGCCGTTGGGCGGCGCGGGCCGGCGCGGTGACCATCGAGTTCGTGCTGCCCTGGCAGCTGATCAACGAGCCGGTCGACACCTGGCGCAAGGAGCTGCAGTCCGCGCTGCCAAGCCCCCTCACCACGGAATATCCCCTGGTGATCAGGAGCCTGGAGCGCAACCGGGCCAGCCACTGGCACCGGCTCTGGCGCAGCCGCTGGCGACTCGTCACCGACCGCCCCGGCGAGCGCAAGCTGATCCACTGCGCCGCGCAGCACCACGCGGACGTCCAGCTCGAAGCGATCCTCAAACGCGAGAGTGCGGTCGTCGTGCTGGTGCTCAGCGAGACCCCGACCGCCGACAGCATCGGCGAGCGGCAGTTGCTCGTCGGGCTGCGCTCCGGTGTGCCGGCGATCGTGTGGCACCGAGACCCACCGTCCAAAAAGGATCTATGCCAGACTGTTGCGTCGATGGTCGACGGTCGGGCGTCGGACACCGGGGTCACAGCCCTTCCGAACCGCGTCGCGCACCTGCGACAGTTGGCGTGGAGCGAAGACCCGGAAGGGCTCGACAAGCACATCGGGCATGGCTTTGTGATGTTGTTCGACGATCCGGATCGGCAGCCCGGAGGGGCGGACTCCGCCGACGGCGACAGGCGAAAGGTCCTGGCATGAGCGGCAACGGCCAGCGGAGCACAGGGAGCGCCGCCAGTCGGCGCACACAACGGCCAGGCGCTCGCGCCAACGACCCGCACCGTACGGTGTCGCCGCCGGCATCGACGACCGGGCCGTGGTGAGCCGAATGATGCCGTCAGCCGTCGACGTCGCGAGCGGCCCCACCAACGGGACGAGGCTCGATCCGGGGCACCACCCCCGGGATGTCGTCGTGGTCGTCGACGACGACGCGGTGATGGAGTTCTGGAGCGACGAGATCTCCGCCTTCGTCGCGCAACTGCGCGCCCAGCCAGGCTTCAGCTCGGTCGCGGTGCGGCGGCTGGCCGTCGACGAGGGCGCACTCGTGGTGACCGACAGCGCCGGCCACGGCCCCGCCGCCCCCTCGGCACTCGTCGACCCGACCGGGCAGCGCGTCGTTCTCCTGCTGACCCACGGCGGATCCGACGCCTGGCGCGGCGGCCTCGTCCAACCCGTCCTCGTCTCCTGGGCCGCCAGCATGACGATCGCCGTGGTCAACCTGTTGCCCCAACAGCGTTGGCGCGAGCGACGGATGGAGACGACCGAGGTGGCCTGGAGCCCGGCCGACTCCGATTCGGCGACGCACCGGTGGTCGTGGCGGGTGAGCGGTCTGGACCTTCGCCCCACCGACGAGCAGGACGACGCCCGGCTGACAGCGGTTCCGGTCATCGAGCGAGGGGCCGACTGGTTGCGACGGTGGAGCGGACTGCTCTCCGAAACGCCCACCGGTGACGTCCGACTTCCCGCGCTGCTCCTGCCGCCCGATGGCGAGATCCCCCGCCGGGCACACCGGGCGCTCACCGCACACGACCTCGTCGCCCGCTTCCGGGCCACCGTGTCGCCGGCGTCGTTCATCCTCGCGACCCGGCTGGCGGCCGCGCCGCTCAACGCCCGGGTGATCCGCGCCCTGTTGAAGACGGTGGTGCGGTCGGGGCCGGCGCAGCTGACCGAGGTGCTGACGAGCGACCTGGTCCGACCCGTCCTGCACCGGGCCGCGCCGGCGAACGACACCCGCATCAGGTACGAGTTCGCGCACGGCGTACGCGAACGGCTCCTCACGCTCGGGTACCGCGACCGCACCGTCGAGGTCCAGCACGTCGTGGAGTACGAACTGGCGCACGACGTCGCGGCGGTGCGCAACCTGACTCTTCGCATCAAGGATCCGCGCCACACCTCGTACGAGCGCGTCACCCCGGCCGCGGAGCCCTATCTGCGGGTCGAGTTGGCTGTTCACCTCTCACTGGGCGGGCCGAACCTCGTCGCGGCCGCGCGGCTGGGCCAGGCGCTCGGCTCACCCATTCCACGGCAGGTACGTCGAGTACTGGAGCCATCTTCCGTTACCGCCCACAGGACCATGGAGTCCGGAATGTCTGACAGAGTGAAATCGCCGGACTCGGCCGCCTCGATCGGCACTGCGCCGCACACCATCCTGGACGCCGAGACGGGCATCGACCCGAGCCTGCCGTCGTCGTCCCGTGACCTGCCGCCCACGCAGCGACTCGACGGTCAGCAGTCGGCGCTCGTCGGCAACCTGCCCCTGCGGAACACGAACTTCACCGGTCGACGTGACCTCCTCGACCGGCTGCACCAACGCCTGCGCGCCGGCACGACGGCCGTGCTGCCCGAGGCGGTGCACGGCGCCGGCGGTGTCGGCAAGTCGCAGCTCGTCATCGAGTACGTCTACCTGCATCAACAGGACTTCGACCTGATCTGGTGGATCCCGGCCGAGCGCCCCGCGCAGATCCAGTCCGCGCTTGTGGAGTTGGCGACGCGCCTGAACCTGCCGGTGCCCGCGACGGCCAACACTGCCGTACCGGCGGTGCTGGAGGCGTTGCGCGTGGGTCGTCCGTACTCGAACTGGCTCTTGATCTTCGACAACGCCGAGGATCCGGAGAGCGTCGAGCGGTTCTTCCCGAAGGGCGGCCCGGGCAGCATCGTGGTCACCTCTCGCATCGGTGCGTGGCGGCAGATCGCCAACAGCCTCCCGGTCGACGTCTTCGACCGCCAGGAGAGCATCGAGCTGCTCCGTCGTCGAGACCCGGGCCTGCCCGTCACCGACGCCGACCGGCTCGCCACGGCACTGCGCGACCTCCCGTTGGCCATCGAGCAGGCGGCGGCCTGGCGCGCTGAGACGAAAATGCCGACCGACGAGTACCTCGACCTTCTCGACGCCAGTCGTCCGGTGCTCGACGACGACACTACGACGCAGCAGGATTACCCCGACCTCGTCGCCGCGGCGTGGAACGTGTCGCTCAACTGGCTGCGTGAGCGGGACCCGGCGGCCCTGCGGCTGCTCCAGGTCTGCGCGTTCTTCGCGTCCGAGCCGATCGGCAAGGTGCTCCTGTCCAAGCCACGTGCGCTGCGCATCCACCCCGACCTGGATCCCCTCGTTCGCAACCCGATCCAGCTCAACCGGGCGATCCGCATGATCGGGCGGCTGTCGCTGGCCCGGATCGACCACCGGACGAACTCGTTCCAGATGCACCGTCTCGTGCAACGCGTGCTGATCAACCAGATGGACCCGGAGGAACGGGAGGAGATGCGCCACGGCGCCCACCTGCTGCTCGCCGGCAACGACCCCGACCAGCCCGACAACAGTGACCACTGGCAGCGGTACGCGGACCTGTATCCGCACATCCTCGCCTCGCAGGCCGAGTGGTGCTCGAACGAGCTCGTCCGGGACATGGTGTTGAACGAGGCGAAGTACCTCTGGCGATGGGGTGACCACCTGGCGGCCCGGGGCCTGTCCCAACGAGCGTGGGCGGCCTGGACCGACGGCACGGACGGCACCGACCCGGACAGCCTCCGAGCGGCGAGTTGGCTCGGCTTCATGCACTTCGTCGTCGGTGACTACGCCGCGGCGGCCCCGTTGAACGCCCGGACGCTGGAGCTGTACCGGCAGACCATCGGCGACAACCGGGAGGAGACCCTGGACGCCATCGGCGCCGTGGCCGCCGACCACCGCGTCGCCGGCGACTTCAGCGGCGCGCTGCAACTGTCGCTCACGGTCTACGAGCAGGCCAAACAGAACTTCGGCGAGGATGAGCCGTTCACGCTGCGCGCCGCGCACAACCTCGCGGTGAGCATGCGACTGTCCGGCCTCTTCGGTCGAGCCCTCCAGCTCGACGAACAGACCTACCAGCGCCTGGTACAGATCTACGGCACCGACCACCCGGACACTCTCAGCACCTCCGGCGGCATCAACCTCGACCGCCGGGAGCTCGGTGACTACGTGGCGGCGCACGCCAATCAGGAGAACGTCGTGGCGACGGCCCGACGAATGCTGAGGTACGACGATCACCCGTCGATCCTGCGCGGGAGCCGTGCGCTGGCGACGTTCCGGCGCAAGGCCGGCCGCCACAACGACGCCCTGGACCTGTCTGGCTACGTGTTGGGCCGCTTCCGGTCCCGCTACGGCGACAACCATCCGGACACGGTGCTCGCCACGCTGACGTTCGCCATCGACCAGCGACTGAACGGTGACCTGCGGGCCGCACGGGAGTCGGCGGAGATCGCGGTGGAGGGGCTACGCCGACTGTACGGCGACAGCCACCCGCACACCGCGGGGGCTCAGGTGGACCTGGCGGTGACCCTCCGGCTGCTGGGTGAGTGCGCCCAGGCCCGGGATCTCAACCAGACCGCCCTGCACCACCTGACCAGCCGGCTCGGTGAGTCGCACGCGCTGGTGCTGGCCGCCCGGGTCAACCTCGCGAGCGACCACTACGAGCTCGGCGAGTACGCCGAAGCCCACGCTCTGGACCTGGAAACGCTCGCGCTGTGTCGGCAGGTGTTCGGCAACAGCCACCCCACCACGCTCGTGTGTGCGCTCAACCTCGCCATGGACCTGCGCGACCTTGGTCGTGAGGCCGAGGCGAGCACGATGTTCGACAAGGGTCTCGAGCAACTGCGGCTGACCCTCGGTGCACAGCACCCGGCGGTCGCCGCGATCGGCGCAGGCGTCCGGGCCAACTGCGACATCGACCCGCTGCCTCTGTGACGACGGGGTCCACCCGGCGGGTCAGGCGGCCAGCCAACCCGCCGGGTCGACCGTGGCGAGGTCCCGGTCGGGGATCAGACGGCCGACCCAGGTGGCCAGCTCGATCGGGTCCGGACCGACCGTGGTGCCGCGGCGCGAGCGCAGCCCGTCGACGACGGCGAGGACGAGCTCCGGGTAACCCAGCAGTGCTCGCGTCACCGGGTCGGCGGGACGGTCGAGGTGGGTGAGGCCGAGGCCCACCCAGCCGTGCACGCTGGCGGCGTCCTCGTGCAGTTCGTCGAGGTAGGCGGCGCGCGCCCGCGGCAGGTCACCGGCCACCAGGGCGAGATCGGCCTCGGTGGTGCCGGCGACCGTGTCCCCCACCTCGTCCGGTGCGGCGCACAGCCGGCCGAATGCGGCCGGGTCGACAAGCAGGTACCTGCGGAGCACGGCCCGGGCGTCGAGCAGGCCCTCCGGTGGCGCCGCCAGCACCGTGCGACCGAAGCCAACCCCCGCCGTCGGATCACGGCGCTCCCAGGCTGCCGCCAGCGCGTCCCGGTCGGCGGGTTGGATGCGCATGTTGTGGCCCCGCCACATCGCGCGATGATCGACGGCGACGGCACCCGCCGCGTCGATCGCGGCGGCGGGGACCTGGTCCTCCTGGTACGCCTTCAGCTCGGTGTGCAGGGTGTCGACGAACCGCTGGCCGTGCCCGGTCAACCGGCCGGACGCCGCCATCATCCGCAGGACGTCGAGCGTCTGTCGTCGCCACAGGGCGAACTCGAAGTCCGCGGCGGCCCGTTCGTGAAGGGGTGCGTCGTGTCGGTAGGTCCGCCAGAACCGGGTGATGCCGACGAACGCGTACGCGCCCTGGAGGATGCCGGTGAGCGGTCTGGGGTCGTCCCGCCAGGGGGCGTAGTAGCGGAGGTCTCCGCCGCTCTCGACGAGGGTGAGCAGGTGGGACAGCGCACCGAGCTTGTGGTGCTGCGACTCGTGCACCAGGGTGACGGCCAGTTGTGCCGCGTCGTCCGGCTCGGAGAGCAGCACGCCGCCGAAGGCCTCGGCACCGGATGCGGACAGTTGACGGAAGCGGGCGCGCGGCGGTAGGGGCGCCACGCTACGCAGGATCCCGGCGATCGCCTGCGCCCCGCCGCGCTGCTGACCGACCAGCAGCTCCCAGGCCCGCGCGAGGAGCGCGCGCCAACGGTCGAGGTCGGACGCCGACAGCGGTTGGGGCGGCGAGGGGCCCCGCAGGTCGCGGTACACGTCACGGTCGTGCAGTTCCACCCGGAGCTCGACGCCGTCCGAGTCGACCGCGACGATGATCGGTGGGTGCCAGTTGGGGTCGTCGGCGGCACCGCATCGCACGGTCACGGCGGTGCTCACCAGGTCGACCTGCCCGGCACGGGCCCGCACCCGGACGACCGGCACGGTCGGTGGGATGGAGGCGGCGCCCACCGTGGGGAGCACGGCCGCGCCGTCACGCGCGGGGATGTCGAAGTCGAAGGAGAGGCCCGCCCGCACGGCGCTCGCCGCCGCCAGGGCGTGCAGGTATCCGACGTCCAGCCACAACGGGACGGTGGGATCGGGATCGTCGTGAAGCCGACGCAGGGTGTGGGCGGCCCAGATGCCGACCTGTGGTTGGGCGAGGACGTCCTCGGTGGCGGCCGGATCAGCACCGTGCGCCTGGGCGAGGAGCTGCCAGGCGTCCTCGACCGGCGCGAGCGGACCGGCCGCGTCGGGCCGCGTGGCGCACCCGTCCAGGAGCGCCCGCAGCACGATCAGCCGCCAGCTCCGCTCGGACCGCCAGAGCGCCGCGATGGTCTGTCCGTCACCTGCACCGGAGGCAAGGGCCTGGAAATGCTCGGGATCGAGGTACGTCGGCCCCAACGTCACGGGATCAGACGACATGTTCCTCCGAATCCGGCCCGGCAGACCGTATCCGACTCGGGAAGGAGCCGTTGTAGCCGCTGATGCTGCCCCCCGAGTCGGCAACTCTCTCTCGCACCCGCGAGATGGCCGCGGTCATGCCGGGGCGGTCAACGGATCGTAGAGTAGCAATGTCCACCGTTGACAAATCGAGCAATTCCGACTCGATACCGGTGAGGCCTTCCTCCATGTACGACAACCCTTCCGACGATGGCTCGTAATGGCTCCATCATCGCTTATGTCTGGAGCGCAACGAAAGCGTCACACCGAGCTACGCCCACCGCAACCCGCATTAAGGTGACGCACGGTCCGAGGTGGACGGACCGTGGCTCGGGTCAGGTGTACGGGGCCAGCCGAGCGGCGCTCTCCTCGACCTGAGCCATCGCGACGTCGTCACTGGCGAAGAAGCGGACCGCCTCCACGAGTTCCGCCAGGGCGCCCGGATACCGCAGACAGGTCCGGACGATGCTGATGGTGTCCGCCCGGGCCGCGCTGCTGCGTCGGATCGCGCCGTACACCTGGCCCCGGAGAAGGGACAGGATCTCCTCCCGGTCGTTTGGCCGCAGGAACTCCGGCATCGCCAGCAGGGCGTCCACGAGCGGGCCGAGCAGGGACGGCGGCGGGGACGCCGAGGTCGGCGGCGCCGGCTGCCCCGCCGGAGGTCGACCGAGCACGAGGCCCTCGTCGCCGAGCGCGTTGCGGTACCAGAGGTACGTGGGGGTCTGCCCGGTGAGCCCGGTCGCCCGCAGCTCGGCGAACCGCTCCCGGAGTACGGCCACCAGCCGAGCCGGGTTGCCGAGCAGGTCCGTGTCGTCGGATTCCAGCAGCCGCAGCACCTCCCGACTGAACAGCCCGGTACGTCGTACCCGCAGGTTGGCGGCGGCCTGACCGACACCGGCGGCGAACAGCACGTCCTGTGTCCGACCGGCGGCGGGTTCGCCGGCGGGGAAGGTCTCGTTGCCGGGCGTACGCAGCGCGTGCGGGCGGTCGTGCGACTGGCACGCGTCGACGATCCACAACTGCCGGTCGAACGACCGCACGAGGTCTGAGGCGAACGTGGCGAGCATGGAATCCAGGTCGAGTGAGCCGGCGTCGGTGGCGGTGGCGTCGGCGTAGTAGAGCCGCCGGTGCCGGCCGGTGTCGACGTAGCCGTGGCCTCCCCACACCACGTAGAGGGTGGACTGGGGGCGGGTCGGCAACTCCCGGAGCAGCACGTCCCGTACGGTCGCTCGGTCGGCGGCTCGCACGACGACTCCCGGCGGGACGTCGCTCGGATCGGGTTCGGGGGCCAACAGCAGGGTCACCTGCTCCGGCGGCACCCCGCAGTCGACGAACCGGCGTGCGAACCGGATGGCGTCGTCGACCGGCCCGACCAGACTCCAGTCGCTCCCACCCGCGTACCGGTCGATGCCGACACCGAGCACCTGGACGTCGCGGGGATCAGGGCCGAGATCCACTGGTCACCCCGTCTCCGGGCTGCGACGGAGCGAGTCAGCACGCATCCGGTAATCATGCCCCCGCGGTGCAACGGTGTCCGCGAGGCCCGATCACGGACGTGGGGCCGGGCGCTGACGTCAGCGGGGTGGTGCGGCGCTGTCGCGGACGATGAGCTCGGTGGCCAGCTCGACCCGAGGGCTCTCGGTCTTCTCGCCGGCGGCGAGGCGCAGCACGGTCCGTGCGGCCAGCATGCCCATCTCGGCCAGGGGTTGGCGCACCGTGGTCAGCGGCGGGGAGCACCACCGCACCTCGGGCAGGTCGTCGAAGCCGACCACGCTCACGTCGTCGGGCACCCGCAACCCGCGTTTGCGCACCGCCTCGTAGACGCCGAGCGCCATCTGGTCGCTGGACGCGAAGATGGCGGTGGGCGGGTCAGGCAGCGCCAGGAGTTGGCTGCCGGCGCTGAATCCGGCCTCGTGGTAGAAGTTGCCGGGGCGGATGAGGGCGTCGTCGACGGGGATATCGGCGGCACCGAGGGCGGCCCGGTAGCCGTCCATCCGGGCCCGGCTGCACATCAGGTGCGGTGGCCCGGCGATGAAGCCGATGCGGCGGTGGCCGAGGCTGATCAGGTACTGGTTGGCGCTCAGGCTGCCGGCCCAGTTGGTGGCGCCGATGGTGGGCGACTCCTGCGGGTCGACGCCGGCCGGGTCGATGATGACCACCGGCAGGTGCAGGCGGCGCAGCTCGGCCTGCAACGGTGGGTTCACCATCGAGGTCACGAAGATGATGCCCTCGGTGGAGCGCGTACGCATGTTGTCGAGCCACTGCTTGGCCGAGGAGATGCGCCAGTGGATGGCCGACACGACGGTGCCGACGCCGCTGCTCTGGCCGACGTCCTCCACCCCACGAATGATCTCCACGGCCCACGGGCTGTCCAGGTCGTTGAAGACCAGGTCGATGAGGGCGGCGTCGGTGCGCCGGGCCGGCGACCGGCGGCGGTAGCCGTGCCGGTTGAGCAGCGCCTCGACACGTTCCCGGGTGTCCGGGGCGACATCGGATCGCCCGTTGATGACCCGGGAGACCGTGGGCACCGAGACACCGGCCAACCGCGCGATCATCGCGATGGTGACGTTTCGGCCGTTCTCCGCGCCCACGGTCGCTCCTTCGTCTGCCGGGAGGCTCAGGTCTGCTCGCGGTGGTGCGGTGTCACCCCTTGACGCTGCCGGTGAGGCCCCCGATGAGCTGCCGTTCGGCCACGGCGTAGAAGCCCAGGGCCGGCAGCATGGACAGCACGACGTACGCGAGCACCCGTGCGGTGTCGTCGGCGTACTGGCCCTGGAAGGCCTGGACCCCGACGGGGAGCGTCCACCAGCTCTGGTCGCTGAAGACGACGAGCGGCAACATGAAGTTGTTCCAGCTGGTCACGATGGCCAGCACCGAGACGGTGGCCAGGGCGGGGCGGGCCATCGGCAGCAGGACCCGCCAGAAGAACCCGAAGGAACCGCAGCCGTCCAGGACAGCTGCCTCCTCCACCTCGGCCGGGATGGTGCGGAAGAACTGGCGCAGGATGATGATGGTGATCGGCAGCCCGAAGGCGGCCTGGGGAAGGATGACGCCGAGCGGGTTGTCCAGCAGGCCCATGCCGCGCAGCAGGATGAACAGCGGCAGGATGGCCACCGCGAACGGGAACATCAGACCGATCGCGAAGAGGGTCACCAGGAACTCACGGCCCCGGAACGCGTAGCGCGCGAAGACGAACGCGGCCATCGCCGCCGCGCCGACGACGATGAAGGTGCTGCTCACGGCGATCAGCACACTGTTGCTGAGCTGTCGCCAGAACAACCCGTTGGCGAGGATGTCGACGTAGTTCCCCACCCAGGGGTCGGGCCAGCCCAGCGGGTTGGTGGACAACTGACCGTTGTCCTTGAAGCCGCCGAGCACCCCGAACCAGACCGGTACGACGATCAGCGCGCCGACGGCCACGCAGATCAGGTGCAGCACGAGGCTGCGGGTTCGCTGGGCGCGACTGATCCTGGCGGTCATCGCTGGCCTCCCTGGTTGGTGATCGCGCCCGCGGTGTCCCGACGCAGGACCACACGCTGGTAGAACAGGGCGAAGACGAGGCTCAGCAGGAACATGATGATGCTGATCGCGCTGGCGTAGCCGACTTCGAAGCGGCGGAAACCGTACTCGTACATCGTCACGGCCATGGTCTCCGAGGAGTGGATCGGGCCACCACCGGTGAGCACCCAGACCATGTCGAACAGTTGGATGGTGCCGATGACGGACAGGAACACGCTGATCCGGATCGTCGGGCCGAGCAGGGGCAGGGTGACGTGTCGGAACGCCTGCCAGGCGGTGGCGCCGTCGGTGACCGCGGCCTCCGAGAGCTCCTTGGGGATGCCCTGTCGCGCCGCCAGGAACAGCATCATGTAGAGGCCGAAGTACTTCCAGGACACCACCAGGAAGACGGCGAACAGCACGGTGTCCGGGTCGGCGAAGACGGCACCGGCGTCGGCGCTCAGCCACCCGGAGAGCGCCTCGCCCAGGCCCCGGTTGGGTGAGAACACCAGGGTGAACAGGACGGCCGTGGTGACCTCGGACAGCACGTACGGGGCGAAGAAGACGAGCCGGTAGACGGCGCGGCCCCGCAGGGGCTGGTTGAGCAACATGGCCAGGGCCAGCGCGGCGGGCAGTTGGACGGCCAGCGACAGCAGCACCAGCACGAACCCGCGCCACAGGTCGCCCCGGAAGGTCGGGTCCTGGAAGGCGCGTGTGTAGTTGTCCAGCCCGATGAAGTTCTCCGGCAGCCCGAAGCCGTTCCACTTGTAGAGGCTGCCGTAGCCGGCCACCAGGATCGGGGCGATGACCAACAGCAGGAACAGCACCAGGGCTGGTGTGAGGAAGATGGCGAGGACGCCGCCGCGGCCCGGCCGGGGCTGGCGGCCGCGCTGACGCGCGGTGCCCGGCCCCGGTGCCGGCGGGTCCGTCGCCGTGTCGCCGCGCCTGGTGTCCGACACGGTCGATGGCGTGGTCATGCCTACTCCACTGGGGTTTTGCGGCCGGCTACGGATGGGTGGGAGAGCACGGTCAGACGGTCTTCGCCACCTGCGTGATGTCCTTGACGATCTGCGCGGGCGACTTGTTGCCGGCGATGAGTTCGGCCACGCTGTCGTTGATCTGCGAACCGAGTGCGGGCGCGTACGCCTGGTCGAGGTAGAGCTGGAAGCCGGTGTAGCTGGCCAGAGTGTCCGCGACGGTCTTGGCGTTGGGGTCGGTGATGGCCGACGCGGCTTCCTTCACGGTCGGCAGCACCGCGCCGGTCTTCGTGGCCGTGCGCTGGTTGTCGGCGCTGAGCAGGAACTTCAGGAAGTCGACGGTGGCCCCGGGCGCGTTCTTGCCGACCGCGAAGCCGTTGCCGCCGCCGAACACCTCGGTGGCGACGCCCTTTCCGCCGTCGACGGCGGGGAACGGGAAGAAGCCGAGCTTGTCGCCGATGCCCTTCTTGCTGGTGGAGCTCGTCGACTGCGTCGCCGGCGCCCACTGCCCCATGAGCTCCATGGCGGCGCCACCGTTGCCCATGGTGGCGGCCTGCCCGTCGGGTGAGCTGTACGAGGCGCCGAGGAACCCCTTCTGGAACGGCTGGAGGTCGACGAGCTCCTTGAGCCGGTCGCCGGCGGCGACGAGGTCGGGACTGTCGAAGTTCTTGTCCGTGACGGCCTTCTGCAGCGCGTCCTTCCCGCCGATTCGCATCGCGAGGTAGGACCAGTAGAAGTGGGCCGGCCACTTGTCCTTGCCGGCCAGGGCGATCGGGGTGATGCCCGCGGCCTTGAGCTTGCGGACCGCGTCGAGCACACCCGTCCAGGTGGTGGGCACGGCGGTGATTCCGGCGCGGGTGAAGAGGTCCTTGTTGTACCAGAATCCGACCATGCCGACGTCGAACGGAACGCCGTAGATCTTGCCGTCGATCGTGTACGGCTCCATGGCGGCGGGAAGCAACCCGCCGATCCACGGCTTCACGTCGTCGGTGAGGTCCTTGACCAGGCCCGCGTCGACCTGCTGCTTGAGCACGCCGCCGCCCCAGGACTGGAAGAGGTCCGGCGGGTCGCCAGCCTGGGTGACGGTGGTGAGCTTGGCCTTGAACGCCTCGTTCTCCAGGGGCTGGATGTCGAACGTCACGTTGGTGTGTGCCGTCTTGTACTCGTTCGCGATCGCCGCCCAGACGGGCAGCAACGGGTCGGTGTTCTGGATGTGCCACCAGTTGATGGTCTGCGGCGCGTTCGGGTCGCTGGACTTGTCGTCACCGCTGCAGGCGCTCAGCAGGTAGGCGCCGGCGCCGGCACCGGCGAGGCCGAGCAGCGTTCGGCGGGAGAGGTGCGTAGTCATGATCCATCCCTTCGGGGACTCACAGGGTGCTCGGACGCCGGCCGAGCCGGCGGGTGGGACTTATGGATCTCCGGAACTTTCATTGCTTCGCCGGTATTACCGGTCGATGGCCGGCACGCTACGAGCTGTGGCCGCAACGGTCAAGACCTCTGTCCTATTGCGAAAAGACCGGCTAGCGTAGGCAGGACTTCCAGTGATCCGGGACCGCAAGTTTCCGGAAGTTCCAGACAGTCGTCCAGAGGAGCCCTCGTGTCGACCGACATCGCTAACGTGGTGACCGCTGCCCGGTCGATCCGCAACCCTGTGCTCGCCGGATTCCATCCGGACCCGTCGATCCTGCGCGTCGACGATGACTACTACCTGGCCACCTCGACCTTCGAGTGGTATCCGGGCGTGCGTGTGCACCATTCGCGTGATCTCGTGAACTGGCGCACCCTGGGTGGGATCATCACCGACCGCCGCCTGCTCGACCTGCGTGGCTGCGGTGACTCCAACGGCGTGTGGGCGCCCGACCTGACGTACCACGACGGTCAGTTCCACCTCGTCTACAGCGACGTGGCCAGCTTCGCCAGCGGCTACTGGGACCCACAGAACTTCCTGGTCACCGCCGAGGACATCACCGGCCCCTGGTCGGATCCGGTGAAGCTGCACGGGCGCGGTTTCGACGCCGCCCTGTTCCACGACGACGACGGCACCACCTGGCTGCTGAGCATGAGCGCGGACTGGCGACCCGGCCGGGACCGCTTCGGCGGCATCGAGATCCAGCAGTACGACCGGGCCGCGCGACGCCTGGTCGGCCGGCCCCGCATCCTGTTCACCGGCACCCCGGTCGGGGTCACCGAGGGCCCGCACCTGTACCGCCACGACGGTTGGTACTGGCTGATCACCGCCGAGGGCGGCACCAGCTGGGAGCACCAGGTCACCGTGGCGCGTTCCCGGGAGTTGTTCGGGCCGTACGAGGTGGACCCGGACGGCCCGCTGCTCAGCTCGGTGGGCCGACCCGACCTGCGGTTGCAGAAGGCCGGTCACGGCAGTCTGGTGCGCACCCAGGGCGGCGAGTGGTATCTGGCCCACCTGGTGGGTCGCCCCTACTCACCGCTGGGCAGTTGCGTGCTGGGCCGGGAGACCGCGATCCAGCGGGTCGAGTGGCCGGCGGATGGCTGGCCCCGGATCCCCGGCGGGGTGCCCGCGGACGAGGTCGTCGCGCCGGACCTGCCCGCGCACCCGTGGCCGGCGGAACCCGACACCGACCACTTCGACGGCTCCGAGCTGGGTCTGTGCTGGTCGACACTGCGCCGGCCGGCCACCGACGACTGGATCGACCTACGGTCGCGTCCGTCGCACCTGCGCGTGCACGGCGGGCAGTCACCGGTCGGCCGACAGGCTCCCAGCCTGGTCGCGCGACGCGTCGAGGCGACGCACTGCTCCCTGGAGACGGTGGTGGAGTTCGACCCGGTCGACCACCGTCAGCTCGCCGGGATCACCGCCTACTACAACACGCTGAACTGGCACCACCTCTACCTGACGCGGGCCGACGACGGGCGGACGGTGCTGGAGCTGCTCAGCTCCGACAACGGGCGACGCACCCCGTACCCCGAGTTGACCGTCGACGCCAGCGGGGTCACCCGGGTCGGTCTGCGTGCGGTGTTCGACGGGCCGGTGGTGGGCTTCGAGTACGACCTCGGCGCTGGGTGGCGGCGGCTCCCGGTCGACCTGGACGCGACGATCCTGTCCGACGAGCACGCCGCACTGATCATCGACGGCGAGCCGGCCGCGTGGGGCTTCACCGGGGCGTTCGTCGGCCTGTGGGTGCAGGATCTCGGCGGCGACGGCGTGTACGCCGACTTCGACCTGGCCACCTACCGCGAGCACTGACCGCGCGGACGGCACCCCCCGGGGTGCCGTCCGCGTCCGTCGTGCTACTTCACCTGGCCGGCGACGGTCCGAAGCTGGCCGAGGGTGGTGCGGAAGCCGTGGCCGGACGCCGACGGGTCCTCGGCGACCAGACCGCTGACGGCCATGGCCTGCGAGCGGGACACCGCGACCGCGTCGTCGCCGGCCCCGGCCACGTCGAACACCCCGAAGTCGCCGCTGAGCGTCCGGAACGTCGGGGCCTCCGGGTCCCTGGCGAGGTAGAGCACCACGACCTGACCGGCCGTGAGCGTGGACATCTGGGCCATGTCGGCCACGCCGCGATCCAGGCTGGCGAGCGTGATTCGCGTCCCGGCCCCCACGGACGATCCGTTCGCCGCGCGCAGCACCTCGTCCACCCGGAACCCGTTCGCCTCGACCGCACCCCGGACCACCAGGTCCGCGGCCTCACTGAGCTGCCGCACCGTGCCGTACCCGCGCAGCTTGCCCTTGACCGCCGGCACCGCGGCGCCGGTGGGCGTGGCCTCCGTCGGCGCGGCGGCGGCGCTCGGCGCGCCGACCGGGTCGGCGGCGTCCGCGCTGTCGCAGGCGGACACCGCCGCCACGGCGAGGACGGTGGCGGCCGTGACCCACAGAGACCGGGTACGGCGGAGGTGGACTGCCATGGAGCGCTCCTTGCGTGTCGGTGCCGTCCCGGGTCGTCTCGCCCGGGACGCGGCACTGCTCACGCCATCTAACTGGGTGGTCCGCGGGCCGAGCACCCCGGTGGCCGTCCTGGCGCACAACGCCCGCCGACAACGAGATGAACATGCGCCGTCACGGCCTGCGCTCGTCGATTGACGGCGACCCGACGTACTGATATCTGTTAATACAGTTTCCAATTCTCGTGGTGCCCGCCGGGGCCGATCGCCGCGCCGGGCACCTACCGGCCGGCGGCATGCCGCCCCTTCCCCGAGGAACACCATGGTGCGCAAGAGAACAGCCGCCTACGTCGTGGGCACCCTGCTGACCGGCGTCGCGGCGGTCGGCTACGGCCTGCCGTCGGCCAGCGCCGCGACCGCCGGTCCGATCACCGGCCTCGGTGGCAAGTGCATCGACGTCGCCGGGGCCAATCCGGCGAACGGCACGGCGGTCCAGCTCTACGACTGCAACGGCAGCGCGGCCCAGACGTGGACCGTCGGCAACACCGACAACTCGATCCGCGCACTCGGCAAGTGCCTGGACGTCACCGCCGCGTCGACCGCCAACGGCGCCAAGATCCAGCTGTACGACTGCAACAACACCGGCGCGCAGAAGTGGACGGCCAGCAACGGCGCCCTGGTCAACACCGCCTCGGGCAAGTGCCTCGACGTGACCGACCGGAGCACCGCGAACGGCGCCCGGTTGCAGATCTGGACCTGCGGGGGCACCAGCAACCAGCGGTGGACGCTGCCCGGCGGGGGCACACCGACCCCCACGCCGACCGCTACCGTCCCGGCCGGCACCAACCTCGACGACCCGGCGAAGAAGGACGTCGCCATGCAGCTCGTCTCGACCGCGGAGAACTCGTCGCTCGACTGGCGTGCGCAGTTCTCCTACATCGAGGACATCGGCGACGGTCGCGGCTACACCGCCGGCATCATCGGCTTCTGCTCCGGCACCGGCGACATGCTCGAACTGGTGCAGGCGTACACGAACACCAAGCCGGGCAACGTGCTGGCCGGCTACCTGCCGGCGCTGCGCGCCGTCAACGGCACCGCGTCGCACGCCGGCCTCGACCCCAACTTCCCCCGCGACTGGCGGTCCGCGGCCAACGACTCGGTGTTCCGGGCGGCCCAGGAGGCCGAGCGGGACCGGGTCTACTTCAACCCTTCGGTACGCGACGGCAAGAACGACCAGGTCCGGGCGCTCGGTCAGTTCGCCTACTACGACGCCGCGGTCATGCACGGGTACGAGGGCATGCGCCAGATCCGCAGCCGCGCCCTCGCCCGCGCGAAGCCCCCGGCGCAGGGCGGCGACGAGCGGACCTGGCTCAACGCGTTCCTCGACGAGCGGGTCATCGAGATGAAGAAGGAGGAAGCCCACTCGGACACGTCCCGCGTCGACACGGCCCAGCGGGTGTTCCTCAACAACGGCAACTTCAACCTGAACACGCCGTTGGTGTTCGCCGTCTACGGCGAGCAGTTCCGCATCGGCTAGGCCCTCCAGCACGTCCAGACGCTCAGGGCGCCGCCTCGCGGCGCCCTGAGCCGTCCCCCGGGCGCGACCTTGCCTTGACGCTGACGACAAGGTTTAGCCTGGTCGCGACGGGCTGGTCGAGGAGGTCTGATGCTGATCGGCGAGCTGGCGGAACGGGCCGGCACGAGCACCCGTACGTTGCGCTACTACGAGGCCCACGGGTTGGTACGCCCGCAGCGCTCGGCCAATGGCTACCGCGTCTACGACGAGGCGGAGCTGCGGGTGGTCCAGGAGATCCGCGCGCTGCTCGACGTCGGCTTCGGCCTCGACGACGTCCGTCCGTTCGTCGCCTGCCTCCGGGCGGGAAACGCGTCCGGCGACGTCTGCCCCGATTCCGTGCTGGTGCTGCGACGCAAGCTCGCCGAGGTCGACGACTACCTCGGTCGGCTCACAGCGGTCCGTCAGCAGTTGCGCACCCAGCTCACCCACGCCATCGCACACCGGGAGGAAACATGCCCCAGGAGACGACAGTCGGCTCCCTGACCACCGTCACCGACGACACGTTCGCCGAGTTGGTGCTCGCCAGCGATCGGCCCGTCGTGGTCGACTTCTGGGCCGAGTGGTGCCCGCCCTGCAAGATGATCGAGAAGAGCCTCGTCGAGCTGGCACAGGAGTTCGGCGAGCGAATGGTCATCGCCAAGCTCAACTCCGACGACAACCCGCAGGCCACGCGGCGCTACCGGGTCATGTCCCTGCCGACGCTGCTGGTGTTCCGTCAGGGTGAGGTCGTCGGTTCGGTCGTCGGGTCCAGGCCGAAACTGCACCTGCGGCAGAGCCTGACCACGCACGCCGGGCTGTGACCGATCGAAGCGCACACCCATCGCTGGCACAATTGTCGACATGGTCGACTGGTACGCCCGAGGTGAGGTGGGTAGTGGCGTCATCCGGCTCTCGGAACCGCACGTCAACGAGCTCCTGTCGGCGAACTTCTGGTGGTTGCGCGGCAACGATCGCGACCTGGTGATCGATGCCGGGCTCGGGGTCGTCGCCCTCCGGGAGGCGATCCCGGCGATGTTCGAGCGCGATCCGATGGTCCTGCTCACCCACGCGCACCTGGATCATGTCGGTGGGGCGGCCGAGTTCGCGGACCGGGCCGCGCACCCCGCCGAGGCGGAACTCCTGACGGCGGGCGTTCCGGCGAGCCTGTACGGCGCGGAACTCTTCGACAAGCTCGGGATCGACGCGGCGGGCGAACCCGTCCCGGAGCTGATGATCGACGTCCTGCCCGAACCGGACTACGACCCGACCAGCTACCGCATCGCACCCATGACCCTGCACCGAATGCTCGACGACGGCGACCACGTCGACCTGGGCGGGCGAACTCTCACCGTGCTGCACCTTCCCGGCCACACCCCGGGCAGCATCGCCCTGCTGGAGGAGTGCACCGGGACCTTGTATTCCGGCGACATCATCTACGAGGGCGCGCTGATCGATGACCTGGCGAACTCCGATGTGGCCGCCTATCGGCGCAGCATGGAGTTTCTCACCGATCTCGACGTGTCAGTCGTCCATCCCGGCCACGGGCGCAGCTTCGACCGGACCCGCCTACGTCAGCTGGCCGAGACCTACCTGGGCAGAGACGCCCAGACGAGTAAGTCCTGACCCTGGCTGGGGCGGTGGGCGCAGCCGGCGGCCGGCGGCGGCCGGCGGTGAGCGTCGGTGACCTCCTGAGGGCGGGTGCGGTGGTGAACGGTATACCTCAGAGTCATGAATATGACCCTGAGGTATACCGCTCGCCAGCACATCGACCTGGCCGGCAGCCCAGAGCGGATGGCGAGCGACCTTCGCCGCGACCCCAGCCCCGTCTTGAGTGAGGACTTACTCGCCTAGCTCCGGTCGCGGGCGGACCGTTACCCGGCGGCGCCGTCCGGCGCGGCGACGAGCGAGTCCAGGTGACGGCGCAGAACCTCGCGCAACAGACTGGGCGGAAAACGCCCTGGGAACATCACGGCCTGCAGCCCCAGCCCGTCGAGCAGGGCACGGAGGCGGACGCTCTCCACCTCCACGTCGAGGTCGGTGGGCAGGCCGCCGGCCTCCTGCGCACCCTGCAACGTACGCTGCACCAACTCGTCAAGGGTCTGCTGAAGGGCCTCGGCGTGGATGAGCAACGACTGACGAGTCCGGGCCGCTGTGGTGAACGTGTGCCGCAGGAGCATCTCGTCGCGGCGGAGGTCGTCGAGCGGCAGAAATTCGGCCAGGAGTTCCTCGGTACGGCATCGTCGATCCGCGCGGCTGCCGCCAGAGTCGCCGAGCAGGCGCTCGGCATGCGCCCAGACCCGCTCGCCGACGCGGCGGCCAAGCTCCTGAACGGCGAAGATCATCAGCTCTTCGTGGTCGGTGAAGTAGTGCCGAACCGATCCAATGGCCAGCCCCGCCTCGTCGGCCACATTGCGCAGCGTGGCCGCCTGCAGGCCGTCGCGTGCGACAACCGCGTAAACCGCGTCGGCCACCATACGACGACGTTGCTCGGGATCGACGATCTTTGGCACGAGAACTTTATAGCACGATCATGCCATGATAATTTGGCACGACGGTGCCAAATTCGGGGGTGCGGCAGTGAACGTCTGGGTCGTGGCGGCAATCATCGTCCTCGCGCTGATCGTCATCGTCGTGAAGCGGCTGACCGGCGAACCCCTGAACAAGCGCGATCTGTGGGCGCCACCGGTCATCCTCACCACCATCGGCCTCTACATCCTGCTCAGGACCGACGGCGTGCGCACTGCCGATTACGCTTGGCTGGTGGGCGGTTGCGCCCTGGGCCTCGCCCTCGGCTACCTACGCGGCTCGCTCGTCGTGGTCTACGAGAAGCGCGGCTTCCTCTGGCAGCGCTACCGCGGCCGAACCTTCGCGGCCGTCGTCGGCACGCTTGTCGCGATGCTCGGCTACAGCCTGCTCGCCGACCACCTCGGGATGCAGGCGGCGGCCCGTCCGATCCAACTCACCATCGGCATCAGCTTCATCGGTGAGGCTCTGGCCGTGACCCGTCGGGGCATCGAGCTCCGGGTGCCGTTCGCACCCGTTCGCCGATGACGACAGCACGGCACCGGTGAGCGGATCGGGCCAGCGGCTCAGCTCTCGACCCAGCCGTGCGATCTGGCGTGGTCGACCAGCGGCTGCCGGATCGCGGAGATCTGGGCCGCGGTAAGCGTCGGCACCCGCTCGATCAGCAACTCCGTCACCTCGTAGGTGAACTCGCGCGGCGACAGGACGTCGCACATCCCGTCATCCTCACCGGTCTGCCCGGTCCGCGTCGGCACGACGTCCGGCACCCGTTCCGGGCGGACGCCCGCGACCGGCTCGACGATCCGCAGGGCCGCCACCTTCAGACCACGGTCGCCGGCCTCCACCTCGTACTCGACACGCATGCCGGGATGCACCAGGTGCCGCTGCTCGCCGAAGTCGTTGGCGTGGACGAAAATGTCCTCGCCGCCCTTCGTCGGCGCGATGAAGCCGTATCCACGTGCGTCGTCGAACCGGATGACCTTACCTACCGCCCACACAGCCACCACCCACTCCCACCACTCAACCAGGATCTCGACAGTGTCCCCACACACACTGCCCAGCAACGGTACCGAATGCGTCGTGACCTGCCTTCCAACGATCACCACGCGCACCATTCCGCGCCGGGGGCGCGACTGGCATTCTGTTCTTACCATCGCCGCGCAGGGTGTGGAGGTCGTCGTGTCGATCGAGGATCGCGCAAAGAAGCCGAGGCTGCCGCCGCGCTGGTTCATCCGGACAGCCTGGTCCGTGCACCGGGGGCTCTATCGGGTGTTTCGCGGCCGAGTCGGGCTCTGGCGGCCCCGCCCGGACCGTTGGGGCACCCTGCGGCTGACCACGACCGGTCGCCGTACCGGTCAGCAGCGCGGCGTCATCGTCGCCTACCTGGAGGATGGGCCCAACCTGTTCACGTTGGCGATGAACGGCTGGGGTGAGGGTGAGCCGGCCTGGTGGCTCAACCTGCGGACCCATCCGGAGGCGACCGTCGACCTGGTAGACGGGCGGCGGTTGGTCCGTGGGCGCGCCGCTGCCGGGGAGGAGCGGGACCGCCTGTGGATCCGCTGGCGCGACATCGACACCAACCTGGACGCCTTCGCGGCACTGCGCCCGTCCGAAACCGCGGTGGTGGTTCTCGAGCCCCGCTCCGGCATCGAGGGCGTCGCCGGCCAGGCGCAGCCCGACGACTGACGCGGTCCGCCCGCTCCCCCACACCGCCGCTCGACCATGCCTCTGGCGACGACGCAGCGGCGCTCCCGACCGGGATGATGGATCCGGTCGGGGACGACGTCACACCGGGCACCAACTCAGTGCCGACCATTCTGGTTCACGCTGCGTCGCGACGCCCGGCGATCTCCGGTCGCGGGCCGAGGTGAAACGCCCGGCGCGGTGACTTGACCTCAATCTCGGGTGAGGTCCTAACCTCCGTATCGGAGGTGAGGCATGAGCATGGAATTTGCCGCGTGGACGTCTCTGCACCACGCGATGAACGCGCAGGAAGAACGACCACTGTCCCGTGTCACCCTGAAGCGCATCGTGGAGTTCGCGCGTCCGCACCGGTCCCTGATCGTCAGGTTCCTGCTGTTGAGCGTGGTGACGGCTGTCCTCACGGTGGCGGCACCGGTCCTCGCCGGACGGGTGGTGGAGGCCATCGTGGACGGCGCCGACAGCGGCGTCGTGATCCGGTTGGCGGTGCTGATCGCCGTGATCGCCCTGGCCGAAGCCGGCCTGGGTCTGGTGACGCGGTTCCTGTCCGCCAGCATCGGCGAGGGGCTCATCGTCCAGCTGCGGACGGCCGTCTTCGACCACGTGCAGCGCATGCCGGTGGCGTTCTTCACCCGGACGCGCACCGGTGCGCTGGTCAGCCGCCTGAACAACGACGTGATCGGCGCGCAGCGGGCCTTCAGCGACACCCTGTCCGGGGTGGTCGGCAATGCGGTCACCCTGGCACTGACGCTGGCGGTGATGCTGAGCTTCTCGTGGCAGATCACGGTGCTGGCGCTCGTGCTGCTGCCCATCTTCGTCCTCCCGGCGCGCCGGATGGGTTCGAAGCTCGCCCAGTTGCAGCGTGAGGCGGCCGAGCACAACGCGGCGATGAGCACGCGGATGACGGAACGCTTCTCGGCGCCCGGCGCGACCCTGGTCAAGCTGTACGGGCGGCCGGCCGAGGAGTCGGCCGAGTTCGCAGCGCGGGCGCGTCGGGTGCGGGACATCGGCATCCGCACCGCCATGCTCCAGTGGGTCTTCATCACCGCGCTCACCGTCGTCGGCTCGCTGGCGCTGGCCCTGGTCTACGGGCTGGGCGGAATCTACGCCCTGCGGGGCAGCCTGGACGCCGGGACCGTGGTCGCCCTCGCGCTGCTGCTGTCGCGTCTCTACGCGCCGTTGACCTCGCTGGCCAGCGCCCGGGTGGAGGTGATGAGCGCGTTGGTGAGCTTCGAGCGGGTGTTCGAGATCCTCGACATCAAGCCGCTGATCCTCGACCGACCCGACGCCCGGCCGCTCCCCGACGGGCCGGTCGCGGTGGAGTTCGACGGGGTACGGTTCGGCTACCCGTCAGCGGACAAGGTGTCGCTCGCGTCTCTCGAAGATGTGGTGAAGCTCGATGCCCGCGGCGGCGACGAGGTGCTGCACGGGGTGTCGTTCCGCGCCGAGGCGGGGCAGATGGTCGCCCTCGTCGGCTCCTCCGGGGCGGGCAAGTCGACGATAGCGCAACTCGTTCCCCGCCTGTACGACGTCGAGGACGGCGCGGTGCGGCTCGCCGACGTCGACGTACGCGACCTGTCGGCCGAGTCGATCCGGACTGCGCTGGGCGTGGTCACCCAGGACGGGCATCTCTTTCACGAGAGCATCCGCGCCAACCTGGCGTTCGCTCGACCGGACGCCACGGAGGACGAGATGTGGGAGGTGCTCGGGCGTGCCCGACTCGACGACCTGATCCGCTCCCTCCCCGATGGGCTCGACACGGTCGTCGGTGAACGCGGGTACCGGCTGTCGGGCGGGGAACGGCAACGGCTCACCATCGCGCGGCTGCTGCTGGCCCGTCCGCGCGTGGTCATCCTCGACGAGGCCACCGCGCACCTCGACTCCACCTCTGAGGCGGCGGTTCAGGAGGCCCTCGCCGAAGCCCTGACCGGCCGGACGAGTGTGGTCATCGCGCACCGGCTCTCCACCATCCGGGCGGCAGACCAGATCCTCGTCGTCGAAGACGGCCGGATCGTCGAGCGTGGGCGACACGGCGACCTGCTCGCCGCCGGTGGCCGGTATCAGGAGTTGTACCGCACCCAGTTCGACCAGGACCAGCCGACGGTCCAGGAGCAACGCGTCGCCATCTGAGGCCGCCGCACCGGGCGCCTGCGCCACGACGCGAGCCGCCGCCCGCCCCGGGGGATCCCGGTGACGGGCGGCGGCAGCGGACGGTCAGTCGTTGTCGTTGTCGTCGTCGTCCGTGTCATCGTCGTCGGTGTCGGCGTCGTTGTCGTCGTTGTCGTCGTTGTCGTCGTTGTCGACCGGCTCCTGCTCGGCCTTCACCACCGAGCCGTTGTCCCGGTCGACGTCCACCTCGTGCTCGGTCTCGCCAGCGACGATCTCGACGCTCCACACCGGCCGGCCGTTCTCCTGCTCGGATTCGACCTCGACGATCTGGCCGCCACCGGCCTTGGCGAGTGCGATCTCACCGGCGCGCTTCTCGTCGACCGCGCTGCCTGCCGGCGCGGTGCCGGTGGTCGGCGTACCGCTGGGCGTACCCGACGAGGCACCTGCCGACGGCGTACCGCTGGTTCCCGGCGCGGCGGTGGTCGTGCCGGCCTCCGGCGCGTCCGTGGCCGTCGGGGCGACGGTGGCCGCGGCGAGTGCCGTGCCGCCGGCCCGCGTGTCGCTCACGGCGTTGACGCCGAGCGCGACCCCGGTCACCGCCAGCACCGCCGACCCGCCGACCGTCGCCAGAAGCAGGTTGGTGCGCTTCATCGTGGTGTCCACCTTTCCTCGGATGTCAACTCCTGTGTTGTCGACTCCGAGGATCGGCTGAAGTGGGATAGCACCGCGCTGTCCGAACGCTAAGGCCGGGTTAAGCCGGCGCTGGCGTCGGCCGCGCACCGAGCCCGAAGGCTGCGCCTCGACCGGAAGTGATCAGAGCGCCATTCGCATGAAGACGTCGGCGCGGGCGTACGGCGGCAGCGGGATCTGTTCCGGACTGACGTGCTGGAAGCCGGCAGCCTCGTAGAGGTGCACGGCGTTCGCAAGTTTGGTGCTGCTGCCCAGGAACAAGGTGGTCGCGCCGAGCTGGCGGGCCCGCTCGATCGCCGCCCCGATGAGCTGGCGGCCGAGGCCCTTGCCGCGCGCCGCCGGGACCACCGTCATCTTCGACAGTTCGAAGACGTCGTCGGAGTTGCGGACCAGGGCGACACAGCCGACGATCTCCCCGCCGTCGCGGACGATCAGCACGTCGCCGCCCGGGTCGACGATGGCGGCGAACGGGTCGCCGAGCGTCTTGCGGTCCGACTCCTCGATGGTGAAGAAGTGGGAGATCCATTCTTCGTTCAGCGTCCGGAAGGCCTCGGCCTCCGCAGCGGTCGTCATGGACGTGACGGTGAGCGTGCTCGGGTTCATGGTTCGATTCTCCGGCCACCGCTATTCGAACGTCCAATATCTTGTTCGGGGTCATTCGTATCCTTGAGGTATGGAACCCGAGTTGCGCCACCTGCGCTACTTCGTCGCGGTCGCCGAGGAGCTGCACTTCGGCCGCGCCGCAGTGCGGTTGCGGATGGCCCAGCCGCCGCTGTCGCAGCAGATCCGTCAGCTCGAGGCGATGATCGGTACGCCGCTGTTCGTCCGCACCTCCCGGTCGGTGGCACTCACGCCCGCGGGCGAGGCGTATCTGGACCGGTGCCGGCGGGTGTTGGCCGCCGTGGCCGACGACGTGCACGAGGCGGGGCGCATCGGGCGCGGGGAGCAGGGGCGCTTCGACATCGGCTTCGTCAGTTCGGCGATCCCGCTCGGGCTGGCCGGGCCGATCCGTCGTTTCCGCGAACGCCATCCGGCCGTCCACCTGCGGCTGCACGAGGCGTACACGGCGCACATCGTCGACCGGTTGTTGAACGGCGAGGTCGATCTCGGCGTGGTCCGGGACGCGGACGACCACGACGACCTGGTCGGCACCACGTTCGCCACCGAGTCCTTCGTCGCCGTCCTGCCGCCCGACCACCCGCACGCGGGAAGCCTCGCGATCAACGCCGTGGTGCTGCGCGACGACCCGTTCGTCTTCTTCCCACGGGTGGCCGGCGAGCGGGCCTACCAGCGCAATCTCCGGCCGTGCCTGGAAGCCGGCTACACCCCGCGCATCGTCCAGGACGCCACCAGTTGGGCCACTGTGGCGCACCTGGTCGCGGCCGGCCTCGGGGTGACGATCGCGCCGGCGAGCATCTCCGCCGTGGTGCCCGCCTCGGTGGCAGTGCTGCCGTTGACCGACACCGAGGCGACCACCGAGGTGCAGATCCTGCGCCGCCGAGACGACGACCGGATCACCTCGGCGGGCTTCGAGGCCGCAGGTCGGGCATCCTGACCTGCGCGGTGCAGCGCCAGCAGTGCCGGCGCGGCTAGCCGCGCCTGTTGAGTTCCGCTTCGAGCCGCTGGACGAGCGTCTTGCGGTCCTTGCCGGCGTGCTCGTTGCGCAACGCGGTTTTGAGCTGCCGCTTGTCGAGGCCACGGACCAGCTTGGCGGCCTCGGCGACCGACATCTCCGACATCCGGCCGGCCGTGGTGGCGTCTCGACGCGCCCGTTTCGCCGGGCCGGTGTTGGCGACGTACTGCTTGCCGGACCGGGAGGCGGCACGCTTCTTGGTGTCGGTCGCCCGTTTCTGGCTGTCCGACATCTCGTCCCAGGCCTTCTTGGGCAGGTAACGGCTCGTCGTGTCGCCCTTGCGCGCGCGGGTGTCGCCCTCTTTCGTCTGCCACTTCTCGTTGCCCCAGCGCTGGAGCGACTTCTGTCGCTCGTCCTTTTCGCCCAGGAATCCCCCGCCGCGCTTCTTGTACTCCTGAGTCACCAGCTGTGACTTGCGCGCCGACCACTGCCCCGGCCTGCCACCCTTGTCGGAGGCCTTGACCTCTTCCTTGATCTGCTCTCTGAGCTCGGGTTTCGTATACCGCGCCATAGCTGGCAGCTACCCCACGGCACCGCGCCTAACCCTCCCGCTGGGTCGTCGGTGGGCGCAGCCGCAGCAGCACCCGAGCCCCGCCAGTCGGACCGGCCCGCAACTCCAGGCTGCCGCCGCCGGCCTGCGCGGCACGCCGGGCGATGTCCAGGCCGAGACCCGTCGACCCGGCCGCGCTGGCGCCCCGCCGGACCGCCCCGACCGGCAGGCCGGGGCCGGCGTCCGCCACGGTGAGGACCACCTCCCCCGCGTCACGGGTGAGGTGGACGGCGAACGGCGTTCCGTCGGGGGTGTGCGCGAAGACGTTTCCGAGCAGGGCGTCCACGGCCGCCGTCAGGTCGTCGGCGGGCACACCCACCGGCAGCGGGCCGGGAACCAGGTCGAGGGTGGCGGCCCGGCCGGTGTCCTCGGCCAGCACCGACCAGAACGCGACCCGGTCGGCGACGATCGCCGCCGCGTCCGAGGTGGCCGGCTGCGCCGACGGCGAGTGACGCCACCGGGCCTGCCGGATCAACCCGGTGACCGCGCGTTCGAGCCCGTCGGCCGCGGTGGTGATCCGGGCGGCGTCGTCCGGGTCGCGCAGCGACTCCGCCTCCAGCCGCAACGCCGTCAACGGGGTACGCAGCCGGTGCGACAGGTCGGCGACCTGCTCACGCTCCTGCACCAGGAGCACCTGGATCCGGGTGGCGAGATGGTTGAGCGCACCGGCCACCTCGCGCAGCTCGGCCGGACCGGCCGGGGTGACCCGGGCGTCCAGCTCGGCGTTGGCCAGCCGGTGCGACACGGCCGACAGGTCGCTGATCGGGCGAACCAGATTACGGGCCAGCCGGTCGGCGACCAACAGGCCGATCAGCACCAGCAGCACACCGAGCAGGGCCAGCACCAACCAAGCCCGGGTGACCCCGGCGGTCAGCTCGTGTCGCGGCACCACGATCCGGATCACCCCGGTCCCGTCCGTTCGACCCTGCACGGCGATGACCACCTCCCGGCCGGCCGCCGACTCCCCGGTCAGGCTCTGCCCGCGCGCGGCCAGGGCCACCGCCGGCGTACGGGGGGTCTGCGCGCCGAGCACCGACCCGTCCGGCAGGAAGACACTCACCGGTCGCCCGGACTCGGCGGCGAGTTGCTCGACGGTGAGTCGGATCGTCGTCGCGTCGGCGGTGCCGACCACCGGCACCAGACTCTGCGCGTCGGCGGTGGCCGCGACCGTCGCCCGGTCCTCCGCGACGGTGCGGACCAGCAGCGCCAACGGCACCAGGAACGCGATGAGGGTGAGCACGCTGACGGCGGCGACCAGCAGCGCGAGCCGGGCCCTCACGGCTGCGCCGCCGGTGCCTCGAGACGCACCCCGACCCCGCGCACGGTGTGCAGGTAACGCGGCTGTTGGGCGTTCTCCCCCAGCTTGCGGCGCAGCCAGGACAGGTGCACGTCGACGGTCTTGTCGGCGCCGCCGTACGGGATCTGCCAGACCTCGGTGAGCAGTTCACGTTTGGTGACCACCTGGCCGGGGCGGCCGGCCAGGTGGTGCAGCAGGTCGAACTCGCGCGGCGTCAACTCCACCGCCGTACCGTCCAGGGTGACCTGTCGGGACCGGGGGTCGACGCGCAGCCCGCCCACGACGAGCGACGGGGCCTGCCCGTCCGTGCCCGCCGGGCCCCGTCGCAACACCGCTCGGACGCGGGCGTCGAGCTGCGCGGCGGTGAACGGCTTGACCACGTAGTCGTCGGCGCCCGCGTCGAGCACCCGGACGATCTCGGCCTCGTCGTCCCGGGCGGTGGCCACGATGACCGGCACCGAGCTGACCGCGCGCAGCATCCGCAGCAGCTCGCGGCCGTCCAGGTCGGGTAGGCCCAGGTCGAGCACGACGAGGTCGGGCCGATCTTCCAGGGCGTCCCGCAGGCCGGCCATCGCGGTCGAGGCGGCGGCCACCGCGTGGCCGCGTTCCCGCAACGCCCGGATCAGCGGTGTACGGATCGTCAGGTCGTCCTCGATGAGCAGCAGGCGGGCCACAGCTGGCAGGTTAACCGCTACCGCCGGCGGCTAGGCCCACGTTAACCATGCCTTAGCGTCGGGATGTGCCAACGACAAGGGCGGATCGGGGATAGTCAGGGAATGGGCCGTCGTTCGCTTCTCGTCGCCGCCGGGTGGGTGGCCACGGTCGCCGTGGCGACCCTGATCGGGTTGGGCGCGATCCAACTGGTCGGGGAGAGCATCACCGGCACCCCGGGTGGGGTGCGCAGCGAGGCGGAGATCGAACGGGCGCTCGCCTCGCCGGAGCCCGTGCCCAGCGGCACGACGGGCACCGGCTCGGCCGCTCCGGGCACGACGGGCGCCGCACCCAGCGCCAGCCCCGGGGTCCGTCGGGGGTTCGCCACCGAGGGCGGCACGGCCGTGGCCGAGTGCGGCGCCGACGGCGTACGCCTCGTCTCCTGGGCGCCCGCGCAGGGCTACCGGGTCCGGGACGTGGACCGGGGACCGGACGATGACGTCGAGGTCACCTTCGCGGGGTCGACCCGCGAGTACGAGTTGAAGGTGCGCTGCATCGGCTCGGAGCCGGTGGCCGTCGCCGACGACTGAGCCGGATGTACCGCGTCGGGGCGCCTAGGGCGACCATGGTCGGTGTCTCCTCCCGGCGATGGACGAGCGGGGCACCGCCAGCGGGGGTCGGATCAACTGGTCTTGATGGTCAGCGTAGGCGGGTTGGCCGACTCCCTGCTCCCGATGGTGACGGAGCGGTCTGCGGTGACCTGCAGGCTCAAACTCTGATCACCGAACCACTGCGCTATCGCGAAGCCAGTGACATCAATGGATACATACGGACTGTCGCCAGTGCACGTCACCTCTCGCACCGACGTGAACGTCGCCGACGGCCGGGTGTTCCAGGACGTACCACTCTCTGTCCATCCACCATCCGCGCCGCCGTTGACCCTGAGCGTCACCGGCTGCGTAGCGCACTGACTGACGTACAGGTTGACGGCAGCCCGGTTCATATCGGCCACCGCTGCGAGGCTGTACCGCAGGAGAGCCAGCCGATTGCCGGTATCGGCTGCCAGCGTGGTGCCGCTGCCATGCGCCGCCGCCGGGCTGGCAGCGTCGACGTACGTGTCCGCGAGCGCCGGCCGGTCGGTGTGCTCGGCCCGGATGATCAGTTCCGGCGGGTTCACCGCACTCTCCCGTGAGGTGATGCCGATGTACTTGTGGCTTCCCGCCGGATCGCCGGTAATCGCGAACGAGGCCCGCCCGTCGGCGGCGTTGCGCCGTAGATAGTCGGTCACGTCCAGCTCGACCATGCCGCCCTCAGCGGACACGTTCACCGTTTTCAGGGCCGCGCCGGGAGCGGGCCTGCTGTTCCAGCTGACCAGACCCTCGTTCCAGGCATCGCCGACCTCGGAGACGACCACCCTGTCCGCGCCTGGGACGGCGTCGGTCACCCGCGCGTGGAACTGCAGCTTGGCGTACTCGATCTCGCCGTACTGCGCGATGTCGAAGGTCAAGTAGCTGGCCCGCTGCCGAGTGGTGGTGTTTTTGACGGCGTTCACCGGCGACTGGCCGTAGGCGGCGCCGGGTACGCCTGAATCGACCCACGTGTCGCCGATGGGGATGCTGCTGGCATTTGGCTGCTGCCAGTTGTCGAGCTGTGGTCCCCGCAGAGTCAGGATGAGTTCCGGCTGACCGGTCGGGGCCTCCCTGTTGTTGAGCAGCACGAAGTCGCCGGTCCGCGCTGGATCGCTCAACACGAAGGTGACCTTGCCGTCACCGGTTGCCTGCTCCCGGACATGGCTGGTGACGTCGCCGCTGGCGTACGCGGGCGCCGTGCCGACCGTGAGGTTGCCGACCGGGCCCCCATCGGGCAGGGGAGCGTTGTTCCAGGTCAGCTCCTTCTCGCTCCACTTGTCGCCAGCCGCTTGGACAACCAGGTCCGTGGTGCATCCGGTACAGGTCGTGTTGCTGCCGTACATCCGCAAGGTGGCACTGGCGATGTCGGTCGGGTCCACACCGGCCAGGTCGAACTTGAGGTAGCTGTGCCGCGTCCAGCCGTCGCCGGTGCCCTTCACGACCAGACCGGTGCCGCCGTAGTTCACGTCGCCGTTGTCCTTCCAGACCATCGCATCGTCCGTCGGACGCAGTACCCGCGGGTCGGTCGCCACCACCGCGGTCTCGGTCGCGCCACCGGTCTGGAACGAGGTCACGCTCAGGATCGCCGGCACCGTCTGCACCAGCCGTACGCCGGGCGACCCGGACACCAGGCCCCCGCTGGGGGTGTTCAGCTTCACGTGCAGCGCGCCCGTACGGCGCTGGGTGGGATCAGCCGCGGCAACCCTGATGGTGGTGGGCGTACGCAGCAGCACCACCGAAGCAGCGTCATCGACCGTGAGGAACGCAGCCTCGCCCCACGCGTCCAACCGCTGGGTCACCCGGGGCTGCCAGAAGTTGACGCCGATGACATCGAGCGGGTTCTGCTGGACCGACTGGATCGTCTTCTCGTTGCGCAGCACGCGAATCTGCGGATTCGCGGCGTACTCGGCGGTCTGCTGTGCGCCCGCCCCGGGCAGCAGCGCGTAGCTGTAGGAGGCGTTCGACGGGTTTGTGCCGTGGTCGATCCAGAGGGACACGTACGCACGCTGGTGCGGCGTCGTGCTGCCACCCGGGTCGATCGCGTTCCAGGCGCCACTTCGGATCTCACGCTTGCAGTGCAGCGTCACCGCGCCCGGGAAGTAGTAGCCGATGTTCTGGCCACTCAGGTGAGCGTTCGTCACGCCACTGATGACCTCGGTGCTGCCGTTGGTGGCGCAGCGCGCTGTCCCGTTGATGGTCAGCGCCTCGGCACCACTCACTCGTCGCTGGTCCACGGTGGTGATGATGGTGCCGGTGCCGGTGATGCCCGCGCCGAGCGCGACGATCTCGTTGTCGTAGAGGAACCAGGACTTCTTCGCCGTGAGGTCCGAGAACGGGTCGCGCAGCTCCATGCCAACCGAGGCGTACCGGTCGTCGAGCGACGCGCCGCCGACCCAACTCGCGGTGGATGGCACGCCACTGGGGTGCGTCGTGGACCGGGCTGCGGTGGAGACGGTCGTGCCGGGCAGACGGGTTGCGTCCACCGTCGGCCAGTAGGCGTCGTCGTACTGACCCAGGTCGTTTGGCAGGCTCAGCTGCGTCATGCCGTACCGGGTGAACCATCCGCGCGGGTTCTGGCCGAGGGTCTCGTAGTCGAGGATTCGGTTGGAGAACATGCTCACCCCGGCCAGGTAACCGGGCCGCTGGTGGGTGACCTGGTCCATGCCGGCGTACACCTTGGTGGCGACGAGATCCACCTCGCCGACCACAGCGACCGCGTCGATCACCGCGTAGGCCCGCGCGAGCGTGAACAGCGACAGGAAATAGGTGTCCGGGTAAGGCGCGAAGGTGTCGCCGCTGATCAGCCCCTTGGCCATACGGCGCAGGCGCAGCGCCTCGGTCGCGGGCACGACCTCGGCCAGGATGAGCGCAGCCCGCGTAAGACCGTGCCCGGACTGGTGGTTGCTGATGCTGGTCCCGGCGGGATCGCCGCGCCTCCCCGTCCCGGCCCGCGCGATCTCCCTCCCCCGCACGCCGGGCGTGCCGGCACCTCGGTACACCAGGGGCCGCAGGCCGTCTCGCAGCCAACCAGCGAACGCGGTGCTGGCGGCGCCGTCGATCGCCCAGGGCGAGCCACTCAGGGCGTAGATCAGCTCCGCGTACGTCTGGGCCATCGAGGTGCCGTAACCGCCGCTGTACGGGTGCCGGCCGTGCTGGATGAAAGAACCGTCGCCATAGATGCCCTCGCCGACCTGCACGGTCGCCATCGTCTCCAGGGCGTTGTCCCGTGCCGTGGCGATGGCCGCGACGTCGTTGGCCAGGACACCCATCATGACTTCGGTGGCGCATTTCCAGGTGCGGTTCGCGCCACGGGTCGGTTCGGCGTAGTCGTCGCCGTTGGTGCTGCGGCCGGACCGCGTGCAGGTGGGCGTGAGCACCTCGATGGCCGAGAGGTAGTCCCGCACGGCAAGTCTCGGATGCCCCCACATCATCACCGCGATGTTGACGATTTGCTTGGGGATGGCGATTTCCCAGTCGTACCACTCCGCGGAGGGATGCGGCAGCGGCAGCTCGGCAGCACTGTTCGGGAACGTGTCGACGAGTGCGTTGAGCCCGCCGACCGTCCTATCGGCCAGCGCCGCGTTGCCGGTGAGAATGGTCCCCGGCGTGGCGTAGGCGGTGGCCATCTGCGCCAGCCGATCGACCGACCTGGACAAGCCCGTCGTGCTGTCGTAGTCGAACTCGATCGGCCACAGCCGGCCGTGCTCGGGATTGTCCGCATCTGAGACGGCCAGCGGGTCGATGCTGGCGGCGTACCCCTGAATTTGGGGGACATCGGGGAGGCGGCCGGCGTAGCGGGCATCACCGGCGTGGTTGGTGTCGCTGTCGGTCAACAGTTGTAGCCAGCGGTGGCGAACGGTCTCCACGTCGCTCACCGCACGCGCAGGCACCGCCACCGCCTGGGCCGCGCCGGTTACCAGCAGGATGAGGACGAGCAGCAGCACCCTGGGGTGCCGGTAGCCCTTCCGCGATTGTCGAAAGCGGACACCCATGATCTTCTCCCCCGTGAAAATTGGGCGGAGCCTAGCAAGGGTGTGGCCGGCACGCAGACCCCCGTCGCCGACGACTGACGTCGCCACGAGTCCGCAACCGGTCGCCCTACTGCCCCGCCGGCTGCTCGCGGTCTGCGGCGCGGCCGAGGGCGACCATGCGCAGCGTCTCCTCTCGGCGTTGGACGAGCAGCGCTCCGACCAGGAAGGTCACCGGTGGGACGAGCACCAGCATCGCCCACTGCGCCGGCACCAGCGGGATGACGTGCGCCATGTTCATGGTGGAGGTGGCCCAACCGGCGAGAGCGCTGTCGATCACCAGGGCGAGCGCCGCGACCGGGAGGAGCATGACGACGATCCGTCGGCGTACCCCGGAGTCGAGCCCGGCCAGCGCGACGAGCATGGCCAGCGCGGCGGCCGCCAGTGCCGCGACGTAGAGCCACACGACCAGTTCGCTTGTCGCCTCGATGCCGTACAGGACCTGGTAGGACGTGCCGCTCACCGGGTCGAACGTGGGGCGGTTCAGCCGGTTGATCTCCAACAGCACGACCATGACGATCGGTGCGAGCAGCAGGGCCGTCAACCGGCGTACGCCCAGCAGCGCGACTATCCGGTGACGCGGCACCGACAGGGTCAGCGCGGCGCCCGCCACGACGGCGAGAGCGACCTGCGGCAGGGTGTCCACCACGTAGGTGAGATCGTCAGCGGCCTGGGGAGCGACAAGCGCGGCCCATCCGAGCACGCCAGCCCAGGCCAGACCGGCGGCCAACCAGCGCCAGCCGACAAGCGCGGCCACGCAGACCCCCGCCCAGCCGGCCACCCGCAGCCAGTCGACGAGGTCGACGCCACCCGGCCCGAACCGCGGTGGCAGGCTTGGATCCCGGAGGAGCTGGTCGAGCAGTGACTTGCCGGCCAGGGCGAACAGGACGAGGCTGACCAGCAGACCCGTCACCGCCGCCGCGTCCGCCCAGACCGGCTCGGTGAACCCCCGTGCGCTCACCCGCAGCCGAGCCCGCAGTCCGGCGCCGACCAGATTTCGCACGTCGGCGGCGGCGGGTCGCCGCTGACCCGGCCGCGCGCCGGCGAGAAGCACGGCCAGCATCTCGTCCTCGTACGCCCGGCGGTGCTCCCACGGATACACGGCCAGCAGTCGCCGGTAGCGGCGTTCCAGATCGTCGCTGCTCACGCCGCACCCCCGTCGGTCAGTAGGCCACCGCGGCGCAGCCGCGTGCGAGCGGCTTCCGCGTTGAGTCGGAGGCGGGACGCGTCTTCGGCGAGCCGACGCGCGCCCAGGGCGGTGAGCCGGTAGTAGCGGCGCAGTCGCGACTGCACGACCTCCTCCCGCTCGACCTCGATGAGGCCTTCGGCGCGGAGCCGGTCGAGGACCGCGTAGAGGGTGCCGGCGCGCAGGCGCACCCGGCCGTCGGAGATACGCAGCACGTCCTCGATGACTGCGTACCCGTGTTGGGGAGCCTCGGCGAGTGCGGTGAGCACCAGGAACGTCGGTTCCCGAAGTGGACTGTCGGTCACACCGAGAAGCATATACCGATGATCGGTATATGCAAGAAGATGACAACGACAGGTGCGCAAATCTGAAGATCGCTAAGCTCCTGCCGTGATCCGCACCCTCGTCGTCGCCTCCCTGCTGCTGACCGGTTGCTCCGCGACCGAAGCACCCGCCCCCACATCGACCACGCCCTCGGACAAGTCCGCGGCCTCCGCGTGCACGCGGGTGGTCTACACCCTGGAGAAGAACAAACCACCCTTCGAGGACACGGGCACCGCGATGCGCGCCATCGAGTCGACCGATCCCGGTATCCGGGAGGCCGGTCAGCGGCTGGGATCGGCCGCCCAGGAAGCCGGCGACCTCTGGGTGCTGGACGACCCCACCGTCGACAAGGGGCCGGCCGACAAACGTGTGGCCGACGCGCGCCAGGGCCTGCTGACGGCGTGCACCAGCCTGTTCGGTGAGTACCCGTGGCCGTTCACCCGGACGCCCACACCGACGCCCAGCACATGAGCGACGGACGGGACCGGCACGGAACACCGTGCCGGCCCCGTCAGCGGTGGTGGTTCAGCTGGTGTACGCCTCCACCTCCCAGAGCGAATGGCCGTATCCGGTCCCCCGGGCGGTGCCGTGGATCCGCAGGTAGCGGCCGTTGGCACCGAGCCCGGTGTGCTCGTCCACGCCGCCGTCGGCACCGGTCACCGTCTTCGCGGTGGTCCACGTGGTGCCGTCGTTCGAGGTCTGGATCTGGTACGCGCTGCTGTACGCCGCCTCCCAGCTCAGCTTGACCCGGCCGATCGCGGTGGGACTGCCGAGGTCGACGCGGATCCACTGCGGATCGGAGAACGTGCTCGACCAGCGGGTGGTGAGGCTGCCGTCGACCGCCTGGGCGCCGGACACGTCGGCCCCCTCGTTGCTGGACGTCGACGTGGGCTTGTTCAGCAGCAGGTTCCCGCCGGTCGGGGTGCCGGTGCCGCCGTACACCTCGAACTCGAACAGCGAGTAGCCCCAGGCGGTGCCCCGGGTGGTGCCGAGCAGCCGGACGTACCGGCCGGAGCCGGTGAGCCCGGTCAGGTCGTCCACGCCGCCGTCGCCGCCGGTCACCGTGCGGATCGTGGTGAAGGTGACCCCGTCCGGTGAGGTCTGGATCTGGTACCCGCTGCCGTACGCCGCCTCCCAGGTCAGCTTGACCCGGTTGATGGCGGACGAGGCTCCCAGGTCCACGTCGATCCACTGTGGGTCACTGAACGCGCTGCTCCAGCGGGTGCCGGCCGCGCCGTCGAACGCGTTGGCCGCGGTGAACGCCCCCTCGAAGCTGGACGCCCGCGCCGGCTTGCCCCGGGCCAGGTTGGCACCCGGCTCGGGGTCCGGGTCCGGGTCGGGGCCTGGTCCACCGGGGCTGGTGGAGAGGGTGAACTCGTCGATGTCGAAGTACGGGCCGGTGCCCTTGAAGACCAGGAACAGGGTCCGGGTGCCGGTCGGGGCGGTGACCCCGCCGGTGACCGTGGCGAAGGTGGCGTACCCGCCGGTGGGGACCACGGCGGCCGAGCCGACCAACGGACCGGTGGGCGAGTCGACCCGCAGTTCGAGGGTGCCACCGCCGCCGGCCGGGGCGCCGACCCGGGCGCTGAACGACTGCACGCCGCTCAGGTTGTACGGACGGAACGAGATCCAGTCGTTGTTGTCGATGTAGCCGACCGCCGCTCCACCGTGCCCGGCCGCCCCGGAGACGATCTGGACGCCGGACGAGTCACCGAAGTGCTCGGCCTGCCGTACCCGGGGTTGCAGGACGGCCTGGGTGTGCGTGGTCAGCGCCGGTTGGCCGCCCCCGCCCAGGTCGGTGTACTCGGCGTCGATGATGCCGAAGATGTTCGCCGCGGTGTCGTGCTCACCGTCGGCGGTGGTCTGGATGACCCCGGTGCAGCCCTGCGCGCTGCCGAGCTGGTGGCCGTGCGAGTCGTGGCCGAGGACGTAGTTCACCTTGACCCGCGCGCAGTTGATCGCACCGTCCTGGGCGTCGGTGACCGTGACGCTGAACGGCACGGCGTCGCCGAAGGAGAACGTCCGCCCGTTCAGCGGGGTGTTCACGGTGACCACCGGGGCGCTGTTGCCGACCGTGACGACCACGCTCGCGGTGGCCGTCTTGCCGGTGGTGTCCCGGACCGTCAGCGTCGGGCTGCGGGTCCCGTTCGTGGTGTACGTGAAGCTCGGGTTGGCGGCCGTCGAGTCGGTGGTGCCGTTGTTGTCGAAGTCCCAGGCGTAGGTGAACGGGTCCCCGTCCGGGTCGAGGGTGCCGGCCGAGGAGAAGGCGACGGTCAGCGGCGCGCTGCCGCTGGTCGGGGTGGCCGACACCTTGGCGACCGGCGCTCTGCCCTCGCGGGCGTACTCGATGCGGTAGAGCGCCGAGTTGGCGTCGCCGTTGAACCAGCCGGTGCCGTAGTCGAGCACGTAGAGCGCGCCGTCCGGGCCGAACTCCATATCCATGACCTGCGTGCCGGTCCACGGGAACGGGTTGATCTTCAGTGGTTGACCGGACGCGTCGAGCTTGATGTTCTTGATCCAGCGACGACCGAACTCACCGGCGAAGTAGGTCCCGTCGTAGTACTCGGGGAACGCCACCGGTGAGGTGTTGTTCGGGTCGTACCGGTAGACCGGGCCGCCCATCGGCGACAGGCCGCCGCCGGTGAACTCCGGCGGCGAGCCGGAGCCGCCGTACGGCAACCAGGCCGGAATGGCCGGCGGCAGTTGGGTGATGCCCGTGTTGTTCGGCGAGTTGTTCACCGGCCCACCGGCGCAGTTGAACTTCGCCCCGGACGGGCCGGACGGGAAGGTGTAGTCGTTGTAGGCGTCGTTGCGGGCGGTGCAGTACGGCCAGCCGTAGAAGCCGGGCCGGTCGATACGGGCGAACTCCACGTTGCCCGCCGGTCCCCGGTTCGGGTCGGCGGTGCCCGCGTCCGGACCGTAGTCGCCGAGGTAGACGATGCCGGTGGCCTTGTCCACGCTCATCCGGAACGGGTTGCGGAAGCCCATCGCGTAGACCTCCGGGCGGGTCCGCGCGGTGCCCGGGGCGAACATGTTGCCGGCCGGGATGGTGTACCCGCCGGCCGCGCTCGGCTTGATCCGGAGCACCTTGCCGCGCAGGTCGTTGCTGTTCGCCGAGGTGCGCTGCGCGTCGGAGGCGGGGTTGCGCCCGGCCCGCTCGTCGATCGGGGTGAACCCGGCCGAGTCGAACGGGTTGGTGTCGTCGCCGGTGGACAGGTAGAGGTTGCCGGCCGCGTCGAAGTCCATGTCACCGCCGACGTGGCAGCACATGCCCCGACTGGTGGGCACGTTCAGGATCAACGTCTCGCTGGCCAGGTTGATGGTGTTGTCCGCGTTCACGGTGAACCGGGCCAGCCGGTTGACGCCGTCCCAGGGGGCGAAGTCCGCCGGGGTGCCGGTGGCCGGGGGGCCGCCGCCGGGAGTGTTCAGCGGTGGGGCGTAGTAGGCGTACACCCAGCGGTTGGTGGCGAAGTTCGGGTCGGCCTTGATGCCCTGCAGGCCCTCCTCGTCACCCGTGTAGACCGGCAGGGTGGCAGCGATCCTGGTGTTGCCGGCGGCATCGGTGTGCCGGATCACGCCGTTGCGGGAGGTGTGCAGCACGCCCCGGTCCGGCAGGACGGTGAGGCTCATCGGCTCGCCGGTCTCGGCCGCGCCCTTGGCCAGCTCCACCTGTTGGAAGCTGCTGGTGACGGTGGGGCCGCAGTCCGCGTCGACCGCGCCGGCGGCCATCTGGATGCCGCCGAGCAGGTGCTGACGGAAGCTCGCCTCGGCGTACGACGCGTCGGTGTGGCCCAGGCCCGTGTACCAGGCTCGGCCGCCGGAGTAGTTCTGGCACCAGGAGATCGGGTGGTCGGCGCCCATGCTCCCGCCGGTGTAGGTGCTCTCGTCCAGGGTGGCCAGCACGTGCGCGGTGCCCCGCGGGTTGGTGCGGTAGTTGTACAGCTCGTCGAACCGGTTCCACCGCTGCGGCAGGGTCGCGGTGGACGGGTGTACCTGGTCGGCAACCTTGACGGTGACGTTCTGCTCGGCCGGGTGCGAGGCGAAGTACGCCCCGACCAGGCCGCCGTACCAGGGCCAGTCGTACTCGGTGTCGGAGGCGGCGTGCACGCCCACGTACCCGCCGCCGCCGGTGATGTAGCGCTCGAACGCGGCCTGCTGGGCGGCGTTGAGCACGTCGCCGGTGGTGGACAGCCAGATCACCGCGGCGAACCGGTCCAGATTGGCGTCGGTGAACTGGGCGGCGTCCTCGGTGGCCTCGACGGTGAAGCCGTTGGCGGCGCCGAGTTGCTGGATGGCGGTGATGCCCGGGGTGATGGATCCGTGCCGGAATCCGGCGGTCTTGCTGAAGACCAGCACGGTGAACGGTGCGGCGCTGGCCGTGGGTGGCGCGGCGACGATGCCGCCGGCCACGAGGATCGCGCTCAGGGCGACGCCGAGCCACGATCTCAGGGATCTGCGCACGATTGTCCTTTCGTGGTACGAGGACGGCGTGCGCCGATCACGCCTGGCAGTGAAACGAGGAATGTGAATGCATCGTTGCGTCCGGATCACGGCCGCGTCAAGTCTCTTCCACTATCCGTGAGAGCGTTATCTCCGCAGGTCAGGCGCGACTCTCCGAAGCAAGATCAGATAACCGTTTTCCGACCCGCGTGGGGCCCCGCCGCGCTCGGGACCCCACCCGACGGCCATCGCCCGACGTCAGCGCGAGTAGTACTCGACGACGAGTTGCTCGTCGCAGACCACCGGGACCTCCGAACGAAGCGGGAGCCGGGTCAGCCGAGCGGTCAGGCCGGGCAGGCTGACCTCGAGGTAGGGGGCGAGACGTTCCGGGGCGTGCGCCCCGGCCGCCGCGACGACGAACGGCGCCTTGCCCCGACTGCGCTCCGTCACCTCGATGACGTCACCGGGTTGCAGCCGCGCGGACGGGCGGTCCAGGCGGCGGCCGTTCACCGTGACGTGCTGATGGGTGACGACCTGGCGGGCCTGGTAGATGGTGCGGGCGAAGCCGGCTCGCAGCACCAGCGCGTCCAGCCGACTCTCCAGCTCGACGATCAGTTCCTCACCGGTCTTGCCGGGCCGACGCACGGCCCGGTCGAACGCGCGCCGGAGCTGCCCCTCGTGCAGGTCGTACTGCGCCTTGAGCCGCTGCTTCTCCAGCAGCCGAACCTTGTAGTCGCTGGTGGTGCGTCGGGCCCGGCCGTGCTGCCCCGGCGGGAACGGGCGGCGTTCGAAGTAGCGCACGCACTTCGGGGTCAGCGCGATGCCGAGGGCACGGGAACGCTTGACCTTGGGACGGGTCTGATTCATCCTTCACCTCTCAAGTAAGGTAAGGCTAACCTTATTAGGAGATGATCGCCTTGAGCAAGCCCTCGACCAGGACGACGGACTCCACGGACGACGCGGGTGTCCGAATCCGATCGATGCTCGTCGCCGCCGACTCCCTCACCCTGCACATCCCGGGCGTCGAGGCGTACGTCGTCGGACGACACGTCGTGACGAGCGACGGTCGGCTGCGGATCGACCTACCGGCCGGTTGCGACCTGGCCGAACACCTCGCACACCAGCGGGAGACCGTCGCGATGGTCGAGGTGACCGACCTGGCGCCCACTCCGGTACGCGACCGGGTGCGCGGGCGCGCCACACTCACGGGTTGGTTGGTGACCGAGACCGCCACGACCGGGATCGATCAGGAGCTGCTGACGGTCCTCGACCTCGCCACCGCCGAACTGACAGTCGACGGTCGCACGGCGTGCGTCGACGCGGACGAGTTCGCGGCCGCCCAACCCGATCCGCTGGCCGCCGTCGAGGCCGATCTGTTGTGCCACCTCGACCACCACCACCCACGCACCGTCGAAGGGCTGAGCCGGCTGATACCCGCCCGCCACCTTCAGGGTGTTCGCCAGGTCCGGCCGGTACGCCTGGACCGCCACGGTGTCGTACTCCGGTTGGAGCTGAGCAGGGGTGACCGGGACGTCCGGTTGACCTTCCGGACGCCACTGCGGCATCCGGACGAACTCGGCGCGCAGATCGAGGCACTGCTTCGGCACTCGGGCGTCTGCCGAGCCCGACACGCCCGCTGACGATCGCCGCCTCGCCGGCGGTAGGCAGGCTGGTCTTCGCAAATAACCTGAAGGGGCGGCTGATAGGGGCCGCGTTCGCCATCACCAGCCCGGCGCGGACATCGGTGGGGGCGGGGCCGTGCGGGGCGCCCCCACCGCCCGTCAGCGACCGCCCGCCACCAACTCGGCGATCATCCCCTCGCAGCTACGGACGACAACCTGGGCGCCGCGCCGCTGCGCCAACGGGAGCAGGGGGTCCTCCGCCCGGTCCCGCCACCGCCACTGCGCATCGGTGGCAACCTCCCAGAGCCGCTGCACGGTCGCCTCGTGCTCGACCCCCAGTCGGGCCGCGAGGCCCACCCCGTCGCCCCCGACGAGCCGTTGCGCCTCGGCGGCCAACTCCGCGTCGAAACCGAGCCGGGCGTTGCGCAGCGCCACCAGCAGGCGTAGCTCCCGGAACTCGTGCGCGCCGGCGAGGATCCGTTCGACCGCGCCGGCCAACTCCGCAGAACCCGGGGTCGGCTCGGCCCGCAGCAGCGTCTCGACCGCGGCCAGCGCGGACCGGGCCTTGAGGGCGTCGCCGCGGTCGATGAAACAGCGGGTCACCGACTCACGCAGCTCGGTGAGGCCACTGCGCCGAATGAGCTCCGCCGAGAGTTTCACCCGGCTGTCGAACCCACTGCGCACCAGGGTGGTCGCGAGCCGGACGCCGAAGAGCCCGAACCGGTCCAGCAACGCGGCCCGCGCCGCGGTTTCCAGCCGTACCGGCAGCTCGCCGTGGAGGAACCGATCGGCGGAGATCAGATGGGCGTCCAGCTCGACCCGAGGCACCTGGGCGATGGCGGCGAGCGCGGCGAAGTCCGACTCGCCGAGCATCCGGCCCGCCAGGCCGAGCATCCCACTGCACGCCACCACGTTCACGCTGAGCGCGCTCACCCGCGGATCGCGGTGGTGCCGACGAGCGAGCTGCCGGGCGGTGAGCAGGCCGTCGATCCGACCTCCGCCGATCTCGTCCGCGCGGGACAACACCATGATGACGTTGACCGGCGCGACCTGCCCCACCACGCTGTCCCGGCCGGACTCCAGCACCCGCAGATCACTGTCGCGAGCGTCGCGGGTCAGATACAACACCGCGTCCGAGTCCCGTAGCACCCGCTCCCACACGGGCGCCCGATCCTGCTCGACGGTGCTGGTGACCGCGGGTGTGTCGATGAGCGTGACCTGCCGCAGCGCCCGCGTCGGCCACCGCACCACGATGTCGCGCACGTCGCCCGCGCCCCAGCCGAGATCCACCCGCAGTCCGGTCGCCGACTTGACCACCGTCAACTCCTGCGGAGGCTGACCGGCCGGATACGCGGTCGCGTGCGGCTCGGCGCCATCCTCGTACCAGGTGAACGCCCCGTCCGCCCGCTCGACGGGCGCGACCTCCTCCCCCATCAGGGCGTTGAGCACCGTCGACTTGCCGGAACGCCAGGGGCCGGCGACCGCGATCCGCAGCGGTTGCTCCAACCGGGCGACCTGGTGCCGCAGCTGCCCGACGGCCCGCGGATGGTCCCGGTAGAGGTCGATGGCCTGGTGCAACAACCCCCAGGCCGCCTCTTCCAGGCGCAGACCCACGGTCATGCCTGCGGCTCCAACAGCAGCGGGGCGGCCCGGGTGCCGGTCAACTGCTGAGCCTGTTCGTAGAGCGCGGCCAACCGGGTCATCTTCAGCCGAATCTCGCGCTGTCGCTGTTCGCGCAGCGACGCATCCGTGTCGGCCTCCTGCTTGGCGCTGCGGAACGACTGGACGATCGCCTCCTGAAGCTCCTCGGTCAGCCCGGTGAAGTGGTCCCGCAGCATCCGCTGCACCTGCCGGGCGGTGTCCCGGCAGTCGCGGATCATCCGGACGAAGAAGTCGTCGACGTGTCGCTGGATAGCCGTCTTGACCGTCGCCTGACGGCGACGGAGCAACTGCTTGCTCTCGTCGCGGATGCTCTTGCCACCGAACAGCGCCCCGATGCCGACCGAGACCGGGTTGATCATCGGCATGCCGGCCAGGGTGGTCGCCAGACCAAACATCAGCATGCCGCCGTACGAGCCCTTCATGCCGGTGAACAGCTTCTGGCTCGGGGTGAACCGGTCGATCGTCGGCATCTGCAACTCGGGCAGCCGCTGCCCGATGTCCTCCGGCATGGTCATCGACCAGGGCGGCAGCACGTCGTAGCCGTACCTGTCGAAGTTGGCGGCCACCCGCCGGGCGATCCAGTCACAGCGCTGGATCAGCCACTCGTGGTTCGCCTCCGCCGCCTCCACCAGGCTCCGCTCCAGCCAGTCCTGGAAGGTGTCCCAGGCGACCAGCGGATCGGCCGTGTCGAACGCCTCGTCGACCGTACGCAGGATCTCCCGGGTCCGGTCGCGCAGGTCGTACTCGATGTCGGACAGCAGGTCGGCGATCTCGTCGCTGAGGGTGTTCTGCCAGCGGGTGGAGCACCGGCGCAGCTCGTCGACCTCACGCTGCGCCGCATGCAGGCGGGAGATCGGCCCGGATTGCTCCTCTGCCTCCTGGGTCGCCAACTCGGCGCGCAGCGGTGCGGCCAACTGCTCCACCACCGTCCGGGCCACCTTCTGCACCGACGATCGGGCCAGTCGGTCGGCCTTGCCGGCCAGGTCCCGCTGCAGTCTGGCGATCAGCACGGGAAAGCCGGACTCGGCGTTGAGACCCCGGTCGTCGGCCCCGGCGGCGCGCAGTCGCAATGTCGCCGAGACCGGGATCAGCGTCGCCGGGATGCCCGCCTCGGCCAGGTGCTGCCGGTTGCGTTCGGCCACCGCGCGCCAGTCCGCCACCAGATCGGTCTTGCTCTGCACCACGACCACGTTGGGATGTGCACGCATGACGTGCAGCAGCATGTTCAGCTCGGCGACCGACAGGTCCCGGGTGGAGTCGGAGACCAGCAGCACGGTGTCCGCACGGGCGGGTGCGGCGACCGAGGTCGCGCCGCCGATACCGGAGACCTCGTCGGCGCCGGGAGTGTCCACGAGCACCAACCCGGCGCCGAGCAGGGCGCGGGGCACTCCGATCTCGACGTACGCCGGGCCGCCACCCGGCCGGCGTCCGATCAGGCCGGCCACGCTCTCCGCGACCTGGTTCAGTGCCACCGGGGTCCGCTCGACGGCCGCCGCGACGGCGGCGCCGCCCCGGGCGGGTGCCGGCGCCTGGGCGACCGCGACGGTCGGGGCCTCGGCATGTTGCACCACTGTCGGTAGGACCGTCGTGCGGCCGTCGCCGACCGGACAGGCCGGCGCGTTGATGATCGCGTTGATGAGCTGACTCTTGCCCTGGTTCGGCTCACCGATGACCAGGACGCGCAGCGTCGGATCCAGCAGTTGGGCACGCTTCTGCCGGACCGTCTGGAGCAGGTCACCACGACCGTGTGCACTGCACGTACGGGCGATGTCGTCCAGCACGTCCAACCAGATCCCGGCCATCACCGCACCAAGTGTGCTGATTTCAGCTCAATTAGCAAGAGGCAGCGGACATCGAAGCGGAGAGGGCCGGACCGCCCGAGACGATCCGACCCTCCGCTCCGCCCGGAGATCCGGGTCAGAGCAGGCCGCCGGTGATACCCAGCAGCCCGTGATCGGACGAGGCGTGTGAGTCGCCGCCGAGCACACCATCGGTGACCCCGCCGGTCACGTCACCGACCGTGTCGGTGACACCGGGGAGGAGGCTGTCCACCTGGTGCGTCACGCCGCCCACCGCCGACGGCACGTCGAGCGGCGGGACCAAGCCGCCGACGACACCGTCGCCGTGCCCGAGGCCCAGCCCACCGAGGGTGTCGTCGACACCCAGGGAGCTGACGACCCCACCGACCTGGCCGTGGGCGCCGGAGAGGACGCCACCGGTCAGGTCGCCGCCGATCAGATTCGGGTCGGTGCCGTCGAGCAGACCGCTCGCGTCGCCGACGGTGCCGGTGACGTCACCCAGCACCGGGTCCGCGATCGCGTCCACCGGCTGCACCACGTCGGCGTCGAGGGTGTACGCCACGTCGGAGGCACCGGCGAAGTCGGCGTCGAGGCCGGACGGGCCGACGCCCAGGCCGATCCCCGGCAGCACGGTCACCCCGGCGGCGGCCGTCGACGAGTCGACCGCGATGGCACCGAGCACGCCGGCCTTGACGTCCACGCCGGTGGGCGAACTCGTGACGCTGATCTGCTGCGCCACACTCTGCAACTGACCCACCACATCGGTGCTGTCGGTGACCAGTGGGTCCAGCCCGAGCTGCCCGACCGGCGAGGCCAACGGCGTGAGACCCGCACCCGGCGCGTAGTCGACGACCAGCGGGACGACATCCTGCACATCCGCCGCGGTGATGTCGGTGAGCCCCGCGCCCCGCAGCGCGCCCTCGGGGTCGAGGTCGAATGCCGACCGTGCGTCGGGGTTCGTCAGCAGGTCGAGCACGAAGTCGTGGAGGGTCTGGTGCGAGTCCATGTGCCGGGTCTCCTCGGAAGTGGCGGCGGGTGTCGTACGTCGACAGTGACGCTATTGCCGGGGCCCGGTCCCGGGCATCGGGGCTCAACCCGCATCCGGCCCGGTTGAACTAGGGGCTCCGCGACCTCGTACGTTAGGGGGACAGGGGGAAACCGTCCCGGCGAGATTAGGGTCCCGACCAGGGGCTGATCTCTGGTACGAACGTAGGAGCCCGCGGGGTTCGCCGGGGGTGGGTCGTCGGCAGCACCGACACCATCGCCACCGGCCGGCCAACTCACGGGGGGAGAAGAGACGATGCCGTACGTCCTGGGGATAGACATCGGGAGCACCAACACGGCCGCCGCGGTCGCACGGCGCACCGGTGCGTCCTGGACGCGTCCCGAGCCCGTCGCGCTGCACGTCGGCTCCCCTCTCGTACCGACGGTGCTGTGCCTGGCCGAGGACGGCTCGCTGCACGTCGGCGAGCCCGAGACCGACGACGGCAGCCGCACCACCCGCGACTTCGTCCACCGCATCGGTGATGACGTGCCCCTGCTGCTGGGCGGCGAGGCGTGCACACCGCAGACGTTGACCGCGGAACTCGCGGCCTGGGTGGTCGAGCGGGTGCACGCCCTGGAGGGCGGCCCGGCCGAGGCGGTCGTGCTCAGCCACCCGGCCGGGTGGCGTCCGTACCGGCGGGAGGTGCTGCACCGGGCACTGTCGCACTTCGGCCTGCGGCACGTGACGTTGCTGCCGCGCACGGTCACGGTGGCCGAGAGCCACGCGGCCCGTGGGTTCGCGGGCACCACCGCCGCCGTCTACGCCCTGGGGGGCAACAGCTTCGAGGCCGCGCTGGTGCGTCGCACCACGCGCGGCACCTACGAGACGTTCGGCACGCCCCAGGGGCTCGACTCGGTTGGCGGCGTCGACTTCGACGAGGCGCTGGCCGGACACACCCGTACGATGCTGGCCCGGGAACTGGCCAGCACCGCACGCCGCGGCACCCAGACCGCACTGCGCGGGCTGCGCGCGGAGTGTGACCGGGCCAAGCGGGCGCTGACCGTCGACCTGACGGCCGACGTGGTGGTGACCCTGCCGAGCGGCCCGGCACGGATACCGGTGACCCGGGCGCAGTTCGAGCACATGATCCGCCCGATGGTGCAGACCACCGTCGACCTGCTGCTGCGGGCCGTGCGCAGCGCCGACCTGACGTCGGCGCAGCTCGACGGCGTCCTGCTGGCGGGCGGCTCGACCCGCGTGCCGCTCGTCATCGAGCTGATCAGCGCGGCCCTCCCGGTGCCCGTAGAGGTCGAACCGGACTCGCAACTGACCGCCGCCGCCGGGGCGGCGCTGGCCGCCGCCCAGGTGGTGTCACCGCGCCCCCGCCAGCCGGCACCGGCCCGCGACTCCGGGCGCGGCACCGGGCGGGCCACCGTCCCCGCGCCGCGCCGCCCGCACCACGACACCGTTCCGGGCGATCCGCCACCGCGGCCCCCGGTCCGGGTCCTCCCACTGGACCTGCCGAAACCGTCCCGCCTGGCGCTGGCCCGCAGCCGGGGACGCGAAGGATGACCCCAATGATCATGAATGACATCGCCGTGCCAGGGCTGACGCTGGACCGGGGGCCACAGGCCCTGCTGGACACCGTCGCCCAGGACCCGACCGGTCCACTGGCCGTCGGCATCGCCGGCCCCGGCGGGCACGGCAAGACCGCGCTCCTCGCCGAGCTGGCGCGGGTCCACCAGCGGGCCGGGATCACCGTACGTACGGCCACCCCGGAGCCCGACGAGCCGGTCGACCCCGGCACGCTGGTGCTCGTCGACGACGCGCACCTGCTCGACGACGCACGGATCGAGGTGCTCCTGCACCTGCTCGGCACCCGCCGGCACCGCCTGGTGGTCGCCCATCGCCCGTGGCCCCGGTCGGCGGCGCTCAGCGAGCTTGTCGACTCCCTACGGCGGGACGGGCAGGCCGTGCTCCTCACCCCGTTCACCCGGGAGCAGACCGCCAGCTACCTCACCGCCACGCCGGAACTGGGCCGCCGCGACGACCTGGTCGACTTCGTCCACACGCAGACCTCCGGCGTACCCCGGGACGTCGAACGGCTGGCCCGCGGCCTGGCCGGCGCGGAGACCCGGACCGGCGCGGTGGTCAACCCACCCCGGTCCGCCGTCGCGGAGTTCGGGCCGGACCTGGACGTACAGCCCGCCGCCGTACGACGGCTGCTGCTCGCCGTCGCGGCCGGCGGGTCGCTGCCGGCGAACATGCTCGCCGCGCTCCTGGGCGTGGACCCCGCGACAGTGGACGAACTGATCGCCACCACGCGGGCGGCCGGGCTGCTCGGCGCCGACGGCCGGCTCGCGCCGATCGTCCGGCGGGCGGTCACGACGCTCAGCCCCACCACCGACCGGACCGCGGTCTGGCGCCGGCTCACCGAGGTGCAGCTCGCCCGGGGCGGCGCGGTGCTGCCACTGGTCCGTTCCCTGCTCGCGGTCGGCGCGCTCGGCGACTGCCCGGCCTCGACCCTGGCCGCCGCGGCGGGTGAGGCCCTGGCCGACGAGCCGGCGTTCGCCGCCGAACTGTTCGCCGCCGCCACCGCGGCCGGACAACCGGCCAGCGCACAGCAGGCGCTCGCCGCCGCGCTCGCCGGCAACCTCGACGACGCCCTGCGGTTGGCGGACCGACTGCTGGCCACCGCCGCACCGCCCGACCGGTCCGAGGCGGCCGTGGTGGCGGCGACCGCCCTCGCGCACCGTGGCCACGTCGGCCGCAGCGTGGAGCTGTACCGGTGGTCGGGCACCGCCTCGGCGCTGGCCTTCGCCGTCGTCGGCGGGCTCGCCAGCGGAGACCTGGACGCCGCCGCCGCGTCACCGGCGGGTGACCCGCTGGACGAACCGCCGACCCTGCACGCCAGCGCCGCCCGGCTGATGGCCGACGGGGTACGCGAGACCGTGGGCGGCCCGCCGACCGCCGCGCTCTCCGCGCTCGTGCAGGCCGCCGCGCTGCTGGAACCGGACGGGCGGGCGGCCCTCCTCCCGGACAGCCCGGCGGCGCTCGCCGCGCTGACCGCCGTGCACTGCGGTGAGTTGGAGATCGCCGAGCAGGTGCTGCACCGCGCCCTGGGCGCCGGTGTCGGTGGTCCACTGATGGCTCGCCGCCACCGACTGTTGCAGGCCTGGATCCTGATGGTCCGGGGCGAGACACGCGCCGCGACCGAGCAGCTCGCCGCGGTGACGCTCGACGGGCGGCAGTTGGAGTCCCGCGACGCGCTCTTCGCCGCCGCGATCCGGATGGGCGTCGGCCGCCGCACCAGCGACATCGGGGCACTCAAGCGTGGCTGGGGACAGGCGCTGGAGGCGGTGGTCCGGCACCCCGTCGACCTGTTCACGCTCCTGCCGCTGGGTGAGCTGGCCATCGCCGGCGCGCGCCTCGGTGACCTGGCCCGACTCGAACCGTACCTGCGGGAGGCGCGCGCGTTGCTCGGCCGGCTCGACGATCCACCCCTGTGGAGTGTGCCGTTGCGCTGGAGCGGTCTGCACGCCGCGATCCTCACCGGCGCGCCGGACGTCGCCGACGAACACGTCGCGGCCCTGCTGGCCGCGGCCGACCACAGCCGGTACGCCGCTGTGGTCGCCGCCGCCGCGGAGTGCTGGGTGGAGGTGCTGCGGGGTGTCGTCGACCCGGCCCGCGTGGAGGCTGCCGCCCGGGCGCTGCACGACACCGGGCTGCGCTGGGACGGTGCTCGCCTCGCCGGCCAGGCCGCCATCCGAACCGCGGACCGCCGGGCGATGACCACCCTGCTGGAGTGCGCGCGGGCACTCCAGGGGCGACCACCCGGCGGCCACGGCGAGCTGGCGTCGGCGAGCACCACCGAGACCGCCACGCGGGTCGCCGGTCCCACCCAACAGGGGCTCAGCGACCGTGAGTACGAGGTGGCCGAGCTGGTGCTGGCCGGGTTGACCTACCGCGAGATCGGCGACCGGCTGTTCATCTCGGCGAAGACCGTGGAACACCACGTGGCGCGGATGCGCAACCGGCTGAACTGCGCCAACCGCACCGAGTTGCTGGCTCTGCTGCGCACCGTCGTCGCCGACCGGGCCAGCGACACGGCCGGGCAGCCCTGGCCGCAGCGGACGACCTGATGGAGTGCCCCCGCCGGGGACGCCCCCGCACCGAGCGGAGCGAGGCGTGACGCCCGGCGAGATCCGGCTGATCCGGACGAGACTCGTCGTGCTGGCCGCCGTCCTGGTCACACTCTGGTCGTACGCGGCCTACCTGACCAGCCAGGACGCCCTCGACCTGGTGCGGGTGCGGGCCCTGGCGGACACCCTGGGCCAGCCCATCGACCGCCTGATCCTGAGCCTGCAGGCCGAACGCCGGGCCAGCGCCGAGGCGCTCGCCGGAGCCGGGCCGACGGCGACCCCAGTGGGCGGGACGCGCGAGGTCACCGACCGGGCCGCCGCCGAGCTCCGCAGGTTCAGCGCCGGCCGCGACATTCGGCTCCTCAGCGCCGGCGAGGTGCGCGACCGGGCCGACGAACTCGTCCGCCGGCTCGACGGCCTGAGCACGATCCGGTCCCAGGTGGACGCCGGGCAACTCGACCAGGCCGAGGCGGTCGACGGGTACGACCAGGTCGTCGACGTCGCCTTCCGGGTGTACGGCCCAGAGTGGGGCGCGTACGAGAGCACGTTGGCCGCCGACAGCCGCGCGGTGATCGCGCTGGCCCGCGCCCGGGAACTGCTCGCCCGGGAGGACACCCTGGTCAGCGCGGCCCTCACCGCCCAACGGCTCGGCCTGGACGACCGCCGCCGGCTGACCGAACTCGTCGACAACCAGCGGTTCGCGCGGACCGAGGCGGCGGCCGGGCTGCCCGCCGACGGCCCGGCAGAGCACCGGCGGATCGCGAGCGGCCCCGAGTTCGCGGGGCTGCTCGCCCTGGAGGACAGGCTGGTGCGGGCGGACACCGCCAACGCGCTGACCGGAACCACCCTGGCGGACTGGCGGGCCGCCGCGGACCCTGCCCTCGGCGCGCTGCAGACCCTGGTGACGAGCACCGCCCGCAGCAGTGTCGAACGGGCCACGCCGGGTGCCGCCGCGCTCGTCGCCCGGACCGGCGCCGTGGTGGGGCTGGGCCTCATCGTCGTGCTCGTGCTCCTGGTGAGCTGGGCGAGCACCATCCGACGGCTGACCGACCAGCTGATCCGTCCGGTCGTCGACGCGCCGGTCCCGACACCGGACGTGGTGGCGGCGCCCGACGGTCCCGACCGGGAGCTGTTCCTGCGGGTCACCCGCCGCAACCAGGTCCTGCTGCGCGCTCAGCTCGACCTGCTGGACGGGATGCAGCGCCGGGAGCGGCCCGCCGAGGAGAGCAGCGAGCTGTTCCAGCTCGACCACCTGACCACCCGCGTCCGGCGCAACGTGGAGAAGCTGATCGCCCTCGCCGGCGCGCGGCCCGCCCGCCGCTGGCGGCGCGCGGTGCCGATGCTCGACGTCGTACGCGGTGCCGTCGCCGAGGTGCCGGACTACCAGCGGGTCCTGATCGGGCCGCACTGGCCGTGGTCGCTCGCCGGCTCGGCCGTCACCGACGTCGTCCACCTGCTGGCGGAGTTGATCGAGAACGCTCTCGCCTTCTCCCCGGCGGAGACCACCGTCCGGGTCAGCGGCGAGCACCGGCCACCGGGGTACGCCATCCTGGTCGTCGACGACGGACCCGGCCTGGACGCCGCCACGCTGGCCGACGCGAGCCACCTGCTCACCAGCCCGCCCGCGAATCCACCACCGGGTCCCAGCGGTCTGTACACCGTCGCCGTGCTGGCCCACCGATGTGGCGCCCACGTCTCGCTGCAACCCAGCCGGCGCGGTGGGACGGCGGCGGTCGTGCTCCTGCCGGCCCACCTGGTCCCGGCACCCGACACCGGCCGCAGACCCTCCACCGCGCCGCCACCCACCCCGTACCCGCCGGCGCACCACGGCACCGACCCGAGCGGCGACGGCGCGCTGCCGACACGGGTCCGTCAGATCGGGCCACCCGGCCCCGAACACGGCAGGGCCGGCCTCGACACGGTCGAGATGCCGGTCGCCAGAACAGCGAGGAGACACCCATGACCTCCGCAGTGGTCACCGATGACGGCCTGACCGGCGCCCTGGACCGCCTGGTCGACCGAGTGCACGGCGCGGAGTTCGCCGTCGTGCTCTCCCCGGACGGGTTGCTCCTCGGCGGCTCCCGGCAGGTGGAGACGAAGCTCGCCGAGCAGATCTCCGGCGTCGTCGCCGGTCTGACCGCGTTGGGGCTGGCCGCCACCCGGACCTGCGAAGCGGGCGGTCTGCGTCAGGTCGTGGTGCAGATGGCGCGAGCCTTCCTGTTCGTCGCCACCATCCCGAACGGGACCATCCTCACCGTGCGGATCGCCGGTGACGACGTCAAGGTCGGCGACATGGCGTACGAGGTGGCGCTCTTCGTGGGGCAGGCCGAGCGGCACCTGCCGATCACACTGGGGCCGGCCTCCTCGGCGACGATCGGGGACAAGGGTGCACAGCACCGACACCTCTGACGAGGCGTGGTACGACGACGACGCTGGCCCGGTCGCCCGGCCCTACACGATGACCGGCGGGCGTACCTCTCCCGTGGGCGGTCAGTTCGACCTGATCTCACTCGTCGTCGCCCGGCGGGCGGCCACGCCTCCCACACCGCTCTTTCCCGAACAGGCGCGGATCGTCGAGCTGTGCCACCATCCGGTGTCGGTTGCCGAGGTCGGCGCCGAGCTGGACCTCCCGCTCGGGACCGTGCGGGTGCTGCTCGGCGACCTGGTCGCGGCCGGACTGGTCGAGACGCACGACCCGCCGATGCTGTCGGAGCTGCCGACCGAGGATCTGCTTCAGGCGATCCTCGTCGGGCTCCGCACCCTGTGACAGGGCAGGGGCCATCCGCGACCCGGACGGATCGCGGGCGGGCATCCGGCGACGAACTGAACGGGAGACAGGCAGTGCCGGCGACACCACCCCAGCCACGCCGTACCGTGGCGATCATCCTGCTGGACCGGATCGTGGCCCTCGCCACGACTGCCCGGCGGGTGCTCAGCGGTCGCGACGACGCCTCGCGGATCACCTGGGTTGCCGTGCTCGGGGTGCTCGGGGTGCTCGCGGTGACAGCGGTTCTCGTCGCCGGGGTGCTCCGTACGCCGGAGAAGCTGGCGCCGGTGACTCTCGACCCGCCGCTGTCGGTGGATCCGGTGGGCACACAACCGGGCGGCACTCCCCGGGCGCGGGCACAACCGGCGGCGACCAGCCCGGCGGTGGCCGCTCCCCCGCCAGCCGCCTCGGTCACCGCGGTCCCCGCACCGACCGTCGAGGCCACGACCAGCCCCGCGCCGACGGGCTCGACCGCCGCACCCACGCCGGCCGCCCTGATCGCCGACTTCGCCGTCGAGGACACCGCACTGCTCAGCTATGGCGCGGCCGTGACCATCACCAACCCGGGGCCGGTGCCGACACCACGGTGGACGTTGGTGCTCATCCTGCCCCGGGAGTCGCTGCGGGTCAGCGCGGTCGAGGGCGCGCAGGCCAGCCGCGATGGCGCGGTGTGGACGTTCGTGCCGGACGGCAGCGCCGGTGCGGTGCCCGGCAGCGCGTCGGTCCGGGTGACGTTCCGGGTCAACGGCGCGCCCACCGGCGCCGCCCCCGAGGCGTGCGCCATCGACGGGGTCGCCTGCACCGGCCTGCCGAGCTGACCGGCACACCCCTGGCGGAATGCGGCCAGGGGTGACCCGCCCGAAGGTGGGCCACCCTGTCAGACACCGGGAGCTATTGCTGGTTGAGCTGCAGCGCGAGATCGATGACCAGATATTTCACGGTGAACGCACCGGTCAGCTGAGCGGTGCCACTGAGCAGGTCGATCTGGTACACCTGGCTGGGGAAGCCACCGTTGAGGATGGCGTAGGCGTTGTTGCTCACCGCTCGTCCGTTGCGCAGGGTGCTGTGGATGTCGAAGCCGGCCCGTGGGTTGGCGGCCACGCCCAGGCTGCCGGTGGCGACGAGTTGGCCAGCGTTTGCCGGGGACTGCAGCGCGACCTGGTCGAGGTTGGTATCGACATCGAACAACGTGGTCGCGGTGCTCGGATCGAGGTCGACGTTCGTGTAGGCCGCCGCGGTCAGCCCGGGGGCGGCGGTGACCGCAGGCGGGTAGGTGAGGGTGCTGTCGGCGATGGTGACGCCGCCGACGTTGACGTTGTGCCGCAGATTCTGGCCCACGTCGCTGATGATGCGCAGGCGATCGGCGGCCGGGTTGAAGTCGACGCCGAAGAACGACCCGCTGAGGGGGATGGTCAGCTGGCTGACCTTCGTGGCAGCGGCATTGGTGGTGGACAGGGTGAAGATGCCGCCGCTGTTGCCGACGCCGTAGAGCCGGCCGTCCTGGACCCGGTAGTCGATGCCCACGAGGTTCTCGGCGCCGGGCAGGTCCACTGTGCCGATCACGCAGGCCAACCCTGGTCGGTTGGCGGCGAACTTCAGGAGCTGCTGGTCCTCGGTCAGACCGACCGCCACCCGACCGTTACGGCCGCCGGCGTTGAGCAGGTCCCAGAGAATGGTGCAGGAGCCGGCGTTCAACGATGCCGGACCGGCGGATGAGGTAGACCTCGACGGGATGCTGTCCGGCCGGGCTGCCGCACCCACCGAGGTGGTCAGCATTCCGATGACGACGGCCGTGCCGGTCAGGAGCAGTCCTCGATGGATCATGCGATGCATGGACGGGCCTTCCTTGCGAGATACGGGGAATGCCCGGCAGTGGCATCGAAACAGGGCGTCCCGATCGATTCATTCGGAACGTTCGCCCAGCTCAGACGCTATATGGCCCGCTCAGAAGTTGCTGTCGGATCACGTACTATCCGAATCGTCCTCACCGGCACGACGGGGTGCGGTGCGGCATACCGTCGCTGTCGCGACCACGCTGGTCGCCGCCGTCGCCACGACGGCGGGGACCAGCGCAGCTCAGCGCACGGCCAGGGGCGGCTCGGCACGCTCGCCCTGCTGACGCAGGGCCGGCAGCGCCGGCGCGAGCGCCACCAGCATGGCCAGACCGGCGACGGGAAGCAGGTTGAGAGTGACCACCGGCAGGACGATGCCGACGATCAGGAGCGGCACGCTCCACCACGGCAGCCGGCGTTTCGCGGCAAGCATGCCCGCGAGGACGACCAGGCCGAGGAAGAAGAACTGGGGTACGACGTCGTAGACGGCCAGCTCGACGCCGGGGATGTCCTTGAAGTCCGCGCCGAGAGCCGACATCTCCGCCCGGTCCACTGCCAGGAGACCCTGCACGATGTCGGCGCCGAACTGCACCACCGTCGCGGCGAGACCCACCATCGTGAGGATCACCACCCCGGTGCGCCAGGGGCTGCGGGGCAGGAGGCGGGACAGCGCGAGCACCCCCGGGACGAAGCACACCATGCCGGCGAGCGCGACCAGATGCGCGGCCTGCCAGTCGAACCCCGGGCCGTACACACCATCGGACTTCGCCCACAGGCGGATCAGGCCGTAGGCGGCGACACCGACGGGTCCGGCGAGGACATACAGCTCAGCGCGTTTCATGCCGACCATCATCTGGTCTTCGGCGTCGCGGCCGGCTCCGGGAAGATCCTCGCCCGGCCCCCGATTTCCGTCTCAGGTTTTCCACCGAGCCGACCCTCGGTCGGTGCTTCGTCGTCAGGCGCGCCAGATCGGTTGAGCGGCGGCCAGCGCGGCCTCCTGGTACGGCGTCCGCGGGGAGTCTGCGGCAATGACCTCCACCGGCCACCTCTGCCCCAGCGCGACCCAGAGCGTCGACAGCACGCCCGAGTACGTCGAAGGCTCGTCCTCGCCCTCGGCCACCAGCAGCACGTACGTCCACGCCGCCGCGTCCGGCGCGCCGTCCAGCGGCGTCCGCCAGGCGCGGTGCAGGCTGCGCCCGTGGCGGCGGGGCGCGTCGGCGGACAGGAGGGCGTCGGCCGGAGCCGGGTGGGGAGCGTCCGGCGGACCGTCGACGCTGAACCGGTACGACAGTGGCGGCACCTCCGCGACGGCCGGCACGTCGGCCAGGTCGCAGCCGTCGGGCTCACCGACGAAGGCGCGCAGCAGTGCCCGTTCCTCGCTGGTTATCCCGACGCCGTGCAGCGCCAGGCTGAGCAGGAGGGCGGCGTCGGCCAGGTCGAACTCACCTGCGGCGTAGTGCTCCCGCACGGTGCCGAGGACATCGTCGGGGAGCCGGCCCGCGAGCCGCCGGCACACGTCGGCGACCTCCGCGTACGTCTTCGCGTCCATGCTGATCATTCTCGTGGTGGTCGCCCAGCGCGGGCGGGTGGCGAGCGTCGCTCATGCTGGAGTGGTGATTCGTTTCGTGCTGAATGTGCTGTGGCTCATCTTCGGCGGTGGCATCGTACTGGCGGTCGGGTACGGCGTCGCCGCGCTGGTCTGCTTCGTCCTGGTCGTGACGATCCCGTTCGGGGTCGCGTCGCTCCGCCTCGCCGTCTACTCGCTGTGGCCCTTCGGCCGCACCCTGGTGCCGAAGCCCGGCGCGGGCGTGGCCTCCGGGTTGGCGAACATCCTCTGGCTGGTGCTGGCGGGCTGGTGGCTCGCGCTGTCCCACATCGTCGCGGGCATCGCCCTCTGCGTGACGATCATCGGGATCCCGTTCGGCATCGCCAACTTCAAGCTCGTGCCGGCGGCGGTCTGGCCCCTCGGCCGCGAGGTCGTGGACGCGCCCTGAGCTCGGAAAACGGGGACACCTACTCCCCCGCCACTTCTAACTTATAGCGCACTGGGGGGCTTGCGGCAAGACCCGGGTCGTGCCGCAAAATCGTCGGCCGAGGCCAGAATCTGCCGAAATGGAAGTCGTCATTTGAATTCCCTGCCTACCTCCGTGTTCGATCTCCCCGCGCGCCTCTCCCCCAAGACCGACCCAACGCTCATCGCCCTGGACGAGCAGCATTTCGCGACGATGGCGCAGAGCCTCGACCGGCTGAACACCGAGCTGTCCGAGCGCCTTGCCGCCGAGCGCCTGGCGCCCGGCGGCAAGGGCCGGCAGGCCATGGACCGGGACGAGGAGATCCGCCGGCTGACCGGCCGCCTGCGTGCGCTGAGTCGCTACGGCCTGGACCTGTGCCTCGGCCACGTGGTCGGCGCGGACGACCCCGAGCCCGTGTACATCGGGCGGCGCGGCCTCACCGACAGCACCGGTCGGCGGCTGCTGCTCGACTGGCGCTCTCCCGCCGCCGAGCCGTTCTTCGGCGCCACCCACGCCAACCCGATGGGTCTGGCCAGCCGTCGCCGTTACCGGTGGACTCGCGGCCGGATCAGCGACTACTGGGACGAGGTCTTCACCCCGGACGGGTTCGTGGGGCACGCCGTCGCGCTCGACGACCAGTCCGCGTTCATCGCCAGCCTGGGCGCTGCCCGATCCGCCCGGATGCGGGACGTGCTCAGCACCATCCAGGCCGACCAGGACGCCATCATCCGGGCGGGATCGGCCGGCGCTCTCGTCGTGGACGGCGGTCCGGGCACCGGGAAGACGGTCGTCGCGCTGCACCGCACCGCCTACCTGCTCTACTCCGAACCCCGCCTGGGTCAACGCCGGGGCGGAGTGCTCTTCGTCGGGCCGCACCAGCCCTACCTGGCCTACGTCGCCGACGTCCTACCCAGCCTCGGCGAGGAGGACGTGCAGACCTGCACCCTGCGGGACCTCGTCGAAGAGGGCGGTACGGCGACCGTCGAACCCGACCCGGACGTGGCCCGGCTGAAGTCGTCGGCGGACCTGGTCGGGGCGATCGACGCGGCGGTCCGGTTCTACGAGGACCCACCGGTCAAGCCGATGACTGTCACCACCGACGAGGGCGACAGCTGGCTGGGCGCCGACGACTGGGCCGACGCGTTCCAGGCGCCGGGGCCGGGCACCCCACACAACGAGGCGCGCGACGAGATCTGGGCGGAGTTGCTCACGATCCTCGTCGACAGGTACGACGGCGACGAGCCGGACGACGTGCTGCTCCGGTCGCTGTCGCGCAACCGGGAGCTGCGCGCCGCCTTCAACCGCGCCTGGCCGTTGCTCGACCCGGCCGACCTGGTGGGAGACCTGTGGTCGGTGCCCGCGTACCTGCGCACGTGCGCGCCCTGGCTCAGCCCGGCGGAGATCCGGACGCTGCAGCGCGACGAGCCCCGGGCCTGGACCGTGTCCGACCTGCCGCTGCTGGACGCGGCCCGGCGGCGGCTCGGCGTCGCGTCGGGGCGTTCGCAGCGGCACGACCCCGCCGCCGCCGTGGAACGCGAGCACCGGGCCCGGGTCGTCGACGAACTCCTCGCGGCCGACGCCTACGACGACGGCGAGGGTCTGCTGACGATGCTGCGCCAGCCCGACCTGCGCGACGCCCTGGCCGACGAGTCCGGGTCGCTCACCGCCGACCCGGACCTGCTGGCCGGCCCGTTCGCGCACATCGTCGTGGACGAGGCCCAGGAGCTGACCGACGCGGAGTGGCAGATGCTGCTGGCCCGGTGCCCGTCGCGCAGTTTCACGATCGTCGGGGACCGCGCCCAGGCCCGACACGGGTTCACCGAGTCGTGGCGGGAACGTCTGGAGCGGATCGGGCTCGACCGGATCACCCTGGCCTCGCTGAGCATCAACTACCGGACCCCGGAGGAGGTCATGGCGGAGGCCGAGCCGGTCATCCGGGCCATGCTCCCGGACGCCAACGTGCCGACCTCCATCCGCGGCAACGGGCTCCCCGTCGTACACGGCTCGACGGCCGAGCTGGACGCGATCCTCGACGCCTGGCTCACCGAGCACACCGACGGGACCGCCTGTGTGATCGGCGACCCGGCGTTCCCAGCGGCGTCGCGCGTCCGATCGCTGAGCCCGGAGCAGGCCAAGGGCCTCGAATTCGACCTGGTCGTCCTGATCGACCCGGACGCGTTCGGCACGGGCATCGAGGGCGCGGTGGACCGCTACGTGGCGATGACCCGGGCGACCCAGCAACTCGTCATCCTGACGAGGCGCTGAGCCGCCCGGCCCACAGCTGTCAGTTGCCGAGCGTGACGTGCAGGATCCTCTCGTTGCTGTTGTTCGGGGTGCTGTCCTTGTCACCGGTGTTGGTGGTGGTCAACCACAACCCGCCGTCGGGAGCCGGCTCCACCGTCCGCAGGCGGCCGTAGGTGCCGCTGAAGTACGTCTGCACGTTCGTCAGGCTGCTGCCGCTGATCACCGCGCGATACATCCGGGCACCCCGTGCACAGGCCACGTAGAGCGCGTCCCGCACGATCGTGATCCCGGAGCAGGACCCCTCCGCGGTCGGATAGGTACGCGCCGGCGCGATGAACCCGGCCGTCCCGCAGGTGCCGCTGGTGCCCTCGCACGCCGGCCAGCCGTAGTTGCCGCCCTTCGTGATCAGGTTGGTCTCATCCATGATCGAGTTGCCGAATTCCTGCTCCCACAGCCGACCCTGCGAGTCGAACGCCAACCCCTGCGGGTTGCGGTGGCCGTAGCTCCAGACGTAGTTGCCGAACGGGTTGTCCGAGGGGACCGTGCCGTCCGGGTTGAGACGCAGGATCTTGCCTTCGAGGGCCGACCGGTCCTGCGCGTAGTTGCCGTTCTGCGCGTCGCCCGTGCTGGCGTACAGCTTGCCGTCCGGGCCGAAGCGCAGCCGGCCACCGTCGTGGTACTTGTTCCGCCGGATGCCACTGACCAGCACCTGCTCGCTGGAGGTGTTGAGGCGGCCGTTCTCGAACTTGATCCGCACGATCCGGTTGTCGCTGGGCGAGGTGTGCATGATGTACAACCAGCGGTCGCTGGCGAAACTGGCCGAGACGGCGAGCCCGAGCAGGCCGCCCTCACCGTCGGTGCTCTGCACGTTCGGCACCGTGCCCAGGTTGGTCTTGGCCCCGGTGGTGGGGTTGAGCTGGATGATGTCGTGCGCGTCGCGGCGGTTGTAGAGCACGGTGCCGTCCGACAACGTGACAAGCCCCCACGGGACGTCGGTGTCGGTGGTGACCTGACGCACCCCGCACACCGGGTTGCCGCAGCCCGCGCCGGTGGTCACCGTCGCGGTGGCGCTGCGTGACGAGGCGTTGTCCTGCGCGTCCCGGGCCACCACGTAGTACTGGTACGCGGTGTTCGCCGCCAGCCCGCTGTCGGTGAAGGTGGTCACCGGCGGCGTTCCGCTGACCGTGCCGACCTTCACACCACCCCGGAAGATGTCGTACGCCCGGACGCCGATGTTGTCGGTCGACGCGGTCCAGCGCAGGGTCACCGTGGTGCCCGACGCGGTGCCGGAGAGCTGTTGCGGCGCGGTCGGCTCCTGGGTGTCGGCCTGACACTGCGGGGGCGTGATCGACACGGTGGTGCTCGCCTGGGACACGTTGCCGGCGGCGTCCCGGGCGTTGACGTACAGGCCCCAGGTCGCTCCGGCGACCACCGTGAGGCTGGTGGACAGCGTCGAGCCGCTCACCGACTTCATCAACTGGCCGTCGTGGTAGACGTCGTAGAAGGCCACCGCGGCGTTGTCCGTCGAGGCGTTCCACGCGAAGGTCACCGAGTTGCACGTAAGGCCGCTCACCCGCGGGCTGCCGGGAGCCGTGGGCGGCTGGGTGTCGGAGCTGCCCAGCGCCGTCGTCCACCGCTGGTTGGCCTGCCCGTTGCAGGTCCAGAGACCCACCAGGGTGCTGTTGGCGGTGGCACCGCCGTTGACGTCCAGGCACAGGCTGGACTGGACGCCGACGATGGTCCCGTTGGTGTTGATCCGCCAGCGCTGGTTGGCGCCGCCGGTGCAGGAGTTGATCTGCAACGTGGCCGGCGCGGTGGTGTCCTGGCCGACCACGTCCAGGCACATCGTCTCGTCGTAGACCCGCAGCTCACCGGCCGAGGTCAGCGCCCAGGACTGGTTGGCCTGACCGTTGCAGTCGTAGATGTTGATGCCGGCGCCGGCCGTCCGGACGTTGCCGACGACGTCCAGGCAGCGGCCCGATGCCGCGCTCACCACTGTGGAGGCCGGCGCGGCCGACGCTGGTACGCCGATCGCGACGCTCAGCAGCGTCACCGCTGCCATCGCCGCCGGCAGTAGCCGTCGTCGTCGTGCGTGACGTGGGTTGGGCCGCGCGAAAGCTGACATCCGTCCTCCAGGATCGGGGTGTCGACCGGACCGATCCGGCGCCGGACGACCGGCACCCGACCAAGTCGAACTGTGAACATCGAATATCAAAGATGGGTCGACGTCGCATGTCAAACGATGTCACTCGATCGGCGACAAAACCCCAGATCGATACGATGTCCGGCAGGCCCGCCGCCCTACTCCCCGCCCCGCAACGACTCGCGGACGTGCCGACGGGCGTGGTGGATCCGGGACTTCAGCGTGCCGACCGGGATGCCCAGTTGCTCGGCGATCTCCTGGTAGTCCAACTGGCACAGGTCCCGCAACACCAGTGCCGTCACCAGCTCCGGCCGGTGGGCCTCCAGCCGGTCCAACGCGTCGAGCAGGTCGAGGCGCGACCCGGCGATGACGCTCGTCGTACGAGGGTCGGCCACCTCGACGGGCAGCAGCGGGCTGGGCTGCTCGGCCGCCCGTCGCCGCAGGGACCGATAGGTCTGGCGGGCACAGTTGGCGACCACGACGTGCAACCAGGTCGAGAAGAGCGACCTGCCCTCGAATCGCTCGATGTGCCTGGCCACCTGCACCAACGCGTCCTGGGCCGCCTCCTCGGCGTCCTGCCGACAGGGCAGGATTCGACCACACTGCTCAAGTACCCGCGGGCCGATCGCCGCCAGCAACGCGTCCCGGGCCGCGCGGTCGCCGGTCGACGCCCGGCGCGCCAGTTCCTCGATCGACGACCCGTCCACCACCGGCGCTCCCCCCGCTCGTCTGCGACACCCGCAGATCCGGTTGCCGGATAATACGGTCGTGTCCATCCCGTCGCAGGTCGGTCGGTACCGAATCGCGCACCCCGTCGGCAGCGGTGCGTTCGCCACCGTCTGGCTGGCATACGACGACGAGTTGGGATCCCCGGTGGCCATCAAGGTGCTCGCCGACAACTGGTCGCAACGCGCCGACATCCGGGCGCGTTTCCGCCAGGAGGCCCGGTTCATGCGGCAGGTCGACTCCGACCACCTGGTGCGTGTGTTGGACATCGGGGAGCTACCCGACGGTCGGCCGTACCTGGTGATGACGTACGCCGGAGGCGGCACACTCGCGGACCGGCTGGCCAACGGGCCGATGCCGGTGCACGAGGCGCTGCGCGTCGCCGCCGACATCGCCAGGGCGGTGGCCGTGCTGCACGACAACGGTGTGCTGCACCGCGACCTCAAACCGTCAAACGTCCTCTTCGACACCACCACCGCCGGAGGTCGGGTGCTGGTCGCCGACCTGGGGCTGGCGAAGACACTCGCGCATGCCTCCGGGTTCACGGTGACCGCCGGCACGCCCGGTTACATGGCACCGGAGCAGCTGGTCCCGGGCGGCACGCTGGACGCACGCGCCGACGTCTACGCGATCGGCGCCCTGACCCAGCACATGATGACCGGCCTGCCGCCGGGGCAGGCCGCGTCGGGCGTACCCGCCGTGGTCGAGCGCGTCGTCCGTCGGGCGCTGCATCGTGATCCGGACCGCCGCTGGCCCACCGCCGCCGCGTACGCCGCGGCTCTGGAGGGTCTGCTGGCCGCACTGACGGGTCCGGCCCGGCCCTCGCCGCGACGGGTCCGCCGGACCCTCACCACCGTCGGCGCGGTGGCCACGACACTGGTCCTGGCCGGTTCGTCCGCCGCCTCCGCCACGCCTGCGGGCTGGACCCGGGTGCGCGACGCGACCGGTACCGTCTCCGTCGCCGTGCCCGACGACTGGGCCCGGCAGCTGCGCGACGGCGGCTGGCAACCGGCTGGGCTCGGCCTGCCCGAAGGCCACGCCCCCGGCCTGGTCGTCGGGCCCGATCTCACCGTGTGGTCCAACGCGAACAGTCCCACGCCTGGCGTTTTCGTCGGGGTGAGCCGGACCCGCACAGCCGCGACGGTCCAGCCCACCCTGACCGGCCACAACCGTTGCATCCGTGCCGCCGACCGCGCGATCACGGTCGGCAGCCTCAGCGGGAGCGTCCGGCGCTGGACGCGGTGCGCCAACACCACGACGTCCTTCAGCGAGGCCATCCTGACCGCGGCCAACGGCACCCTCGACGTCCACGTCCAGGTCAAACAGACCGGGGGCGCGGATCGCACCGACGAGATCCTGGACACGCTGCGCGTGACCGGCACCGCGGCCGCACCCTAGCTAGTACCGCGCCCAGTTGCCGCTGCCGTCGGCCTTGCGCCACCGGCGGGTCTCGGTGCCGCCGTCGATCGTGCGGACGGTGGCCTCCACGTTCTCGCCCACCAGCCGGTACGAGACGAACGTCATGACCTGGTCAACTCCGGAACCGGGCTGGTCTCCCCTGATGGCCGGCCACGCCTGCCGCCCCCGGCCGTTGTCCGAGAGCTGCACGGGCACGAGCGCCTGGCGTCGTGCGGCGTTCGCGTTGCCCAGTTCGACGAGAACGAGCGCGTCCTCGGTCGACGGAGCGTTCGCCGGCTCCTCGACGATGAACTCGCCGTACACCGGCTGTGCGCCGCCGGGCAGGATCCGGCACGGCACGTCGAGCCCGTTCGACCCGTCGCGGAACGCCACGGCGTCGTCGGACTCGCTACAGAAGGTCAGCGTGCGGATCACCGCGTTGGGCCAGTCGGTCCGCCTGATCTCGCTCACCTGAGCGGCCGGCCCGGAGGTGCGGGCATCCGGAGCACCCTGGGTGGCGCTGCCGGTGGCCGGCGTACCCGGGCCGGAGCTGGCGGTCGTCGGTGTGCTCGACGCCGACGGGCTCACGCTGCTGATGAAAGGGCCGGCGGGCGCCGCCTCACCGCCCTGCCGGTCGACCGATGGGGTGCAGCCGGCGCCGACCGTGACGCTGAGCGCCACACCGACGAGCAGTTTGCGGTGCATGGGTGGTCCTTTCCTCTGCGGGATCTGTCACCACATTCGATGCCCCGGCACGAGCGGTGGTTCACGGCAACGAGCGTGGATCTTTCCACCGTCGGTACGCATGCCTCTCCTCCTCAGGTCGCAAGGGCATTGCCGTCCTGCGCCAGATGGCTCGGCGCGCCCGGTCGAACAGGCTTGTGCCATGGCATCGGGTGACGCCGTACGGACCAGTTCCGGACACCCGGTCGCCGGGGAAGGCACCGGCAGACATGCGCTTTCGTCAGATTCTTCGACCCCACTCACGCCGGCCGGCGGTGATGATCGCCCGACTCGGCGCGATGCTGGCGGCCACGGCCCTCGTCGCGGTGACCACCGCGGGCTGCGGGGCGTCGCCCGGCAGTCCGGCCCCGCCCGTCGACACTCCGGCCGCTCCCGCCGGTCCGGGCGGCACCGGCCCCGCCCTGACCGGCACCGACGCCAACGCCTGGCTCGACGGTCTGCTGCCGGCGGCGCTCGACCGCACCGGCATCGCCGGGGCCACGGTGGCCGTCGTGGACGACGGCAGGATCATCACGACCCGGGGGTACGGCCACGCCGACACCGGGAACGGTGGCACCGGGACCGTGCCGGTCGACCCGGACCGGCATCTCTTCCGGATGGGTTCGGTGTCGAAACTCGCCACCGCCACCGCCGTCCTGCAACTCGTGCAGAGCGGCAGACTCGACCTCGACGCCGACGTCGAGACCTACCTCGACTTCGACCTGCCCCGCCACTACGAGCGGGCCGTCACCCTGCGGCACCTGCTGACGCACACCGCCGGTTTCGAGGAGCGCATCGCCGGTCTCATCGGCACGGCCGGTGGCGACGTCGATCTGCGTAAGGCCCTGGTGACCGACCCGCCGGAGCAGATCTACGAGCCGGGGACCGTCCCGGCGTACTCGAACTACGGCAACTCGCTCGCGGGCTACATCGTCCAACGCGTCAGTGGGACGCGCTTCGAGGAGTACGTCCAGCGCAACATCCTGGATCGGGCGGGCATGCCGTCGTCGAGCTTCGAGCAGCCCCTTCCGGCGGCACTGCGCGACCGGATGTCCAAGGGGTACGACACCTCGGCCGCACCCGCCGGACCCTTCGAGATCGTCGGCACTCCCCCGGCCGGCGCGTTGAGCGCCCCGGCGACCGACATGGCGCGGTTCATGCTCGCCCAACTCGGCGAGCCTGTCGGTTTCGGACCCCTGCTCGACAAGCCGACCCGCGAGCTGATGCAGCGGCCCGCGCTCGACGCGACGTCGCTCGGCACACTTGCCGACGGACCCCGGATGACGCTCGGCTTCTTCGACGAGAGCCGCAACGGCCACCGGATCCTCGGCCACGGCGGCGACACCACGTACTTCCACACCCACCTGCAGATCTATCCCGAGGACCGGGCCGGCATCTTCGTCTCGCTCAACAGCAACGGCTCCGGCGCCCTCGCCAGCCACGACCTTCGTCAGTCGGTCGTGAACGGGTTCGCCGACCGCTACTTTCCGGCCCGCGACGGACAGCCGAACGCCGGCGTCGATTCGGCGACCGCGGCCAAGCACGCCGCGCTGGCGGCCGGCACGTACGAGTCCTCGCGGGCGATACGCAGCAACTTCCTCACGACGATCGGCCTGGTCGGTCGTACCACGGTCAGTGTCGCCGACGGCGGCCGACTGCTGTTCGAGCCGGGTCCACTGTCCGACTCCCCGGCCCTCTACGAGGAGGTGGCGCCCTGGGTCTGGCGTGAGGTCGGTGGACAGCGCACGCTCGCCATGCGGGCGACCGACGACCGGGTCGAGGCGATCGGTTTCGACTCCGCGTTCGCGCTGCTGCCGGTCGAGCCCGCACGCGGTTCCGCACTGGCCCTCCCGGTGCTCGTCGGGTCGACGGTCGTGCTGCTGCTCACCGTCCTGTCCTGGCCGATCGGCGCGTACGTCCGACGCCGGCTCGGCCGCACCCCACGCGAGCGGGCCGGGCGCACCGCGCGGATCCTGAGCCGCGTCGCCGTCGCCGGCACGCTCCTCGCCTTCGCCGGTTGGGTGCTGGCCCTCAGCAGCATCATGAGCCTGCGGGACGTCCCCGGTGGGGTCCTGCGCATCGTGCAGGTGCTGCAACTGGTCGGCCTGCTCGGTGTGCTGCCCGCCGCCGTCCGGCTGGTCGACGACGTCCGACGCCACGTCGGCTGGCGGAGGATCGCCGGCAGCGCGCTGCTCCTGCTCGCTCTCGCCGGTGCGGGCTGGTTCGCCGTGGAGTTCCGGCTGCTCGCACCTAGCATCTCCTACTGACCCGCCCGACCCGGGACGATCCGGAGCAAGGATGCGCGCCGCATGAGGGACCACACCGAACCCGGCTCACCGCGACTGACGAGATGGCTCGACGGACGGCTCACCCGACTCGGCGTGACGGGGGTGTTCCCCCGGGACTGTCTGCTCGCGGTGGCGCTGACCGTAACGACGTTCGTCCTGCTGACAGTGCTTGTGTGGTTCGTGGCACCGGAGGAAGGGGTGTCCTTCGACCCGGCGCGGGCGTGGCTGCTCATCGCCCTGTGCTGCGTCCAGGCGATGCTGCTGTGCCTGCGTCGGGTCCGCCCACTGCTCTGCCTCGCGCTCGTCGTCGGCCTCCAACTGCCCGTCATCGGCGCCTCCCTGCCCGAGGCGACAGTCCGGGGTGTCGCACCGTTCGTCGTGGCGTACACGATCGGATCGGTGCTGCCGTCTCGGCACGCGCTGCTGGCCGTCGGCGCGGCCGTGCTGGTGGAGTCGGTCGGGGCGGCCGTCGTGGTGACCCCCAATCTCCTGACCGCCGTCGCGTACGTCACCGCGGGCGCTCTGACCTACCTCAGCGCGACCTTCGTCGGCAGGTACGTGGCCACGTCCCGGCGCTACGTCGAGTTGGTCCAGGTGCGGGCGGAGGAGGCGATCCGGGAACAGCACACGAAGATCCAGGGGGCGATCGGCGCGGAACGCGCCCGGATGGCCCGGGAGTTGCACGACGTGGCGGCGCACCACCTCTCCGGCATGGTCGTGCAGGCGGCGGCGGTCGAGCGGTTGATCGACCGGGACCCGGCCGCCGCGAAGGCCGGGGTGGCCTGGATCCGGAGCCAGGGCAAGGAGACCCTGGACAACCTGCGACTGGTCGTCGGTGTGCTGCGCGGACGCCCGGGACACGAGGGTGGCGACGGTGGCGCACCGGTGCCGGGCCTGGGCATGCTCGACGACCTGGTCCGCACCGTCGGCACCCTCGCCGGTCCGGTCGAGTTCGTCCGCGAGGGGCAGCAACGCGAGGTGGCGCCGATCGCCGACGTCGCGCTCTACCGGATCGCGCAGGAGTCGCTCAGCAACGCCCGCCAGCACGCCCCGGGCGCGGCGGCGCGGGTGGTGCTCCGCTTCCTGCCCCGCTCGGTGTCCCTGGAGGTGGTGAACGAACCCGCCATCCGGCGTACCGTGCCGGCGGCACGGACCGGCGGTGTCGGCCTGGTCGGCATGCGCGAGCGGGCGCAACTGATCGGAGCGACGTTCGCGGCCGGCCCGACCGCGGCCGGTGGTTGGTCGGTCACCGCGACGCTACCGACGAACGATCCCGTCGCGTCGCAGCCCAAGGGAGAGGCCCCGGCATGATCAGAGTGATGCTCGTCGACGACCAGGCGGTCGTCCGCGCCGGCTTCCGCGTCATCCTCGAGGAGGCCGGGGACATCGAGGTCGTGGCGGAGGCGTCCAGCGGTACGGCCGCCGTCGAGCTGGCCCGGCGGCTGCAACCGGACGTGATCTGCATGGACGTCCGGATGCCGCACGGCGACGGGCTCACCGCGACCCGAGAGATCGTCGCCACGGCAACGCCACCGGCGGTGCTGGTGGTGACGACCTTCGACCTCGACGAGTACGTCTTCGGCGCCCTGGAGGCCGGTGCCAGCGGGTTCATCCTCAAGGACTGCGAGCCGGAGGACCTGATCGAGGCGGTCCGTCGCCTCGCCGAAGGGTACGGCCTCGTCGATCAGGCCGTCACCCGCCGGGTGATCTCGGAGTTCGCCAGGCGTACCCCCGCGCCCCGCTCGGACGCCGCGGCGGCCCACCAGCTGACCGCCCGGGAGACCGAGATCGTCGAGTTGCTCGCGCAGGGGCTGTCCAACGTCGAGATCGCCGACCGGCTCTTCATCGAGACCAGCACGGTGAAGTCGCACCTCGGGCGCGCCATGGGCAAGATCGGCGCACGGGACCGGCTGCAGACCGTCGTGTGGGCCTACCAGAACGGTGTGGTCCGTCACTGAGGGGCACAGTCGCTCCACTCCTGGCCAGCGGCTCGTAGGAGCTGACCCGGTCAGGCGGCGGGACGGCGGGACAGTCCGGGCTGGTCGCCGGCCAGACCGGCGTAGCGTCCCCGGTGGTAGAGCAGCGGCGAGCCGACGTCGGTGTGCCGAAGCACCTCCGGTTCGGCCAGCGTCGACAGTGGACCGCGGCGGAGTACGATCCCGCTGCGCACCGCAGTGGTGATCTCCCGCCGACGACCCCTCGATAGGAGCCTGGCATGGCCGGTCCGGACGCCGAACTCGCCGCGAAACTTCAGCCGGACGTGCCGCACGCGGCTCGGATCTGGAACTACTGGATGGGCGGCAAGGACAACTTCCAGTCCGACCGGGCGGCCGGCGACGCGGTCGCCGAGGTCTACCCGGAGATCGTCCTCATGGCGCAGCAGTCGCGCGTGTTCCTGGTGCGGACCGTGCGTCACCTCGCGGCCGAGGCGGGCATCCGGCAGTTCCTGGACATCGGCACCGGCCTGCCCACCATGCAGAACACGCACGCGGTCGCGCAGAGCGTCGCGCCCGAGTCGCGGGTCGTCTACGTGGACAACGACCCGATGGTGCTGGTGCACGCCCGGGCACTGCTGGCCAGCACGACCTCGGAGGGTGTCACCACCTACGTCCCGGCCGACTATCACGACCCGGAGAGGATCCTCGCCGAGGCGGCGCAGACGCTCGACTTCGACAAGCCCATCGCCGTCATGTACATGGGTGTGCTCGGCTACGAGCCGGACCTGGACGTGGTGCGTTCCATCGTCGGGCGGACGATGGACGCGATGCCCTCCGGCTCGCACCTGGTGCTGTGGGACGGCACGAACACCAGCCCGGCGGTGGTCTCCGGCGCGGAGCGGCTGGCGCAGAGCGGCGGGGTCCCGTACATCCTGCGCAGCCCGGATGAGCTCGCGAGTTGCTTCGACGGGCTGACGGTGGTGGAGCCGGGCCTGGTGCCGATCCCTCTCTGGCGACCGGAGGATCCCGACGCGGTCGGGATCGACGCCTACGGCGCGGTGGCGCGCAAGGCCTGACCGACCGGACGTCCGTCCCGCCGCCGCCGTGGTCGCGACAGCGGGACGGACGTCGCTCACCCGTTACACGTCAGCGTCAACCCGTCGGGCACGGCGCTTGTCGACACGAGCAGGCCGAACCTCGCCACACCACCCGGCGCCAGCGTCCCGTTGTACGTGGCGTTGCGGACCGTGAGGTCGTCACCGACTGCCTCCAACACTCCACCCCAGACGTTCTCGACCCGCTCGTCTCCGGACCACCGCCAGGAGACGCGCCACCGGTCCAGCGGTTGGCTTCCGATGTTCTGCACGGTGGCCGTGACGACGAAGCCGCTGCCCCACTGGGCGTCGATCGAGGCCGTCGCGCGGCACGAGGTCAGCGCCGCGGTCCGGGCCGACCCGAAGATGAACGGATCCCGCTTGCCGTCGGGGGCGCTGAACCGGTACCAGTACTCGGTGTTGGGCGTCAGCCCGTCGACTGTCACCGCGCCGAAGCGCTCCGGCCCGGAGACGGCCGCCGCCACTGGCGCCCGCCACTGCTGGGCGTCCTCGCGGCTGGCGAAGAGGCTGACGGTCAGCGGCGGGTCGTAGCCGCAGGGCGGCCGGAAGAATATCGAGTACGAGATGGTCACGCTCGTGGTGGTGACGGCGGTGACGCCGGCGCTGATCGGCAGCGCCGGCGGGCAGGCGATCGTGGGCGTGGGTATCGGCGTGGGCGTTGGTGCCGCAGTGGGCGTGGGCGTGGCTATCGGAGTGGGTGTGGGCGCCGCCGTGGGTGACGATGTGGCCGACGGCGTCGGTTCTGGTGCCGCCTCGGCGACGGCGGTCCCGGCCCAGGCGGCCAGCGCCATGGTCGTGACGGCGAGGAACGTGCGAAGCATCGGTGCCTCCGTGGTCTGGCAGGCACCGAGGACCGAGGTGGTGGCCGGTGCCGCGCTCGGGTGTCCGACCGCCAACGAGGGCTGCCCGGCACGGGTGACTCAGCCACCTCGTGCGCCCTGCGGGCCGGAGAAGATGCGGTACGCGCTGGCTCCCGAGCACGACCGAACACCAGCATGGCAGCCGGCGAGCATCGATACAACCCGATCCCGCTGGCCCGTCACCGGGGAGACGAACCGACCCGCACCCGGTCGCTCTCGTTGTCGGAGAGGAAGGACGCCAGCGCCTGCCCCTGCTCGGTCACGGCGGCCCGATCCGCCCGGGATATGCCGCGTAGTGGGCTGACGGTCACCGTGCCCGACTCGACGGTCCAGGTCGCCGCGACCCGCCCGTCGACGAGCACCACACGTTCGCCGGCCACCGAGAGGCCACGGTGGACGTCGTCGATGATCCGGCTGCGATCGTCGTAGCCGAGGATCGCGTTGTCGAACGCCGGCAGGAACCGCGCCGGGGCGGGTGTCTCCGGGTCGGGGCGCGGCGCGTCGGCAAGGTCGATCAGCTTGCGGCCACGCGCGCATTCGAGTGCGGGCGTTGCTCAGTGCTTACCCACGAAGATCCCGATGCCGTTGGCGACCAGACGCTCCGTACCGTCGGATGGGCTGTTGCGGGCGGTGGCCACGGCCTGGCCCGGCTCGCGGACGGCGACCGTGCTCGAACCGCCGCCGTCCAGGTTCACCGCGTCGTGGGCGCCGAGCGAGCGCATCAGGTCGGCCAGCTCGGCGATCGTGAAGCCGGCGCTGGCCGGGGCGCGCCCGGCCAGGACGACGAGGTAGACCGTCCGGCCGTCCGGGCTGACACCGGCCGAGCTGCGGACCGCGGCGGTCTTGGTGTCCAGGCCGGCCAGCGGCGCACCGTCGCGCAGGATGGGCGCGCCGCCGACGGCGAACGTCAGCTTGGGCTCGCCGGCGGAGTCGAGCTTCTCCCGCACCTGCACGCGGTCGCCGACGGCGAGGTCGTCGAGCATGTCCGCGCCACCCTCCCGGCCGACCAGCACCTGGGTGTCGGCCGGGATCGCGCCCGCGCCGGGCGTCGAGCCCGCGGCGGTCACCGCGCCACCACGTACGGTCACCTCGTAGGTGTGGGTGCTGCACGGGTCGCTGCGGCTGGTGTCGGTGCCACAGGTCGACCGGATCCGGGAGGCGGCACCCCACTCGGAGGTGAACAGGCCGACGCCGCCGACCGGCAGCGCGTACTGGTTGAGCCCGCTGAGGGCGATCGTGCCCTTGCTGCTGCGTACCTCGCCGTTCAGGCTCAGGGTGTCGACGCGCGCCTTGCCGTTGACGCCCACGCCGAACACGTCCCGGGTCGAGGTGCCGGGGGCGAGACCGGGGCCGAAGCGCTGCGCGGTCGGGACCGCGAACTTCAACCCCTCGCCGTCGGCGATCTCCGGACCGGACGACGAGTAGGTCGGCGTGACGCCGGCGTGGGTCTCGCTGTTGTTGAAGAAGTCCCCGTTCACGCCGGCGATCGCGCCCTGGTCGTTGGCCATCGACGAGATGACCTTGCGCTGCGCGACCGCGTCGGGGTGCAGCAGGTCCAGGGAGACCTTGTTCTTCTTCAGGTCGGCCGTGAGCAGGTAGCCGACGGTGACGCCCCGGGGCGTGGTGACCTGGAACGAGCCGTACGTGACGCCCGGGGCGAGTTGCTCGGTCGAGGTGACGGTGATCGGCGTGCCGGATACGGTTGCCGCCGAGGCGGGGGCTGCGCGGGCGGGCGTCACGAGCGCGCTCAGCCCTGCGGCGAGCAGCAGGGCCAGACTCGGGCGCACGAGGTTGAAGGGCCGCACTGCGCTCCTTTCATGGTGCGTTTTTCCTGGCCTACGCCGGGATGGTCGAGCCGGACCGGCGCTTGGCCGGACCGACGATGATCGTCTCGACCAGCCGATCAGGCGAGGGTGAACGGCGGAGGCGGGCGACGTGAACCCAACGCACCGCCTTGATCAACTGCGAGAGCCGGCCCGGGGCGCCAAAAACTTTTGTGCACTTCCTACAACTGAGCGACGGTGGGTTCGGTGGTTGCGCCATAGCGCTGGCCGCCGCCAGCCGGAAGGGTGATCACTACTGGGCGCCGTCGTCTCGCGGCACCCGGTTCGAGGTCTAGCTAAGGGGTCGGTCGGGTGTTCAACCGTGTCGCCATCGTCAACCGAGGTGAAGCCGCCATGCGGCTCATCCACGCGGTCCGCGAGCTGGCTGCGGAAACCGGCAGACGGCTCGAAACCGTTGCTCTTTACACCGACGTCGACCGTACCGCCACCTTCGTCCGCGAAGCGGACATCGCCTACGACCTCGGTCCGGCATCCGCCCGCCCGTACCTCAACCTGGCGGTGCTCGAACGCGCGCTGATCGAGACCGGGGCCGACGCCGCCTGGGTCGGCTGGGGTTTCGTCGCCGAGGATCCGGCCTTCGCGGAGCTGTGCGAGAAGATCGGCGTCACGTTCGTCGGGCCGAGCGCGGACGCCATGCGCCAACTCGGCGACAAGATCGGCTCGAAGCTGATCGCGGAGAAGGTCGGTGTGCCGGTCGCGCCGTGGAGCCGTGGAGCCGTCGAAACCCTGGACGCCGCACGCGCCTCGGCGGCCAAGGTCGGCTACCCGCTGATGCTGAAGGCGACCGCGGGCGGCGGCGGACGCGGCATCCGCGTGATCCGCAACGAGGCCGAACTCGACGACGCGTACGAGCGCACCAGCCAGGAAGCGGCGCGGGCGTTCGGCAGTGGCATCGTGTTCCTGGAGCGCCTGGTCACCGGAGCCCGGCACGTCGAGGTCCAGGTGATCGCCGACGGGCAGGGCACGGCATGGGCGCTCGGCGTCCGCGACTGCTCGGTGCAGCGACGCAACCAGAAGGTCATCGAGGAGTCGGCCTCGCCGGTGCTCGACGCGGCACAGGCGGCCGAGCTCAAGTCGTCGGCCGAGCGACTGGCCGTCGCGGTCGGTTACCGGGGCGCGGCGACCGTCGAGTTCCTGTACCACCCGGGCGATCGACTGTTCGCGTTCCTCGAGGTCAACACCCGCCTCCAGGTCGAGCACCCGATCACCGAGTTGACCACCGGGTTCGACCTGGTCAAGGCGCAACTGCACGTCGCCTCCGGTGGACGCCTCGAGGGCACGCCGCCGGCCGAGCGCGGGCACGCCATCGAGGCGCGGCTGAACGCCGAGGATCCCGACCGTGACTTCGCGCCGTCGCCCGGCCGCATCGCGCGGCTGGACCTGCCCAGCGGCCCGGGCATCCGGGTGGACACCGGCGTCAGCGAGGGCGACACCATCCCGGCCGACTTCGACTCCATGATCGCAAAGATCATCGCGTACGGGCGCGACCGCGACGAGGCGCTCGGCAAGCTGCGTCGGGCGATGGCGAACACCACGGTGATCATCGAGGGCGGCGCGACGAACAAGAGCTTCGTGCTCGACCTGCTCGACCAGCCCGAGGTGATCGACGCCAGCGCGGACACCGGCTGGATCGACCGGGTCCGCGGTGAGGGCCGGCTCGTCACGCACCGCCACTCCGCGGTCGCCCTGGCGGCCGCCGCCATCGAGTCGTACGAGGAGGAGGAGCGCGTCGAGCGGCAGCGGCTGCTGTCGACGGCGTCCGGTGGGCGCCCGCAGGTGCAGCACGCCAGCGGCCGGCCGTTGGACCTCAAACTGCGCGGTGTCGGCTACCGCACGCGCGTGGCGCGGGTCGGTGCGCACCGGTTCCGGGTCGGCATCGAGGCGGGCGCCGCCGTGCGCACCGCCGACGTCGAGCTGGACCGCTTCGACCGGCACACCGGTCAGATCGTCGTCAACGGCATCCGGTACCGCCTGCTCACCGGCACCCACGGGCCGACCCACCTGGTCGAGGTGGACGGGGTGACCCACCGGGTCAGCCGCGACGAGGGCGGTGTCCTGCGCTCCCCGATGCCGGCGCTCGTCGTCGCCACGCCGCTGGAGGTCGGCGCCGAGGTCGAGGCGGGCGCACCGGTGCTGGTGCTGGAAGCGATGAAGATGGAGACGGTGCTGCGGGCGCCGTTCAAGGCGCGGCTGAAGGAGTGCGCCGTCTCGGTGGGCAGCCAGGTCGAGGCGGGTGCGCCGCTGCTGCGCCTGGAGCCGCTCGCGGACGAGGCCGACGACACCACGGCCGACCCGACCGGCGAGGCCGTCGAACTGGACCTGCCCACCGCCGCCGAGGACGTTCCGGCGTCCGCGCGCAGCAGGCGCGGCCAGGAGGACCTACGTGGCCTGCTGCTCGGCTTCGACGTCGACCCGCACGACGACCGTCGGGTGCTCGACGGCTACCTCACCGCCCGCCGGGCCGCCACCGAGGCCGGTGCGCGGCCGCTGGCCGCGGAACTCGATCTCATCGAGGTGTTCGCGGACCTCGCCGAGCTGAGCCGTAACCGGCCGACGGGCGAGGACGGCGGCGCCGCGCACGTGCACAGCGCCCGGGAGTACTTCCACACCTACCTGCAGAGCCTCGACGTCGAACGGGCCGGGCTGCCGGACGCCTTCCAGACCAAGCTCGCCAAGGCGCTCGGCCACTACGGTGTGACCGACCTGGAGCGCTCCCCCGCACTCGAAGCCGCCGTCTTCCGGATCTTCCTCGCCCAGCAGCGGGCGTCCACCGACGCCACGGTCGTCGCGACGCTGCTCCGCGCCTGGCTGGAGGAAACCCCGCCGAACGAGGCGCTTCGCGAGCCCGTCGGCCTCGCGCTGGAACGGCTGATCGCCGCCACGCAGGTCCGCTTCCCCGCGATCGCCGACCTCGCCCGCGGCGTGGTGTTCGCCTGGTTCGCCCAGCCGTTGCTGCGCCGCAACCGCGCCCGCGTCTACGCCGGGGTCCGGGGGCACCTACGGCACCTGGACGCCCACCCGGACGCGCCGGACCGCGCCGAGCGCATCGCCGAGATGGTACGCAGCACCGAACCACTGGTCCGGCTGCTCGGCCAGCGGCTCGTCCGCGACCACCTCGACAACGCGGTCATGCTGGAGGTACTGACCCGGCGTTACTACGGCAACCGGGCGCTCACCAGTGTGCGTACCCAGGAGGTCGCGGGCTGCACGTTCGTGGTGGCCGAGCGCGCCGATTCGAGCGTCGTCTCCGCCGCGGTGCGCTTCGACGCGCTGGGCGGCGCGCTGCGCGGCCTGGCCGAACTGGCCACCGACGAGGACTCCGTCGACGCCGACATCTACCTCGGCTGGGAGAACCAGCCGGAGGACTTCGACGCGATGGCGGCGGCGCTGGCCGAGGTCGTCGCCGCGCACCCGCTGCCGCCGCAGGTCCGTCGGGTGACGACCACCGTCGCGGGTCGCGGCGGAGCGGTCATGCACCACCACTTCACCTTCCGCCCGTCGGACGACGCGATGGCCGAGGACCGGTTGATCCGGGGCCTGCACCCGTACATCGCGCAGCGCATGCAGTTGGAGCGGCTGCACAAGTTCGACCTGACCCGGCTGCCGTCGTCCGACGAGGAGGTCTACCTCTTCCAGTGCGTGGCCCGGGACAACCGGGCGGACGAACGCCTCGTCGCGTTCGCGCAGGTCCGTGACCTGACCGAGCTTCGCGAGCAGGACGGCCGCCTGGTGGCGCTGCCGACGGCCGAGGACGCCATCGCCGCGTGCCTCGACTCGATCCGCCGCGCCCAGTCGCTGCGACCGTCGAAGACCCGCTTCAACACCAACCGGATCGTGGTCTACGTGTGGCCGCCGAGCGAGCTGACCCGCGAGGAGATGGAGATGATCGCCGGGCGCGTCCGCCCGACGACCGTCGGCGCCGGCCTGGAGGAGATCCTGTTCGTCGCGCGGCAGCGTGACCGCCGGACCGGCGAGCTGAGCAAGATCGCCGTACGGATCTCGTTCGACGCCGCGGGTGGCGCGGAGCTGGCCGTCGGTGAGCCGCCGGTCGAGCCGATCGAGCCGCTCGACGAGTACCGGCTGAAGGTGCTGCGGGCGAGCAGCCGTAACACCGTGTACCCGTACGAGTTGACCGGTCGACTCGGTGACTTCGTCGAGCACGACCTCGACGACGAGCACGTGTTGGTGCCGGTGCACCGGCCGAAGGGGCGCAACAGCGCCGCCATCGTCGCCGGGGTGGTCACCACTGCGACCGAGCGGCACCCGCAGGGCGTCACCCGGGTGGTCCTGCTCGGCGACCCGACCAAGGCGCTGGGCGCCCTGTCCGAGCCGGAGTGCCGGCGCGTGATCGCCGCACTGGACCTCGCGGAGCGGATGAACGTGCCCCTGGAGTGGTGGGCGCTGTCCGCCGGGGCGCGCATCTCGATGACCACCGGTACGGAGAACATGGACTGGGTGGCCGCCGCGCTGAAGCGGATCGTCGAGTTCACCCAGGCCGGCGGTGAGATCAACATCGTGGTCGCGGGCATCAACGTCGGCGCACAGCCGTACTGGAACGCCGAGGCGACGATGCTCATGCACACCAAGGGCATCCTGGTGATGACGCCCGACTCGGCGATGGTGCTCACCGGCAAGCAGTCGCTCGACTTCTCCGGCGGCGTGTCCGCGGAGGACAACTTCGGCATCGGCGGCTACGACCGGGTGATGGGGCCGAACGGACAGGCGCAGTACTGGGCGCCGAACCTGACGGCCGCGCGGGACGTGGTGATGTCGCACTACGACCACACGTACGTCGCGCCCGGTGAGGACGCGCCCCGGCGGGCGGTCACCACCGACCCGACCGACCGCGACATCTCCGACTTCCCCCACGACGTGGCGGGCAGTGCCTTCCGCACCGTCGGGGAGATCTTCTCCGTCGAGCACAACCCGGACCGCAAGAAGCCGTTCGACATCCGTACGGTGATGCGCGCCCTCTCCGACCAGGACCACCCGGTGCTGGAGCGGTGGGCGGGCATGGCCGACGCGGACACCGCCGTCGTGCAGGACATCCACCTCGGTGGCATCCCGGTGTGCCTGCTCGGCATCGAGTCCCGGTCGGTGCCTCGGCACGGCTTCCCGCCCACCGACGGCCCGGACACCTACACGGCGGGCACGCTGTTCCCCCGCTCGTCGAAGAAGGCGGCGCGGGCGATCAACGCGGCCAGCGGCAACCGACCCCTCGTGGTGCTGGCGAACCTGTCCGGCTTCGACGGCTCACCGGAGTCGATGCGCAAGCTGCAACTGGAGTACGGCGCCGAGATCGGCCGGGCGATCGTCAACTTCCAGGGGCCGATCGTCTTCTGTGTGATCTCGCGCTACCACGGCGGCGCGTTCGTGGTGTTCTCGAAGGCACTGAACCCGAACATGACAGTGCTCGCCCTGGAGGGTTCGTTCGCGTCGGTGCTCGGTGGCGCACCCGCCGCAGCGGTGGTCTTCGCCGCCGACGTCAACGCCCGCACGGCGGCCGACCCCCGGGTGCGGGACCTGGAGGCGCGCGCCGGCGCCGTGGCCGGCACCGAACGCGCCGCGCTGACCGCGGAACTCGACGAGCTGCGCTCGTCGGTGCGCGCGGAGAAGCTCGGCGAGGTGGCCACGGAGTTCGACCGGGTGCACAACATCCAGCGCGCCGTCGAGGTCGGCTCGGTGGACGCCGTCATCCGCGCCGCCGAACTGCGTCCGCGCATCATCGAGGCCATCGAGGCCCGTCTGGGATGACGCCACGGGTGGCGCCGACCGGGGGGCCGGCCTGATCAGGCCGGTCCCCGGTCGAGCACCGCGAATCCGGTGACGCGGGCGTCGTCGGCGGGGTCCTGGACGTGCAGCCCGTCGCGCGAGTCGAAGGTGACCGGACCGGACGCGCTCTCGATCCGGTAGGTGCGGCGGCCCTCGCTGTCCCGTTGGTCGGTCTCCACGAAGCGGAAGAGTTGCCCCTCCGCCTCAGGGGCGCAGCCGGCGAGGCGGAGGGTCGGCGGCCCCGGCGCCGCGCACGCCGATGCGCCGAGCGTGAGTGCGGTGACGGTCGTGACGAGGCCGGTACGCAGCACGAGTTCCTCCAGAGTGATCGGTGGGAATGCTCTACCTGGGACACACCGCTGCGGTCCCGCCGATCGCACCCGGGTCAGGTGCAATCGGCGGCCGGCCCCGGGTGTGTCTGTGGTGGAGGATCCGCGACCACAGGAGGTGCCGTGCGAGGCGACCAGCCGGACGACCGTGCCGCCTTCGACCGGTTCTTCCAGACCTGCTACGGCCGGATCAGCGCGCAGATCCACGCGTACCTCGGCGACCGGGCCGAGGCCGAGGACGTGAGCCAGGAGGCGTTCCTGCGGGCCTGGCAGAAGTGGCGCGACATCTCCTCGTACGACGATCCGCTGGCGTGGGTGCGCCGGGTGGCCTGGAACCTCGCCACCAACCGGCTGCGCCGGCTCACCGTCGCGGCCCGCGCGTTACGCCGCCAGCCCGTCGTGCCGCCCGTGCCGGCGGTCCAGCCGGACCACGTGGCGCTCGTCGCCGCCCTGCGTACGCTGCCGGAGCGGCAGCGCCGGGTGATCGTGCTGCACTACATCGCCGACCTGCCGACCGCCGAGATAGCCGCCAGCCTGGGCGTACCGCAGGGCACGGTGGTGTCGTGGCTGCACCGCGGCCGGGCGAAACTGGCGGAGCATCTGAGCGAAACGTCGAGCGGAGAGGCGGTCACGTCGTGACACCCCCGGAGCCGGATCCCGGTCGAGACGCCGTCACCGGTTTCATGCTGCGGTCGTACGCCGAGAGCGGCCACCTGTCGTTCGCCGCGCCCTCGGCCGACGTGATCGTGCGCCGGGCCCGGCGTCGTACCAGGACGAAGGTCGCGCTGTCCTTCGCCGCGGTGGTGGCGGTCGCCGCCGGGAGCATCGCGACCATCACCCGACTCGGTCCCGATCCGGACCGGGACCCACCGATCATCGGGCCCACCCCGACGCCGTCGGTGAGCGTCTCCCCCACGCCGGCACCACCGCCCACACCGGCGACGACGTCGCCCTCGACACCACCACCCGACCGGCGGACCCCGTCGCGGTCGACGTCACCGACCGGCACACCGAGCGTGACCGGCAGCGCCCCGGCGCCGCTGAGCGTGCGCGGCGTCGACTGGGCGAACGCCACGATCACCATGACGGCGTCGACGGGCGACGAGTGCCTGACCGGCCGGATCCGGTTCGTCGACGGCAGGGGCGGCGGATCGGGCGACGCGCCGCACATCAGGATCTCGTCCTCGTACGACGAGGGCGCCGCGACGTTCGGCGACCTGAACGGCGACGGCCGCGACGAGGCGGTCGTGTACGGGTCCTGTCTGGCCGGTGCTGGCGACGAGGACGCCTCCGGTCAGGTCCTGGTCGTCACCGGGCGCAGCGGCCAACTGGTCGGCAGTTGGGTCGGGACGGTGGCCGAGGTGGTCGACGACGTGGAGGTCACCGGCGGACGGCTGGTCATCTCCTCGACGAAGAAGTACGCCGAGCCCGAGGTGCCGGTGGACCGCACCTATCGCTGGACGGGCACCCGCTACGCCCAGAGTTGAGCCCTCGGGCAAGGCCGGCGGGATCGAAACGGGGCGACGGCTGGGGGTCGTACCCGCCACAATGGGCGCCGTGCAGAGATCAACACAGCACCTGCTCGACGACCTCGACGACCTGGCGTACCCGCAGCGGATGGCGACGCTCGCGCGTCGAGTCGGTGACCTCAACGCTGCCGGCGACCTGCCACTGGTGCTGACGGATCTGCGCGCCGGCACGACGTACCACCGGTTTCTGGCGGTCACCGCCAGCCAGATCGTCGGTGACCACGCCGGGGTGCGGCTGGCGCTTGGCGACCCGCACCGCGTGATCCGATCCGTCGCGGTGAAGGCCGGCCTGCGCGCCGGGTGGCTCGCCGGCGCCGACCTGCTCGCGCTGGTGCTCGACGCGCCGGCCGACCTGCGCAGCCTGGTCTACCGCTCGCTGCGGCACCTGCGCCGCTCGGCGATCGCCGACGGACTGGTCGACGGCGTGTGGGATCGCTTCGGTGCGGCGGAGACGGCTGCCCTGCTGCCGGCCTGCGGTCCGGACACGGTCCGCCGGTTACTGCCGGCCGTCGAGCACACGGTGCAGGGGTGGGCGCCACTGGCCCGCCGCCACGGCGACGTGCTGCTCGACCACGCCGAGGCGGTGTTGTCCGGTCTCGGCCCACGCGAGCGCACCCGCTGGTGGACGACGCATGCCACGGGGGTTCTGCTGGCTGGTCGGGATCGGCCGCGACACGCGTTGACGCTGCTGGAACGCTACGCTCCGACCGATTGTCTCCCCGGCGACCTGACCGCCTACGGCCCGCTCGCCGCCGCGTCGCCGGATCGGGTCCTGGCGATGCTGGTCGCCCCCTCCCGGGCGGGCTGGGTGCCCTTCCAATGGCTACCTCCGGCGCTGCGGCGCCGGTTGGGTCGCCTGCCGAACGCCGAGCTGGTCGAGCTGGGTCGGCTGGTGCGGGGCCACAACAACCTGTTGGAGCGGCTGTTGGCGGCCGTCGCACCGGCTCGGCGAGGAGCCCTCTACGACACCGTGCACGCGGACGTGGAGACGGCCGCCGAGATCCCGGACCCGCGGCTGATCGAGGTGCTGCCCCGCGCCTGGCGAGGGCGGGAGGCCCGCCGGGTGCTGGCACTGGACCGGATCCGCCACGACGCGGCGGCGGTACGGTCGTGGAGTTCCTTTCTGCCCTGGCCGGAGGCGCTCGCGGCGCTCGGCCCGGCGCTGGGCGCGGGCGACGCGCACGACCGCGCCGTCGCCTACGAGCTGCTGCTGGCCGCCGCGCGACGCAGCGGAGACCCGAAGGCGGTGGCCGAGGCGGTGGCCCGGTTGGGGCAGCTGCGCAACGAGCAGGACCCGGTCCGCGCCGCGGCCCTGACCACTCTGGCCGAGGTGTCCCGACTGCTGCGCGCCGACTCGGTCGAGGCGCTGACCCAGCTCACTGTCGACGCGACGACCACGCGCGACGCGTCGAGCCGCACCCTCGCCACACTCGGCAGCCTCGCCGTGGCGGTGCTGGGCCAGCACCACGACGACCCAGCCCTGCTGGGATGGGCACTGAGCACCCTCGACCGACTCTTCGGCGGCCACCGGCTCCCCCCGCTACCCCGTTTCGACGAGACGCTGCGCCACGGTCAGGAGGAGATGGTCTTCGCCCGGCTGCGGCCGTGGATCGAGGCGGGCATGGCCCGCGGGCTGTGCACCGAACTGTTCGCGGTGACCCAGGCTCTCGGACGGCGGGCCTGGCGGCTGCCCCAGCTCCAGGAGCTGCTGCGCCGGGCGGGCACGCCGGGCACTGTCACCGTCGTCGTCCGCGAAGCCGTCGAGCTGTGGCTGGCCGACCCGACGACCCGGACGCGGCGGGTCGAGCAGGTGCTGGCCCGCGACCTGTCCACCATCACGTTTCCCACGGTGTGGCGGGCGGTCAGCACACGGCGTACCGACCTGCTCGACCGGGTGCTGCTCGGCCCACCGCCCAGCGGGGCGTTCCTGACCGCCGGCGCCCGCTGGATTCCCGGCCCACCCGAGCACTCTGAGCGGTGGCTGCCCCGGCAGCAGCAGGCCTACGTACGCCTGCTGGAGCAGGTCGCCGCCGATGCCGGCACGCCGCGGCACGGCCGCGCCGCCGCCATCCGGGCCGCCGCGCCGATCCCCGGCGCCGGGCGCGACCTGGTGCTGCGGTACGCCGAATCCGCTGACGTCACCCTGGCCGAGGCGGCCCTGGGCGCGCTGCCGTGGACCGACCGACCGAACGAGGCGCTGCCGCTGCTGCTGGCGCACGCCGACGACGATCGGGCCCGGGTCGCCCTGTACGCGGCCGGTCGCGCGGCCCGGTTCGTCCGGCCGACCGACCTCCTGACGCCCCTGTCGCGGGTGGCCCTGGGCCGCGGCAAGGTGACCAGCCGCAAGGCGTCGCTGCGTCTGCTCGGCCGGTTCGGCCCGCAGGCGGCGATGCCGGTGCTGCTCGCGGCGTGGCAGCAACCCGACCAGCACCGCGACGTGCGGGTGGCGGTCGTCGCCGCAGCCCGGCAGCGGCTACCAGCTCCGGAGAGCTGGGTGATCCTCGAAGAGGCGGCCACCGGCGGCCACGAGGTGGCGCAGGGCGCCCTGATGACCGCGCCGGAGCAGGTCGCCGGACCGGACCGCCCCCGCTACAGCGCCCTCGTGGCGCTTGCCTGCGCGAGCCCGGACCACGACGTCGCCCGCTGCGCCTGGCCCCGGATGGCGAAGTGGATGCCCTGGGCGCCGGATCTCAGTGACCTGGTCACGGCGACGCTCACCGACCTCGGCGACCACTCCGCCTGGCCGGCGGCGCGCCCGATCGTCGACGCGACGCTCGATCACCCGGATCGGCCCGAGCGGGACGTGCTCTCCACCGCTCTGCGGGCCCTGATCGGCATCGACGAGGCCGACCCGGACGACGGTGGGCCCTTCGCGGACCGCCCGGCCCGGCGGCGCATCAGTGCCATTGTGGAGCAGGCAGGGTCCTGGGCGCGGTCCACCGAGCCGCACCGGGACCGCGCGCCGGCCCAGGCGGCGGCCCGCGAACTGGGACAGCACCCGGCGTACGTCGCCGAGGCGGGCACGCTGTTGACCGCGTCGCTGCGGCTCAGCGGCACCACACCGGAGCAGCTCACCGCCGACGTGGTCGAGATCGCCGATCTGGTCACCGGACGGCCGGCGCTCGCCGCCCGGCTGGCCGACCTCCTCAGTCAGCGGACGGCGCGGTGGTCCCCGGTGGCACCCGATCCGGACCTCGTGTTCGCCACGGCCCGCACCCTCGCCGCGCACGGCGAGGCCACCACCGGCTTGTTCGCGGTCGCCCTGGTGCACGAGGGCAGGGCGCGCGGCTGGGCGGAGCCCTGGCGGGACCTGCTCCGGGCCCTGCGGGAACACCCGGTCGCCGACGTCCGCGACGGTGCCTTCGACATCTGCATGGCGGCAACCTGACCGTGCCCGCCGTCCGGCGGTCAGCCAGCCGCTGCCCGCCGGACGCACGGTGCGCCGACCGCTCCTCGATCCGCCCTCAGCCGGTTCGCCGGGAGCGGGTCGGCCCCCCGTCGGCCTGCCAAGCCGCGACGAGGTCCTCGCGAGCCCGGGCGACGCGGGAGCGGATGGTGCCGACGGGGCACTGGCAGACCTCCGCGGCCTCGGCATAGGACAGGCCGAGCACGTGCGTGGCCACGAACGCCTCGCGGCGCTCCCGGCTCAGGCCGGAGATCACCTGCTGGAGGGTGACACCCTCGTCGGCGCCGGCCGTGATCGCACCGGCGGCCTCGGCCGCCGCCTGCCAGTCCGGCACCGAGGCCAACCGTGGCCGGGCGACCGCCGTCCGGACGTGATCCACGGCAACGCGTCGCGCGATCGTGAACACCCAGGTACGCGCCGAGGAGCGGCCGGCGAAGCCGGGCAGGTTGCGAAATGCGCGCAGGAACGTCTCCTGGGTCAGGTCGTCGGCCTCACCCGGCCCGGCCAGGTGTGCCAGGAACCGCCAGACCTGGTCCTGCAGTGCCCGGACGAAGGCCGTGGCGGCCTGTCGGTCACCGCGGCCCGCCTCCTGCGCCCAGCGGGTCACCTGATCGTCGTCAGCGCCGCCGTTGCGCACAGACCACCGTCCTGGGTGCCACGGGCGCTCCTCCATGCCGAAAGCCGTCATCGGATCGCGCCGCTGAGCCGCGCACTCTGGTGGTCGGCGGCCGGTCCGGGAAAGTTCCCGGCACTCCCCGTTCGGCTGACACCGCCGCCCCCGCGGCGGGCGCGGGCCACGGCCGGCTGACGCCCGCCCCCGTCGGCCGCTCAGCCTCGGACCGGCTGGTCCCGGGTCTGCTCGGTGCTCTCCCGCCCGCGCGGCACCAGGTCGGGCATGCTCCAGGAACGCCAGAGCCGGCTGTACCCGCCGCCGGCCTCGAGCAACTCGGCGTGCGTACCCTGTTCGGCGATGCGGCCCTGGTCCAGGACGACGATGCGGTCCGCGGTGGCCGCCTGGCTGAGTCGGTGGGCGACGATGAGCGTGGTCCGGCCCTCGGTGGCCGCGACGGCGGCGCGGTCGAGGTCGCGTGCGCCCGCGCTGCCCGCCTCCGCGGTGGCCTCGTCGAGGATCGCGACGGCGGGGTCGGCGAGAACGAGGCGGGCCAACGCGAGCTGCTGGGCCTGAGCCGAGGTGAGGCGCCGTCCGCCCTCCCCCACCGCGGTGGCGAGGCCCTCCGGCAGGGTACGCAGCCAGTCGGTGACACCGACCCGGTCGAGTGCCGCGGTCAACTCCGCGTCGGTGGCGTCCGGATCGGCCAGGCGCAGGTCGTCGGCGAGCGGTCCCGCGAAGACGTGCACCTCCTGGCTGATCAGCGCGATCTCGCGGCGGAGGCGGTGCTCACCGAGGTCTGCCAGCGGCACGCCGCGGAGGCGCACCGCACCGTCGGTCGGCGCGATGATGCCGGCGATGATGCCGGCGAGCGTGCTCTTGCCCGCCCCGCTCGCGCCGACGAGGGCGACGCGCTCACCGGGTGTCAGCCGCAGGGTGATGTCGCGCAGTACGACGGGTCCGTCGTCGTACCGGTGCTGCTCGATGACCACCTCCAGCGCGGCCGGCTCGGGTCCGGCGCGCTCGGGGCGCTCGGGAGACGTGGTGGCCGGCAGGGTGGTGACGCCGACGAGGCGGGCGAGGCTCGCCCCGGCCTGCAGGACGGAGTCCGACTCGAACAGCAGCAGCCCGATGGGGTTGAAGAGGCGGTGGAAGTAGAGCGCCGCGGTGGTGGCGGCACCCACGGTGGCGAGGTCGTCGCGGACCAGGAGGAACCCGGCGAGCAGCACGGCGGCGAGCCCCACGAACTCCGACCGGTTGATGCGCAGCCCGAACCGCGTGAACAGTCCGAAGATCTCCAGCGACAGGTCACGGGCCACGGCGGAGCGGCCCGCGATCCGTGCGACGTGGGCGTCCTCCATCCGGTAGGCGCGCACGGTCGCCGAGCCGCGCAGCGCCTCGGCCGTCGCCTGTGCGCGCTCGCCCGTCGCCACCCGCTCCTGGGCGTAGTACGGGATCGACCGCTTCAGGTACCAGCGCAGCGCCACCGCGTACGCCGGGGCGGCGGCCAGCCCGGCGATGCCGAGTCGCCAGTCGAGGGCGAAGAGCCCCAACGCGGTCAGCACGACGGACAGCAGCGCGCCGAGGAAGGCGGGACCGCTGGTGGCGATCACGTTCGTCACGACGGCCACGTCGTCGCCGGCACGTGCCACCAGGTCCCCGGTCCCGGCCCGCTCCAGGGTGGCCGACGGCAGATGCAGGGCACGGTCGAGCACCCGTTCCCGCAGCCGGGCCAGCACGGTCTCGCCGAGTCGGGCGGCGACCGCCGCTCCGACCGCGGTGAGGAGCCCCGCGAGCACCGCCGCGCCCGCGATCACACCCGCCCAGGCGACGATCCGGGGTGTGTCGGACCCGGCGATGACGTCGTCGACGAGGCGACCGAGCACCCAGGGGGCGACGAGCCCGGTCGCGGCGGCGGCGACCAGCAACGTGCCGGCGGTGACGCTGAGCCCCGGCAGGCGGGCCACCTCGGTACGGAGGGCGACCCAGGTCTGCCGAGCGGTGGCCGTCGGCAGCAGTTGCCGGGTTTCGATTGACGCGTCGGTCACCGCAGGACCTCCTCGCGGTAGCGGGTGTCGGTGGCGAGCAACCTCTCGTGCGGACCCTCGGCGACGATCCGCCCCCGGTCGAGCACGGCGACCCGATGAGTGGCGCGCAGCAACGCCGGACTGGTGGTGATCAGCACCGTGCCGCGGTCCGCCGCGCCGCGAGCCGCGGCCAGGCCCTCGGCGAGCAGCCCCTCGGTCACCGCGTCGACGGCCGTGGTGGGGTTGTGCAGCACCAGCACCGGCGGGTCGGCGACGAGTGCCCGGGCCAGCCCGATCCGTTGCCGCTGCCCGCCGGACAGGTTCGCTCCCCGTTCGGTGAGCAGGCGGTCGAGCCCGTGCGGGTGCGCGGCGAGCACGTCCTCGGCGGCGGCGGCACGCACCGCCGACCGCAGGAGCGTGTCGTCGACGTGTGTCCCGGCGCTGAGGTTGGCGCGCAGGGTCCCCTCGAACAGTGCCACGTCGTGCTGCTCGACCAGGACGGCGGCGCGTACGGCGTCGATGTGCAGCTCGTCGGCGGGCACGCCGTCGACGCACAGCGAGCCCTGGTAGTCCGCGCGGGACACACCGCCGGACAGGAGCGTGACAAGCGCCTCGGCGTCGCCCGGATCGTAGGCGAGCACGCCGAGAACCTCACCGGCGCGGACGCGCAGGCTGACGTCGTGCAGGCCGGCGTAGCGGACCCCGTCGAGGGTCAGCCGCGACGGGCTCGGGGCCGGCGGCCCGCCGCTACCCGGGCGGGTGGCCGGCGCGGCACCGAGAACCCGGGCGACCCGACCGGCGGAGGCCCGGGCCATGGCGAACAACTGCACGCAGTACCCGAGCGTCTGCACCGGCTCGGCGATGAACTGGGCCAGCCCGACGACGGCGACGAGTTCGCCGATGGTGAGCCGGCCCTGGAGCGCGAGCCAGCCCGCGACACCGGCGACCGCCGCGAGGAAGAGACCGTTGACCATGGTGGTGAGCCCGAGGTGCAGTCCCTTGGTGGTCGCGGCACGCAGGGTGACGTCGAGCGCGTGGCGGCTGGCGCCCGCGTACCGGCGTGCGGCATGGTCCTGGGCGCCGATGCCGCGCAGCACGCGCAGGCCGGTGACGAGGTCGACGGCGAGCGCGGTGGTGGCGGCGAGGGCTTCCTGCTGCGCGGTGCTGCGCCGGGTGAGCAGCGGCGCCATCCGTTGCAGGGCGACGACCAGCAGGGGTACGCCGATGAGCACCCCGAGCCCGAGTGGGATGTCGACGACGAGCAGCGCGACGGCCGCGACCACGATGGCGGTGAACGCCGCGGCGGTGAGCCCGGCGACCCGGACGACAAGTGCGCTCAGCTCGGCATCGGAGGCCGTGACGGAGAGCAGCTCTCCGTCCCGCATGCCGGAACCGTGTCCGCGCGGGTCGAGGGCGCTGCGGACGATGTCGACCCGCGTGGCGTGCGCCTCGTGTTCGACCGCGGCGTACGCCAGCCGAGCGCCGGTGCGGTAGGCGAAGGCGAGGACGGTGAACAGGGCGGCCAGCCCGGCGAGCGAGAGCAGCAGCGCGCCGCCGTCCCCGGTGGCGACCGCACGATCGATGACGACACCGATGGCGACCGGGACGAGGGCCTCGGCGGCCTGGTGTGTGCACAGCAGCGCGACGCCGAGAACGACCCGACCGCGCTGTCGACGGAGCGCGCGACGGAGCACCACACCACCGGTGATCTCGGTGGCTGTCATCGGCGGCTGTCCCGCTGTGGGGTCGGTGCGGTCATGGGCAACTCCGGGACGGCGGATTAGGGCAGGCTAACCTAACACGTCGCCAACGTGGGCTTACCGGACGGTCAGCGGACCACCCCGATACCGGTGAATGACCTGTCGTACGCGGTGAACGACCGGTTGTCGTACGGCGCGTAGATCCAGGTCCGCAGCGAGTTGGCGGCGGTGTCGACCTCGACCAGGCGGACCGGGTTGGTGCTGTTGGAGTGGAACGTCTGGAGGAACGAGTAGATCTTGTTCCCGTTGACTCCGGTGTCGACCCGGTTGCCGGCGATGCCGGTGTGACCGGAGAAGACGAACCGGATGTTGGCGTACCGCTTGACCAGGTTGTCGAACAGATACTGCGGGCTGGTCTCGCCGTAGCCGGCGCTCTGCTCGATATTGCCGTTGCCGTCGATGTAGTCGTGGGTGACGACGATGACGTTGTGCCGGGGATTGGCGGCGACGACACTCCTGGCCCAGTTCACGGCCGCGACCCGCGGCCACAGCTCCAGGGTCAGCACCATCCACTGCACGCCGCCGGCCTCGAAGGTCGAGTAGGAGTTGTCGACCTTGCCAGCCTCGAACTGCCCCCGGACCGCCCGGTACTGGCTGACGGTGAAGTACCTGTTGAACACGGTGGTGTCGCGCAGCAACTCCCGGGTGCGGGCGGGGTCGCGGGCGGAGCCGCCGACGCCGGTGGCCTGGGTGTCGTGGTTGCCGAGTGCCAGCGCGTACGGGATGGCGGCGTTCTCGATCGGCCGCATCGCGGTGCGGGCGATGACGTACTGGGCGTGGTCCGGGGTGTCCCAGTTGACCACGTCACCGGAGGAGGTCACGAAGCGGAGGTCCAGCGCGGACCGGTTCTGCACCAGCCAGTTCGTGCGGTTGAGGAAGCGGGTGTCGCCACCGTTGAGCACCTCCTGCTGGGTGTCCGGCAGGACGGCGAAGCTGAACGTCGTGTCGGTGGCGCCGGCGGTCTCCATCCGCGCGTAGGCGATGTGGACGTTGCGGTCGCAGGCGTCGTCCCGGAAGTCGTTGACGAACTGGATCTGCACGGTGTGCTGGCCGGCGCCGACCGCCGCGCCGACCGGGTACGTGCCGTAACTCGTCGCGCTGACGATTGTGGTCTGGCCGACGCTGACGCCGTCGACGCTCACCCGTACGGTCGGCCAGCCCTGGCAGTTGTCACCGATGGCCCCGATCAGCACCCGCCCGGAGCCGTTGACGCTCGTGGTGGCGTGATGGGAATTGCTCCACAGCGACGCGTGCGTCCCGGAGGCGGGCACCGGGGTGCCGGTCGCCGGTCGGATCGCACCGCCCACGACGCTGAACTGGGAGGGCTCGGCGGCGTGTGCCGTACCGCCGACGAATGGTCCCCCCGCCACGGCGACCGCCACCGTCGCGGCCACCGCCACGAAGCTTGACCTGAATCTTCTGATCCGCACCGCTGATCCTCTCCTGCCGACATTCGCCCAAAAACTGGACATTCGCAGCCTAGAGAGGATCGGGACGACACATGTGAATGTTTGGAAACCATCCTGAGTACAGGTGCTGCACTCTCCGAGACCGGTGCGGCCCTACCGACGTGCCGCCCTACCGCGACGTGCCGCCGCGACGGCCCGCGCCGGTGGTGGAGGTCCGGTGCGCGATGCGGGGAGCCCGGACCGCCGAGGAGGTGCCGGACCCCGGGCGGAAGTCGCGGGCCGCGCTGGCCACCATCTCGTCGGGGTCGCGGGCGAGCGCCTGCCGGATGTGCGGCGGAACGAGCTCGCTCGTCGCCATGGCCAGGCGGACCTGGACCGAGCGGTCGTCGAGCAGCAGCGCCAGGTCCGCCTCACCCAGCTCGACCGCACGCACCAGCGCGGCGCGGACGTCGACCACCGGGTCCGCGGCGAGCGCGCTGCGCTGCGCGGCGGTGGTCCGCGGGTTGCGGGCAACCCCCTTGCGTACGCGTGCGGTGCGATCGGCCATCAGGGCGGTGATCACGTCGGGGTCGTGGGTGTGCGTGGCGAGGCGTTCCCGTACCTCGGGTGACACGTCGTCGATCAGCCGGGCGGCCAACTCCGGCTCCAGCTCACGACTCTCCGCGAGGAGACCGCGAAGCTCCTTGTCCGACGCCTCGGACATGAAGCGGCGGATCGACTCGTCACAGGCGGGGTTGCCGGCGACCGCCCAGCGGATCCACCGGTCGGCGTCCTTGACGAGACGCATGAGGTTGGCGATCGAGGCCGAGGGGTTCCTCGCCACGGCCTCCCGTACCTGACGGTCATGGTCTCGGGTCAGCGGCCGCAGGGCCTGTGCGGGCGCGTCGGCCCGAGCGGCGACCGCCTTACGGACCACGGCCGACGGATCGGACGCCAGGTCGATAAGCGTCATCTGTGGCGTGTTGGGGTCCTGCGCGAGGGCGAGCCGTGCGTCAGCGCTGCCACCGATCGGACGGTGGTCGGTGACGTCGGACCCGCTGTGACGGTCGGGCTCGCCGACGTCCTGCTGTTTCCCCATGGCGCAATCATGTCACGCGCCCCCGGACCCCTCAGGAGCCGACCGCGCCCGGTCCGGCGGGGGCGGGCGCGGAGGTGACCCGAGCGGGTAGCCGCAGGCCGGACATGCCGCCATCCACCGGGAGCGACGACCCGGTCACCGACCCGGTCGTCGGCGACGCCAGGTAGACGACGGCGGCGGCCACCTCGTCGGCGGTCACCAGCCGCCCCGTTGGCTGGCGGGACGCGAGGTGCCGTTTCTCCGCCGTCGGATCGGCCGCGCCGGCGAGCAGGCGGGCCACCCAGGGCGTGTCCACGGTGCCGGGGGCGACACAGTTGACCCGGACCCCCTCGGTCACCAGGTCGGCGGCCATGGCGAGGGTGAGGGCGTGCACGGCGCCCTTCGACGCCGAGTACAGGGCACGTTGGGGCAGGCCGACGGTCGCCGCGATCGAGGAGATGTTGACGATCGCCGCGGCCGACGACCGGCGCAGGTACGGCAGCGCGACGGCGCTCATCCGAGCCACGCCGGCGACGTTGACGTCGAGCACCCGGCTCCACAACTCGTCGTCGTTGTCCTCCACCGTGCCCACGGCGGAGATGGCGGCGTTGTTGACCAGGATGTCGATGCCGCCGAAGGTGTCGGCGACCGAGGCGACGGCCGCGTCGAGGGAGGACCGGTCGGCCACGTCCGCGCGGACGCCGTGGACGCGAGGGTCCCCGGGGAGACCCGACAGGTCCAGATCCAGTACGCCCACCCGGGCGCCGGCGGCCAGGAACGCCCGCACGCAGGCGTGGCCGATCCCCGAGCCACCTCCGGTCACCACCGCCACCAGACCGTCACACCGCATGCCGCTCTCCCCTCCCGAGTAGTCCTCCGCGTCGACAGGCACCGCCATCAGGCAGCTCTCAGCGTGCTGCGCTGCCGGCCGAGGCCCTCGATCTCGACCTCCATCACGTCGCCGTCGGCCAGGTACGGGAACCGGCCGGAGAGCGCCACGCCCTGCGGGGTGCCGGTGTTGATGACGTCGCCCGGGTCCAGGACCGTGTACTGGGACAGGTGCCAGATCAGGTACGCCACGTCGAAGATCATGTCCTTCGTGCTGGAGTCCTGGCGGGGCTCGCCGTTGACCCAGGAACGCAGCCGCAACGCCTGTGGGTCGATCTCGTCGGCGGTGACCAACCACGGGCCGAGCGGTTGGAACGTCTCGCAGGACTTGCCCTTCGACCACTGACCACCCGAGACGGCGAGCTGGAAGTCCCGCTCGGAGACGTCGTTGGACAGCACGTACCCGGCGATGTGCCCGAGAGCGTCGGCCGGCGAGGCGAGGTAGCGGGCCTGCCGGCCGATCACCACCGCCAACTCCACCTCCCAGTCGGTCTTCGTCGAGCCACGCGGAATCAGGACGTCGTCGTGGGGGCCGACGACCGTGTTGGGCGCCTTGTAGAAGATGATCGGGTCGGTGGGTGGCTCGGCGCCCGACTCGGCGGCGTGCGCGGCGTAGTTCTGGCCGACGCAGAGGACCACACCGGGACGGGCGATCGGCGCGCCGACCCGCTGACCGGAGACGTCGATCTCGGGCAGGTCGGTGGCCGCACGGACGCGCCGGACGCCGTCGCCGCCGAGGAACTCCGCGTCGATGTCGGCGGTCAGCGACGACAGGTCGACGTGCCGCCCGTCGACGTACAGGACGGGGCGTTCCCGCCCGACGGGCCCGACGCGCATGAATCTCACGAACCATCCTCCGGTGCCTGGTGGCGGCAGAGCCGTTTCCGATAGGATCTTGCTCGCCAGTGTGTACTCGCTCACACCAACACAGTCAAGGCGGGTCGACACCGCCATGCGGATAGCCCTCTTCATCACCTGCGTCAACGACATCGCCTATCCCGCCACCGGCATCGCGGTCACCCGCATCCTGCGCCGGCTCGGCCACACCGTCGACTTCCCGACGGGCCAGACCTGTTGCGGGCAGATGCACGCCAACACGGGCTACCGGGCCGAGGCGATGCCGATGGTCCGCAACTACGTCGACGTCTTCGACGCGTACGACGCCGTCGTCGTGCCGTCCGGGTCGTGCACCGCGATGATCCGCGACCAGTACCCGCGGCTGCACCCGCCCGCCACGTCGGTGGCCGACCGCACCTACGAGCTGTCCGAGCTGCTCGTCGACGTCCTCGGCGTCACCGACGTCGGTGCCGAGTTCCCGGAAACGGTGACCTACCACCCCACCTGCCACGGCCTGCGGCTGCTCCGGCTGGGTGACCGGCCCCTGCGACTGCTGCGCGAGGTACGCGGGATCCGGCTGGTCGAGCTGGCCGACGCCGAGGAGTGTTGCGGTTTCGGCGGCACCTTCGCCCTGAAGAACCCGGACGTCTCCACCGCGATGCTCACCGACAAGTGCGCCCGGGTCGGCGAGACCGGGGCACGGGTGCTCGCCGCCGCCGACAACTCCTGCCTGGCGCACATCGGTGGCGGCCTCGACCGCCATCGCTCCGGCGTACGGGCCCTGCACTACGCCGAGATCCTCGCCGCGACGGGAGCCACCTCGTGACCAGGCCGGTCGCACCGGCCACCGGAGGCGGGCGGATCCGCACGCCGCTGCCCTTCCCCACCGCGGCGAAGCCGGCCGTCGCCGACACGCAACTGCGGGCCAACCTGCACCGGGCCACCCGCACCATTCGCGGCAAGCGCGCCCGGGTCGTCGACGAGGTGCCCGACTGGGAGGCTCTGCGCGACGCCGGCGCCGCGATCAAGGCGGACGTCCAACGGCGGTTGCCGGAGCTGCTGGAGCAGTTCGAGGCGTCCGCCACCGCCGCCGGCGCCACCGTGCACTGGGCCCGGGACGCGGCCGAGGCCTGCCGGATCGTGGTCGAGCTGACCCGGGCCACCGGGGCCGACGAGGTCGTGAAGGTCAAGTCGATGGCCACCCAGGAGATCGAGCTCAACGAGGCCCTGGAGGCGGCCGGGATCGCCGCGTACGAGACCGACCTGGCGGAGCTGATCGTGCAGCTCGGCGAGGACACCCCCTCGCACATCCTGGTGCCGGCGATCCACTACAACCGGACACAGATCCGGGAGATCTTCCAGCGTCGCATGCCCGACGCGCCGGCCGACCTCAGCGACGAGCCGGCCGCCCTGGCCGAGGTGGCCCGCGCCCACCTGCGACGACGGTTCCTCTCGGCCCGGGTCGCCGTGTCCGGCGCCAACTTCGCCATCGCCGACACCGGCACGCTCGTGGTCGTGGAGTCCGAGGGCAACGGGCGGATGTGCCTCACCCTCCCGGAGACGCTGATCAGCGTCGTGGGCGTCGAGAAGCTGCTGCCGACCTTCACCGACCTGGAGGTCTTCCTGCAACTGCTGCCGCGGTCCTCGACCGGTGAGCGGATGAACCCGTACACCTCGATGTGGACGGGCGTCGCCCCCGGCGACGGCCCGCAGGCCGTGCACGTCGTCCTTGTCGACAATGGCCGGTCCGCGGTGCTCGCCGACCCGGTCGGGCGGCCGGCGCTGTCCTGCATCCGCTGCTCCGCGTGCCTCAACGTCTGCCCGGTGTACGAGCGGGCCGGCGGGCACGCGTACGGCTCGGTGTACCCGGGACCGATCGGCGCGATCCTGTCGCCCCAGTTGACCGGGGTGGCCGACAACGCGTCCCTGCCGTACGCGTCGACGCTCTGCGGCGCCTGTTACGACGTGTGCCCCGTGAAGATCAATATTCCGGAGATCCTGGTGCACCTCCGCCAGCAGGCCCCGCACCCTTTCGCGGAACGGGCCACCATGCGCGTCCTGTCCTGGGTGATGCGCAGCCCTCGACGCTGGGCCGCCGCCCTGCGGCTGGTCCGCACGGGTGCGGGTCCACTCGGCGCGTACCGCGAACGACGCACCGGCGCTCGGACGCTGCGCTGGCTGCCCTGGCCCGCCTCGGCGTGGACCCGGTCGCGGGACCTGCCGCTGCCCGCGCCGCAGACCTTCCGGGAGTGGTGGGAGCAGCAGTGACCGCGCGCGACGAGATCCTGGCGCGGCTCCGGACGGCCCTGGCCGACAACCCGCCACCGGTGCGGGTGCCCCGCCGATACCGCCGGGCCGACGACCGCCCCGACCTGGTCGAGGTTTTCGTCGACCGGCTGGAGGACTACCGGGCGACGGTCCACCGGGGCCTCGGCGCCCTGGCCGGGCTGCTGGCCGAGGTGGACCGCCTCGCCGTGCCCACCGATGTGCCCGCCGACTGGTTGGCCGGCTTCGCCGGGCAGGTGCACCGCGACACTCCCCCGCTGGCACCGGCCGAACTCGACGCCATGGACGCGGTCCTGACCGGTTGCGCCGTGGCGGTCGCCGACACGGGCACCATCATCCTCGACGCCGGCCCGACGCAGGGGCGGCGAGCGCTCACCCTGGTGCCCGACCGGCACATCTGCGTCGTCCGCGCCGACCAGGTCGTCGGCCTGCTGCCGGAGGCGCTGACCCGGCTCGACCCACGCGCGCCCCAGACCTGGATCTCGGGTCCGTCCGCGACCAGCGACATCGAGCTGAACCGGGTGGAGGGGGTGCACGGCCCTCGCCGACTGGAGGTCGTGCTGGTCGGTGTCGACGACGACCGCCCGGAGCACTGAGCGTCCTGCCGCGACCGCGGCACAGCGTGATGCCGCTGGCGGCGAGGACGAACGATCCGATCACCGCGGGTTCGGTCGTTCGCTAGTCGACCGCGCCGTTGAACCGGCCCCGGTCGGACGGCACCAAGGCCGAGCGAGACGCCAGGCCGCGCCGACACGCCACCGCACCCGTACGACCTCTGACCGCTGATCGTCGGCATGACGCGCATCCTTGGTAATTGCCAAAGATGTGCAACTGTGCCACCGTGATGATCAACGGTTGCGGCGCTGCGCCCACCCGACAAACGACTCCTCCCCACACCACAGGAGCCCTCCGTGACCCGGATGCGTCCGACCTTCCGACGCCTCGTGGCGTCGACCGCGGCGACGGGGATGCTCGTCCTCGCCGGCTGCTCGGCCCCGGCCACCCCCGACAGTGCCACCGGCGGCGCGACGCTTGTCGTCGCCACCTCGGACGAGCCGGACGCGTTGAACCCGGTGCTCAACTACGGTGTCGACGGCGCCTCGCTGATCTTCGACGGTCTCGTCACGCGGGACAACGACAACCGCCTCGTCGCCGGCCTGGCCACGGCGTTGCCGGAGCTGTCACCTGACGGGCGCACCGTGACCGCGAAACTCCGCGACGGCGTGCAGTTCCACGACGGCACCGCGCTGACCGCCCAGGACGTCGTCTTCACGTACCAGGCCGTCCTGGATCCGACCGTCGACTCGACGCTCCGCTCCGACCTGGACATGGTGGAGTCGGTGACCGCGCCCGACGCCGCCACCGTCGTGTTCCGGCTGCGCTACCCGTACGCGCCGTTCCTGCAACGGCTCACGCTCGGCATCGTGCCGGCCAAGCTGCTCGCCGGGCAGGACATCAACACCGCCGGGTTCAATCGCAAACCGGTCGGGACCGGACCGTACCGGGTCGAGTCCTGGACGCCGGGCGACCGCCTGGTGCTGACGGCCAACGAGCGCTACTTCGGTGGCCGGCCGAGGAACGACCGGGTGGTGGTCGCGTTCGTCGCCGACGACAACGTCCGCGCCCAGCGGATGCGGGCCGGCGAGTTCGACGCCGCCGAGCTGCCGCCGAAGCTCGCCTCCGGATTCGACGCCGACGCCACGTACCGGGTGCAGCGGGTGCCGACCGCCGACTACCGCGGCGTGATGCTGCCGACCGGCAACCCGGTCCTCGCCGACCCGGCGGTCCGCCGGGCGCTCAACCTGGCCGTCGACCGGGCCGCGATGGTGTCCGGGCTCCTCGGTGGCGCCGGCGAGCCGGCGTTCGGGCCGATCCCCCCGACCTCCGAGTTCGCCGACCCGTCCATCATCGGCAAGCCGACCGCCGACCCGACGGCGGCCGGAACGCTGCTCGACGCCGCCGGCTGGACCCCCGGCCCCGGCGGGGTACGCGTCAAGGACGGCCGACCGGCCCGGTTCACCCTGATGTACCCGGCGAGCGACACGCTGCGCAAGGACCTGGCCCTCGCCGTCACCGCCGACGCGAAGAAGATCGGCATCGAGGTGACCCCGGCGGGGCTGACCTGGGACGCCATCGACCCGCGAATGAAGTCCGACGCCCTGCTGATGGGGTACGGCACGCCGTACGACCCGGACTTCGTCTCGTACAAGCTGTTCGGCTCACGATTCGCGGGGCAGGGCTACTTCAACCCCGGCTCGTACCGCTCCGAGGTGACCGACCGCGCCCTGCAGGAGGGCCGCGACCAGATCGACCCCGCCCTCCGCAAGGCCGCGTACGCGCAGTTCCAGAAGCAGTTGGCCGGCGACGTACCGTGGCTGTTCCTCGCCTACCTGCGGCACACCTACGTGCTGAAGTCCTCGGTACGGGGCGTGGCGCCGCGGGTCGAGGCGCACGAGCACGGGGTGGCGAACAGCCTCTGGTGGAACATCGACACCTGGACCCGGTCGTGACCCGCTCCGGGCGCCTGGCCGGGGCCGGCCCGGTGGTCCGGCGCCGACTCCTCGTTGCCGTGCCGGTGCTCGCCGCGACAAGCATCGGGATGTTCGCCCTCGGCGCCGCGTCGCCGGTCGACCCCGCCAAGCAGTACGCGGGCGCGGCGGCCTTCACCGCCAGCGAGGAGAACCTGGCACAGCTACGCGCCAACTGGGGCGTCGACGACCCCCTGCCGGTGCAGTACCTGCGCTGGATCAGCAATCTGGTCCAGGGCGACCTCGGCTGGTCGACAAGTCGACACGAGCCCGTCGCGTCGGTGCTCGCCGCCCGGGCCGGCTGGACGCTGCTCCTGATCGGCGTGACCCTCGCCCTCGTCCTGGTCGCGAGTCTGCTGCTGGGTGCGCTGGCCGCGTACCGCAGGGGTGGGGTGTTCGACCGTGGGTTGCGGACGGCGGCCTACGCGGTCGAGTCGATGCCGGTGTTCTGGCTTGGTCTGGCCGCGATCGCCGTGTTCGCGCTGGCCCTGGGATGGTTGCCGGCGGGCGGGCTCACCGACGTCACCGCGACCAGCACCTCCTGGTCCGATGTGGCGCACCACCTGATCCTGCCGGTCGGGGTGTTGGCCGTGTCCCAGGCGCCGTGGTTCGTGCTGTTCGTTCGCGACGCGGTCGCGGAGAGCCTGCGCGACGACCACGTGCTCGCCGCGCGGGCACGCGGGTTGCCCGGTCGGACGGTGCTGTTCGGGCACGCGCTGCGGACCGCGCTGCTGCCGTTCCTCACCCTGGTCGGCACCCACCTGCCCGAGCTGGTCGGCGGGGCGGTGCTCGTCGAGACGGTCTTCTCGCTGCCGGGCCTCGGCGCCGTCACGGTCGCCGCCGCGCTGGGCAGCGACTTCCCGCTGCTGGCGGCGATCACGCTGGTCACCACCGCGGTGGTGCTGGCCGCGAACCTCGCGACCGACCTGGCCTACGCCGCCGCCGACCCGAGGGTACGACTCGATGGCTGACCTCGCTGCCCGACCGTCGCCACTCCGGATCGCCCGGTCCCGGCTGCGGCTGCTGCCCGGCCAGGCCGGTGTCGTCACTGCCGGCCTCGTGCTCGTCGTCGCCGTCGTCGGCTCGCTGCTCGCCCCGTTCGTCTGGCCGCTGGACCAGAGCGCGGTCGCGCTGGACCAGACCCGGTTGGCGCCGTCCTGGGCGCACCTCGCCGGCACCGACGACCTCGGCCGGGACGTGGCGCACCGCGCCGTCTACGGGCTGCGGGTGTCGCTGCTCGTCGGCGCGGTCGCCGCGCTCGTCGCCACAGTCCTCGGCGGTGTGATCGGTGGGATCGCCGGGACGCTTGGCGGCCGGGTGGACCGCATCCTGATGCGGATCGTGGACACCATCGCCGCGATGCCGCACCTGCTGCTGGGCATCTTCATCGTCGCCATGCTGCGGCCCAGCCTCGGTGCCGTGATCGCCTCAGTCGGGCTCACCCACTGGCTGTCCACCGCCCGTATCGTCCGATCCGAGTTGCTGAGCCTTCGGACCCGACCGTTCATCGACGCCGCCATCGGCGGCGGAGCCGGCCGGCTCCGGGTCCTCAGGCGACATCTGCTGCCGCACGTCCTGCCCCGGCTGGCCCTGGCGACCACGCTGATGATCCCGCACGCGGTGTGGCACGAGACCGCCCTGTCGTTCCTCGGCCTCGGCCTGCCGCCGCACCTCGCCTCGCTGGGCAACATGATCAACGACGGTCAGGGATCGCTGCTGACCGGCGCCTGGTGGGCCAGCCTGGCGCCGGGCGTGGTCATCGTCGTCGTCACCCTCGCCATCGCGGTCCTCGCCGCCCGCTGGCGCGACCGCCTCGATCCCCGGGTCAGAGCGGAGCTGCACCTGTGACCACCACCGAATCCGTTCCCGCCGAGGCGTCGCCCCGCGCCGCCGCGAGTCAACCGCTGCTCACCGTGGACGGCCTCGGCGTCGAGTTCCGGCTCCGCGACGCACGCGTACGGGCCGTCAGCGATCTCAGCCTCACCGTCCGGTCCGGCGAACTGCTGGCCATCGTGGGCGAGTCCGGCTGCGGCAAGTCCGTCCTGGCCCACGCCCTGCTCGGCCTCCTGCCGGGCAACGCCACGACCACCGGTCACGCCGTGCTGGACCACCCCGGCGCCGACCCGGTCGACCTGGTCACCTGCGGCCAACGTCACCTGGCCCGGCGGGTACGCGGGCGCCTGGTCGGGTTGGTCCCGCAGAGCCCGGCCACCGCCCTCAACCCGGTCCGCACCGGACGGCGACTGCTCGCCGAGACGCTGTGGGCGCACGGCCGCGACCGCGCCGACGTCGACCACCTCGCGGTCGACGTCGGGCTCGACCCGGCGGACCTGGACCGCTACCCGCACGAGCTGTCCGGCGGCATGGCACAGCGGCTGGTCACCGCGCTCGCGCTGGCACCCGACCCGTCGCTGCTCATCGCCGACGAGCCCACCACCGGGCTGGACCGGCCGCTTGTCGACCACACCCTCGACCTGCTGCGCCGCCGCTGCGACAACGGCGCGGCCGTCGTGCTCATCACGCACGACCTGGCCGCCGCGCGCCGGGTCGCCGACACAGTCGCCGTGATGTACGCCAGCCGCATCGTGGAACACCGGGACACCGACGGACTCTTCACCACCCCAACCCACCCGTACGCCTCGGCGCTGCTCGACGCCCTACCGGACCGGGCCTTCCGTCCGGTGCCGGGCGACCCGCCGATGCTCACCGCGCTGCCGATGGGGTGCGCTTTCGCGCCGCGCTGCCCACGCCGCACCGACACCTGCACGGACCGACCACTTCCGACACCCGTCACCGGTGGCGGCACGGTTGCCTGCCACCACCCGATCCCTATCGGAGCCACCACGTGACCAGCGCGCAGCACCTGCTCGCCGACGAGGTGACCGTCTCCTACGGCCGCCAGGTCGTCCTCGACGGCATCACCCTGCGAATCGACCGGGGAGAGACGGTCGGACTGCGCGGGCCGTCCGGCTGCGGAAAGTCGACACTGGTCCGAATCCTGGCCCTGCTGCACCGCCCCGATCACGGCCGGGTCAGCATCGACGGCACCTCGGTCGACGCCGTCCGGTACGCCGTGCCAGTCGCCCTACGGACCCGCGTCGCCGCCCTCTTCCAGAGCCCACGCGCCGCCGCCGACCCTCGGCTGAGCCTCACCGACCTGATCGCCGAACCGCTGCGCGCCACCCGGACGCCCGAGACCGTGGTCCGGGAACGGGTGATCGAACTCGCCGATCTCGTCGGCCTCACCGCGGATCTGCGCGGTCGGCGTCCCCACGCGGTGTCCGACGGGCAACTGCAACGCGCCTGCCTCGCCCGGGCCCTCGTACACCGCCCCGACTACTTGCTCTGCGACGAGGCCACCGCGATGCTCGACGCCTCCACCCAGGCGCACGTCGCAGCCGTCATCCGCGACTATCAGCGGACGCAGCGCGCCGGCGTCCTGGTCATCACGCACGACCAGACCCTCCTGGACCGCTGGAGCGACCGGATCGTCGACCTCGCCGCTGCAGCGAGGGCATGCGCCTGACCCTCGATCCGGACCGGACCGGACCGGGCGGGGCAGGGCAGCTCGGGCGTCGGTTGTTGTGTCCCGGTCGCTCAGGCGCGTGGTGTCACCCGACGTGGGGCGGAACCCGCCGAGCGCGGGAGTCGGGACGGCCAGCGAGGATGGCGGCGAGGATCTCCGCGCCGTCGACGACCCTCGGGCCGGGGCGGTTGAAGTAGGCAGGCCCGTCGACCACCCACACCTGCCCCTGACGCACCGCGGGCAGGTCCGCCCAGCCGGGTTGCGCGGCCGCCACCGACAGTTCGTCGAAGGTCCGCTCGGGCGTGAACCCACACGGCCCGAACACCACCACCTCGGGAGCCAGGTCGGCGACCACCGACCACCGCTGCGGGGTGCTGTGCGCCCCCGGCCCGAGCAGCAGAGACCGCCCACCCGCGTAGGCGATCTGCTCCGGCACCCAGTGCCCGCCGGGCATCAACGGGTCGAGCCACTCGACGAACAGCACCGTCGGCGCGCCGGTCACCAATCCCGGCAACGCGGCGAGGCGACGCCCGGCGTCGGCGCGGATCTCCGCCGCCCTGACCTCGGTGTCGGTCAGCGCGGCCACGGCGTCGACCGTGTCCAGGATCCCGTCGATGGTCCGCGCCTCCAGGGACACCACCCTGGTGTCGAGATCGATCAGGCGAACCGCGTCGTTGACCCGCTCGTAGGAGACCGCGCACACATCGCACAGATCCTGGGTCAGGATGAGATCCGGTTTCAGGGCCTCCAGCATGGCGACGTCGAGCTGGTACAGCGATGATCCCCGGTGCGCGTCACCGGCGATCGCCGCCGAGATCTCCCGGCTCGTCAGGGCCTCCGGCAGGGAGGTCGTCGTCACCGCCGGGATATCGGCCAGGGTCCCCGGCGGCCAGTCACACTCGTGGGTACGCCCGACCAGATGCCCGGTCAGGCCAAGCATGGCCACGATGTCCGTGGCTGCCGGCAGCAGGGAGACGATGCGCACACCCGCCTGCCTACCAGGCACCCCACCTGCCGCGTCCACGACGGGCGGTCAGGCCGAATCGGAGTACGCGAGGTGACTGCCGCAGTGCCGGCAGCGGAAGAGATAGGCGGTGACCGGACCGTCCCTGCTCAGCGCTCGCAGATACCAATCCTTGTCCTCGGCCGACCAGCACCGGGCCTGATCCTGATCCGGGCCTATGCCTGACCGACGGCCTGAGCGATGGCGAGAGTGTGCTGGTACTCGCGCCAGTGCGCCAGTTTGCCGTCCCGGGTCCGCAACACCCCGATGAACGGCGCCGAGGCGGTTGTCCCCGTCCCCGTATGAGTGCCGACCAGTTCGTACTCGACCACGATCACCTCGGGGTCAGCGGTCTCGTGCACGACCACGTCGCGGCAGTCGTCGAACCGGACCGGAAACGCCGCCTGGCTCCCCTGTGTGTACTCGAGCACCCGCTGCTTCCCCTCGGTACGTGTAGGGCGCCCGGGCGCGGCGAACGGTGTCTCGATCACCACCTCGTCGGCGAGCAGGTCGGCCGCGAAGGTGGGCTGGTTCGCGAGCCACTGGGCGCGCATGCTGTCGAAGATCGCTCTTGGTGTCATGGTCGTCCTCCCTGATAATGAGTCAGCACTCGACTTGTGCCGAGAATAGTGAGTGGAGGCTCATTTTGGTAGAGGGTCCGCCGTTGCGCATCGACGCGCAGCGCAACCGCGCACGCATCCTGGACGCCGCGGAGGCGGTCTTCGCCGAGTTCGGCCCCCGTGCCTCCACCGAGGAGGTGGCCCGGCGGGCCGGCGTCGCCATCGGTACGGTCTTCCGCCACTTCCCCACCAAGGACGACCTGCTCGCCGCGATCATGAAGCGACTGCTGGCACAGCTCGTCGAAGACGCCGCCCAGCGAGACCTGTTCGCCTTCTTTGCCCACCTGGTGGCGCAGGCCGCGGCGAAGAAGACAGTCGTCGACCTGCTCGCCGGGTCCGGGGTGAACATCCGGCTGCCCGACGCGGTCGGTCACCTCGAGGAAGCGGTGGCCCGGCTACTGGAACAGGCCCAGGCCGCCGGCACCGTCGCCGCCCCGGTACGGCTACCCGAAGTGATGGCACTCCTCGCCAGCGTTAGCCAAGGGGCCCTGCACGGCGGGTGGGACGAGCCTCTGCAGGCCCGTACGCTTGCGGTCATCTTCGCCGGCCTGAAGGGCACCTGACCGTCAGGCTGGTTGATCAGCAGTCGGCCTGAGCGCGTGGTCGGGCCGGACCGGCGTACGCCTCGGTCGCCTCGTGTCAGCCCACGGGCATTCCGTCCAGGATGCGCTGCATCTCTTCGACCGGTAGGGCCGGGTTGGCCGCGGCGGCCTCGGCCAGTTCAGGATCATCGAGAAGCGCGACGAGCCGCGGTGCCGGGAGGCGTGGGCTGCTGGCCATCGCCCCTCGCACGGAGGCGCTCGGGTCGGTGCTCAATCGATCGACGACTTCCGGGTTGGCGTGCGGGTCGAGGGCGACGAGCCGTCGTAGCGTCGGGTCGGGGTCGTCGGAGAAGCGGGCCAACCCGTTGGTGGGAAACTGCGGAAGCTCGCTCAACCGGTCCCGGCCGCAGCAGTGGTACTCAAGGACGCAGCGCAGCAGCAGCGCTGGCGGCGCGGCCGGGTGGTGCTGGGCGAGCAGGACCCGTACGCCCAGGTCGGGATCGTCGGCGAGGATGGTGACGATCTCCGGCGGCAACTCGGCGTTACGGGCCGCGCGGCGGCGTAGCAGCGGGTTGACCGAGCGTGCCCAGCGCAGCGCATCGGTGAGTTTCGGCGCGGCGCCGTCGGGATAGGGGATTTCGCGGCAACGCACGTCCGCGGAGCCAAAGTGGCCGTCGTCCGGGACAGTGGTCACATCGATGTCGATGCTGGCCCGCTGCGGTTCGCTGAGGCCCGGATGGGTGGAGACCACGGTTCGGACCTCGACCGCCGGGTCGGTGGAGAGCCTGACAAGCTGGTGGCCGCTCAGGTCCACGCGGCCGGCCACTCCCTGCCGGACCGACGGGTCGGGGTGGCGCAGCAGCGTCTCGACCACGTCCGGTGGGACGCTCGGGTTCTCGGCCATCACCCGCAGCGCGGCCGCGTCGCCGCTGGCGAGCACCTGATCGACAAGCGCCGGGGACAGTGGACGCTGAAGCACGTACCAGAATGCGTGACAGTGCTGGTCCGGCAGATCCGCAGGCCCCATCACCTGGTGGCGGCGCGCGTCGGACGCCACGGCCGCCGCCCGCACCTCGGGCACCTCGTCCTCCAGCAGCGCCCGGCGCGACCGCTCGTCCAGCCAGATCGCGGAGCCGGCGGCGTACCGGCGCACACCCGGCCGAGGGTGCGCCGCGGCCAGCCGGAACAGACGCCGGTCGTACCCCATCGCGTCGAACAACTCGTCGATCAACTCCTCGCGGCTGAACGGCACGTCGGAGGGGGGATCGTCGAGTTCGGTCAACAACCGGACCAGCACGTCGTCCGGCAGCGGTGCCTGACCGGGTCGGCCGAACGCGCGATGCCTCACCCGCCACGCCGGGTCGGCCAGCAGGTGGGCACGCGCCAGGGGGTCGACCTGCGGGTGGCTGGCGAGCGCGCCGCGGATCGTGGGTGAGGGATGACGCAGCATCGCGTCCCGCACCGGCGGCGGCAGCTCGCGGCGGCGGCGCAGCCCCTCGCACGCCTGCTCCGGCCACAGCTCGACCAGCCGCAGCAGCACGTCGATCGGCGCTGCCGGGTTCCTCGCCAGGCCGACCAACAGCAACGAGGGAGACGAAAAGCGCGCCATCCACGCATCCCCGACCATCAACCGCACCCTACGCCCACGTCGCTCATCGCGGCATCCGCACAGGAGCAGAGCGAGTGCCGCCCGATCGTCACTCACCCGCGCTATGGCAGAGGTTCGGCGAGGAGCTTCGCGGTAGTTTGGCGACGTGACTCAGGTGGCGGTGAAGATCACTGAGCGGTCCGCTGTGGCGGCTCGGTCATAGAACGCCCGCACATCAACGAAGTTGCTCCAGGTGTACTCGAAATCGTCGTCGTCCTGGGCACCGTCGTAGTCGCTGCCATCGATCACATCGAAGCGGCTGCGTAGCCAGACTCGGTCGACAGTTCGCAGGGCCTCGGCCACATCCCGTACCTCGGCGGCGCTGACGTACACGACGTAATAGTCATCGTGGAGGTGCCGGCCACCGAGCACCGCGTGGGACATCGGATACGGGCCGCCGTCCGGGTCGAGCGTGCCATCGGTCAGGCAGCGATGGATGGCGTCCCAGGCCTTGTCGGTGTCAACCCTGAAGGCGTCGCCGTCCCAAGACTCCTCGATCTCCTCAAGGAACTCGCCCACCTTGTCGTCATCGGCCGCCAGCAGCGAGCGCTCCTGCTCGGACGTAATGGCGAAGTGCACCCCCAACATGCCGGCGATCGTACGGGAGGGGTGCGACGTTGACTCGGAGCCAGGAAGGCGCAACGCTGTGGAAGCGCTCCCATCGTCGAGCTCCTATGCGAAAGGAATGCTCGTGCGTCCCACCACCACCGTTCTACTCCCGGTCGTGCTCGCCACGGCCCTCGGCGGTCTGGCCCTGCCGGAGCCCGCCCTGGCCGCGACCGGCCCGGCACTCACCGTCGACACCACCGCCGCCCGCCACCAGATCAGCCCGTACGTCTACGGCATGAACTTCGCCGACGAGGCCCTCGCCCGCGACCTGCGGCTGCCGGTGCACCGCTACGGCGGCAACGCCACCACCCGCTACAACTTCCGTGCCGACACCACCAACCGCGCCGCGGACTGGTACTTCGAGAACATCCCCAACGACAACCCCAGTCCGGACGACCTCCCGGAGGGCTCGGAGACCGACCGGTTCGTGCAGCAGAACAAGGCCACCGGCGCGGCCACGGTCATGACCATGCCGATGCTCGGCTGGATCGCCAAGGACCGGTCGCGGGCGTGTGGCTTCAGCGTCGCCAAGTACGGCCCGCAGCAGTCCACCGACACCTGGGCACCGGACTGCGGCAACGGCATCAAGCCGGACGGGTCACCGATCACCGGCACCGATCCGGAGGACACCAGCGTCGCCGTTGGTGCGGAGTACGCCACCGACTTCGTCAACCACCTCAAGGAGCAGTTCGGCGCTGCCGCCGACGGCGGGGTCCAGTTCTACAATCTGGACAACGAGCCGGACCTGTGGCACTCCACCCACCGGGACGTCCGCCCGACCGGGCTGGGCTACGACGAGCTACGCGACCGCACCTACGAGTACGCCGCCGCGATCAAGGCTGCCGACCCCGGCGCGAAGACACTCGGTCCCGTCGGCTGGGGCCTGAACTCGATCCTCTTCTCGGGCCTCGACCAGGACACCTGCTCGCGTACCGGCTGCTGGTCGAACCCGCCGGACAAGGCCGCGCACGGCGGCCAGGACCTCGGCCCGTGGTACCTGGACCGAATGCGAGAGTACGAGCAGCAGCACGGCACACGCATCCTCGACTACTTCGACGTCCACCTCTACCCGCAGCAGGCCGGCGTGTTGGGCGAGGCGGCCGGCGACGCCAACACCCAGGCGCTGCGGCTGCGCTCGACCCGCCAGCTCTGGGACCCGACCTACGTGGACGAGAGCTGGATCAACAGTCCGGTCCGGTACATCCCCCGCCTGCGCGAGCTGGTCGACCAGCACTACCCGGGCACGAAGGTCGCGATGACCGAGTACAACTGGGGCGCCTTCGGGTCGCTCAACGGCGCGCTCGCCCAGGCTGACGTTCTCGGCATCTTCGGCCGCGAAGGGCTCGACCTGGCCACCCTCTGGACCGCACCCACGGCCGACCAGCCGGTGGCCAACGCCTTCCGCGTCTACCGCAACTACGACGGCAAGGGCGGCGCGTTCGGCGACACCTCCGTCCGGGCGACAAGCGCCGACCAGGGCAAGCTGGCCGTGTACGCCGCCGAGCGCAGCGCCGACAAGGCGCTCACCCTGGTCGTCGTCAACAAGACCGGCGACGACCTGACCAGCCCGGTCGCCCTCACCGGCGCCTCCGCCAGCACCGCCCAGGTCTACCGTTACAGCGGGGCGAACCTCGCCGGCGTCGTCCGGGAGGCCGACCTGCCGGTGACTTCCAGCGGCCTCACGGCCACGTTCCCGGCCAACTCGATCACCCACCTGGTGCTGCCGCGCGGCACCACGCCCGGCGACACCCAGGCGCCTACCGTCCCGGGTAAGCCGACCGCCGGCACGATCACCGGCGACAGCGTCGCGCTGTCCTGGACGCCGTCCACCGACGACACCGCCGTCACCGGCTACGACGTGCACCGGGTCGACACCACCGGCCCCGTGAAGGTGGGCAGCGCCACCGGCACCACGTACACCGTGACCGGGCTGACGCCGGACACCCCGTACACCTTCGTGGTGACCGCCCGCGACGCGGCGGGCAACGTCTCGGCGGCCTCGCCCGGCCTGACCGTGCGGACCGCGCCCACCGCCCCTACCGGCGGTTGCACGGTCGGCTACACGGCGAACAGTTGGCCGGGCGGCTTCACCGCGTCCGTGACGGTCAAGAACACCGGCACCACCGCGATCGACGGCTGGAAGCTCGGCTTCGACTTCCCCACCACCGGCCAGAAGGTCGATCAGGGCTGGTCGGCCACCTGGAAACAGAACGGCACGAGCGTCACCGCGGACAGCATGAGTTGGAACGGCAAGCTCGCCCCCGGCGCGTCCACAAGCATTGGCTTCAACGGCACGTGGAGCGGCACCAACCCGGCGCCGACCGCCTTCAGCCTCAACGGTCAACGCTGCGGGTGACCTGAGAGACCGCGATGCGGAGCACGCCAGCGGGGTCCGGGGCGCAGCGGCGCCTCGGACCCTCGCTCTCGAGCGGCGCTCCTCGCCAGTCCGGCGACAGCGGGGAGCGGGATGGCACCACAGTGGCGGAACTGGTGGAGCCGCCAGGCAGACCAGCGCGGCGCCCATGAAGATCAGCAGGAAGAGCGGGTGCTGGATCCGTGCGTTGATCAGGTTCATCGCGGCCGCGCCCTGTCCGGTGGGCATCCGCTGCAGCGAGCCCATGATTGCTTTACCAAAGGCGTAGAACACGCCGCCCAGCAGCGCCGCACCAGTCAGCTTGCGAGGGTGAGGATCTTGATGATGTTCATGCAGACCATGCCCCGTTGTCCGCGACAGTACGCGCCCAGTCACTGAAATCGCGGGGTGCCCGGCCGAGGACCTGATGAACGCCGTCGGAGGTGTACTCGGAGCGGTGTTCACGGATCACCGCGAACAGGTCGCGGAGGGATTCGGCGTCCTCCTGGGGTGCGCCGTACCCGACGAGCTCGGCGACGAACTGCTCCGGTTCGAGGTCGACATACCCGATGGGCCGTCCGATGGCGTCCGACAGCTCGGCCGCGACCTGGCTCAGGGTGAGGGTGCGCGGTCCGGAAAGTGAATACGCCTGGCCGACGTGCCTGGTGTCAAGCAGGGCGGCCGTCATCACCTCGGCGACGTCGTTCACGTCGATCCAGGGTTCGGCGCCGTCGCCCGCCGGTAGCCGGATCTGGCCGGCCCGGACGTAGTCGTAGAGGAAGTCCTCGCTGAAATTCTGCGCGAACCACGACGGCCGTACGATGCTCCAGTCGACGCCGCTGCCCTTCACGGTGTTCTCGAGGTCGAGGCTGCCCTGGTAGACCGCGAACTCACGGCCCGGACTGCCGACACCACGGCCGGAGAGCAGGACCACTTTGCGCAGGCCCTCGGCTGCGGCCTGCGTGATGAACTTGCCAGCTTGCGCGAGGCCCATCGGCCCGACCGGCGGCGCCAGGTACGCCGTGTCGATGCCGGCAACCGCGGCCGACCAGGTGTTGTCGTCGTACCAGTCGAAACACTGTTCGCTCGAACGCGAGGCCAGCCGGACCGGGATCTGCTGGGCAGTGAGCTGCTCTGCCACTCGGCGACCGGTCTTGCCCTGCCCGCCGAGGATGAGGATCGGTGTGTTTGTCATGGCTCAATTTCACCGCGAACCGATGAGACAAAACATGGTTGTTCCGCGCGACTTCATGTTTGTGCGTCTCACCCTTTAGGTAGAGTTTAGACATGGATGTGCTCGACGACCTGCTGGCCGGCACCCGCGCACGAGGCGGGGTCTTCAACCTGACCATCATGGACACGCCTTGGTCGCTCGAGATCCGTGAGGAGGCACCGCTGACCCTCGCGACCTTGGTGCGCGGATCCGCCTGGGTGGTGCGCGATGGCATCGAGCCGTCCCGGATGCAAGAGGGTGACGTCGCCATCTTCAACGGCCCCGCGCCGTACGTCGTGGGCGACCAGCTCGGCACCGCCCCACAGCTTCGGATCCATCCCGGCGGCATCTGCGAACCGTTGCCGGGCGCACCTATCGACTACAGCACCCGACTCGGCGTGCGGACCTATGGTGGTCACCCCGACGGCGAGGCGATGGTGGTCAGCGGCACCTATCAGCTGGAAGGTGATGTCAGCCGGCGACTGCTCGCGGCCCTGCCTTCGGTCCTCGTCGTTCCGGCGGCTGAGGTCGCCGGACATGTGATGTCGATGGTGCTCGGCGAGATCCAGCGCGACGAGCCGGGCCAGCAGAGCGTCCTCGACCGCTGGCTGGACCTGGCACTGATCACCACAATACGTGCGTGGTTCGCCCGGCCGGACTCCCACACCCCAGGGTGGTACCGGGCGCAGAGCGACCAGGTCGTCGGCCTCGCACTCAGGCTGATGCACGAGGATCCGGCGTACCCATGGAGCGTTGTCGAGTTGGCGAAGCGGACCGGCGTTTCCCGCGCGAGCCTGGCCCGGCGGTTCAGCCCACTGGTGGGCGAGGCGCCGATGGCGTACCTCACCGGCTGGCGGATCGCCTTGGCCGCAGACATGCTGCGCGAAACGACCGACACGGTCGAGGCGATCGCACGCCGGGTCGGCTACGCGAACGCCTTCGCCCTCTCGGTCGCCTTCAAACGAGTCCGTGGCACCAGCCCCAGCGCACACCGCCGCCGCAGTGCGGTACCGCCGTCGCACCGCTGGAGCCATCGGCAATCTCCCGCAGGCGGTGTCGTATGCGCCGATTAGCGTCGCGCGTGTTGACAGGCGACGGGAGGGCGAGTCATGACGGGGTGGGATGGCGTGCAGTTGCGGGACGGCGGCGACGAGGATGAGGTGCGGGCTCGTCTGGCGGCGGGAGCCGACCCCTGCATGCCACTCGGGCTTGACACGGCCCTGCACGTCGCTGCGGAACGCTGCTCGCCCGCAGTCGTGGCGGCGATGGCTGCGGCAGCGAGCGATGTCGACTGCCTGTCCGACGACCGGTCCCCGCTGTGGTTGGCGGTTCACTCGCGGCGGCACGACAACGCCCGGGTGCTGGCGGCCGCTGGTGCGGACCCGTGGCAGCCGATGATGGCCGGTTGGTCACCCGGCCGGCTGAGCCTCGCCAGCCGCGAACCCGACCTGTTCGGCGCCGCACCGGCCGGTGTCGAGCTGAGCCCGGCCGAGCGGGAAGCCGTCGAGTTGGCCGGTGAACTGGGCGACCGTTTGCAGGTCGACCACTACGACGGGACCGGGCTTCTCTGCGTCGCGGGGATCGACGCGATCGAGGCGATCCGCCGGCTCGACGGCACCCCGATGACCGAGGACGACCTACTCGCCCACTACGACGTCGACGTCGACGAGGATCCCGAACCAGGCGACGAGCACGACTGGTTCTGGCTCTCGGAGACGAGCGATCTGCTGCTCGTCGGCGTCACCGACGTGCCCGGCGGCTGCGTGATCACCCAGCCGTGGGGATACCAGCCTCGGACACCCCTGACCGGTCGGCTGCTGTCCATCGGCACCATCGCCTACGCCCTGTACGCGAACCCGAAAAGCGGCAACCAGGGCAGCATTTACCGCGATGGGGAGACGATCGGCTGGGACCTGCACCCCGGCGGTGCCCCCAGGAGCACAGACACCAGCCAGATGGTCCTGCTCAGCTACCTCTACCAGTCGCAGGCCCCCGCATACGCGTGCGCGTTCGTCGGCCTGCGTCCTGTCGACGCCCGATGCATCACCGGCCCCGCCGACCACTGGGTCCTGCTGCCCGAGCGGGACTATTGGGCCAGTAAGAAAGTCTGATGACGGGCGCTCGGAGCGGGCTAGATGCGAGGTCTGACGGCCTGTTGGCGCGCCTGTTGACTCGGTTCGGTTGGCAGCGTTGCCCGTACTGCTGACGTCAGACCAGCCGCTGGATCCGCACCTTCGGGTGCACGTTTCTCAGGTGTCCCTGCTTATGTTGGCGGACCTGTTCGTCCCAGACCTCTTGGTCGTAGTCCGGATCTGGCGGGATCCACTTGTGCGAGCCGTCGCTGTAGTGGAACTTCTCGTCACCGCGTCGCAGGATGCTCACCGAATCCAGCCGAGGAAGCGTCGGTGCAGCAGCCCCGCCGGCACCCAGGTCAGATCCTCGGAGGCCCGCAGCAGGTGGGCACCCAGGTAGAGAGCCAGGGAGATCCGAGCGTCGCCGAACTCGGCGCGTAGCTCGCGCTGCCGCGTGCGGCAGGGCCAGGGCGCATCGCAGCCGCCGCAACTCCAGATCGGCAGCACCGGGCCGTGCGTGGTCATGAGCAGCCGCCAAGCTGCATCCGCTGCTCCGCCTCGTTGCTCACTGCTCCTCCTCGGCGGGCCAGTGCCCCCGGTTGATCGGGATGCGGTGTCGGCTACGACAGGGCAGCTCCGCCCCACAGCGGCAGATCCAGCTCCATTTCCGCCACGACCACGCCGGGCGGTGTCGCCGTGCCAGGGTCATCGCGGCGGCGATCAGGTACTGGTCGTAGCAAACTCGTCGCCGTGGTGGTGTCCTGTCTCGCATCACTTACTCCCTCCACCAGGCAGCACTCCATGGCCGACCCCGAACCACGGGACCGGATCTGGAACGTTCGGTAACTACGACGCTACGATCACGACGACGGCGGCTGGACTCACCCGCAGTACGAGTGAGCAGGCCAGATGAGCTGCCGGAGGATTGGTTTCACGGCGAAACGTCGACCACGGGTCAACGTAGGGATGATGGATGACAGGTCGCGGACGATCAGCACCACATCGCGGCGAGGTGACCGGCTACCTGTTCAAGGTGATCCGGGAGTCCATCCCGCTCACGCAGGAGCAGCTCGCCGTCGACCTCAACGTCGACCGGGTAACGGTGCAGAGCTGGGAGTCCGGGCGTCGGCCATTCACCGCGGTACCGCTCGGGCAGGCGATCGCCGTCCGACGCCGGCTCGGGCGGCTTGGCGCGAACACCGTTCTGCTCGCAGCACTCGACGACGCCGCCGAGGCGGATCTCATCGTCGCCGCCGTCCTCAACGAACACGTCGACCGCTGCGACCTCGCCGAACATCCGCTGGGCTGGTCTGTGCTCACCCACCGTCTGGCCGACTTGATCCTCTGGGCCGTCCTCGGGCAGACACCGACCTTCGCCAAAGGTCTATCCATCGCCCATACCCGGCGGGGTCCAGTCGCGTCCGGGCCGACCCTGCCCGTCGACGAGCAGCGTGCGTTTTTCGCTCACCTACACGTGCTCGCCGATCGCGCCGCAGCCGGACGGCATCGGAACGTGCTGCTGCACCGGCAAGCCTGCTTCCTCGCCGGCATGGACCCCACCAAGGCGGCAGCAGGTTGGCTCACCCAGACCACCGCCCGAGCTCGCCGCATGACCACCTTCCGCACCTGGTCACCGCTGTGGCCCGACGCCCGCTCCGTCGTCACGTCCCTCGCCAACCAGGGGGACCCGGAACCGTTACGGGACTTCATCGCTCACGCACACCCCGACGATGCCTGCGAGCGAGCGGCCCTCAACTACTCGGCCTACTGGGTGGGCGAGATCCCGTACCGCCACCGCGACGACTCCTTCATGCCCGAAGCGCTCGCTGACTGGCATGGCTCAATCCTTCTTCGACACCTGGTCCATCGCCTGGATCCAGGGCATCCCTTCGTCGACCTCAACATCCACAACGTCTGGGCCTTGCTGGCCGCACGACGCGGTCTCGCTGTCGACAACCCCGCCGTGACTCGGGCGTTCCTCGACCGGAGTGTCCCGCTCTTGGACAGTGATCGAATCTCCGCACAGTCACGGCAGGAACTAACCTCTATCGTCTATCGCCTGCGGGCGGACGGACTCACCGGCACAGGGACGGGCAGATGACCGACGACCACGACGCCGCCGGAGCAGTCAGCTTCATCTTCGAGGCCGGCGTCCTCAAACGCGCCGCCCGTACCGGCTGGTGGTTCGCTGGCGTCAAGCACCCCGAATCCATTGCCGAGCACTCGTTCCGGACCTCGCTCATCGGAATGATGCTCGCCGCCATGGAGGGCGCGGACCCGGCGCGGGTGTCGATGCTGTGCGTTCTACACGACACTCAGGAAACCCGGATCACCGACATCCCGCACATCGCCAAGCGCTACCTCACCGCCGTACCCAACACCGCCGTCACCGCCGACCAGGTTGCGGCCTGCCCACCGGCCGTCGCCGACGTCATCACCGCTGCCGTCGCCGAGTACGAAGCCGGCGAGACGCCGGAAGCCGTCGTCGCCCGCGACGCCGACAAGCTGGAATGCCTCGTCCAAGCCGTCGAGTACCGCCATCAGGGCATCGACAACGTCCAGCGCTGGATCGACAGCTCACGAGCAGCACTCAAGACCGCCAGCGCCCACCGCCTCGCCGACGCCGCCCTCAGCGGACAACCCCTCGCCTGGCTCACTCCCCCGCCGCAGGAGTAGGCCTTCGGCGGGATCCCGCCGCCTCAGCTCAGCGCGCCTCGACTGGTTTGCGGTAACGGGGTTGCCAAGCCGTCACCCGGTATCCCGCCTTCTCGTACAACCGAACGCTGTTGTTCGGATTCTCCGCGATCGTGCTGAGGCGGGCCGTCGAGACTCCCGCCTCCGCCAAAATACGGAGCGTGCGCCCCATCACCGCAAGACCGACGCCTCGCCGGCGGCACGCGGTGCCTACGGCAACCCACGGCGTCAGCGCGGTGCCGTCGGTCTGCAACTCGTTCACCACAACCGCGGCGATGTCGTCCCCCGCCCAGACGACACACCAGATGTCGATGTCCTGGACGTCGCGGAGGTACTCCTCGTAGGTCCTGGGCCGGTGGCCGTTACGTGATCCCGCGAAGCACTCCTCGATCACCTGGTGGATCTGGGGATGGTGGGCAGCCTCGACCGGACGCTGGATGAGCCCTTCGGGCAGCCGAATGTCGCCGTCCGGTAAACCGCTGAGGTCGTGGGTCATGTCAACGACCGTGAACGCGATTCGGTAACCGTGAGCTGTCAGCAGTGCCAGCTTGCCCGGCTGGTGCTCGCCCACGTTCGCGCCGAAGACGCTCCAGCCGCCGCCCGGCCTGCTGCCGTCGAACTCGACGGCCTGTGCCTCCTGCCACCGCAGCATGGCGCTGCCGATGCCCCGTCTGCGCCACGCTGGGCTCACGCATCCACTCAGCAGGTAGACCCGGGTATCGGCCGCCTCGGACCACCAGTCCATCCAGGTGAAGCCCACGGTTCGCCCCGAGTCGGCCTGGGCGATCAGACAGAACGGGTGTACGCCGTTGGGGTCCTCGCTGGTATCGGGACCGGGCAGCCAGAGATCGCCGTCGGCCCGGTGCGCCTCGGCACGGACGGCCTGGACGCCGGCAATGTCACTGGCACCCACATAGAGCCGCATCGTGACGCCGGCCTCCGCCAATGAGCCGAACTGCTCCTCACAAAAATTGAGAGTGGGCGATTCTGACTTGCCGCCCTGGTGGGTCACAGGCCGGTTCGCCCGTCGATGCACTCGCGCAGGAGGTCGGCGTGGCCAGCGTGCCGCGCATACTCTTCGATCACGTGGACAAGCACGTCGCGCGTGGCGTGGCTGCCACCGTCGACCGACACCTCGCGGCCCAGGTCGGCCTCCTCGAGGGCGTCGAGCCATTCGTCCGCCTTGGCGATCTCGGCCTTCCAGGTTGCAAAGGCGTCCTTCACCACCGCTGGGTCGGGGACCGCGCCCCCGAAGTCCCAATCCGGGTGGTCCTCGTGCTGGTAAAGGCACGGTGTGTCGGTTCGCCCTTGCAGCACACGCTGGAACCATTGGTTCTCCATCTGCGCCAGATGGCGGACCAGGCCGAGCAAGCTCAGGCTGCTGGGCGGTACCGAGCGTCGGCCGAGCTGCTCGGCGTCCAGTCCGTCGCACTTCATCTCTATGGTCAGACGGTAGTTGCCGAGATACTCCCGGTAGGTTGCCTTCTCGCCGACGGGCTGACCGAAGATCCTGGGGTCATCCTGGGGGGCGGTCCACAGTTTGCTCACGGCGCTACCAAATCGCGGGCGGATCGCACCAGTCAAGTGAGTTGCGGGTGCACCAACTTCGACGGCGGCACATCGCTGGCGAAGCTCGACTCGTCGTCCCGAAGGAACCACCGGTCCTCGGCGAGCGGGGTGACCAGAAGGATCGAGCTGCCTCAAAGTCCACCGGAGTTCACGTACGTCCGAGCACAGTCGTCCTGGTCGTCACTCAGACGAACGTCGGATCTTGCGCATGAGCATGGCCCAGACTCCGTACCCGGAGCCGACATTTCCCGTGACTGCGCCGGCAGCAGAGCCCATGAAGAGGGCGTTGGCGCAGTCCGGGCAGACCTTGCGGCCGGTGATCGTCTCTTGAAACGGCTCTTTCACCCGTCGTCTGCAGTCCGGGCACTCACGGCTTGACAGGCCCATTGGCTCTCCCCGGTCGGTTATCCAGCAGGGTATCCGGCTGCCACTACCCAATCGGTCGTCACGAGCGCCCTGACGCCTGCGAGGCGCCAGGGTGCGGCAGCAGTGCGACGAGGCCGGGGTAGGTATGCGCGTGTGATCCGGGCAGGCCCCGGCGTGCCGGCAACGCCGCCCGAGGGGTCGCAGAGGGCTCCAGGGTCAAAGGGCGGCCCGCAGCGACGCGCCCTGCGGATCGGACGGGCGGTCCCCGCATCTCAACCGGCGACGTCCACGACCACCTTGCCGTTCGCGGTGCCGCTGGCGACCAGGCGATGGGCGTCCAGGACCGTGTCGAGCGTGAACGCGCGTGGGTCCAGTCGCGGGCGCAACGCGCCGGCATCGGCCAGCGCCGCGACCTCGCGCAGAATGTCGCCCTGGTGTTCGCGGCCCTGCCCGGTCAGCAGCGGCAGCAGGGTGAACACCCCGGAGTACGTCGCTCCCCGGAACGACAGCGGGGCGAGCGAGTGCGACCCCCAACCCAACGCGCTGACCACGTGGCCGTGATAGGTGCGCACCGCCGCGAACGACGCGTCGAGGGTCGCGCCGCCCACGTTGTCGGCGATGATGTCGAACCCGACACCGTCGGTGTACCTCTGCACGTACTCCTCGACGCTTGTCGAGGTGTAGTCGATGGGCACCGCACCCAGGCTCTCGATCAGACGCATGCTCGCCGGCCCGCCCGTGGCGTACGCCTCGGCGCCGCGCGCCTGAGCGAGTTGGACGCTCACGTACCCGACGCCACCGGCGCCTCCGTGCACCAGCACCTTCTGCCCGGCCCGCACTCCGGCCCGGTCGACAAGCCCCTCCCAGGAGGTGATCGCCGCCAGGGGTAAGGCGGCGGCCTCCCGCATCGAGAGGGTGTTCGGCTTGCGGGCCAGTAGTCGGGTGTCCACGGCGGCGTACTCGGCAAGCGAACCCTGGAGGTCGCCCACGCCCCCGCACAGCCCGTACACCTCGTCTCCCGGCGCGAAGTCGGTCACGTCCGCACCGACCGCCGCGACGACGCCGGCGAGGTCGAGGCCGAGCACCGCGGGGAGCCGGATACGCGCGTGCGCGGCCTTTCCCGCCTGGATCTTCGTGTCGAGCGGGTTGACCCCGCTGGCGACGATCCGCACCAGCACCTGCCCGCGCTCGGGGGTGGGTTGGTCGATCTCCTCGATCGTCAGCGGAACGTCGAACTCCCGCAGCACCGCAGCGCGCATCGCCATCCACACTCTCCGTGATCGGGGCCTCTCGTGGACGCTATCCGACCGGATCGACGGTGGGGCGGGTTCCTCGGACCGGCCACCGCCACAACGGGCGGACCGCGTCAGGCGTCGTCGGCGCCGTCGAGCAGCGCGCGCCGCAGCGCCAGCCGGTGCTCCCGGCGGATCTCCGCCTCCCGGTACCGTCGCCGGTCCCCGTCGGTCTCCGGCAGCAGCGGCGGCACGGTACGCGGCTGCCCGTCGTCGTCGATGGCGACCATGACCAGGTGGGCGGTGGCCACGTCGGTGGGCGGCACCGCCCGGTCCCACCGGTCGGCGGTCACCTTGACGGCGACCTCCATCGAGCTGCGGCCGGCCCAGGTGATCCGGGCGTCGACGTGTACGACGTCACCGACCCGTACCGCGCGGAGGAACGCCGTCTCGTCGATGGCGGCGGTCACCGCCGGCCCGTCGGAGTGCCGGGCGGCGACCACACCGGCGACGGAGTCGATGAGGTTGAGGATCCGGCCGCCGTGCACCGTACCCATCAGGTTGGTGTGGTGCTGGTCCATGATCTGCGACAGGGTCAGGTGCGACGCCGACGGCGCTCGGCCGGCGATCGTGGTGGTGTCGTGCACAGCGGTAGTCCGTCCCTCGGGAACCCACACCGCCGGGTCGCGGACACCTGCTGACGGGGACCTGGCCGTACGCCACACGCCCGGCCCGTCACCCGCTCAGCCCACCCGCGAGGCCGACGGCAGCGCACACGGTTGTGTACGCGGCGCCGGCAGGTCTTCGGACTCGCGGGCCTGACCGGTCGGGCCGGTCCCCTACTGGCCGTCGCTTCCCAGGCCGTTGTGCCCAGTGCTGATGACGGCGGTCGTTCCCACTCACCGCTGCGGGGCAGCCCCGGATTTCCACCGGGTTCCCTCTTGCGACGCCCAGCCGGTCACGACGGGGCGAACCAGCGCCGTCGGCAGCATAGCTGGCCAGGGAATGTGTCCACCCGGGGCGTCCCGCTGCGGCGGCCCGCGACCTCGCCGTCAACTTTTGTCGTCGGAGGAAGAAGATCGCCACCTCTTGAAAAAAGTCTCGCGAGGGTGAGGATATCCAGATGCGTCGTCTCCCCCAGACTTGCGGGCGGGTGGTCTCGGGCCTCCTCGCGTTCCTCCTCGCCTCGGCGGTCGCCCTGCTCGCGTCCGCCCAACCCGCCGCAGCTCACGGGACCCTCGCCGAGTCCACACCGGCGGGCGGCGCCACCGTGCGCGAGCCGTTCACGGAGGTGCGGCTCTTCTTCACCGAGAAGGCCGCCGCCAACGCGTTCTTCACGGTCACCGCCCCGGACGGCACCCGGGTCGACGACGGCTGGTCACAGGGGGAGCCGAAGCCGCTGGCTAAGCCGGTACGGGAGTACTTCCTGGTCAACGGGCAGTTCGAGCCACGGGAGTACACGACGGGGTTCCCGGCGGTGGTGACCGTCGCCCACCTGCCCGCCAAGGGCCAGTATTCGGTGAGCTACCTGTCGGTCGCCTCGGACGGCGACACCGTGCGGGGCACCCTGACCTTCCGCTACGACGGGCGGGTGGCGGCAGCGCCGAAGGGGTGGAGCCCGCCGTCGACCCAGCCGGACCCGGCGCTGGTGGCCGCCACCGAGCAGCACAACACGTCCGGGCAGGCCTCGGCGGTGCCGACCACCGCGGATGACGCGTCGACCCCGCCGGCCGCGGCGGCCCCGTCGACCGGGTCGACCGAGGACAGCGGTTCCGGAGCGCTGGCCTGGGCCGGCTGGGCGGTGGCGGTCGCGGCGGCCGGGGCGGTGGTCGCGTACATCGTCTGGCGTCGCCGATCGGCTTCCACCGGCAGACCCACCGGCCGGGGCCGTACCTCGCCGGCGACCTCCGGTCGACGCGGCGGTGGTGCCCGGTCCACGAACAAGGCCGGCACCGGCCGGACCGTCGGGGCCAAGGCCGTCGGCGGCAAGGCTGCCGGCGGCAAGGCCAGCGGGGGCAAGACCGCCGGGGGCAAGACCGCCGGGGACAAGGCTCTCGGTGGCATGGCCGGCGTCGTCGCGCCGGCCACGGGCGACAAGCGACGGCCCACCACCGTGCCGGCGGCACGCAAGGGCAACACGGTCGTCACGGCCCGCACGGGCGTCGCGGTGGATCCGACGCCGACCGATCAGACCGTCGCCGGTACGGACGGCGAGCCGACGGTCGAGCCCGGAGCACGGCCCGACCCGGACCTCGCCGCCGCGACGCCCGGGTCCCGGCTGAGCAACACCCACCTGGCCCTGCTCGTCGGCGGGCTGGTGATCGCTCTGCTGGCCGGCTTCGGGCTGGCCCGCATCGGGACCGGCGACGAGAACCCGGCGAGCCGCGACGCCCGACAGCCCGCGGGCGGTCCGCCCGCCGCGGGGCAGGTGGGCTCCGCGAACGACGGGCACCAACACCCGGCGGGCACCGGGCCGCACACGCATCGCGGTGACGGCGCGACGGGCGAGACGCTGGCGACCGGGACGACGGTCAGCGCCGGCGGGTACACCCTGCAACCACTGGAGCGGTCCCAACCGCCCGGGGTACGCACGGACTACCGGTTCCGCATCGTCGGGACCGATCGGCAACCGGCGACCCGCTTCGCGGTCGTCCACGACAAGCCGTTGCACCTGATCGTGGTCGGCCGCGACCTGTCCGGGTACCAGCACCTGCACCCGACGATGGCGGCCGACGGCACCTGGAGCGTCCCCCTGACACTGGCCCGGCCCGGCGGCTATCGCGTCTACGCCGACTTCTCCGTCACCGCGACCAACGACACGCAGATCCCGCTCGTGCTGGGCGTCGACCACACCGTGCCCGGCGCGCACACCCCGACCGCGTTGCCGCCGGTGCAGGCCCAGGCGACGGCCGGGCCGTACGCGGTGTCGATGACCGGAACCCCGACGGTGGGGGTGACGGCGCCGATGCACTTCAAGGTCAGCGCCGGCCCGACCGTGCCCGTGCAGCTGGAGCCGTACCTGGGCGCGTACGGGCACCTGGTCGTCGTCCGCGAGGGCGACCTCGGGTACGTGCACGTCCACCCCGAGCCGGAGTTGGTCGACGGGTCGGTCAAGTTCTGGCTGACCGCCCCGAGCTCGGGCCGGTACCGGGCGTTCTTCGACTTCCAGGTCGCCGGCAAGGTCCACACCGCCGAGTTCACGATCAACGTGCCCTGAGCCGGAACTTTCTCCCCGCTGCGGCCGACCATCCCGCCAGCAGCAATCATCGGAGGAAGAACACATGCGCAGCACCAACCCGCTCGGTCCACGCCGCTTGGCCACCGTCCTCGCCGCCGCCATCCTGGCGGTGGGCGCTGCTGGTTGCGGCTCGTCCGACTCTCCGTCGGCGGCGCAGCCCGCGCCGTCCGCGTCGGCCTCGGCCAACCCGGACGCCGGTGTGCTCGGCATTCGTGACCCGTGGGTCAAGGCGGCCGACAAGGGGATGACGGCGGCCTTCGGGACCCTGGTCAACGACGGCGACAGCGATGTCACGCTGAGCAGCGCCACGACCGAGGTGTCGCCGATGGAGCTGCACGAGATGGCCATGAAGGACGGCAAGATGGTCATGCGGCAGAAGCAGGGCGGCATCGTGATCAAGTCCAGGGGCACGCACGCGTTGGAGCCCGGCGGCGATCACCTGATGCTGATGAACCTCACCAAGCCGGTCCAGGCCGGTGACGAGTTGACCTTTACCCTGACCTTCGCCGACGGCCGGACCCAGCAGTTCCGCGCGGTGGCCAAGCCGTTCACCGGCGCGCAGGAGAGCTACGCCCCCGGGCACGGCGAGCCCATGCCCGGCATGAGCGCTACGCCGGGGATGAGCATGAGCCCGGCATCGTGACCGAGACGTCACCCGTCCGGCCGGTGAGCAGGCGTGGCCTGCTCACCGGCGGGGCTCTCGCCGTCGGCGGTGCCGTGGCCGGCGGGGCCGCGATCGCCGTGACCCGTGCTGGGCAGAACGGGCAAACTCCGGCGACCGCTGCCGACACGACGCTGGCGGCGACCGTCGGCGGCCTGGTCGAGCCGTTCCACGGTGCCCGGCAGGCCGGGGTCGCCACCGAACCGCAGGCGCACGCGGCATTCGTCGCGTTCACCCTGCGACCCGGCACCGACCGGGCCGCGCTGGGGCGGATGTTGCGGCTGCTCACCGACGACGCCGCCCGGCTCACCCGGGGCCAACCCGCGCTTGCCGACACCGAGGCCGAACTCGGGCTGCTGCCGGCACGGCTGACGGTGACGTTCGGCTTCGGACCCGGCCTGTACCGGGCCGCCGGTGTCGACGATCGGCGACCGGCCTCGGTCACCGACCTGCCCTCGTTCCGCGTCGATCGACTCCAGCCGGCCTGGTCCGGCGGCGACCTGCTGGTGCAGATCTGCGCGGATGACGCGGTCACCGTCGCCCACGCCCAACGAGTCCTGCTCAAGGACAGCCGGCCGTTCGCCGTCGTCCGCTGGGTCCAGCAGGGCTTCCGGCGCAGCCCCGGAGTCGAACCGGGCGGCCACACGCAGCGCAACCTGTTCGGCCATCTCGACGGCACGGCGAACCCCCGGCCCGGCACCCCGCTGGACACCGCGCTGTGGGTGACGGACGGCCCGGCGTGGCTTCGCGACAGCACCACCCTCGTGGTGCGGCGCATCAGCATGAACATGGAGACCTGGGACCTGCTCGGCCGCACCGACCGCGAACTCGCCATCGGACGGCGGCTCGACACCGGTGCGCCCCTCACCGGCACCGCCGAGCATGACGAGCCCGACTTCGCCGCCACCGGCCCCGACGGGCTCACCGTCATCCCCGACTTCTCCCACCTCACCCGGGCCCGGGTCACCGACGACCGGCTGAAGATCCTGCGCCGGCCCTACAACTACGACGGTGTGCCGACCGCCGAGGGCCACGCCGACAGCGGGTTGATCTTCACCTCGTACCAGGCCGACATCGCCCGGCAGTACCTGCCCATCCAACGCCGACTGGCCGACCGGGACCTGCTCAACGAATGGACCACCCCGATCGGCTCCGCTGTCTTCGCCATCCCACCCGGGTGTACGCCGGACGGCTGGATCGGCGAGCAGGTGCTCGGATGACCCCGCCAACCGGAGACGTCACCACCGTGCCGCCACCCCGCCCCACCGCCGTCCGGCTCGGCGCGGCGGCTCTAGCTGTCCTCGTGGCGCTGCTCATCCCGGCCACCCCGGCCCGGGCGCACAACTCGCTCAAGTCGTCGACGCCGGCTCGGGACGCGACCCTGTCGAGCGCGCCGACCGAGGTCGTCCTCGAATTCATGCAGCGGCTCGACCCCACGTTCACCACGATCGTGCTCACCGACGCCGCCAAGCGGAAGCTCACCATCGGCGAGCCGGTGGTCACCGGGGCGACGAGCACGGTCCAGATCACCGACGCACTGCCCAACGGCAGGTACACGGTCGCCTACCGGGTCGTCTCCGCCGACGGGCACCCCGTTCAGGGGTCGTACCCGTTCACCGTTGCCGACCCCGCGTCCAGCGCCGCGCCGGTCGCCGACGCCGGTACGTCGGCCGGCACCGCGTCCGCCGCCGCCGGGGCGAAGGACACCGCCGCCGGGGCGAAGGACACCGCCGGCGGCCCGGGTGCCGCGGTGCTCGTCGCGGGTGCCGCGCTCGCCGTCCTCGTCGTGGTGGCGGCCGGGCTGCTGTGGCGGCGGGCCGCCCGTCGCTGACCGACACCTGAGATCTTGGAAGGAAACCGCCCCTCAAGGGGCACTTTTCTTCCAAGATCTCGATCGATCGAGAGGCCAATCGACACTCCACATCGCCGGGAACCGGCGACGCCGGCGAGCCGACTACCAGACCGAGCCGACGCGACACACCACCGGGCGACCAGACCAGTACGGGAGACGCCTTCGGGTGCTTCCCGACTCTTCCGATCGGATCACCATGTCTCTTACCGAGTTGTCCGGCACGCCGACGCCAGAACCCTCCGCACCCGAGAAACCCGCCCGGCCGGCGCGGCGTCCGTCGCCGTTCGGCGCGCTGCTGCTGCGGTTGCACTTCTACGCCGGTATCCTCGTCGCCCCGTTCCTGGTGGTCGCCGCGTTGACCGGGCTCGCCTACACCACGACTCCGCAGCTCGACTCGATCCTCTACGGCGACCAGTTGACCGCCGCCCCGGTGGGTGACCGTCAGCTCCCGTTGGCCGAGCAGGTCGGTGCCGCGCGGAACGCGCACCCCACCGGCAGCATCACCGCCGTGCAGCCCGGCGACGGCGACCGGACCACAACTGTGGTGTTCTCCCTGCCGGAGCTCGGCGAGAAGCAGCACACCGTCTACATCAACCCGTACACCGGCGAGTCCCAGGGGCAGCTCACCACCTGGTTCGGCTCGACGCCGGCCGCGACGTGGCTGGACGACCTGCACCGCCACCTGCACCTGGGCACGGTGGGCGAGAACTACTCCGAGCTGGCCGCGAGCTGGCTGTGGGTGATGGCGCTCGGCGGGGTCATCCTCTGGTGGCGTCGACGCAGCGCCGCCCGAGCCAGCGTCCGGCACCTGCTCGTGCCGGACCTGTCCACGGGCAGGGGCGTTCGCCGCACCCGAAGTTGGCATGCCACCACGGGCGTCTGGCTCACCGTCGGGCTGCTCTTCCTGTCGGCCACCGGCCTGACCTGGTCCCGCTACGCCGGCGCGAACTTCGCCTCCGGCCTCGACGCGCTCAATGCCCGTACGCCGGAGATCTCCACCAGCCTCACCGCGGTCCCCGCCGAGCCGGGCGGCGGTCACCACCACGGTGACGCCGGGGAGGGCGGGACGGTCGAGTCGGCGGCCTTCGACCGGGTGCTGACAGTCGCCCGCGACGCGCGACTCTCCGGGCCGGTCGAGATCATCCCGGCGGCGGAGCCGGGCGTCGCCTGGACCGTCACGCAGATCGACAACACCTGGCCGGTCGCCAAGGACCGCATCGCCGTCGACCCGGCCACCAGCACGGTCACCGCGCGCAGCGACTTCGCCGACTGGCCCCTGCTGGCCCAACTGAGCGGGCTCGGCATCCAGGCCCACATGGGCCTGCTCTTCGGCCTGGTCAACCAGATCCTGCTGGCCGCGCTCGCCCTCGGGCTGCTCTGCGTCATCGTCTGGGGCTACCGCATGTGGTGGCAACGTCGACCCACCCGCACCGACCGACGCGCCCTAGCCGGCACGCCGCCGGCCCGTGGCGGCGTACGCGGACTGCCGCTGTGGGCACTGCTGATCGGCGTACCGGTGGTCGTGGCGGTCGGCTGGGCGCTACCCCTGTTCGGGCTCACCCTGCTCGCGTTCCTCGTCGTCGACGTCGTCGCCGGCGCGGTGTCCCGACGCCGACGACCTGCCCAGGCGCCCACCTCGCCGGCACCCGTCGGGAGCTGATCAGCGAGGGCCGGTCCCCGTGGTCAGAGCACCACCTGTTTGGTGGTCGGCAACGCGTCGACGATCGACTTCTGCACGTTTATCGTGTCCGCGATGATCTCGTGGGGTGTGTTGGCCATCCACTGCATCACCGAGATGTCCTCGAAGCGCGGGTGCCGGAACATCTCCAGGAACACCAGCGGTTCGTCACCGGTGTTCTCGATGTAGTGCCCGTAGGCGAACGGCACGTAGCCCACGTCGCCGGCCTGGAAGTCGAACGTCCGGGCGGCGGCCTGGGACGCGAAGACGCCCATCCGACCGGTGCCGGAGATGTAGTACTGCCACTCGTCGGTGGTGGGATGCCAGTGCAGCTCGCGCATCCCCCCGGGCTCGACCTCGACGAGAGCTGCGGCGGTGGTCACCGACGCGGCGAAGTTGGTCGAGTCGGTGACCCGCACCGTCCCGCCACGGAAGCGTTGCGGGGTCTGCGCGGTCATCCGGTGTTTGAAACTACGCGGGATGTCGCCGGTCGGGCTGACCACCCGGTCCTGTTGCAGGGGCGGCGGGACGTCGCCCTGGAAGATGTACTTCTCCCGCTCGGGCAGGTTCTCCATCTGTTCCGTCGTCCAGCCGAAGTTCTTGGCCAGGACGTGCCGGGGCGTGTGGGCGAAGAAGTCGCTGAGCAGGAAGGTGTTGTTCTCCGAGAAGGCCCCGTCGTTGAAGACGAGCAGGAATTGGGCGCCGTCGTCCAGCGCCTGGATGTTGTGCGGTACGCCCTGCGGAAAGAACCACAGGTCGCCCTCCTTCACGTCCTCGATGAAGTTGCGTCCCTCGTGGTCGACCGCGCTGATCCGGCAACTGCCGCTGAGCATGTAGGCCCATTCGGACTGCTGGTGCCAGTGGATCTCCCGGTACGCACCCGGCTCCAATCCGAACTGAACGCCAGCCAACTGGGTGGCGATCGGCAGGTCGCGGGTGGTGACCTCGCGGGTCCAGCCGCCCTTCTCCACCCGGGTGTGTGCCTGGGAGAACGAGAACTTGAGGTTGGGCACCAGCCGACTGTCGGTCGTCGGTGGCACCAGGAGATCGGGGTTCTGCCGCTCAAGCTCGACGTTGCGCCCCGCGAAGGGCGGAGCCCCCTGGTCGCCGCGGCGCGGCTGAGGATCGCTGTTCGGCATGATCGCTGTCTCCTTGGGTCGGTTGGGCCGGCTCGGGCGGGGACACGGATCTGCCACGCGGGCGTGGCCGGGACGGCATCCCCAACAGGGTGCGTATCGCGGGCCATCCGTACTGGACCGCGATCGCGGCGGGTACGACCATCGCGGTCGCCACCACCACCAGGCGGGTCCACGGCGGAGCGTGGCCGCCCGCCCCGGTGCTGGCGAACACGACGAGAGCCAGCAGGACGCCCCGGAGCCGGTTCACGCCGGGCAGGCTGGTCCGATCCGGGTGCTCTCCCCGGTCGTCGGCTGTCGAGGAGCAGGCGGGCCGACCCGTCGCGCTGCTCGGCAGCCAACGATCAAGGGGCGACGACGTCGTGTGGGCCATGCTTCGATGATCGGGGCCGAGTCGACGCCGTCGCATCACGTGATCGCGCCATTACGTTCCGTCATTTCCGGGACGTCGTGGGCCTTACGCCGCAATCCCGCCGCTTCGTCGATCTGGTCGCCCGCCTCTGCCGCCGTGGATAGGCTCGGTCGCAGGACGGCCTTTCGACGCGCCGGGTAACCACCGGGGAGAACGCCATTGTCCGAATCATCCTTCAACGCCACGGCGATCCCGGCTGACGCCGACGCCGACGCCGAGCAACGACAACGGTGGCTGTTCGCCGCGGCTGATCAGCTCCGGCTCGCCGGCCGCGGTGAGGCGGCCCTGCGCGTCCTGGCGGTCGAGATCGCCGCGAATGGCCGCGGTGCGCGACACCGCGCCCTGCTGCTGAGCCGCCTGGCACAGATCGCGGCGCTGGAACCACCGTCGGTCGCCCTCGCGGGCCTGCGGGAGTCGCTCAACCAGCGACTGGACGCCCCGAGCCGAGCCACGCTGCTCGCCGTCATCGCCACCATCGCCGCCCGCACCGGCCATCCGGACGCCGACGCCCTGCTGCGCGACGCGGGCACCGCGCACGCCACATCGGGTGACCGGTCATCCGCCCGCCACCTCGCCCTCGGCCGGGCCGCCCGCGCGCTGTCGCACGGAGATCTACCCGGCGCGCACGCCGTCCTGACGGCACTGGACCCCGACGCCAGGACGGCCCGACGGGACGCCACCTCGGTCCGTACCGAAGCGATCCTGGTGCAGCTCGGTCTGGGCCGGCACCAGGACGCCCGGACGGCGACCGGTCAGGCCTTCGACGACACGACCTCGACCGGTACGCCGCTGAGCGGCACCCTGACCGCCCTGGACTGCCTGCGCATGGTCGCGGTGGGCGAACTGCCCGAGGCCGCCGCCCTCGCGGCCGCCAGGCTCGGATCCGCCTCGGTGGACATCAGCCAGGAGACACGTGCCCTACTGGTCACGGTCATCGCGGAGGTGCACTACCGCCGGGGCGAGCACCACGCGGCGCGCGTCGCCCTGCGTGCCTGCCTCACTCGGAGACCGTGGCCGGACAGTACGGTGTGGACGCCCGCCCTCTGCGTCGCCGTCCGCGATCCCGCCCTCAGCGAGCCGGCGAACCTCCTCGGCAGCATCGTCGCCGACCTGCACCGGTCGGTGCGGTCGCTCCTGCCGGTGCCGCAGTTCGGCCCCCGTCTGGTCCGCGCGGCGGTGGCCGCTGGCGACACGCAGGCCGCCCGCCGGGTCACCGAACTTGTCGCACTGGTGGCCACCCGGACTCCGGTCCCGCTGTGGCAGGCACTGGCGGACCAGACCAGGGGGCTGCTAGATCGCGACCCCGGCGCACTGCGGTCCGCGGTCGACGGGCTGCGCACCACCACCGCGTGGCCGGCTCTGGCCGACGCGTTGCTCGATCTCGCCAACAGCCCCCGGCTGCGCCCGGCGCAGGCATGGGAGGCCGCGCACGAGGCGGCGGCCCTCTACGCGCGCATCGGCGCGCCGGGCGATCAGGCGACCGCCGACCGGCGGTGCGCCGAACTCGCGGCCACCCCGCGCCGCCGGTCGTCGATCGATGAGCCGCCGCGTACGGGCATCGAGGCGCTCACGCCCGCCGAGGAGCGGGTGGCCGAGATGCTCGCCGGCGGCGCCACCAAGAAGGAGGCGGCCGGGCATCTCTTCGTCTCCTTCCACACGGTGGACACCCAACTGCGGTCCATCTACCACAAGCTGGGTATCCACAACCGGATGCAGCTCGTGCGGGCCTGGGACCGGCACAAGTCGATAATCAGCTCATGATCGAACCAACCGACCTCACCCCCCTCGCCGAGGGCGTGGAGTGCGAATTCATGGACTCCTACGAGTCGCGGGCACCCGAGCCCGCGTACACCGATCTCGGGATCGCGACCACGCGCATCGGCGGCGGTGTCGCCCTCGCGATGCGCAACGACCCCTCCGGTGGGTACTGGAGCAAGGCGCTCGGCTTCGGCATCACCGAGCCGTTCACCGCGCGAACCCTGGATGGCGTCCTGGACTTCTACCGGGAGCAGGGCGTCGCTCAGGCCGTCCTCCAGCTCGTCCCGTCGGTGCTGCCCGCGGGCTTCGACGAGATCGCCGCGGCGCGCGGGCTCGAAGCGGGAAGCACCTGGATCAAGCTCGCCGCCCGGCCCGGTGACGTCGCTGCGGCCCCGACCCGCCTGCGCGTCGGCCCGGTGCCGACGGCCGAGGCGGAGCGCTGGGCGAACGTGCTGCTCGCCGGCTTCGGCATGCCGGCCGGCGGGCTCACCGACATGCTGGCGGCGACCGTGGGCGAACCGGGTTGGAGACCGTACGCGGCGTGGGACGACGCGGAGCTGGTGGCGGGCGGCAACCTGTTCCTGCACGACGGGGTCGCCTCGCTCAACGCCGCCGCGACGGCACCCGGTCACCGCGGCCTCGGCGCGCAGTCGGCGTTGATCGCCGCCCGCGCCCGAGCCGCCGCCGAGGCCGGATGCCGGTGGCTGTTCGCCGAGACCGGGAAACCCGCACCCGGTACGCAGAACCCGTCGCTGAACAACCTGCGCCGGGCCGGGCTGGTGCCGCTCTACGAGCGTCGCAACTGGGTCTGGCGGTCAACTCCCTGACGTGGCCGTCACGTCTCACTCGGGTGGCTTGGCCCCCGACTGCTCGCTCACCAGGTACGCCGCGTACCAGTCGGGCCAGTTGTCGTCATGCTCGCCCGTCCGTTTCTCGTGCTCACCGTGTGCGGCGGCCGCACGCCGGAGCGCGCTCGCCAGGTCGCTGGTGGAGCTGAACGACGTGCTGCCTCCCTCGATGCGCCCGGGAAGCCTGGTCGTGATCTCCTGGAGCAGCCAGGTGTTGCCGTCCGGGTCGCGCAGCGTTGCGCGCGAGAAGTAGCTGCGCCGCTGCGGGTCCGGCCCGTCGACCGGGCCGTCCGGGCTGACGTGGAAGACGTCGACGACCTCGACACCGGCCGCGACGAGGGCGTCGTGGGCCGCCTCGATGTCGGACACGATCAGGTACGCCATGGCCGAGCCGGGCGTCGCCGACGTGAGCCCGGGCCCGAACTGCACCGAGCAGTCGGAGCCGTGCGGCGTGAGCTGGACGATGCCGGGTGGCGTCTGGTCGAGGCGCCATCCCAGCCGCAGGTAGAACGCCTTCGCCCGGTCGATGTCCGACACCGGGATGACGATCACCTCCAGCTTCACGTCGACGCTCTCGATGCTCGCGTCACCCTGGGCGCTCTTCGGGCTCATCACCGCCCCCTCCCGCTCCGCCGATCATTGAAACCGCGTGCCGGATGCCGCCTTCCCGACATCGGCCGGACGACACCCTGGTGGCCCGGCGCACCCCGAGGAGCGCGGGTTCCGGTGTGCGCGCCGCCGACTCAGCCCTCGGCGTCGTGGCCGGTCGTCGGCAGGCTCGGCCCCCTACAACTCGGGGTGACCGAAGAGTCCCGGCAGGCCCCCGGTGTGCAGGAAGACGACCTTGTCGCCGTGCGGGAAACTGCCGGCCAGCAGCCCCGCCATCGCCCGGCCGGTGTACGTCGGATCCAGGAAGACGCCCTCCTCGCGCGCGGTCGTCTCCAGCGCCGCCCGGGCGCCGTCGGTCAACGTGCGATACCCGGCGCCCACCTGGGAGCCGTCGATCCGCAGCGAGTCCGGCTCGACCTCGCCGTCGAGCAGCCGGGCGACCGTCGTGCGAGGGTCCGGCAGGGCACCGACATCCACACCGATCACCCGCGCGGCACCCAACTCCCGCACCAGCCCGGCCATCGTGCCACCGGAACCGAGCGCCACCACGACGTCGGTCCCGTCGATGTCCGGCACCTGCGCCCGCAACTCCCGGCCGCCGTTCACATAACCCTGGACCGACGCGGGCGAGGTGCCGCCGAACGGGATCACCCAGGCCGATCGCCTCTCCGCCTCGGCCGACACCACCTCGGCGAGCGGGCCGTCCCCGCCCCAGACGACCTCCGCACCGGCGAGCCCGTCGAGGAGCAGGTTGCCACGCCGCTTCGCCGCGGGCGGGCCGGCGAGCACCAGCACACACGCGAGACCGAGCCGCGCGGCGGCGGCAGCGGTGAGCCGGGCGTGGTTGCTCTGCGGCGCACCCGAGGTGATCACCGTGGTGGCACCGGCGGCGATCGCCTGGGCGCAGGTGTACTCCAGCTTGCGGATCTTGTTGCCGCCTCCGCCGAGGCCGTTGAGGTCGTCGCGCTTGAACCAGAGCTCGGCCAGCCCCAGCCGCGCCGCGAGTCGGGGCGCGGGCTCCAACGGTGTCGGCCACGTGCCGAGGGAAACGGGAGTGATCACTCGTGCAGCTAAGCACGCCGCCGCTCGGCGGCGTCAGGAGCCGGCGATTGCCTCGTCCTCGGTGTTTCCTGCCGGTGGAATGGGAAAGTTCCGGTTGAAGACGTTGTCCGGATCGTAGGTGGCCTTGATGGCGCGCAGCCGGCCGAGCGCGGGCTCGGGCCACGCATCCGACAGGCGAGCCGGGTCGGTGTCGGTTTCGAAGCTGAGATACAGGCCGTTGAGGTGCGGGTACAGCTCGCTCCACAGCTTGTCGAGGTGGATTCTGCGGTCCGGCACGGTGGCGGCGAGCACGGAGAAGTTCTGCGTCCGGTGCGGGTAGGCGGTCGCGTCACCGGCGACGTCGTTGACCGCCGCGCCGACGGAGCGGACCTGCATGATCATTACGTCGCCGGAACCGATCATGGTCGCCAGGAGATCCGCCGCCTCCGGTGTGACGTGGTCCAGCAGACCGCCGCGGGTGTCGTTCAGCCCCTGACCCCGGTGCCGGTTGCGCGGAGGGTGCCAGGAACGTCCCAAAGCGGATCTCGTGCCCATAATCCGGCATCTCGTCACATTCCCCGTAGTCGTGTTGCCAGAATATGATCTGTTTTTCAGATCGTATTCCAGACAACACACTTCACCACGGGCTCATTCCCTACCCAAGATCGGCGACCGTGCCACGGTGGATGGACCGCCGTCAGGCCGTACGGTGGGGTGATGGCCCGCGGTGAGACGTAACGGAGGCCAGTGATGCGGTACCACCTGCTTGGGCCGGTCGAGGTTCGCTCCTCCGCCGGGGAGCTGTTGACGCTCGGCACGCCGATGCAGGTACGCCTGCTGGCCGTCCTGTTGTCGCAGGCGGGCAGGGCGTGGACCATCGACCAGCTCGTCGACGAGCTGTGGCAGGGACGGCCGCCGAAGACGGCAGCGGGCAACGTGAAGACCTACGTCTGGGCGCTACGCCGGGCGCTGCGGTCCCCCGGCGCGCCGGAGCCCACCATCCTCGCCGGGGCCACCGGTTATCGTCTCGTCCTCGATGGCCAGACGGTGGACAGTGTCGCCTTCGACGACCTGGCCCAGCGCGGCTATCACGCGTTGCGACAGGACCGCTGCGCGGATGCCCTGCGGGCGTTCGAGGCGGCGCTGGCGCTGTGGCGGGGCGAGCCGTTCGCGGGCCTGCCCGGCGCGGGGGTGTTGCTCTCCGTCCGGACCAGGCTCCGGGAGCAGCGGTCGAGTCTGCTGGAGGAGGTCGCGGACCTCCACCTCCGCGCCGGGCGGCACAACGAGCTGATCGAGCCGCTCCGGACCCAGATCGACGGGGATCCACTCCGTGAACGCCCCTGGGGACAGCTCATGGTGGCCCTGGCCCGGGCCGGACGGCGGGCGGACGCGCTGGCGACGTACCGGCAGGTGCGTCGGGTCCTGGCCGAGGAGGTGGGTGTCGAGCCCGGCGCCGACCTGCAACGGCTGCACACCAGCATCCTGCGGGCCGACCGGGAGGTGTCGACATCCGGGGCACGGCCGGCGGAGGGGCAGCCAGCACGGATCGTTCCGCGGCAGTTGCCCGCCGCACCGACGTTGTTCACCGGCCGGACCAGCGAGCTGGCCCGACTCACGACGCTGCTGCTCGACGACACCGACCCGGCCGGCACCGTCGTCGTCACCGGCACCGGCGGCGTCGGAAAGACCTGGCTGGCGTTGCGCTGGGCACACGACAGCCTGCACCACTATCCGGACGGGCAGCTCCACGTCGACCTGGGCGGTTTCGGCACGGCGACACGCGAGGCCGCACCGTCCGCCGTCGTCGTGCGATCGCTGCTGCCCGCCCTGGGCGTCAAGCCCCTGGAGATCCCCGCCGAACCGGCGGCCCAGTTCGCCCTGTACCGGAGCCTGACCGCGGACCGACGGCTGCTCGTGCTGCTCGACAACGCGCGCGACGCCGAACAGGTCCGGCCGCTGCTGCCCGGGTCCCGCCGATGTGGCGTGATCGTGACGAGTCGCCACACGCTGCCGGGCCTGGTCGCCGCCGAGGGCGCCCACACCGTCGCACTGGATCTGCCCACCGCCGCCGAAGCACGCCAGTTGCTCGTGCGCCGGCTCGGTGCGCGGGCCGCCGCCCAGCCGGCCGCGGTGGACGAGCTGGTCAGCCGTACCGCGCGGTTGCCCCTCGCGCTGTCCATCGTGGCGGCGCGGGCCGCCGCCCGACCCGCGTTCCCACTCCAGGCCATCGCGGACGATCTGGCCGTACCCAGGGGCGGGCTCGCGGCCCTGGCCACCGACGACGCCGCCACCGATCTGCGGACGGTGCTCTCCTGGTCGTACCGTCTGCTCAGTCCGGACGCGGCCCGACTGTTCCGGCAGATCAGCCTGCACCCGACGGCCGACCTCAGCGCGGCGGCGGCGGCCGGCCTCGCCGGGGCACCGCCACACCAGATCCGGCCGGCCCTCGACGAGTTGACCCGGGCGAACCTGCTGACCGAGCAGTCCCCCAGCCGCTTCCGCTGTCACGACCTGCTCCGGGCCTACGGAGAGGAACTGACGGACACCCAGGACTCCGCGCCCGCCCGGAGAGCCGCCCGCAAGCGCGTGTTCGACCACTATCTGCGGGCCGTCCGTGCCGCGGCGAGGCTCGTCGACGCCGGCCACCAGCCGACCGATCCGCTGCCCCCGCCCACCGACGCGGCACCGCCGACGTTCGCCGACCACCGGGCCGCACTGGCCTGGTTCACCATCGAGCAGGGGGTGCTGCTGGCCGCCGTCGACGACGCGGTCGCCCACCGCTTCGACGCCCACGCCGGGCAGCTCGCCCAGGCCCTCACCCCCCTGCTCAGCCGGTTGTCGCGGTGGCACGACCTGAGTGCCGTGCAGGCCGTCGCGGTCGCGGTCGCCCGACGCCGCGGCGAGCCGGGGGCCGAGGCGGTGGCACACCGGGACCTCGCGCTGGCCCACCTTCAGCTCCGCCGCTACGGCGCCGCCCGCCGTCACCTGCGCAGCGCGATGGCGCGGTACGAGACGATCGGTGACCGGCCGGGCCAGGCGAGCATCCACCTGCACCTCGCCTGGGTGTACGACATCGAGGGCAACCCGCGCGAAGCGCTGCCGCACGCCGAGGCGGCGCTGGCGCTGTCCAGCGGCAGCGACGACGCACGCGGCGCGGCGGACGCGCTCAACGCGATCGGGTGGGGTCACGCCCGGCTGGACGAACACGTCCGTGCCATCGCCTACTGCGAGCAGGCACTGGCACTCCATGCCGAGGTCCACAACCGGGTGGGCGAGGCCCAGACCTGGGACAGTCTCGGCTTCGCCCATCAGGGTCTCGGGGCGCACCCGACCGCGGTGGACTGCTATCGACGCGCCCTCGCGCTGTATTCCGACGCTCAGGACCAGTGCGGGCGGGCCGAGACACTCGTCCGGCTCGGGGACAGCCACCGGGCGGTGGGCGAACACGACACGTCGAAGGACCTCTGGGGACAGGCGTTGGCGATCTTCAACCGAATCGGTCATCCGCTGGCCGATGAGCTGTCCGAGCGGTTGGCGGCCACGCGCTGAGCGTGCCCCGTGCGGCGCATCCGGACCGGCATGGATCCGGCATGGACCGGCCGTCGGCAGGCTGGGCGCATGCTGACCATGAAGAGACCCACTCGCGGCGGGGCCGACCGTCGACGCCTCCCGCTCGTCCTTCGCCTTCCGGCTGCCGTCGCGGTCCTCGTCGCCCTGTCGCTGAACGCCCCACCGGCGTTCGCGGTCACCCCGCCGGCGTCGTCCGTCGCAGCCGGGCCGGACACCGGTTCGGTCGGGAGCACCACCAGCGGATGGAACGGCCGCATCGACTGGCGGGCGTGCGCGGACCAGGCCGACGATCCGGGTACGCGATGCGGCACCCTGCGCCTGCCCGTCGACTGGGCCCGGCCGGGCGGGGAGACCTTCGAGCTGGCCCTGGCCCGACGTCCCGCCGCCGACCCGGCCGCCCGTATCGGTGTCCTGGTCTTCAACCCCGGCGGTCCCGGCCTGTCCGGGGTGGACGTGGCGCTGACGGCCGCCAGCCAGCTCGGACCGGACGTGCTGCGCCGTTTCGACATCGTCGGCTTCGACCCCCGGGGTACGGTGCGCAGCGCACCGGTGCGCTGCTCGTCAGCGTTGCTGGCCCAACACCCGTCCCTGACCCCCACCACGGCGGCGGAGTTCGAGCGGCTCCGCACCTACAACCGCCAGTTGCGTGAGGACTGCCGCGCGCAGAGTGGCCCCCTGTTCGACCACCTCGACAGTGTGAGCGTCGCGCGGGACACGGACGCGATCCGGGCGGCACTCGGCGAGCGGCAGCTCAGCTTCTACGAGTGGTCCTACGGCACCGTGAAGGATCGTTAGAAGCTATGGTCGATGTTGCCGACACGAACGTCGATCTAGGGGGACGGTTCTGATGGTACGGCGGAAGGCCTGGTCGGGGAACCGGGGCCGGTTCGACAGCAAGGATGCGCTGCTAGCCGGTGGCGTAGAGGTGCGGGCGCTGCGGTATCAGCGTGCGAGTCAGGACAAGAAAGAGCAGGGCAAGAGTGTTCACGACCAGGGTGTGCTCAACCTGGCGGAGGTCACGAAGCGGTCGTGGACGGACGCGGGGTCGTTCACAGACAACCACCGCTCGGCGAGCCGGCGCGCGACGAAGGAGCGTGAGCAGTTCGAGTTGTTGATCGAGCAGATCCTCGCCGGCAAGGGTGATGTGCTGGTGGTCTGGGAGATCTCCCGCAAGGAACGTGACCTTGCGGTGTTCGTGAAGATCCGGGACATGTGCCACGAGGTCGGTCTCAACTTCTGGCTGGTCGGTGGGGTGCTGTACGACCTGCGGGACAAGAACGACCGGATGATGCTCGGCTTCCAGGCAGTTCAGGCCGAGTGGATGGCCGACTCGATCCGCGACAACGTGCTGCGCGGCATCGTCGGCGCAGCCGAAGCTGGCCGCCCGCACGGAAAGGTCACCTACGGGTACCGGCGGATTTACGACCAGCGCACCAGAGCTCTCCTGCGCCAGGAGCCCGACGCTGAGATCCGTACGGCCGTGGCGGTGGATGGGACGGTGACGGAGTATTCGCACGCGCAGGTGGTGCGGGACAACTTCCGCAAGATCGCCGAAGGTATGCCCCTAACGGTCCGCGAGGCGGAACTGAACCGCCTCGGAATCCCCGCGTCGCAGGGTGGAATGTGGCGACGCGGGATCCTGCGCAAGCAGGTGATGAATCCGGCCTACATCGGCAAGCGGGTGCTGCGTGGGGAGATCGTTGGCGAAGGAATCTGGCCCGCTCTGGTCAACGAGGAGACGTACTGGTCGGTGGTGCGGATGCTCGGCGACCCGTCGCGGACCACGACCCGCTCTGGCAGGGCGGTGCATCTGTTGTCGTACATGGTTCGCTGCGGTGTGTGCGACGGGCCGTTGTCTTCGCAGCGCCTGAACCGGCACGGCTGGGAGGGGCAGGTGTACTCGTGCCTGCAGAAACGATGCACTGCGGTGAAAGCCGAGTTCCTCGACGAGTACGTGCAGCGCACCGTGGTGGCGTGGCTGTCCCGCCCCGACGTCTACGACATCCTGACCGCCGCCAGCGCCACCGACGAGGAGGTCGCCCACGCCCGCGCCGAAGCGCAACGCTTGCGCGGGGAGCTGGAAGATTGGCGCAAGCTCGGGGAGGAGGGCGAGGTCACCGCGATCGCCTACTCCCGCGCAGAAAAGGGCCTGACGGCCCAGATCGCCGAGCACGAACAGCGCGCCGCCGACGCCGGCATTCCTGCGGTGCTGCGCGGACGCATCGGGGACCAGGCTGTGGAGGCGTGGCAGGAACTCGGTGACGACATCCCCGTCAAGCGGGAGATCATCCGCCTCGTCGCCGACATCAAACTCCTGCGCGCCGGATTCAAAGGCGAACGCCGCACCTTCGGCCGCCACCGCCTCGACTGGCGGTGGAAGTTCGGCCCGCAGGATCAGCAGGCGGCCTGAATTCGGGAGATTCTGAGTCAGGAGCCGCGAGGACGACTTGACCTGTGGGAAAAGTCGAGCGTCGATGGTGTCCGCCGCCCGCCCATGGGACGGGCGGCGTCATCCGTCGACGGAAGGTGTTCAGGCTGTGCCACGCGAACGACTCAGCACCCTGGCCGTGCTGCCCGACGATGCCACCGATCCGCTGTTGTGGCGGCTGGCTTTCGACGTTGCCTCCGCACACCAGCCCGACGAGCGCGGCGACTGCCGCAACCTGCAGTGCCAAGGGCAGCGCGGCATGTGCGCCGCCGCTCGCGCCGCCCGCCGTGCGATGAGCATGGCGCGTACACCGCGGACTATCGCGCCGCGCCCGCCGCCTGCTCGGGGCTGCGCTGCTGTGGACGACTCACCTAAGCGCAGCTTCGTCGGTTGGTTTACCGCGCGCTCGCCGATCGAGGCGACACACCCCGCCAGCCGTTCGGAGACGCTGCCACGCTGGCCGCATCCGAGACGCGCGGCGGCGTGACTGGGTCCGACTGTCGCAAGCTAGGGATGTGGTTGCTCACTTTAGGTGACCGAGCAGCTCGGCAGTGTCAATCCTCCCTGCGGCGGTCAGCGCTATAGCGATGAAGGTCGCCGCCATTCCCGCGACGGCGGCCAGGACGGCAGCGGTTCGCTGCGCGCTATCGGTGAGCCTTGTCAAGGCCACCGCGAGGCGCCCGGGGGGCTTGACGAACGTCTCTGCTGCCGGGGTTCCGTCCTCGTCGAACGCCTGAACCCTGGAGGCGAGTTTGCGCAGTGACGATGTCCCTTCTGGTTCGACCAGCAGGTCCAGCACAATGCGCAGCGTTTCTCGCAGGTCGAGGGGAAGCGTCGGGTCGCACGACTGTGGGCTCTGCAGGTGTCGTCGGATCGACGCGCTCGTCGCTCGCAATACGGTCGCCGCGGGGTGAGGGGCGAACCCTCGCGGTTGCCGACGATCCCACAGCCCGGCGGTCTGATCGAGCAGCACGGCGATGTCGACCAGACCGCTGCGGTGGACGTCGGCAACCGCGCGGAGAGGTTCAGGCAGCTCCAGCGAGTCGGCGCGCTCTTCTAGGACAGGCGGGACCAACAACTGGCAGATCTCTACCGACAACTCCCACCCGGCCAAGCGACGGCGCAGGAAGGACGCAGCAATGTGAGCGGGCACCATCATCGGCGTCACCGCCAGAAATAGCACGATGAGGCCGAGCAGAGGGGGCAGTGCGGAGTCGGCGTCCGATGACGGCGCCGCAGCACTTGACGGCGTTGCAGCACTGTCCATCTCGGGTATCACCGCGACCAGGACGAGGACGGGATACATGGCGGCGAGCAACTCGACCGTATGGGCCATCGTGAACCAGAACGCGTTAGCGGCGAGCCGGTCACGACCCCTGCTGGACAGATCGTCCGGAAAACGCAGGCCCGGAAGCTTCCCGCGCGGCTTGCCGGGCTGGGCGATGTAGCGCAGCCCGTTCAGGAAGAGGCGTATCGCCACCAGAATGCCGAACATGCCCGTGAGGCGACCCACTCTGTCGATCGCCTCCGCGAACTCGCCACCCGCGATGGCCCCTGGCACCAGAAGTAGGACAACGTAGGGAAGACTCACCGGCACCAGGAATCCAACGATCGGGACCAGCAGCATCAGCAGCACCCGACGCCACGACTCGCGGGCGACCAGCCGGCCAAAGATCCCGGACCCAGCAGCCGACCGAATCAGCTCCCATGCACCTCTGCGCAGCCCTCGCCGTCGGATGGGCTCAAACGACGTGGACGAGACGCATCTCCACTGAACCGCCCAGAGCATCGAGCCGCCGAACGCGGCTGCCGCAACGATCCAGCCGACCATCAGGGCGATGATGCAGACGAGCAAGAGTGCCGCGATCACAGTCACATCGACCGTCATACCAGTCACGGCCAAACGTGCCGGCCGTCCAGCTCGATATTCGGCGGTGTCGGATCTATCGAACCTGCGTGCGAACCAATACTCTTCGCAGTGTGAGGATGAGCCATGGGTGACCGCAGCGCCATCGAGTGGACGGAGGCGACCTGGAACCCTACGACGGGCTGCGATCGCGTGAGCCGCGGATGCGACAACTGTTACGCGTTGACGCTGGCCAAACGGCTCAAGGCGATGGGACAGCCGCGGTATCAGCGAGATGGAAACCCGCAGACAAGTGGGCCAGGGTTCGGGTTGACGCTGCACCCGGACAGCCTTGAGTTGCCATTGACCTGGAAGCGTCCCCGGCTCGTCTTCGTCAACTCGATGAGTGATTTGTTCCACGCCCAAGTGCCGGCGAGTTTCGTCCGCCAGGTCTTCGAGGTCATCGCGGCGACCCCGCAGCATACGTATCAGGTACTGACCAAACGAGCCCGCCGCCTACGCCGGGTGGCTCCATCTCTGGCCTGGCCGTCCAACTTGTGGATGGGCGTGTCCGTGGAGGACGTCAGCACTGTGCACCGCATCGATGATCTGCGGGCCGTGTCGGCGGCGTTGCGATTCCTGTCGTGCGAGCCGTTGCTGGGCCCGCTTCCGAGCCTGAAGCTAGACGGCATCGGCTGGGTGATCGCAGGCGGCGAAAGCGGTGCCAGCGCCCGACAGATGAACCCAGCCTGGGCCGTAGACCTGCGTGATCAGTGCACGCGCGCTGAGGTGCCCTTCTTCTTCAAGCAGTGGGGCGGACGGACGCCCAAGGCTGGAGGCCGCGTCTTGAATGGCCGGACCTGGGACGACATGCCCCTCAGCCTGGCCACCTGCTGACAACCACCCGGCCCGCATTCGCGACTGTCGGTCGCAAACCAGCAACCCCTCGCAGCTCCTCGGACTACTCGGCCTTCGCGCGGTGTCACTCAGGGACAGTATCGCTTTACGTGCGTCACAATGAGAGACTGTCTCGCAACCTGCTGTGATCGGGTGAGGAGGCTGGATGCCGGTCGACGGTCCGGTGCCGTGGCCCTGTGCGGAACACACGGGCGCCAAGCACGACATCTACCGCCACTACCTCGGAAAATGGTTCCCCATCCTGCTTGCCTACTCCAACGCCTACCCCTCGGTCACCTACGCAGAGGGATTCGCCGGACCTGGCATCTACAGCGGTGGGCAACCCGGATCGCCTGTCATCGCGATCCGCGCCCTCGTCGAGAACGTCCCCCCGACCAAGGGCATCGCCCGATTCGTCTTCATCGACGACGATCAACGTTGTGTCGACATGCTATGGGAGACCCTTCAACAAGCGTTTCCCGACCGGCCACGGTCCACGGTCGCCATGCCTGTGACGATGGGCAAAGGCACCTGCGCCGACGACCTCGAAGCCGCTCTCGACCGCATAGGTGCCTGGGGCCAGCCGATCTTCGCGAACTTGGACTCCTGGGGCAACGCACCCGTACCATTCAGGCTGCTGAAGCGCCTCGCCGCGAACGTGTCCACCGAGGTCATCGTCACACTGTTGCCGCAGCACTTCGTGCGCTTCGTCAGCAACCTTGGCGAGGCAGGTGATGACGTGTTCGGCGGCGACCCGCGCTGGCGCGAAGTCGTCAACCTCCCACCAGCGGCAAAGAGTCGACACATCCTTACCTGCTACCGACAGGCCCTGCAGGCGGCTGGCTTCCCTTACCTTCTGGACTTCGAACTGATCCCTCGCAACGGCCAACCCCTGTACCTCGTCTTCGGCACCGGGCACCCACTTGGCGTGCAGAAGATGAAAGCCAGCCTCTGGGAGGTCGACCGCGCCCAGGGCGTCGGCTTCCGCGACCCCCGCGACGAACAAGCGGAGACGCTGTTTGCCATAGATGAACCGCTTCTCGGACCGCTGACCCGACTACTGCAGCACAGGCTGCGCGACAGTGAGCCGGCCCGCGTGGAGGACCTGCGCAACTTCGCCCTACTGGAAACGGTGTACCGGCCAGAACACGTCATTATGGCACTCAAGCCGCTCGTTGACGCCGGCACTGTGAAGATCGAGGGCGGCGGCCGGCTACAGAGGTCATCCTTCGTTTCGCTGGCTAACGCGCGAACTCCTTAAGAACCGACGGCCGGGCCACCGCTGCGCACCACATTCTCGCGGCTCGTGGTCTGCTGGTCGCGGCAGTGCACGCCGTCGGGCTCGCGTTCGCGTTCGCTGGAACGGGTGCTGTTCTTCCCGTTCGGCGTCCTTACCGCTGCACACGTGGTTCGGCCGCCCAGACGTCCCATGCGCCGATCCCGGCGTACTCCAGATGGATGTCGTAATGCTCGCCCCGGCGCAGCGGATACCGGCCGTCGGGGGCCATGTCCTGGTCGTGCAACTGGCCCTTGATGACGCTGCGGCACGGCAGCCGAAAGTCGCAGACGAGTGAACCATCTTCATCCCAGGCGTCGTTCGCGACGATCGCGGCCATCCGCATCGGCGCGGGCACCACTCCGTTCCCGCAGGTTGGACAGGTCGTGGAGTACACCTGTCGAGCCTGCTCGCACGCGATGCTGAAGGCAACGTCCTGGAAGTACTCGCGGCCGGCGGGCGTGCGCCTGCCGATCTTGGCGAGGATCGTGATCAGTTGCCGTTCTGCCCAGTGGGCGCCCGCCCACTCGCCCGAAAACCAGCGACGTTCGATTGTGAGACCGTAGCGACCGCAGTCTCGCTCGTGGCGCACGTTGCGCGTCCGGGGGTCGGCCGTGCGGCCCACCTTGATGACTCCGTTGTCGAACTGCAGGACGTAGAGGTGTTCCTTGCCCGGGTCCATTGATGTTGACCGACTTCTTGCCACGGCCGCGGAGTGTAGCGGCTGCCCCTGACAGCAGCCGGCAGCGATCACCCGATGGTCTTCAATCTGCGCAACGGCATTCGCCATCCGTCGTACCACCGTAGCGACAAGGGCGACTCGCTGGGCTCGCACTGGCCAATCACATGCCGAGATCAGCGTCCCAGCAGGCGGGGTGTGGTGGCAGGTTTTTGTAGACGATTGGGGTGGACGGGCGAGGACTGGGGCGGATGCGGGCAACATCTATAGCACTCGGTTAGACTGGCGGCAAGGCTTGTGACCGATTCGTTACAAAATTTTGGTTGACTTCATCGGGTTCTTGGGGCTTAATGGAGGGACATTCCCGCAGCGCCGGCTGGCGCGGTCGGCCACAGACGCAGCGGGCAGGCACCTCCTCAGGGGTGCCTGCCGTTGCTGGTGCTGACGCTGCCGGGGTATGCCGAGTGTTGGGAGGACCCCCATGAAGGATCGTCTGTCGGCGAGTTGAGCCGCCGCACCATCTGATCGCGTTTGCGTCGTCGGTGGTGAGTCCTCACCCCTTGTGGCTCGGCTTGGCCGTCTGCCCTGTTTCCATGCTGTTGACCGTCGCCTGCTGTGCAGGTCACGGCGACGCCTGCTGCCGTGGTGCCTGCCCCCTGCGTGGGGTTCGGCGTGTTCGTTGACTCGACCACAGTGACTCTTACCGTCCCCCGCCACGCGAGGGGTCCGCCCGCCCGGGCGTTACCCGGCACGGACGCGCATGCCCGTACCTGCCGAGCATGCGCGACCCGGGCGATCCCCTTGCGCCGCACCTGAAACCCACAAACCCAGCTTGGAGAAGTTCGTGACTTCACTCGACATCATCCCTTCGGGCGCGGCCTTCACGCCCGCCCTTCCGGTCCACACCAGAGCGATGACCCCTGTTGAGGCGTTGCCCGGATCGGCCAACGGCGGGTGGTGGGCCTTTGGCGACACGTAAACAGCCGCGCCCTGACTCACCCGAGGCGGTGGGGTCGGGGCGGCAGCCGTTGGAGAACCGAGCCCAGGTGGCGATCATGCTGCTGATCGGCGGAGCGGCCGGCGCGGCGTCCTTCACCCACGTGCATGACGTCGCCGCCGCACACGGCCAGCCGGGCTGGCTGGCCTGGGCCGACGCGATCGTGTTGGAGTTGACCTCGATCGCCGCCGGTCTAGAGTTGCGCCGCAACCGGCGCTTGGGCAAGAACGTTGCGTTCCCTGCCACGATGTTGGTCGCGGCGGTGCTGCTGTCGTTGGCCGCGCAGGTCGTCGAGGCCGAGGCGTCGGTGATCGGCTGGATCGCCGCCGCCCTGCCAGCGCTCGGTTTCCTGGCGATGGTGAAGATTGCCCTCGGCCGCGCCGACCCTGCCCCACCCCACTCAACCGTCCGGCCCGCGCGGACGGAGCCCGGGCCGCCCCTGACCGTTGACGCCTCGGTCCCGGACGACCGTCAGCCGGCTCCCAGGATCGCTACCGCCGTCCGGGACCGCGCGACCGAGGTCCCCGCCGTCGCGGACCAGCCCTGGGTGGTCCCGGACCGTCCGGACAGCCAGCCGTCGACCAACGATGGCGGTCCGGAGGTCGCCGTGCTGGTCCCGGCCGCCCGGACCGCCGCCCACACCCTCACCGTCGAGGGAACGCCGATGTCCCGCAAGGCTCTCGCCCGACAGCTACGCGCGGACGGACACCAGTTGTCCAACGCCACCGCCTCGGCACTCGTGCGTGTCCTGCGCGCCGAGACCACCTCACCCACACCGGACCTGTCACCCGGAGAGGCAGCGTGACAGAACCGCAACCTGCGGCTTCTGTCAGAGCGAGCCGCTGCTGTCAGACCAGTTCGCGCGCCTGTCAGCAGGCCCACGAGCTGACAGAACCTGACCGAACCTGTCCACACGCTTCGGCCCGCGACAGCGGCCGGTGCACCCGCCGCACGTCCACCCACACCTCTGAGCTTGGAGCAACAACAGTGATTACCCCACATGGTGAATCTCAGCTGGGTCGCCGCTTTCGTCACCGGCCCGACTCACACCCACTTCCAGGGTGCCGTCACGCCGGGCACGGTGTGCCCGGCGGTGTAGGAGTCAGCGCCGATCCCCGTTCTACCGTCCGTCTTGATCCTGACCCCCAACCTGACCCTCCGTACTCGCTCACAGCCCAGGTCAACCCCCCTCACATCGACTCTGATCGGCTCCAGACAGACCCTCAACTCTGGGGTCTCCCCCCTGGGGCTGCCCATGCGTAAACCCATACAGACCTCGGATCCGCTGCTGCGGCTGCAGGCCAGCATCACCGCCCGCGACGACCGGCTCCTCGGCTGGCTCTACGACCACGGCGTGTTCACCACCGACCAGATCGCTGCCGCCCTGTTCCCGTCCCTGGACTTCACTCAACGCCGCCTGCGCCGCCTCACCACCCTGCGGGCGGTGGACCGGTTCCGGCCCAACAGGGCCGACGGCGGCTCCTACCCCTACCACTACGTCCTGGACCAGCTCGGCTACGACCACGTCCACGCCCAACGTGGACTCGGACGACCACGCCGGGACCAAGCCCGCCGCCGCAAGCAGTCCCTCACCCGCAGACCGGACCTGCCACACCTGCTCGGCGGCAACCAGGTCTTCATCGACCTCTCCGCCCACGCCCGCACCCACACCGACGGCGACCTGGTCCGCTGGCAACCCGCATCCGCCTACCACGAACCCGGCGTCCTCTACCGCAAAGGCGGCAACCCGCAAATCATCATCGGCGGACCGACCGGCTTCCCCCGCCCTGACGGCGCCGGGGTGTGGACCGAACGCGGACGGTCCGTGCCGTTCTTCCTTGAGTACGACACCAGCGGCGAACGCCTGGACGTCCTGATCGACAAGATCGCCAAGTACGATCGCCTCTTCGCGATGAGCACCTGGGCATGGCCCGTTCTGTTCCACCTCCCCTCCGCCCGCCGCGAGGCGAACCTGCACCATCGCATCGCCGGCATTAACCTGCACACGGTCTTCGCCACCACCACCGCCGAACTGCGGGGCGCACTCGATGCCAGCCCCGCCGACCAGGTCTGGCAACGAGCCGACAGCAGCGGCCGTCACCGCCTCATCGACCTGCCCTACACAGACACCGACCACGACGACGAGTTCCCCACCCACACCGCGCCCGACCAAGACGGGCGCGCTGCCTGATGGGGAGGGGTGGATCAGACGGCGCTGTCGGCGGTTGGTCTCCCGCATGCCGCTGAGCCCGCCCGCGCCCCACAATCCCGGGGCTGCGGTCGTCGTCGCCGCACGGCGCGCACCCCAGCGGTGTTCCCGGAGCGCGTGTCGGGCGGCGCGGGCAGCAGGGCTTACGAGCTATCAAGGTCTGTCAGCGGCGCTGCTCGGCGACAGACAGACCCCCGACCGCCCACCACTCACACCAGCGGCTCGCCTCCGTGAGTTGCTGTGAGTGGCGCACCTCTTCACTTCCACGGCCAGCGGAGCTAATGTCTGCGGCCCTCACCGATGCCGGCCCGCCGCCGACTCCGGCCAGCAGGATCCGGCGATCGATCTTCAGCGAGTTCTTATCACCGAGAAGGAGATGCGCATGGCTCGACACCTCGACCTCACGCCACGAGCCGTCCTGGGAGGGACATGGCCAGACGCCGTGACCACACATCACGTGCGAGCACACCGCATCGGTCGCCGCCGACCCCGCCCACGCGGGCAACCGACGGCGAGGCCCCGATCGAGTCACCCGACACCGATCTTGCGACCGTGCCGGGAACACTGTCGATGGCCCGCTACCTGACCGACCCACAGACCGAAGCCGAGATCCAAGCCCTGGCCGCCGAAGCCGGCCTTCCCACTGTCGACCAAGCCACCAGACTCGCCCGCCTCCTACGCCTCCATTAGGCCGCCGCCTCAGCACACGCCGCCTGAGCTGCGCCCGCTCCAATGGGGCGGGCGCAGCCTCTGCATCTGGAAGGCCAGCCTCTGGGATCAGAGTGCTACGGGTATCGATGCCGGCTGGCCGCGCGAACCCGTAAGCCGAAACCCGGCCAGCTCGCAGGCGGCAAACTGAGCGGCTGGTCGCGTCGACAGCGAGGCGACCGAGCACCAACGACGGCTTCGGCAGAAGAGGCAGACTTCAGGATCCGAGCTTTACGGTGGCGTACGGTTCCCAGACGTACATACCCTCGTCGCGGTTGAGAACGATGAGCTGACACGAGTCGATGACGGCGTTCGCGCTGAGTTTCGGCGCGGACGACAGAGTCTCGATCAGCGGAGCCGCAGAACCGTCGGTGTTGGTGTAGGCCAGGCTGAGGTGAGGGTTGTAAGGCTCGGCGGGCTCCGGTACTCGGTCCTCCCCCCAGACGTCGGCGATCGAGGCGCGGATCGCGGCACGTAGCTGCCGCACGGGTTCGACCGGGTCAACGGCGATCTGGATGGACTCGGAGTCGACGTGGGGCACGCCGATGGCGAGGTTGAACGGTGCCAAATGCGCGCAGCGGTTCTCAGCGGCGGCCACGATGGCGTCGATGTCCTCCGCGGCAACATCCTGAACAAACCCGATCCCCTGCATCGTGAGATGGAGCCATTGGTTTGGGATGACATCGAGGCTGGGCTGCGAGGAGAGCAAGGATCGGTACTGGCCAGCGAGCTCGTCGACCTCGGGTTGGCCGTCGAAGGTGATGTGCCACGTGTAGAAGCGGGAGCCAACGCCCCAGCCCGGTCGCCAGTACCAGTGGTTGCGGATGCTGGTGGTGTGGGGGATCGCCATTGGTTCTCCAGGTCGTTACGGGAGTTGACGGGCGGCGCCGGTGGCGCAGAACTCGGTGATCGCTGCTTGAACACTGCGCGCCTCGGCGCTCGTTCGCAGCGATGGGTTGCCGGCGAGGCTCCGGCCGACGTCACGCAGGCGGTGAATAAGCGGGTCGAGCCGCTGTTCGGGCGGCAGGCCGAGTACCGGGGACAGGATCGATACCGCCCCGTCGAGGCTTCCCGCGTTGAGATGTGCCGAGGCGGCCCAGATGCGGATTTGGGCCAGCGTGCCGTAGGCGACCGAGGGATCAACGGCGGCTTGCGCGAGAGCGTGCTCAGCATGCTTGATGGCGCTGGCAGCCTCACCGATGCGGAGCAGCACCGAGCCGGCGTAGTTGTGCTGGCGCACCATGCTGCAGGCCAAGAGTCCACCTACCGTGTCGACGGTGACATGCTCTCGGGCTGCGTCGGCCCGCCGCAGCGCCGATCGGGCCGAGTCAGCAGCACCGATTTCCGCCCACGCGTCTGCCTCCTGGCAGGCCAGCATGACCGCTGCGCTGCCCTCTGCGGCGTAGCCGAGTCCCCGCGCGGCGGCGTCCGCCGCGTCCTCGAAGCGCCTCTCCCACAGATGGACCTTGCTGATCGTGGACAGGACCCAGGCTCGGAGAGTGTTATCGCGGACGGTCTCGGCGCACATCCATGCGGTACGTGCTTGAGACTCCGCTGCGGCGGGATGGCCAAGGTCGCCAGCCATCCAGGCAAGCAGGCTGCATAGGTACCCAGCCCAGGTGTAGAGCTCTCGCGACTGGTCGGGATTCTGGCGACCGGTCTGCAGCAGCCGGAACACACGGTCGGCCAGTAGGCCCGCTCGGGCGTAGACGACGACTGGCGGCTCGGTCAGATAATCGACGGCGATCCTGCGGGTGGAGGCAATGACATCGTCGAGGGTGAAGGGCCCGACGTTGGAGGCTTGCGCCCATGTGCCGAAGCTGGCCGTGCGTTCTGCCACCGCGATCACCAATTCCGTCTCGTCCTGCAGAGCTCCGAGGTCCCACCGCATAGGCTCGGTCATCACGCCCGGCGGGGCTAGGGGTGTGACGGATCGGCTAGGCATCGGGACGGCGTTCCGGCCGCTCAGCATCTCTCGGTCCGCGTCCGGCATAGCGGTCAAGTCATCTAGGTCGACCAGACAGCTCGGCTCGGCGCCGAAGACCTGGGCCAGAGCGTTCAAGGCGGCCAAGGTGGGCCGACGGCCGCCGAAGGGCCATCGCTCGTAGTCGCTGATCCGTGCCCCTGTGATCGTCGCCGAACCGGTTCCGTTGGCGTTCAACCTCTCGGCCACCGCGTCCTGGGTCCAGCCATGAGCCTGTCGAAAGGCATCTCGCGGGCGCAATCCGAACCTTCGCTGCAGTTCAGCGGCGATGACTGTCGGCGTCGCGCCGAAGCCGGCCAACGTCTGGCGCACGTGGTCGCGCTGCGCTTTGGTGCCGGTTGTCCTTGCCATCGCGGTCACCTCCTACGTGCGGCCTTCCCGTCGCACGGTATCGCCCTTCTCGTGACAACCGGAACGGATGACGACGAGGCCACCGGTCTACCACTGGGTAGTTCCTCACCAAATGATCAAGGTAGATGCAGGTCAAGGGCCATGTGTGTGTGGGGGAAAATCTCACCACTCCTGGGAATCCATCTACGTCCATGCGTTGGCAAGCTTGCGGCACTGGATCGCCGATCGGTCCGGATGTGGCCACTCAGATGGATGCAGTGGGTGGCTAGCAAGCAATGCCAGTCATGGATGCCTACTGCCGCTAGCTCCCATGTCGTCAACCGGGCGGCAGACGCCACTCGGCTCCGTGCTGACACTTCTTACCCGCGTGGGGATGCCTGATGACAACGTCGAATGACCTGACCCGCTACGGCTACCGCCAGGAGTTGGCCCGAAGACTGCGGTTCCGGGACCTGGTCGCCTACGGCCTGGTGTACATGGTGCCGATCGCGCCGATGGCGATCTTCGGCAGCGTTTACGCCGGCTCCGGCGGGATGGTCGCCCTGGCCTACGCCATTGGTGTGGTCGCGTTGGTGTTCACCGCGTTCTCGTATGCGCAGATGGTGAAGGCCTTCCCCATGAGCGGCAGCGTCTACAACTACGCCGGCCGGGGCATCAGTCCGCCGGTCGGATTCCTCGCAGGTTGGGTGATCCTGCTCGATTACGTGCTCGTGCCGGGCCTGCTGTATCTGGTGGCGTCGGTGGCGATGCACGCCACGGTGCCGGCGGTGCCGGTGTGGTTGTGGCTGCTCGGGTTCGTGGCCGTCAACACGATCGTCAACTCGGTCGGGATCCGCATGACTGCGGTGGTAACCCGGGTGATGCTGATCGGTGAGCTGATCGTCTTAGCGGTGTTCCTCAGCGTCGCCGTCTGGGCTCTCGCCTCGGGCAAGGGCCGGTTCAGCTGGGACGCCTTCCACAACGCCGGCACCTTCACCTGGTCGCTGGTCGCCGGGGCGGTGTCGATCGCGGTGCTGTCCTTCCTCGGCTTCGACGGCATCAGCATGCTGGCGGAGGAGACCCGTGGCGGCACTCGGCAGATCGGGCGGTCGATGGCCGTCGTGCTCGTCCTGGCGGGGGTGTTGTTCATCGCGCAGACGTGGTTGGCGGCAATGCTCGTGCCGAATCCCGACGCGCTGCTGGCCGAGGGCGACGTGAACGGCACGGCCTTCTACGACGCCGCCGCCGTCGCCGGTGGAAGCTGGTTGGCAACCGTGTGCGCCGTCGCGACCGCGATCGCGTGGGGACTACCGAACTCGATGGTCGCCCAGGTCGCCACGTCACGGCTGCTGTACGCAATGGCCCGCGACCGGCAACTCCCGGCGTTCTTGGCGAAGGTGTCGGTACGCCGAAGTGTGCCGATCAATGCCACCCTGCTCACCGGCGTTGTCTCCCTCGTCCTGGGCTTGTACATGGCGACTCGGGCGGACGGGATCACGCTGCTGTCGTCGCTGATCAACTTTGGGGCGATGGTCGCCTTCCTTGTCCTGCACGTCTCCGTGGTCGTGCACCACCTGATCCGGCGGCGTAGCGGGAACTGGTGGGCGCACCTGCTCATGCCCGCGGTCGGCTTCGCGATCCTCGCGTTCGTGGTGGTGAACGCCAACATCGCCGCCCAACGCCTCGGCCTAGCTTGGCTCGCCCTCGGCCTGGTCGTCCTGGTCGGCCTCTACGCGACGGGCCGCCGCCCCGCGCTGTCCGGCCTGGCGCCGGCTCAGCCGGCCGGGCGTGACCTGGAGCGGGTGTGACCACGATGCCTCACGGAAACCACTTCACGTACCGGCCGGCCCGTGACGAGTTGGCCTACACCTTCGGCGGTCGGATCCCGGTGGCGCACGTGCACTCCGGTGACGTGTTCACCGTGCACACCGAGGATTGCTTTGGCGGGCGAGTGCGAGGGCCGGCAGACCTGCCGTCGCAGGTCTGCGCGATGCCGTACCTGAATCCGGTGTCGGGGCCGTTCTTCGTCGAGGACGCCGAACCCGGCGACACCCTCGCCGTGCACATCGCCTCGATCGAACCCGCCCGCGACTGGGGTGTCTCCGCGACGTTCCCGTACTTCGGGGCGCTGACCTCAACCCCTCACACCGCCACACTCCAGCCGCCCCTTGACGAACGGGTGTGGATGTACGACGTCGACCGCGCGGCCGGGATCGTGCGGTATCGGGCGACCGCAAGCGAGCACACTGTCGACCTGCCGTTGGATCCGATGATCGGCACGATCGGCGTCGCCCCGGCCGCGATGGAAGCTCGGGCCACGATCGTGCCGGACTACTACGGCGGGAACCTCGACACCCCTGAGCTGCGCGCCGGCACCACCCTTTACCTCGGTGTCAACGTCCACGGCGCGCTGCTCGCCCTCGGCGATGGACACGCCCGCCAAGGACAGGGCGAAGCCTGCGGGGTTGGGGTGGAGATCGCCACTGTCACCACCCTCGCCGTCGAAGTGATCAAGGGGGATCTCGGCACCGCGTGGCCTCGGCTGGAAACCAACACAGCGCTCATGTCGATCGGCTGCGCCCGACCGCTCGAGGACGCCTACCGAATGGCGCACCACGACCTCACCGCCTGGACCGTCGAACTGTGCGGTCTGGACAACCTCGACGCCTACCAGCTCATTTCCCAAGCCGGCCGGGCGCCGATCGGCAACGTCTGCGACCCCAACTACACAGTTCTTGCCGCCATCGACAAAGCCCTCCTCCCGCAGCCGAGGGCCGCCTACGAGGACGCCCATATCCGGCTGCGCAACCTCGTCGGCCGCAAGAGGTAGGAGCGGATTCGATGACCGCCGCTGCGATTCCCCGGCTGCCGCTGCGCGACGAGCTGTACCTGCTCGGCCACAACGACGACACCGGACAATCCCACATCCACCGCCAAGCCCTCGCCCTCGGCCTCGCCGGCGCCGTGCTCATCGACCTCATCATCAGCGGACGAACCGTCCTCGACGGCGACGGCCATCCGGTCGGGGAGCAGCGGGTCCGGCTGCACATCGACCGGCCCGTCGGCGACCTCATCGCCGACACCGCCATCGCCACCCTCCGCCACACCCACACCGCCCCACCCCTACGCCAGTGGCTACGCGGGTTCGCCGACGATCTCTACGAACGCACCCGAGCCGGCCTCCACGCCGCAGGCATCCTGCGCCACACCAGCCGCCGCCGACTCGGCGGACTCATCCGGGCCGACACCTACCTACCCACCCACACCCGATGGCCCGTCATCGCCCGCGCCCGACTGCGATACCTCGCCGACGGCCGTGAACAACCCGACAACCACACCGCCGCCCTCGCCGGACTCGTCGCCGCTCTCCACCTCGCCCATCACCTCTACCTCAACGACGACACCACCACCGTCACCAACCACCTCCGAGCCATCGCCAGCCAACACCACCGACCAGTCCGCGACGTCATCGCTGCCGTTGACGCCGCAGTCGGTGACCTCGCCACCGCCACCTACCGCTGAACGCAGAAGGGACCTCCACAGAGTTATGGTCACCCCGACTGTCCCCGTCCACCGTCTGGCGGTGAGCCTGCTCGGCAGCGTCCTGCTCGCTGGCTGCCACACCAGTACCCCCGCCGCCCAGACAGGGGCAACGACCGCATCACCGGCCACCAGTAGCCGGCCCGCCACCGCGCACACGGCCGTCACCGGGCCAGGCCTGACCGCTGCGCAGCGGCTGACCGCCCTCGCCGACACCATCAGCGCCACACCAGCCGACGGCACCACTGGCCTGCCCTACACCTACCTACACATCCAGTCCTGGACTCGCGCCACCAACGCGATCACCCGCACTGACCTGCGCCAGTGGCGCCGTAACACCGACGGCTCTGGCCAAGAGACCACCCGACGCCTACCCGACCTACCAGGCCTCGACCACCAGCCCGCGCGCGACGATCGCACCCTGCTCACGCAGGCATCCGAGACGACAACGCAGCACCCACCCGGCAGCCTGCATCCGTACCTGACCGAGCCGCTGCCAGCCGACGCGAGCGCCCTGGCCGGCGCACTGGCCCCCCTTCAACTTGCTGCCGAACCTGCCTACCCGAGGATGCTCACCAACGGCGTCGCCGCGCTCGCCAGCAACCAATACCTCAACCGAGACCAGCGGGCGAAGAGCCTCCGCGTCCTGGCTACCGTGCCCGGCATCACCTACCGCGGACAGACCACCGACCTCGCCGGCCGCGTCGGCCTGACCTTCACCGTCAGCGCCGACGGATCCACGTCGCAACTGCTGGTCGACCCGGGAAGCGGCGAGATCCTCGCCGCGCACGAGCGGCTGACCGGAAGCCGACCGGGTCTGTTCTCGTACTTCCTCATCCTCGAGCGGGGTCACACCGCCCACGCCGGCGTCGCTACCAAGCCCTGAGAGGCCACCAGCATCAGTAGGACCTGAAAGGAGGCTCGGCAATGCCCCTCCGTTCTGCCCCCGGCTCACCAAGTGCCCACGACCAGCAGCGTTGTCCGCCATTACCAAGCTCAGACATGATCACCAGCACCTTCGGTGGTCACGCACAAACCCTGCCAGAGCTTTGGACGAAGCCCCTTCATGCGGCATCCCGGCTCGCCTCGCAGCACTGCGAACAATGGGCGGCGGAAACAATCTCCCGCGACCCAGCTGCTGACGACCACGCTGTGGCGGCCGCCAAACGATTGATTGACTGCCTCAACGCCACACGGGTCGGTTTGATCAGTGAGATCGACTCGTGGGTTGAGCAGGTGGTTCGGGCTCCGGACGAGGGCCCGCTGCATACCGAGACGATCGGCTCCGTGATCGACCGCTTAGCCATCGCATGGATTCGGTGGAGGCGGTTCTCCGAGGCCGCCGAGATGGACCTACGCGACGTAGACCCTTCACTGGCCCTGCAGCAGTTCACCGAGCTCACGGAAGCCTACGACGCCCTTGTGCTCGATATCCATGAGGGCCGCCGCCGAATCCCTCGATGGCGCACGCTGAAGAGCTATCGGGGGCCGCGATGAGGATCGCCGTCACTCTCAACGGTGCCGACAACGTCGGCAAGACCACGAACGCCCGGTGGTTGGCGTCGGCGCTGCCGGACGTCGACTTCACCGGGACAATCGATCGGTGGGACCGGCGATGGGCCGAGGTGTCGCAACGGGACTTCGGTCAGTGGTGGTTCGTTGACAGCACCACAGACGAACACATCGACCTCGTGTTCAGCTCTCACGCCGCGCGGTGCGCCGGTGGTCGGCCCTTGGCGTTGGAGGACCGCGGTTGGCCGATGCTTGTAGCGACCTGCGCGGCAACGGCGGTGGTCAAGGACGGCATTTCAACCGCCGAGGCGCTCGCACAAGTCGAGGCCAAAGCACGCCGTTACGCCCCTACGCCGCGTCGCGAGCTGCACCTGCTGCTGCGCCACAGCAGCCAGCCTGCGGCCGAGGCACACCACGCCGTGGAGCGTGACCCTGCACCGGCCACTGAGCGCTACGCCGAGTATCAGTGGCGATTGGCGGAGGCGATCGATCTTCAAGTCGACGGCGGGGAATACCAGGCCATCGTGGTGCGCGGAGACCGCCCACTCCTTGATGTGCAACGTGAAATCCGCGAGGCTCTGACGCAACTCGACGTGCCCGTCGTCCCGCTGCCGCCGGACCGGATCGAACACCTATGGGTGCTCGCTGGTATGTCCGAGAGCGGCAAGAGCACGGTCGGCGAGCTGCTGCGCACTGAGCACACAGCCACTCGACTGAAGATCGGCTATCTCATGCAGCTTGGCGCCGATCGGCGCGGTGCGGCCGATCCGTATCGCGAATGGGACGAGGTGACCCAGGCGCAGATCCTCTCGGAGGAGATCCTGCGGTTCGCCGCACTGAACCCAGGCTCCCACCGGATGAGCCTGGAGAGCGCGCACCGCCTCGAAGCCACAGCACACCTTCGCAGGATTTGGGGTGAGCGCTGCGAGGTCCTATACCTCGACATCCCGCACCGGCTTCGCTCGCTGCGTGCCACCGAGCCCACGGAATCGCTCGCCACTCGCGACGCGATCAAGCAAAGCCGTGGCGGAGACCGCATCGTGTCGGTTGCCGACACGGTGATCGACAACAGTCGCAGCCTCGCCGCGCTGAAGAGCGCAGTCACGGAAGTTGTTCACCGCAGGTCCGCCGCTACGGTTCCGCCGCAGGCGGAAACGCCTATCCCTGATGCCCTGCAACCGCTACTCGCGGACTGCGTCGCCAGGCTGACCGATTCTGAGACAACGCTTGTCGCCGTCACCGGCAGCCTCGCCCACCAAGGCTGGCTACCCGGATGGAGCGATATCGACCTCCTTGTCGTGCGCGACACGCTACCGCTGAACTGGCTTCAGAGCAGACGTATAGCTCAGAACGGACCGGCGGGCGAAAAGATCGCGCTGTCCTCGTTTACCACGCGAGAGGTGCGCGCCGGGTCTGTCCCACCTCGGGTACTGCACGCGTTGCGGCAGATTGCCCACGATGGGCGAGGTCTGCTCTACCGCCGAGACGGCCTCACACTCAACGCCTTCGACGCACCAACCGACGACCGGGCCTCACGCAGCGAGTTGCCGCTCGTGGTGATGGTGCTGCGGCGGCTCGCCGCGAACCCGGCACTCGATGTCCGCGCTGCCTATAAGCACGTTGTGCTGATCATGAAGATCATCCTGCGTGCCGATGGGGTTGACCTAGACGCCAGCGAGGAGGTCCGCCTCGCCTTCACCACCAGCCATCCGGGTGCCGAAGTCGACCTCCCGGTAGTGGCCGAGGTCAGCGGCGACCGGTGGCGACAGGACGAAACGCTCTCCCACCGGGTCCGCGAAGCCGCCGCCAAGATCCTCGTTTATCACGACGCGCTCGGCTGCGCGGCCACCTCCGATGCCCCCAAGACGGAAGGACCCGATCTTCGATGACCACCGCCTTTGACGAGGTTCTTCACGCCGATCGAGTGACCCGGCTCGGGGTGGGAGACACCACTCGCCCGATTCGCGTCGTCCATGGCCTCGACGGCATCCGCACCGACGTGGCCGCAGAACAGGTACTGGCCACCGGGCGAAGCTTGTGGCAGCGATGGTGTGAGCACCCGGCGTACCGGCAGCACGATCTGCTGTTGGGTCTGGACGCCGGCGGCATCGTGCCCACGATCGCAATCGCCTGGGCCAGTGGCAGCCAATACCGCCTTGCTTGGAAGGTCAACCTTGACCTGCCCGAGAAGCTTGTCTTCCACGAGCCGCATGCCCGACGCCTTGAAGTCTTCGCGTACGGCGACTTCAAGGGCCAGCGCGTCCTCATCGTGGATGACGAGATAACCACAGGACTCACGTTGGCCAATCTCGTCAGGGCACTCCGTGCGGCCGGAGCCGATATCACTGGTGCGCTCTGCCTGGTCGAAGACACCGCCGGAGATGGTCGACGGTTACTCGAGAGCAGCGAGGTCCCGCTGTGCGTACTGACCACGCTGTGACCCTCGTCGAGGAGCCGGTGCGTCATCGCGGCGGGCGGTACGTCGTCCGACGTGAACAGGCGCCGCTCGGCCGGCTCCTGCCGTATCGACGGGCCAACGGAGAGATCCCGCCGCGACGGGCACGGCTCGACGCAGTACGTGAGGCCGGCTGGCGCGTCGACTTCGGCTCTCGCGGACTCGGCGACCTGCTGCTCGGCCTCGCCATGGCCCAGGCACTTCACGACGCCACACACGATCAGTTCGAAACACTGGAGTACGCCGGCAGGCGGGCGGACCTAATCGCCCGGTGCACCCTTCCAGTCACGGTCGAGTACGGGGACAGGCACCAACTGGGTACGCGGAGCAGCGATAACGCCGTGGAATTCGACGCGGTACCGGAATCGCCTCCGACGCTGCTCGACCTCGTCGACGTCGAGCTTGTCGAGGTCCATGCGGCGCTGCCGATGCGCTACTACCTCGACATCGAGCAGACCCTCGGCGCCAGGCTCCCCGCATCCGGTGATCCGTGCCCCAGGTTCCGGTCGACCGTCGCAGCGCCAGACCCATTCCACGTGGTCTTCGTGGCCACGACAAGTCGCCCCGACCGCAAGGACTACGGCATCGATAACTTCAGCGCTCTCGCCGAACACCTGACGACCCGCCACTCGGCCGCCTGGCGCTTCAGCCTGGTGACACCACCGGGCCACCAACCTGCGGCACCCGTAGGGCAGATCGAAGTACTTCACGGACCAAAGGCGGTCGACTGCATTGACCTCTTCGCCACCGCCGAGCTGGTCATCGGCAACGACACCGGCCTGACTCATCTCGCCGCGCTCACCATCCGACCGAATGGCACCCAGCCGCACGTGGTCGGCCTCTACGGACGACACGGCTACGCCAAGTGGATCACCGGATCGCCACACCACCACGCGGTGGCCACCCCGTTCTCGCACCTGATGTCGCTCGCCGACGCGTGTCCCGTGCGGGACCGCTACGACGACACCGTCTGGTCCACCGCGAGCGACCTTCGGGCCATTCCCGCCAAGGACATTGCCGACTTCGCGGGGCAGTGCGCCGGGTGGTGGCAACGATGATCCGGGTCGCCCGCTACCGCCGCTTCACCATGAACCGCACGTTCCACCTGGACATCGGCTCACACCGCCTTTTCGCCAAAGTGAACCCGAACCCGGTGGAGGCCGCCGCCGAAGCCGCCGGATACCAACGAATCCGCCACCACTACCGGGTACCAGGGCTGCATTCCCAACACCGCATCGGGCACTGGACCCTCACCCTCTACGACCGCCACCAACCAGATCTTGCGGACACCGGCCTGCTCCTCGACGCTCTCACATCGACCGACGCAGACAGCACGGCCAACCTCGATCGCGGGCTAGACGCGATCTTTCAGCACTACCGCCGAACCATCGACGCGACAATCTGCCGCGTCCCCGCCTCGCGCACCAACGGCAAGCTCTACCGCGACCGGGTCCAGCCCTGCGGCAGGCTGGACCACTACTACGGCCACGACCCGATCGTGCTCAAACTGGCCGACGCCGACGGTCTCCGACCCACCGAGCTGCGAGAGACCACCCTCATGGTCAACGGACAGCCCCGACGGCTCGACTTTCCTGCCCTTGTCAGCGAGCTACGCGACGCCTTCCACCCCGACGAGCAGGTCTGGGCCGCGATAACCCAGGGCGACCCCACCGACTTCAACATCGGCCTCGACGCCGACAGCAGGCCCGTCTGGTTCGACTACGACACCGCAGGCCTCAACGCCCTGCCCGGCGAGATCGCCTGCTTCCTCTGGTACCAGAGACTTCACGGCGCCTGGCTCGTCCCGCACTACAACACCGCCGCCTACGCCGACCACACGATGGCGCTCGCCGAAGCTGTCGAACCCACCGTACGGCTCAAGAGACTCTCCGACCGATCGGTCGGCATCGACTACCAGCACCAACCATCGCCGGCCCGGCAGCAAGCCATCACCCGATACCTCACGACGCTCGCCCGGCCGCTCGCACTCTCCGCCGCCACCGACCTACTCACCTGGATACGCCCATACCTCGCCATGCGGATCCTCGCGGTCTACCCACTACAGCTCCTGGAACCCCGCGACGCCGCTCTGTCGCTGGGCCTGCTCGCCGACCTCTACGCACCCGACGCCGACCTGGAACAGATCCTCGGACTCACCCCTTGTGCGCCGACGGAGCCGCCCTCGTGAGCCGCTCCATCGCCGTCATCACCGGAGCAGGCACCGGCATCGGCGCGGCCATCGCCACCCGGCTGTCCGCCGACTTCGACCTCGTCCTGACCCACCTCCACGACGACGCCGACCTCGCTGCGGTCGTCGAGGCCGCCCGCCGCCACGGCGCCCAGACCCACACCATCACCGGAGACCTGACCGTCGCCGACACCCAGACCGCACTCCGCGTCGCGATCGAGCAACACGCCACCCGGCTCGCGGCCCTGATCAGCAACGCTGGCGCGTACCCTCGCGTCCCTTGGAGCCGGACGGACCCCGACGTCCTTCGCGACCAGCTCGAACTCAACCTCGTCACGCACGCCGCTGTCATCCGCGCCGTCACGCCGGCATTCATCGATAACAACTACGGGCGTATCGTCGCGGTCTCCTCAGTCATGACCCAGCTCGGACGCGTCGACCTCGCCGGCTACATCGCCGCGAAAAGCGGCCTGGAGGGACTCGTCCGCGCGCTCGCCCGCGAACTCGGACCCCACGACATCACCGTCAACACCGTGCGGCCCGGCTCGATCGAGGTCCCCGCAGAGCACAGCGTCGTACCCGACCACGACGCCATGGTTCGACGCCAGCTCGACCGACAGTGCATCAAACGACGGGGCCAACCCTCGGACGTCGCCGCCGCCATCGCCTTCCTGGCCTCACCAGCAGCGGGATTCATCACCGGCCAAGCGATCAACGTCGACGGCGGCTGGCACCTGTCATGACCACCCTCTGGATCCGCCACGGAACCAGCCTCGACGGAATCACTCGCCCCCACGCCCATGCCCGACCCGACACGCCACTCAGCGCGCGCGGCGCGGCACAGATCGCCGCTACCGCCCACACACTTCGTGACCGCGGTGTCCGGCCCACAATCGTATTCACCAGCCCGCATCCGCGCGCCACCACAAGCGCGGAGATCCTGGCTGCGCTGCTCGGCGTGCCACTCGCCGCGCCGAACCCGCTGTACGCCGAGTGGCGCGCCCCCGACTGCGTCCTCGGTAAAGAACCTGACGACTACCCACCCGAGTACCGGACCTGGCGCACGCACCGGCTCCGCGCCCCGGACTCAACCCTGGCCGGCGGCGAGAGCCTTACAGCGCTTTACGAACGGGCGATGGCCGCCTCCACGGTCCTCGGACACCCGGTCGAAGGAAACACCGCCTTGATCGTCTCGCACCGAGTGCTCATCGGCGCCGTCGCAGCGATCATCGCCGGAGCGAGCCGCCCCCAGGACGTCTTCCAGGCCGCGCGCCGATTCACGCTCGCACCGGCAGGGATCTGGCCCGATTCAGGTCAACTCCGATAGCAACGCGTCAGTGTTCGCGAGGATAAAATCCTTCAGGGCTGCAGGCTTCAGATCTACCTCAGGAAGGCGGTCGACAGCCACCCGGTCCAGGGCATAGCCGCCCCGGCCCGGATCAGTGAACTCCGGACCCGTGCGGGCACTCGTGTCTACCCGTGTGAGCCGGCAGGAGACGAAGTGCTGTACGGACACCCCCTCGCCGGCCGGCGAGCTGAACAAGAACACCTGGCTGAGCCGCTCTGCCTCCGCGCCCAACTCCTCCCGCAGCTCACGACGCAGGGCCGCATCGAGGGTTGCGTCCGTCGGCTCAAGGCCGCCACCGGGCGCAGTCCAGTAAGGGGCTTGGCCGGACTTTGTCCTCTTGATTAACATGAGCTGATTGCGTTCGTCCCACAGGATCGCCCGTACCGACCGACGTACGACCTTACGCATGTAGACCCCTATCAGCACTTGCTCAAGGCGCGGGCGATCTGAAGTTACACCGTGACGTAGTGCAAGCACAAAGTGCTCAGATTGCGTACCGTGAGCGTGACCTGGTCTCGACAGTGGCGGGGCAGACGGCCCCATTCAGGCGAGGATGAAACAGCTCCCGTGCGACGACCATAGTTGCAAAATGGCAGTGACTCTCATCGAACGTCAACCCATCCATAGTCGGGCACCGGCGCCGAGCAGATCGGACTTGCGGCGTTCGTAGTCGGGCATAGCCCGTTCCACCATTGCCCAGAACGCGGACGTGTGCTGCGGGTGCGCCACGTGCGCCAGCTCGTGCACCAGCACGTAGTCGATCAGCGACGGCGGTAGTTGCAGGGTTGCCCAGTGGATGTTGAGCCGGCCATTGGCGCTCAGAGACCCCCATCGGTAGCCGAGGTCCCGCACGTCCAGCCCGGTCGGGAACAGACCCATCCGGTCGGTCCACGGACGCAGCCGACCCGGCAACCACTGCCGGCCCCGAGCGCGATACCAGCGGACCAGGTACGCGCTCGGGTCTGGGCCGGCTGCAGCCGTTCGGGGAAGAAGCAGCCGACCGCGTTCCATCCGCACCTCATCGGTATCGGTGACGAGCAGGCGGTGGCTGCGGCCCAGGTAGGCGAACCCTTCCCCGCTGACGAACTCCTTAGCTGGCCGGGCGGACAGCAGGAGGTCCTTCTCGGCCAGCTTGCGGTAGACCCACATCCGTTTGGAGTACGCCCATGCGGCCAACGCATCAGGTGGGCATCCGGTGGGTGCCTGCAGGTACAGCGACCCGTCCCGGTCGACTGTGATGCCGACGGTGGCGCGATGCGGCGACTCGCGGACCGCGAAGTGCAGGTCACCGATGAGCATTGTGTCGGGTAGCGCTTCGGCCACGCTCACGGCGAAGACGCCAGCCGGTGGTGGTTGTGCTTGGCCAGCTCGAGCAGCCGGTCGGCGAGCGGTCGCAGCATGGCGTACTTGAACAGGTCGCTGCCGTCCTCCAGCCGGCTGTCGTCCAGTCGCGCGATGATCGCCCGGCGGAGCTGTTCGCGCTTGTGCGGGTTGTCCCAGAAGCCGACCAGGCGTACGTCGTCGCGGATGAGGTGTACGACGTCGATGGTGGCCTGCCGTAGCGGTCCGGCGATCTCGGCGGCGACCGGTCGGCCGAAGTCGGCCAACTCTTGGGCGATGAGGTCGTGGAACGGTGCCTCGATACCCGCGTCGAGTCCGTTGCTGTCCTCGGTGCGCCCAGAGGTGACTACCGGCAGGAAATCGGCCAGCGCGAGCGCGAGCTGCTCCCACTGGTCCCGCAGCTGGCTGATGATCTGCTCCAGGTGCTCGGACAGCCGCTGGTAATGGGCCGGGTCGGTGTCCATGCGCTCGCCGATGTGGTGGCGGATGGCATGCTCCATCTCCGATGCCTTGGCGCGAGGGCTGGTCAGTCCGCTGACCTTCTCCGCGTAGTCGGCCGAGGTGATGGAGATCGGTGGGATCTTCTGGCTGATGCCCAGGGACTGGACGTGCGCGTCGATCAGCGCTCGGACCTTCTCGCCGTAGACCCGAACGTCGAACAGCGTGTGGTCGCGGTAGCGGCGGCGGGCCAGCAGCGCGATCGTGCCGAACGCCTTCGCGTCGGCCACATAGGGCAGGGCCTTATCCGACGGCAGAACGATCTCCATGCTGCGGTTGAATGCCTTGAGTGCTGCTTCGAACCGGGCCCTCAGCCGCTCCTCGGCCAGCGCCTCCACGCAGGCGTCCTGCGCCGCCACAATGCTGAAATCACTGATGCTCGTGAAGAGCTGCCGCACCGCGGCGTGCGCGGCGGCCAACCGCGGCACCTCGTCGTTAAGGCTGGTCAGTGCGCCGTCGATGTCGTCGTCGGCATACGCCTCCAACGCCTGCGCCAGGTGGTGCGCGACACCGTAGTAGTCCACGACGTAGCCGACACTCTTGCCCAACGTGGTGCGGTTGACCCGTGCGATGGCCTGCAGCAGGTCCGCTTCTCGAATCGCCTTATCCAGGTAGAGCACCTGCTCGCGAGGCGCGTCGAAGCCGGTCAGCAGCATGGCGTTGACGATTAGCATCGCCACCGGGCTGGTCTGGTCGGCGGGCACGCCCGGCATGGGCAGCTTCTTTTTCTTAAAGTCGTCGACTACCTGCTCGTACCCGCTGGTCCACTCCATGATCGGCGACTTGTCGTTCTGCGTGCCGGAGATCACCGGTACGAAGTCGAGCTGCGCGATGACGTCCCGATAAGGCCATGCTCGCACCAGTAGGGCACGCCTGGCGGTCAGCCGATCGACCCGCTCCAGAGCGTCTGAGGTCTTCCACGCCGGATCGAGTGCATCCAGCTCAGCGATCAGGGCGTCCCGGGCAGCCAGGAACGCGGTCCGGTAGCGGATGGTGGCGAGTCGGCTGGTGGCCACCACCTGAGCCTTGAAGCCGTTTGGCAGCACCACCTCGACGTAGTGGCGCAGCATGTTCGCCGCCTTCGCGGCGATGAGCTGCTCGGCCTCGGCGACGTGCCGCTTGGTGGCGTACCGCTTCTTCAGCTCCTCGGTCTGCTCCTGGGTAAGCCCGTACAGATCGATGAACTCGTCGATGTCGTCAGCGTCGTTAATGCCGCCGCGGGTGGTACGGCCCTCGTACAGGATCGGCACGGTCGCCCCGTCGGCCTCGGACTGGCGGATGTCGTACCGGTCCAGGTACTCACCGAAGATCGTATGGGTCTTCTTCTTTGCACCCATGATGATCGGCGTACCGGTGAACCCAACCCTGGCCGCGTTGGGCAGTGCCTTTTGCAACGCCGCATGCAGCGCGTTCGAGTGCGACCGGTGCGCCTCGTCGACCAACACCAGCACCTCGGCGGACTTGTCCAGCTGACCAATGTTCTTTAGCGCAGCGTCGTCGGTCTTCTTCGCCTGCGGGTTGCGGTACTTCTGCACCATCACGAAGATCAGCGCCTTGCCAGGAATGGCCAATAGTTCCTTGGCCTTGGTCACCTTGGTCGTCGTATGGACCGTTTCCCCTGTAAGCTCCGCCGTCTCGGCGAGCTGCTTCTGCAGATCCTTGCGGTCGGTCACCACCACGACCTTGAACCCGACCAGCGCTGGGTGCGATCGCATCGCCCGAACCAGGAACACCATGGTCAGGCTCTTGCCCGACCCCTGGGTATGCCAGATGATCCCGCCGCGCCTATCGTGCTCGCCGTCCTGCGCCCGGGTCGGGCCGGTCAACAGCCGCTCAATCGTCGTCCGGACGGCGCGGTACTGCTGGTACCGCGCGACGACCTTGATCTTGCGATCCTCCGGCTGCATGAACAGCGTGAAGTGCCGGACCAGGTCCAGCAGCCGGGCGGGGTGCAGCATCCCCGCGACCAAACGCTGCTGAGGGGACAGCCGCGCAACGCCGAGAGCGGCCTGGACGTCATCTTCAGGTACGGGGGCAGTGGTTTTCCACTCCGCGTAGTGCTCGGCCAGTGACGTGAACGTGCCCACCCGAGCCTCATCGAAGCAGGTGGCGACGACGAATTGATTGGTGTAAAACAGCCGCTCGCTGCCCTCCGGCTCGACCGAGCCGCGCTGATTGGCGTATCGGCGTAGCTGCTCGATCGCGGCGTTGACCGGCCCCGGCACGGTCGGAGACTTGGCCTCCACGACGACCAGCGGAATGCCGTTGACGAACAGCACAGCGTCGGGATAGATCGGAGTACGCCCGCCGGGCGGGTCGACCCGGAACTGGTTGACCACCAGGAACTCGTTGTGAGCCAGTGGGTCGGGGCTGGTCCAGTCGATGAAGTGGACGGTGCGGTCCCGGGCACCATCCCAGCCCGGCACGCCCTCGACGGTCACACCGTGCAATAGCTTCTCGGTCAGCTCCTCGTTGATCTCTAGCACCGAGGTGGCCCGTGGCCGGGTGAGCTGGGAAACCGCCTGGCTGATCCGCCCATCATCGAGCCACTCGCGGCCGTCCTCGTCGAGGTTGATCCGCCGCAGCGCGGCCCGGAGCCGATCGAGCAGCAGCACATCCCGGAAGTTCTCCCGCCCGGCGACGCCGGACGATTCGACTTTGCCGCCCCCGACGCGTCGCCACCCCATCCGGACAAGTTGCTCAAGCAACGGCCGCTCGACCCGTTCGTACTCCGATCCGGACCCCATGCAGCTACATCCCCTTCGCCAGAACCCGCACTCGGCCTATTAACAAGTCGTCGATCAATCCAGAACGGAGTGTCTGGAGCTTGGCCAAGCGCCGTTGCTCACACTCCACCTTTGTCGTAACAGACTGCAACCGCATGACAATTTCATGCTGTTTGTTCAAGGGAGGAAGGTGGACGACGAGGTGTCTGATCTCTTTCTGGCTGATATTTTTCATGCTTCCGCTGCTGCCAGTGCCACTGTTTTCAATCTGCCGACGCAGCAAAGGCGTAGCAAGCGCACGCGCCAGGTACTGACCGCTTGCCTTGTGCGAGTCGGCAACGAGCCTTAGCGTTTTGTCGCTCAGCATAAGCCTTGGGCGGACGCGGTGGATGTAGCATGCGAGTCCAACAAGCTCCGGGGTATTGGCCCTGCTGATTAGCAGGTCCCCTGCGTGCACTTCGATCCCATCATTGATGAAGCGGTGCTGGGTTACAACCTTATTCTCGTCTTCTTCAAAACCCCTACTTCGTATGGCACTTACCTTGAGGACGCCCCACTCGTCATACTTTGCGGGACGGTCCGGGACCTCCGGACTTCTACCCGCCTCGATTCGGAGCAGAAGATCGCCGAGCTGGCAGGATTGCCACATAGAGGAAGTGTGCTCAATCAGGGCGGATGCTAGAGTTGTTTCGAGTCTTAGCGTCTTGGCTATCAACCTTTCGGTGGAGCGGATCAACTCGTCGACCGAGTCCAAAATCTCCGCAATCCGCCGTTGTTCCTCAACGGGCGGTATGGCGACATCGAGGCGTCGTATCTGATTCTGCGATATGTTCTTCTGTCCACTGCTGCCGCTGACGATCTGCATTACTTGCCGGCGGACTCTGTCCGACTGGAGAAGCAATGCTAGAAAACTCCCGTCAAGGGTGCTAAGGCGCGGAACCACTCGAAGCGTCTTGTCGGACAGCATGAGCCGGGGAGGTGCGCCCCTTACCTCTACTGCGACGCCTACGAGCTCGGCCACTCCGTTTGCTCTGGCAACAAGGACATCGCCTTGGTGCACCTCCAGTTCCGGGATCGGACGCAGGTGCGATGGGAGCCGCTTCGCCGCCTGCGGCTTGAAGGTTCCTGAAGTCACCGCACTGACTTTCAGGACTCCCCATTCACCGAAGTCCGGCTGCTCCTCCACGCACTCCGGGCTCCATCCCGCCTCAATGGCCGAGATGTATTGGTCAAGCGTGCCGAGTGTCCAATCATGCGGGGCGTCAGGCATAACCCAACTCCTGAAGGTGAGCCGTGAGCCGGGTCGCGGCGGCGTCGCGTTGGGCCTCGATGTCGGCCAAAGAGACGGCATACTTGTCCCACCAGCCCTCAAGGGCCGCGACCATCTCACGGCGGCGCGGGATGATGTAGCCATCCAAGTGACCGGTCAGGTCCTCCTGCCAAATGCTCAACACTAGGTCCTGCTCTTGTTGGCCGGTCAGCGCCGCCCGCGCTCGGTCCAGGGTTGCGATGAACTGGGCCTTCAACTCCCCTTGCCGCTTACGCACCTGGGTCAGCTCCGCCTTCATGCGCTTCAGCTCCGCCGGGCTGATCACCTCGTCGCCGTCGTCGTCTGCCGGCTCGTCGTCCTCTGCGGCCAACGTGGTGGCCGCCTTAATTCGGGCGTCCAGTTCTCCACGCTGCGCCTCCACGGCGGCCAGTCGTTCCAGATATTCGGGCAAGAGCTTCGGTACCGCGCGGTGCCTCAGCGGTTCGGTCTTTGGTCGCTCGTCTTCCAGTGCGGTGCCGATGGTGGTGACCCAGCCGTCCACCACGCCGCCGAAGCCGTGCGTAGCCAAGGTCTGCAGGTCGTACTGGTTGGCGTCCCACCATCGCACGATCACTCCGGCGATTTGGAAGCGGTCGAGTAGCCGGACCGGTAGCAGCGCGGTAATGAACGAGTCGATCAGCTCGGTGCGCGCCGCCATCAGCCGCTGTGTGGCTGGCAGTTCGATCACAAGCTTGCGGTGCTCGTCCCACCACTCGCGCTTAACGGCCTCCAGCGCCGCCTCGCGGTCGCGTACCCCGGCATGGTCGGTGACCAGCGCGGCGAGCACGGCGCGGTCGATCCCTGGGGCGAAGTCGACGTAGGCGTCGTCCCGGTCAACGAAGACAGCGTCCGTGGCGAAACCGTACGAGGCGAATAGCTCTGCTTTGTCGGCGACCTCGGCCTTCGGCACGCCGCCGTACAGGTGGGCGCGAACGTCGTGCGGCTCCGGCGGCGGGGCGTTGTCGGCGTACCGGCGGATGTTGAGGTTGTCGTCGTTCTCCCGCAGCTCCTCGCGGGTCACCACCCGGGCGTAACCGAGGATGTCCCTGAACGTCTCGCACGCGTACACAATCTTCTCGATGTGCTCGGGCAGCAGATAGTTCTGAGCGCGGCCGGCTGCGTACTCGTGGTCGGCGTTGATGAACAGCACCTTGCCTGCACGCTCGGGTACCTTGGACCCGGGCGCGCGCAGCACCAGCACGCAGGCGGGGATGCCGGTGCCGTAGAACAGGTTGGGCGCGAGGCCGATTACGGCCTCGATAACGTCGTCGTTCAACAGGTTGGTCCGGATGTCGCGCTCGGCGCCGCCCCGGAACAGCACGCCGTGCGGCATGACAGTGGCCGCGATGCCGTTCGCCTTGAGTACCGCGACCATGTGCTGGACGAACATCAGGTCGGCCTTCTTGCCGCCTTCCGGTGCCCAGCCCCAGCGGAAGCGGTTGCTGTAGCGCATGCCGTCGCTGGAGTAGTTCAGCGAAAACGGCGGGTTGGATAGAACCCGGTCGAATAGGTCGAGCTGGCCGCCGTGCGTGTGGCGCGGGTTGGCCAGGGTGTCATCATTCTCGATCTTCGCATCGGGAATACCGTGCAACAGTAGGTTCATCTTCGAGATGGACCAGACGCTGCCGGCGTTTTCCTGCCCGGCCAGCAGCAGGTTGCGTGGGTTACCGCCGTGCTCCTCGACGTACTCCTTTGCATGGATCAACATGCCGCCGGAGCCCGAGCACGGGTCGTACACGCTCATGCCTTCGGCTGGCTTGACCAGCCGAACCATCATCCGGACCACGGCCCGTGGGGTATAGAACTCGCCGCCCTTTTTGCCGGCCGAGTCCGCGAACTCCTTGATCAGATACTCGTACGCGGCGCCCAGGAGGTCCGGGAACTCGAAGTCCTCGGTGCGCAACCGGTGCCGGCCGAAGTGCGCGATCAAGTCGCGCAACCTCTTGTCCGGAATCCGTGAGTTGCCGACCTGGCGGTTGAAGTCGATGTGCTGGACGACCCCCTCCAGCGAGTCCGGGTTGGCGTCCTCCAGGGCGGCCAGTGCCTTGTTGATGCCGTCGCCGACGTTGTCGTGAAGCCGGCGAAGATGGTCCCAGCGAGCGATCTCCGGGACGAAAAACGCCTCCCGGTACGACTCCGGCTGCTCGGCGCGGTGCTCGGCCTCCTGCGGACCACGGTCGGCGTAGCGGGCCACGACGCGCTCCCGTTCGGCGTCGAACATGTCCGACGCGCGCTTCAGGAACAGCATCCCGAAGATGTACTCCTTGAACTCCGAGGCATCCATCTTGCCCCGCAGGATGTCCGCCGCCGCGAACAGATGCCGCTCTAACTGCGGCAACGTCAACTTCCGCACCCGCTCCACCCTCTACGCTCGCCCATGGTCGTGCAATCGCCCAGCCTAGGCCCGCCGCAGCCGCTGCCCGTGCGGGGATCACCCGCGCGTCGCGCACGTTCCTCTCGGACGCGACACCGATCCCGAATGGCGGATGCGCAACCTGCTGACTCGCTCGGCAGCCTGCGTGCCGGGAAGCAAATCGACCACCTCGTCGACACCCTCGAAACCCTGCCGACCGCGATCGGCACTCCCATCCTTCCGCGTGGAACGCAAGGAGGACCTGCTCGACCCGTTCGCGACCGCCCGCACCCAGCCCAGCCGGGAACACGTCCACCGGCTACTGCACCGCCTCTACGGCCGCTGCGCCAGCTCTAATCTGCCTGAACTCCACCGGCTCGCCACCACCAGCGAGACCTGGTGGCCATACATCCACGCGATCTAATCACCGGAATTACCATCGCCGACTCCGAAGGCACCAAGCACGTGATCAAGACGGTCGTCGCACCCCTACGGCTTACGCAACCGGCATCACCACACTCGGCGCCACCGCGGACGCATCATCCCCGCTTAAACTCGAAGAGCCACTATTGCGCCGAGGCCATCAAGGCGGCGAGTTCGGGGTGATGGGGAAAATCTTCGATCGCCGCGCTGAGCAGTGTGCGGTAGCTGATGTTCTGCCCGCCGCCTCCGAGCCGAAGGGTACGGAGGGCCGCGAACCAGTTCGCCCGGCCAGTGCCGCTCAACTTCAGACGCGAGACGTCCCCGCCAGCACGAGCCCAGATCTCCTGATCAATGGGACCGGCAGGGTAGAGGTCCGCAATGATGCCCTCGACCTCACGCCAAGGCGCCGGAGCGGACGGCTGCACGGCCGATGGCGCCTTCGTCCCACCGCGATCGAGTGCAACTGGGAAATTATCTTCAAGGTCTGACGCCTTGAAGATCGGATGCTGCCGGCCAGGAACAGCTCCACGGACCTGCTCGGAAACGTAGTTGAAAACGTCGAAGACCCGAATGAGACCGTCGCCCGTCGTACGGGCCTTGCCCTTCAACGCCTCGAGCAAATGCTCCGTAAAGATGCTGTTGCGGGCGCCAGCCATCACAAGTGAAGTTTCGCTTGCCCGAGACGAGGCAATGATTACCCGACCTGCGCCTTGGGCAAGCCTATGGAGGGACTTCTCATCAAATCCTAGCCGGACTCCGTTATCCTCGTCTACCTTCAAGACGCCCGCGCCGCCGGAATAGCAAGAATCGATGAAGACGAGCAGCTTGCTCGCCTTCATCGCCGCGAGGGCGGCAGAAAACTCGGCCTCCTCAAGCACGGTGCCCCGAACATTGTCAGTCTGAAAGTCGACTGGGATTAGCGCGCTGGTTCTAGCCGCTCCCGACCCGATCTGAGCGCCGTGTCCCGAGAAGAAAATTATGACGGTGTCGTCCGGGCTGCCCGACGACGCCAGTTCCGCCAACTCGGCACGAATGGCATCCAAAGTGGCTTTCTCATCTAGGAGTACCTTGACGTTGCCGGGCAAAAAGCCGCAATAGTCAGTCGAATTAAGAACTGATACGATATCGCGAGCATCGTTTAGCACGGCCTCGGGAAGGAGGGCGGCCTCGTCGTAGTTGGAAATGCCAATTACCAGCGCTCGACCCTTGTTGAAGGTCACGGTTCACATCTCCATCTCTGAACGTGCTGTCGCACTGAATCTGGCTCTCACGAACGGCCTCCGAATTCCTTGTCATCGGCCATGAAACGCAGCGAGGCATTCGAGGGATAGTCCTGCTGCATCTCGCGGAGGAGCTTTTTCACCCGAGGGCCCTTAGCCCCGCGGCGGATCCTGCTGAGCGCGTCCCGCCACCTCTCGCGGCCGTTTCCGATTTTTTGGAGGTCGGCGTTGTGCCCGCCGGCTCGTTCCCACAGATTTTCGTGGTCTGGACCGGTTTCAAAAAGTTCCGCTGCCAGGCTTTCGAGCGACTCCCACTTTTCCGCCGGACTGATCGGCGACAGTCTGAGCCACCAACGGTCTAGTGGGCCGATCATTGACACGCATGCGCGCAGGGCTGGCCGGACGTCCTCGCGTCCGCGCCGCAGCATTCGTAGCAGCTCGTCCGTAGCATTACGCCAGCGCCGTTCCTGCGTCAGGCGCCCGATCGCCTCCGCGTCGCTAGGAGGGATGGGACGGGAACGGTTTGCCACGACGCGGAGCCAGGTGCAGAACCGGTGTTCGTCGAAGGCCGACAGCGCCACCACGATCTGGATGGCCGCACCGACGCGGCCGTCCGCGAACTGACCGAGCAGCTCGCCGAGCTTGTGATCGCTAAGTATCGCGGTCTGGATCTCTGGCTCCAGGCCCGGAGTGGCCTTGCTGGCGGCGGCTCTGTCAAGCCACCCTCGCGCGGTAGCGCGGATCAAGGCGTCTCGGGTTGCGCCTGTCAGAGTCGACCAGAGTTCGGGGCGACGCGCGAAGCCCGTCAAATCGGCCAGCGGCGTGCGCGAAAGGCGGTCGACGAGTTTCGGCGCGACTGGTCGACCGTGAAGCACGTCCACGAGTACCGCGTCGAAGGCCGAGCGCGGATCGGCCGGGCCACGCCACGCATCCGTATTGAGGGCCAAGGAGGCTGACCAAACCAGTCGAGCCGCTTCCCGAGACAGGTCCAGGTCTGCGAGCAGTGTTGGTGTCTTCGCGACATGTTCGGCGGCGAGCTGAATTACCCGCGGATCGACGACCTCGACTGCACAAGCTATAACCTCGCGCGGCGTGGCCTTCGTGAGCGCCAGCCGGACGCCGTCCGCCACGGCCGGAGACGGCTCGATTGCGACCTGCAGGCGAACGGCGTCGGCAGGACTGTAGGCAGCTGACACTGTCGCGCCGTGCAGCCGGTACAGATGTCCCTCTCGGGCGCGTTCGAGAATCGGCTGCGCGGCCTCGCGCTTCAACCTTTGCGGCGCGACGTTGACGAGCCGATCCTCTAGTCCCTCGTCTGCCTCGAACACCTTCCAGAGCAGCATCCCGACTGCAGGGTCGGCCTCCGCCCATCGCCAAAAGGCGGAGGCGAGCGCTGTGCCTCGGGCCCGAGCGGCACGCGACAGCCCACCGAGCACCGACGTCCGCCAGTCCTCTGTGCTGCTCGATGCCTCCATCGCGTCCGTGATCATCAACATGAACGACGGGTCCTGAGCCGCCGGAAAGGTGTTTTCCGCGGCCCAGCTGGCCAGCTCAGCCCACAGACGTTCGGCCTGCTCAAAGCCCCGCAGAGCCAGGTTGCGAAGCGGCAGCACCTCGTCCGCCGTGGCATTCCGGAGATGTGACACCACACGGTCCAGCAGGTCGGCCTTGTCGTCTGCGCCGTGTGTAGTGATGGGCGATAAACGCTCCACCAAGCGCGCGGCAGCGACGGTGTTGCCGATCGTGTCTGGCGCCCGCACGGTGAGCCGGTAGGCCTCCTCGAGCAGCGGGAGATCGCCAAAGCTCGTGAGTTCGGCGCCGATCCCGAGGGCGAAGGAGCGTAGTGCCTGGCCTTCGCTGGAGCCGCTGAGCATGGCGGCGGCCAGTGAGGGAGGCTTCGGGTTCTGCGCTTCGATCAGCCGATGTCCGCGCCAACGCGCGATTAGGCTGGGAGGCGTACAGACCAGCGCGGGTTGCGGCGTCTCGACGAGGTCGCCGGGGCCGAAGCTCAGCCGGAAGGCGAAGCGTCGGCGCATTGCGGGCCCGAGCCTTCCCCAGAGGGACACCACCAGCTCGTCGAAGCCGTGGTTCCCGAGGCGAACTACGGGGCCAGCTGCGCGGGTCGAGAGCGCTGCCGCCGCCGTCGGTAATTCGGCCGCCACCGGCGGAACCTCGTCGCCGAGATCGAGATTTAGGGTCAGGAGGTTCGACGGCGCGTTTGCCTCGACGATCAGCTGATCGAAAAGTAGGCGGAGGTCGGGAGCGTAGGCAATGTCCTCAATAGGCACGATGAGTGCGTGGGACAGCACCATGCCGGCCCTCGCCGCCCGCACATCCATGAAGGTACGCGCGAATACGAAGTAGTCCCGGTGCGGGAAACCCGAAACAAACGGCGACCAGTCCACTCCAGGAGGCACCGTGTCCGGCAGGTCGAGACGCGGCGCGAGCTCAGCGGCCGCCGTTAGGTCGCCGCTCGCAGCCTTGAGCGCATGGCCGCCTTTGGCCTCACCAAATATCGCCTGCTCCACGATCACGCTTGAGACCTACCCTGCCCGTCACTATCTAAGGCCGTCGAGAAGCAGCTGGATCGGCAGGGTGAGATCCGACGAGCGCGATCCGTCCGGCTTCACGACATAACCGAAATGCTCCGGCCCGCGGCTGACATAGTCGTTGTCCCTATCGTGCGGGCTGAGGGGACGTCCCAAGGCTGACAGCCCCATGACGGACGGCGTGCACCAGTTGGAACGAACAAACGCCGCGAGCATCGGCAGGCGTCCCTCTAGAGCCGCCGCCGGCGTTCCATCGAAGCCGAGTTCGTCCCAGCACGTGAGCAATATGCCGAGCCGCGGGCGATCAAGTGGGTTCCCGGCGGCTACGCCGCCCACGAAAACCAACATCTGTAAGAGTTCGATGAGTCGAGCCTGATCGGAGATTTGCAGCTCTCGGTTCTCAATCGACATACCTCGCAATTCCACTAGCGGACGCGAGAATATGTCTTCGCCGAACCGCGTCTGCTGAAGGCGGATCAGCAGTAGCCAGGCCGGAGATTCGCGCACGCGTGCTCGCCACGCATTCGGCACTCGACGTGAGGAGATCATGCTCTTGACCTGCTCGCCGCCGTAGTCGGGCCAGACGAGCTCCGCATGGTGTCCAGCTGCATCGGCGACAGGCCAAATGCTGTCCACGTAGGTTGAGGTGGCAGTGTGTCCGGCAGCCTTTCCTTCGTTGAGGCTTTCGAGCGCCGCCTCGAAGGGCTCTAGGTTCGTTGCCTGTCCGCTCATGCGCAGGTGGCCATCACCCTTCATCAGCCGTCTGAGAAGCTGTGCGCCGAAATGCGTCTTCCCAACCCCGCTTTCACCGAGCAGCAGGATGGAGTCGCGCGACATGGTCACGACGATCTCGCGCCGTACATGAAGAGTGGATCGTTGCCGGTCACCGACGGGGGAGGCAGTTCCACGCGCGGACGCCGTATCGCCAAGATCCAGTCCAAGAGCTCAACCAAGCCGACACCAACCTCGTGCTCACCAGGACCACTGGAGACAACGCTGACCGAGAACTCCGCAGCATCGGGCATAGTACCCCGCACCGCCTCACGAACTGACTGCTCTATCTGGTCCGTGATCTCAATGTCGGACTTAGTCCAGACCAGCGCGACCGGGCGGCCCCGCCGCTCTGCAGCCACTCGACGGGCGAGCAGTTGCAGCGAGCCGCGGGCCGACCCCACGTTCTCGCCGGACAACGCCTCTCGATCGGCAACGAGGAGCAGGACGTCGGCGTAGGCGGAGATCCAGCGCGCTCCGGCACCCTCGGCCGAATCGCGGTTGACCGACCATCTCTGAAACCATTCGCCGGGTGCGTCGGTCATGAGGTAGTCCGTGGCCCGCGCCTGCCTTGCGTCCCAGAAGGAAAGATGCAGCAGCCCAGGGGCACGGCCGCTCCGGCTCGTCGTGTGTGGCGGAAAGCTCGGCGGCTGCCCGGGATTCCAGCGCAATGATCCCGCGACTGCCTCCCAGCCTGTGAGCGAGAAGGATCCAGCGAAGTGACGATCTTCGAGGCCGACGGCACCGCGACCGAGTAGTAGGTACCAAGCACCTAGTAGCGTGGTCTTGCCCGCGTTTTGCGGGCCTGCAATCCCGACGACCATCGGGCGAGCGCGACCCGCGACGAAGCCGAGGTCTGCCAGCCCCAGCGCGCTTCCCGACCACGGCAGCAGCACCTCATCGGCCGGCTCAACGTCAATCGCGTGCGGCGCCGTACGGCCCGACCATGCAGAACACTTCGTCAAGTCGAGATAGCCGAGGTCGCAGCCGGTATCAGGGCTGAAACAGGCCCGTCGCGTGCATTCGTGCATGCTGCTTAGGTCCTCCGCGTCCGGCGCTTGGCGTTCGAGCCTTCCTTCGCAGCCCTAGCCGCCTGTAGCTCACGGAAAACCCAACTAGCCCAGCCCGGCAGCGTGAGCTGCGCGTCTGGCGGCACCCCGGTCAATCGCCGGAACTCGGCCTCGGCGCGTGCCACGGGCACGTCGGGATAGGCGATCAAAGCCAGAAAAGGGCCTCGACCCTCGGGCGGACCGATCACGGCGGCTCCGGCGTTGCGAAGCACAGCCAGCCCAGCCTCCGCCTGCGCTTCCGCCACCAACTCGCGCATCGGGTAGGTCTTGTCCTGATCGATCGAGGGAAGACCTACCACGGCCTCAGACAAGAACGCTGCCACGCTCGCTGGGGAGAACATCGGAACCTGCTGATGGAGGTCAAAGGCCATCAGAGTCGCTGCGGAGGCCGGCGGCAGATCCCGGTAACTGACCCGGGTGGTGGGCGAGAACAGGGTCTCCCTCCACCAGAGCAGGTTGGTTCGACGCTGCAAACCGGCCGTGGCGGCAGTCACGGTATTGAGGGCATTTCCGACATAGCTGGAGACGGTGGCCGCTAACTCCCGGAACGGGTCCGAAAGATCCGCTTGTTCGATCCTGGTCTTGCCAACGACAGCATCGATGCTCTCAGCCACAGCCTCGGCCATGCGATCGCCGAACTCGGTTACCCAAATATGGTTATTCCCCGGCCAGTACGGATTCCCGTTCGTAGCCACGTTGCCCCGCTGGGGATCCTGAAATTGCGGTCCAGCGGCCGCCCGAAACTCCTTCTTGAGGTAATCGCGGCCAGCGCGAGACGTCGTTACCGTCGGCGCATTCAACTCCGGCACCTCGAACACCATGGGCGGAACCGCGATCGAAGACGGAGTCGCCCACTCAGTCTCGGCGCGCGCGTCGACTCGTTCCTCGATCTCTGTGACCACGTCGGCCCAGATTTCCCGCTCGTCTCCGGCCTCAATGAACGGGAGCGCGTTGCGTGCCGAGGCGACCACGGCCACACCGATGCGATCGTCGTCCGCTGCGGCCTGTGCCAAGGCATCCAGGAGCATCGCCCGGACCACTGCGACCGGGGGGCCAGAGAAGGTGTTGACGTAGGTCGCCCACCGCTTCTTGAGGGCGGCGAGAGCGTCAACAACGACCGGATCCTCGACGGGCGCATGAGGATCGAAGGCTATCAAGGCGTAGGCCAACGCCTTAGACGACGACTTCTTCAAGGACCCGGCAAGATCACTCGCGGTCAACCTGAGTTTCTCGAGCTTGGCGTCGTCTCCGCCGACATCGATCAGTCCGCTGCCGAGAAAGCGGAGCAGGACATCCTCACTCACTTTGGCCCCCAATCACCGCGTCGACGCTCCCTCTGCCCTCGACAACTAGTTCTTTGGCTAGCCCATACGGCCATCGAGGGCGACCGGGCCGACTGAATCTACTTCTTTGATCTTGCCTCGCTTCAGCTCAGGATCGAGGCCGTAGCATAGACGAAACCTCAGGTGCCGGCGCGATTCGCTCCTTCGCTGGGCTGGCTCGGCGCAGCCAGTCAACAGCGCAGCTCACCGGCCGATCCGCGAGTGCGAGTCCTTGTAGACCTGCTGTGCGCGCAGGTCGTGGATGCCTTTGAGTGTTCAGCAGGGTATGGGCGGCCGTCGCAAGCGTCGATGGCTTCTTGCGACATTTGACTACGCTGATCGGGCAGGCCTACGCCGAACTGTTCCCCGACCGCGTCCGCGCGCTGGCCATGGACAGCGTGATGGACCACAGCCAGGGGGTCCGGGGCTACTTCCGCAGCGGGGCGACCAGCAACGAGGCCCTGTTCCACGAGTTCGTGAGCTGGTGCGGGCGGACCCCGAGCTGCGCGCTGCACGGACGCGACGTGCCGGCGCTGTACGACCGACTGATGCGCCGCGCCGACGCCGGCACGCTTGTCGACGCGGGCACCGGCGAGACGCTCACCTGGTTCGAGCTGGGGTTCGCGACATTCGTCAACTTCTTCGACGCGACCTGGGCCGACCTCGCCAACATGCTCCTCGCGTTGGAGCGGGGCGAGCCCGCCTCGCTCGCGTCCCCGATGGTCCCGGTCGACAGCGGCGTGGACCTGACCGAGTACGCGCTACCCGCGTTCTGTCAGGACTGGTCGTTGCCGGTCGACGACTTCGCCGAGTGGAACCGCTATCTGAAGGTGTCCCGCGACGCGGCGCCGCACCTGCGGGCCTCCCCGCTGGCCGTCCGCTTCGCCGCGATCTGCCTGGGGTGGACGGCGGTCAACCCGCAACATGAGTTGCGGGTGCGGACGAGCACCCCGGTCCTGCTGCTCAACGGTCGCTACGATCCGGCCACCCCGTACGACGGGGCGCAGCGGGTGGCGCGCCAACTCGGCACGCATGGCCGCCTCCTCACCTACGAGGGGTCGGGTCACGCCAGCTACCCCCGCACGGAGTGCACCCGGGGGAGCGTCGACAGGTACCTCGTCCATCGCGCCCTGCCGCCGGTCGGCGCGAGCTGTCCGGCCGCCCCGGCCTGACGCGTCGTGTCACCCGGGCGAGCGTCGCTGACAGCCTGACACCGGGGTCGGCGCCGAGGCTCAGGGCCTCGGCGCCGACCCCGCGTTCGTGGGCGGGTCGTCGGCGCGGACCTCAGGTGCAGCGCCACACCAGCGGCCGGTACGACTCGTTCTCGTAGACGGCACCGACCACGGTCCGGCCGTCGTCACTGATCCCGTTGGCCGTGTACGTGCCCGCCTCGGTCGACCGGACCTCGGGCCGACCCGGCAACCGACGGGACGTGCCATCCGCTGCGGCGACCACCGGCCCGCCGTCGTCGACCAGCAGGTCGCCGTTGCCGGCGATCCCGCTCGCCGACGGGTACGGCACCAGGCTCGCCGCCCCGGTCGTCAGGTTCCATCGCACCGGCAGCATCTGCACGGAACCGCCCCGCGCGGCACCGGGGACCATGCCGATCGCCCAGTTGCCGTGTGCCGAGTCGACCGAGGCGCGCGGGTAGCCGTCCGGCACCGCCAACTCGGCCCCGGTGCCCTGGGTCGTCCACCGGTAGGGCAGGTCGCCCATCGTGCCGACGACAGTGCCGTCCTCGGTGATCCCGGTCGCCGCGGACTCCACTCGGCCGAGAAAACGGTACTGCTGCGGGCGGTCCACGGACCACAGCACGGCACGGGCTGTGTCGTCGGCTTTGCGGGCGGTGCCGGCGATGTCGCCCCGACCGTTGACCGCGTACACCAGAACCGCGTCGTAGCCGGGCGGGGTGGTCAGGAAACGCAGGGTCCCACCCCGGTAGACCCAGCCGGTGCCGTCGCCGTTGGTGCCGACCACGTACCCGCCGGCGTTGACAGCGGCCCCGTGCCGGGCGGCGGCCGGCAGGACCGTTGCCCGGCCGTCGGTCCACAGCACGACCCGCCCGTCCTCGTTCCCGGTGCCGATGTCACCGACGATGTGCCGTCCGGTGGGGTCGACACCGGTCGCCACCGCCACCGAACCAGGGGTCGGCTGCGGCAGCAGGGCCACCGCACAGGTGAGCGATCTGGCCGGCTCGGTCGACACGGACACGGACGCGGTCGCCGACGCCGCGATGGCCGGTGGGACCGGGGCGGGTTCGTCGGCGACCCCGCCGACCTGGACGGCGCCCACCGCGCCGAACCCGGCCAGCACAATCACCGTGACGACACCACCGATCCGGCGGCGCCGGCGGCGACGCTTGCCGTCGCGGATCGCGCGGTCCAGGTCGACGCGCGGCTCGGGGACCGGCGCCGCCCGCAGCAGTGCGGCGATCCGCTGATCGTCCACCATGGTCATGTCGAGTTCCTTCCGGCCATCTCGGCGACGTCGAGCACCTGGCGGATCGCCGCCAGCGCCCGAGCCGTCTGCGACTTCACGTTGCCTTCGGAGCAGCCCATCGCGGCGGCCGTGTCGGCGAGCGACAGGTCGCACAGGAACCGCAGGACCAGCACGGTGCGCTGGCCGCGGGGCAGGTGGGCGAGCGCGGCGACCAGGCTGTCCCGCTCGGCGACCTCGTCGTGCGGCAGGACCGGGCGCTCCGGCTCGGGCGTCGACCCCGACAACCGGACCTTCGACCAGCTCAACCGCTTCTCGTCGACGAGCTTGTGAACGAGCATCCGGTGCACGTACGCGTCGACGTTGTCGGCCCGGCTGACCTTGCGCCAGTGCACGTACAACGCCGTGATCGTCTGCTGCACCACGTCGTCGGCCAAATGGGCGTCGCCGCACATCAGAAACGCGGTCCGATGCAGGCTCGGCAGTCGCGCGGAGACGTACTCCACGAACTCCCGCTCGGCATCCATCATTGAGGCTCCCTCCTCCGCCCACTCGACGGGTCCGGACGAGCGTCGGGTTGCGTCCGGGGCGAGGTTCGGCGAAATGCCAGTTCAGCGCCGGTGACCGTAGCAGCGCGTGCGACCGTCGGCGTCCGGCGCAGCTCCCTCCGGCGAGGGAGCACCCCTCCCCTGCCGGCGGGGTCCGCCCGAGCCGGGGCAGCGGGAGGATCGGACGCATGGCGACATCGATCGCCCGCAGGGCGGGCCACGGTCTGACGTACGCGGTGCTCGGCTGGGCCGTGGCATACGGGGGCGTGCGTCTGGCGTGGACCGTCGGCGAGACCCCGGAGTTCCGGCAGTTCGGGTCGGACCTGGTGGGTTTCACCGGTTGGTGGTCGGTGGCGCTGTGCCTGGTCGCAGCCGTGCTGGCCGTTGCGCTGGACCGGGTGGCGATGTGGCGGCCGGTGCTCGCGGGAGTCGCCTGGGCGATCACCGGGGCGCTGGTCGCTGCCGCCGCGATCCTACTGCCGGAGCTCGTGGGCTTCCTGCTGTTCATGGTCAGCCCGCACTTCGACCCGACGGCGTTCGCCAGCCGGCTGGGTTGTGTGTCCGGGGCGGCCCTGCTCGGCCTGGCCACCGCCCGCTATCAGCGACGCACCCGTGGTGACTGCCCGGAGTGCTGTCGGACCGGGCGGCCCGGTCACCGCCGCGCGGTCCCCGCGCGGTGGGCACGCTGGGCCGCGTACGTGGCGGTGGCCGGCCTCGTGACGCGCTTCGCGGCGCAGGGCGCGGTGGGGTTCGACAGCCTCATCCAGAACGCCTCCGTGATCGGGCTGGAGGTCGGCCTGCTGCTGGCGGGAGTGCTGTTGCCGTTGGCGCTCGTCCACCGCTGGGGTGAGGTCTGGCCGGGGTGGGTGCCGCTGCTCGCCGGCCGCCCGATCCCCCGTCTGCTGTTGCTGGTGCCCGGCTTCGGGCTCGGGGCGGGCATCGTGGCGTACTTCGGCATGGGGCTCGTGCAGTTGATGTCCGGCTCGGTCAGCGAGTTCTCCGACACGTTCCTCTGGGTGGCGATGTCGGCGTACTGGGTCCTGGGTCTCGGGCTCCTCGCGGCGTCAAGCGACTACCACCTGCGTACCCGCCGGGCGTGCGGGGCATGCGGGCGCTGACGGGAGCCCCAGCCGTGCGCTGGGACTCCCGTTCGGTGCCCGGTTCGTGGTGGGCGCGCGGTCAGTGCGAGTGCCGGGGTACGGCGCTGCCGCTGCCGCCGACCAGAAAGTCGAGGTCCGCGCCCTGGTCGGCCTGGAGAACGTGCTCGCTGTACAGGCGTGTCCAGCCCCGGTCGGCCGTCCGCGGTGGCGGTTGCCAGGCGGCGCGGCGTTCGGTGAGTGCCGCGTCGTCGACCAGCAGGTCCAACCGCCGCGTCGGGACGTCGACGCGGATCAGGTCGCCGGTGCGCACCAGCGCGAGCGGGCCACCCACGGCGGCCTCCGGGGCGACGTGCAGGACACAGGTGCCGTACCCGGTGCCGCTCATCCGGGCGTCGGAGATCCGCACCATGTCGATGATGCCGGCTTCGAGCAGTCGTCGTGGCATGGGCACGTTGCCCACCTCCGGGAAGCCGGGGTAGCCCCGCGGGCCCGCGTTGCGTACCACGATCACCGTGTCCGGGGTGACATCGAGGTCCGGATCGTCGGCGGCGACGATGTAGTCCTCGATCCGGTCGAAGACGAGCGCCGGTCCGGTGTGTTGCAGGAGGTGCGCGGAGGCGGCGGAGACCTTCAGCACGGCCCCGGACGGTGCGAGCGACCCGCGGAGCACCACGGTGCCCGAGCCGGCGGGTTGGAACGGCTCCGCCAGGGTGCCGATGACCTGCCGGTTCCAGCACTGCACGCCGCTGATGTTGTCGGCGACGCTCTTGCCGCTGACGGTGACGTGCTCCATGTTGAGCAGGGCGGCGATCTCGTTCATCACCGCCGGCACGCCGCCCGCGTAGGCGAAGTCCTCCATCAGGTACGCCCCGGACGGCATCAGGTTGACGATCATGGGCACCTCGGCGGTGAGGGTGTCGAAGTCCTCCAGGGACAGCGGGACGCCGAGGCGTCCGGCGATCGCCAGCAGGTGCACGACCGCGTTGGTGGATCCGCCGATCGCCGCGTTGACCCGGATGGCGTTCTCGAACGCCTCCCGGGTCAGCACCGTGGACAGCCGCTGGTCCTGCGCGACCATGGCGACGATCCGCCGGCCGGCGGCCTGCGCGAGCGCGTACCTGCGCGAGTCGACCGCCGGCACGGCGGCCGCTCCCGGCAGTTGCACGCCCAGCGCCTCGGTCACGCAGGCCATCGTGGAGGCGGTACCCATGGTCATGCAGTGGCCCCGGCTGCGGGACATGCCGACCTCGGCCTCCGAGCAGTCGGCCGCGGTCATCCGGCCGGCGCGCTGCTCCTCGGTGAAGCGCCAGACGACGGTGCCCGACCCGATGTCCTGGCCCCGGAACTTGCCGTTGAGCATCGGTCCGCCGGTGATCATCAGGGTGGGCAGGTCGACGCTCGCCGCACCCATCAGCAGCCCGGGGGTGGTCTTGTCACAGCCGGAGAGCAGGACCACCCCGTCGAGCGGGTTGGCGCGGACCGACTCCTCCAACTCCATGGCCAGCAGGTTGCGGTAGAGCATGGTCGTGGGCCGCATCAGGGGCTCGCCCAGGCTCATGGCGGGGAACTCCAGCGGCAGGCCGCCGCTCTCCCACACGCCCCGCTTCACCGATTCGGCGAGGTCACGCAGGTGGGCGTTGCAGGGTGTCAGCTCCGACCAGGTGGTGGCGATGCCGATCACCGGGCGACCGTCGAAGACGTCGTCCGCGAAACCCTGGTTGCGCATCCAGGAACGGTGGATGAACCCGTTGCGGCCCTCCGCGCCGAACCACTGCCCGCTGCGCAGCGGACGATCCGTCGTCGACATCAGCACACCTCTCTGTCATCCGGCGATCAAGGGGGTGGCACCTACCGGAGGCCGCCGACGGACAGCCCGCCGCGCCAGTGCCGTTGCAGGCTGAAGAACGCGATGATCAGTGGGATCACCGACACGAGCGAGCCCAGGATGATGAGGCTCCACAGCGAGGTGCCTCCCGAGTTGTTCGCCGAGGCGATGCCCTGCCAGAGGCCGAGGCCGACGGTCACCGGGAACAGCCGGTTGTCGGAGAGCATGGCCAGCGGCAGGAAGTAGTTGTTCCAGGACGCCACGGCGGACAGCAGGAGCACGGTGACCACCGCGGGGCGCATCAGCGGCAGGGCGATCTGGAGGAAGGTACGCACCTCGCCCGCGCCGTCGACACGTGCCGCGTCCAACAACTCGTCGGGTACGGCGTCGCGCGCGTAGACGTGCATCAGGTAGACGCCGAACGGATTGAGCAGCGACGGGAGGATCACCGCCCAGACCGTGTTGGTCAGGCCGAGCCGGGAGAACATGATGAAGGTCGGGATGACCAGGGCGGTGGCGGGCACCATCAACGCGCCGAGCACGACGGCGAAGCTGAAGCGTCGGGCGGCGAAACGGTACTTGGCGAAGCCGTAGCCGGCCATCACCGACAGGACCGTGGCGCCGATGCCGCCGGCTATCGCGTACAACGTGGAGTTGAGGATCCACCGCAGGTAGATGCCCCCGTCGTAGGTGAACAGCTGCCGGAGGTTGCCGACGTAGTCGATCTGGTCGGAGAACCACAGGGTGTTGCCTCCGCCGAACAGCCCCGGTGCGTCCTTGGAGCTGTTGACGATGACCCACCAGAACGGTACGAGGAAGTAGATCACCATGAAGCCGAGAAGGATCTGTAGTGGCAGATAGCGTTGCGGTCGGCGTGGGCCTGCGCTGACGCTCGTGCGGTTGGCCATCAGAGGAAGCTCCTCCGCTTGCGGGTGAAGAACAGGAATGCGTACACGCAGATGAACACGATGCCGCCGAGGGCGAACGAGATCGCCGACCCGTAGTTGAAGTTGGCGAGGGCGAACGCCTGCTGGTACGCGTACATGTTGGGGGTGAAGTCCGTCCCGATCGTGCCGGCGGCGAGATACCGCAGGATCTGCGGTTCGTTGAAGAACTGCAGGGTGCCGATGAGTGCGAAGACCAGGATGAGGATCAGCGCGGGCGCGATCAGTGGGATCTTGATCCGCAGCGCGACCTGCCACCGTCCGGCGCCGTCCATCCGGGCGGCCTCGTAGAGCGTCGGGTCGACGCCCTGCAACGCCGCGTACAGGATGATCATGTAGTAGCCGACCCACTGCCAGGTGACGACGTTCAGCAGACCGTAGAAGATCAGGTTGCTGCCCAGGAAGTCGGGCGCGGTCGCCCCGAACAACCCGAAGATGTCGGTGAGCGGACCGAAGCCCTTGCTGTAGAGGAACCCCCACATCACCGCCCCGATCACCGTGGGGATCGCGTACGGCAGGAAGATCATGAGGCGGGAGAAGCGCGCGAACAGGGACGTCACCGCGTCCAGGATGAGCGCCATCGCCAGTGCGATGGCGATCTGCACCGGGATGGCGACGAGGGAGAACCGGATGACGAACCACGCCCCGGACAGGAAGCTCGGGTCGGTGAACGCCTTCACGTAGTTGTCGAAGAGGACGAAGCTGGTGCCGCCGATCAGCTTCTTCTGGAAGAGACTGAGGTACAACGCGTAGCCCAGCGGCGCGATGAGGAACGCCAGGAAGACGACCGCGAACGGCCCGACGAAGAGCCACCCCATCAGGTGCTCGCGGAGGTGCACCTTGCCACGGGTCTTGCGCTTCTCGGTGCGGGTACGCGGTGTGCGCTGCTCGGTCAGGAGTGTCATCTGTGGTCTCCGGGACGTGGACGCTGCGGGATAGTGGGTGGGCCGGCCGTCGAGCGGCGGCACGGCCCACCCATCCGGTCACTGGACGGTGAAGCCCTGCTCCTTGGCGTACTTCGCCACGTCCTCCTGGATCCTGTCGGCGGCCTGCGCGCCGGCGGTGGAGCCCTTGATGATCTCGCTGATCTGCTTGGTCATCGCGTCGAGGTAGAACTGGCCGAACGGGGCGTAGGCGACGCCCTTGTAGGCGTTGGCGGCGGGAACGTAGACCTCCTTGTTCGCCTGCTGGCCGTCGAAGAACGCCACCTTCAGGTCGATGAACGCGGGATCGTTGAGCGCCGTCAGGTTGAGCGGGAAGATGATCTGGTTGGTCCAGCCGTCGGTCAGCGACTCCTTGTCGGCGTAGAGCCCGTAGGCGACCTTCGCCGCCAACTCCGGCTTCTTCGCCTGCTTGGTCACCGAGAAGGCCGACCCGCCCCAGTTGACCTGCACCGGGTTGTTCGCATCCCACTGCGGAAGCGGCGCCACCGCGAACTTGCCGGTGTCCTGGCCCTTGCCGACACCCGCGCCGGTGAGATAGCCGGGTGCCCAGGCCGCCGAGATGTACGTCGCGTAGTTGCCGTTGATCACGCCGGAGATGTACTCCGGGGTGAACTGGTCCTGCGTCCCGACCAGGCCCTTCTTGGCGAGGCCACCCCAGTAGTCGAGCACGTCCTTGGACGGCTGGTCGTTGAGCTTCACGCCGATGGACTTCGGCTGCGCCGGATCGAAGGTGAACGGTGCGGCGCCCTTCTGGATCTGGAGCGCCATCATGACCGCCGGGACGTTCGCGCCGAGGTCCCCGAACAGCGGGCCGCCGGCGTCCTTGACCTTCTGCGCGGCCTGCTCGTACTCGGCCCAGGTCTTCGGTGGGGTGATCTTGTACTTGTCGAAGATGTCCTTGCGGTAGATCATGCCCATCGGGCCGCCGTCGACCGGGACGCCGTAGACCGCGTCGCCGACCGACACGTCCTTCCAGGCGCCCTCGCTGTAGTTGGCCTTGACCGCGTCGTAGCCGTACTTCTTGATGTCGACGAGCGCGCCCTGGATCTGGAAGGTCGGGATCCGGTCCGCCTCGACCATGATCACGTCGGGCGCGCCGGTGCCCGCCGAGATGGCCGTCTGGAACTTGTCGTACTCGTCGCCGCCCTGCCCGACGTTGGTCCAGCAGACCTGCACGTCGTCGTGCTGCTTGTTGAAGTTGTCGACGACGAGTTGGGTGTTGGGGTACCAGCCCCACATCGTCACGACCGGCACGTCCTTCTTGGTGATGGTGTTCGTGCAGTTGCTCGCGTCGCTTCCCCCCTCGTCGGAGGAACAGCCGACGAGCCCGGCCCCGGCCGCGAGCATGGTCACCGTGGCGAGTATTCGTATCGTCTTCATTGACGTTCTTCCCTTCGGGGATCGCGGTGCGACAGTTTCCTGCTCGGCGGGCGCCACCAGGGCAGGAAGCCCTGCCCCGGTGGCGCCGCCGTGGACGTGCTCCTAGCGCTTGAACAGGCGCGGCGCCAGGTCGATGAGGTTCTTCTGCCACACGTCCCAGCCATGCGGCCCGGGGGTCACCCCGTCGAACTCGTAGCGGATACCGAGGTTGTCGAGCGTGGTCAGCGACGCCATGAAGCTCGGGTACACGAAGTCGGTCCGGTCGCCGACGTACAGGCGCAGCATCTTCGTCCCGCTGTTGATCGCCTCGACGTCGACGCCGGTGCCGCTGCCGAACCCGGCCGAGAGCGCCGCGACGTAGGCGAACTCGCCCGGGTACGCCCGCAGCACCCCCAGTGCCTGCCCACCGCCCATCGACAGGCCGGCGATTGCCTGCTGGGACGACTCGCTGGAGATGTGGTAGCGGGCGCGGGCCGTCGGCACGATGTTCTCCAACAACTCCCGGTTGAAGTTGGACGAGTTGCCGTTGCCCATCACGACGACCATGGGCGTGAGGTCACCGTCGAGGAACTGGTGGTCGAGGATCTGCTTGGCGCGCCCCATCTCGACCCAGTCGGTGTGGTTCTGGCCACCGCCGTGCTGGAGGTAGAGAACGGGGTACGGCTGGGCCCGGCCCGGGTCGTACCCGGGCGGCGTCCACACCAGAGCGGTGCGGTCCTGGCCGGCGACCGTGCTGGGATAGGTCATGCTCTCGACCGTCCCACCCCGCCCGGCGGGGACGTCCGTCAGCAGACGGGCGCCCGGTCCGGGGATGAGGAAGGTGCTCCACGTCGGTTCCGTGGTCACCCTGGTCGGGTTCGAGGTGTCCTTGACCGCGACCCGGTCCACGATCAGCCGGTAGTAGTAGAACCAGGGCTTCAGCGGACCCACTGTCGCTCGCCACCGGTCACCGTCGCGGGTCAGCGGCACGCGCAACCAACTGCCGCCCGGCGCGATGTTCGCCCATACCGTGACGTGCTGGGCGTCCTTGATATCCGGGCCGGTCTCGAACGTGACGAACCCGTCCTCGGTGACGAACGGCGTCGGGGTGGTGCCGGCCGGTGGCGGCGCGAACTCCCCCCGCAGCGACCGGTGACCGGGGCTCGGACCGTGGTCCGACACGTGCTGGAACAGTCGCGGCGCGAAGTCGACGAGGTTCTCCTGCCAGGTGGTCCAGTTCGCGCCGCCGTCCGGGTTGACCCCGTCGACCTCGAACCTGACACCGGCCCGGTCCAACGCCTTCATGAGTCGATAGGTGGGGTTGTACGCGGGATCCGTCACGTTCCCCGTGTACAGGCGCAACACCTTCAGGGTGCGGTTGACCGTCCTGGCGTCCTTCCGGTCGACCTGCGGGACCGACTGGCCCGAGAACCAGCCCACGTAGCCGAACTGACCCGGCTTGGCCAACGCGGCCTCGACCGCCGCCGCCGCGCCGTCGGACACACCCGCGATCGCCTGGTGCGCGGGATCACGAAGGACCCGGTAGCTGTCGGCGACCGCCTTCCGGAGGTCCTTCAGCTCCCTGCCGTCCGCGCTGTTGGCGTCGTTGATCACGACCACCATCGGCCTGATGGCGCCCGCGGCCGAGAGGTTGTCGAGGATCTGCTTGGATCGGCCGAGGTCGAGCCAGTCGGTGACCTTCGCGGCATCGCCCGACTGCAGGTAGAGCACCGGGTAACCCTTCGGGCCCTTGCCCGCGTACCCCGGCGGTGTCCACACCAGGGCCGACCGCTGCCCGCTCCTGGTGCGGTAGTTCAAAGTCTCGACCGTGCCGCCGGTGCCCGTGGGTGCGTCCGCCAACCACCGTGCCGAGTCACCCGGGACGAGAAAGGTGCTCAGGAGCGGGTTGGACGCCACAGTCGTGCTGTTCGTCGGATCCTTGAGGCTCAAGGTGTCGTCGGCGGTGACCTGGTAGTGGTAGAGCCCCGGCTCGAGCGGGCCGAGGATGCCCGACCACACGTCGCCGCGCCGGGTCAGCCCGAACTCCGCCCAGGCCGCGGAGGGGCCGAGGTTGCCCTCGACGACGACCTGCGACACCGAGCCCAGGTGCTCCTGGACGTACGCGGCCGGAACGGTGAACGCGGCGTAGCGATCCGGGGAGACATCCAGCCACGGTGTCTCCGCCGCCGCGGCCGGTTGCGGCGCGAACAGGACGGCCGCGGCCGCCATGACTCCGGCGGTGAACACCGCCGAGAGTCGACGCACGCCCGATCGGCGTACGCGCCAGTGGTTCGTTGCGGTTGTCACGCTCCACTCCTTTCCTGCGCCGGCAGCGGACGCGGCCCGCCGGGCCGGCTCAACTCGTCGGCGAATCTCGCCGTGGGTCTGCGCGTGCACACCCCCTTCGCGGTTCTGCCCCGGGCGTACCTGACGGGATCGCCCGGTGCGGCGGACCTGGGTCACGTTCGTGTCGCGCCTCGTGGTGGCGCGCATGAGCCGCGGACGACGAGCTCTGTCGGCAGCACGACCTGGCGTGGCCCCTCCCATTCGCCGGTCACCAGCGACTTCAACATGCGCGCGGCCTCGTAGCCGAGCTGGTACATCGACTGGTCCACGGTGGTCAGAGCCGGCAGGGTCAGCGCCGACTCCGGGATGTTGTCGAACCCGACGACGGACAGGTCCCCGGGGACCGCGAGCCCCAGCTCCGCGGCGACCTCCAGCACCTTCAGGGCCATCCCGTCGCTCGCCGCGAAGATCGCCGTCGGCGGGTCCGCCCGTTGCAGCAGCGCGCGTGCCAACGGCGTCGCCGACTCGGGGTTGAAGTCTCCTTCGCCGATCAGCGTCGGGTCGACCGGGATGCCGGCGTCGGTGAGCGCCGCCCGGTAGCCCTCCTCCCGCGACCACGCCGCCGCCAGGCTGGCGCGGCCCGCGATGAACCCGATGCGCCGGTGGCCCAGGCCCAGCAGGTGCTCGACCGCCGTGGTGGCGCCCGCGAGGTTGTCGGCTGTCACCGAATGCGCCGTCGAGCCGCGCACCGGGTCGATGGCCACGATCGGTGTCCGGCTCTGCACCTCACCCCAGGGTGTGACGACGATGCACCCGTCGGTGAGGGTGCCCGACAGTCGGGCGACGTGCCGCTTCTCCCAGCCCTCCGAATACGACCCGTAGAGGTCGCTGTTGGCGTAGATGATCAGGTCGAAGCCCGAGCGGCTCAGCGCCTTCATCGCTCCCTTGAGCACCTCGGCCGTGTACGACTGGAAGCTGTGCGTCACGAGGCCGAGAACGTTGGTGCGGCTGCGCCGGAGGCTCGTGGCCACCAGACTCGACTCGTAGCCGAGCTGGTCGATGGCCAAGCGGACCTGAGCAATGGTGCGGGCACTGACGCCGTAGTGTCCGTTGACCACGCGCGAGACGGTGGCGGTGGAAACACCGGCAACCCGCGCGACATCACTCATTGTGGCCGGTGCATTGACCTCAATCATGCCGCTCCCTCTGGACTGCAATCGTTATCGGTTACGTTTCCAGGGTGTTGCCAACGTAACCGACAGGGGTTACGAGCACAAGACCTCCGCGCCTCCCGCAACGCCTGGCAGACCGTCCTACCAGGACAGTTGGGCAGCCGGGACGAGCCGGCGGGACGGCCACAGAATTGTGAACGGACGCGACTCTCGGCGCGGACGGGAGGTGCGAGTTTCTGCGGTTGCGCAGACCGAAAGAACGGGGCGCAAAGGCCGCCGGCATTCCATTCCCCAGCGCAGTAGGGAATGCGGTCACCCGATAACGGGCCGGTGCGCCGCACCCGCGCGCCACGTTCGGCCACGCGTCGCCGGCCGGGCGGCGTTCGCCCGGATCGCCCACATTGGCCGCAGGCAACTGTTCCCTACCGTAAACGTAATCGGTAACGTTTACATAGATCGAGAACGTAGTCCACCGCCCTCGCGGTGTCCAGACCTCACACGGACCCCACCACCCCTCGGTCCCGCGCCCCGGCAGCGCTCTCGGCGTCGGGACCTCGCTCGAAGGGAGCCCGTCCTGAACCCCCACCTCGACAAGGCGCCGGCACACCTGGCCGACGCCGCATGCCCACTCCCCCACCGCTACCGGATGCCCGCCCGGCTGGCCGGGATCGGGCCGACGGTCACCGGGGAGGCGTCGTGAACACCGCGCGCCTGAGCCTGGACCCGCGTCGGCGCGTGGCGCCGGTGCCACGTCGACTCTTCGGCTCGTTCGTGGAACACCTGGGTCGCTGTGTCTACACCGGCATCTACGAGCCGGGGCACCCGACGGCCGACGCCGACGGCTTCCGGCGCGACGTGCTGGCGCTCGTACGGGAGCTCGGCGTGACCACGATCCGCTACCCGGGTGGCAACTTCGTCTCCTCCTACCGGTGGGAGGACGGCGTGGGACCGGTCGACAAGCGACCGGCCCGACTCGACCTCGCCTGGCACAGCCTGGAGACCAACGCCTTCGGGCTCGACGAGTTCATGCGCTGGCTCGGCCAGGCCGACCTCGAACCGATCATGGCGGTCAACCTCGGCACCCGCGGCACCGCCGAGGCGGTCGACCTGCTCGAGTACGCCAATCACCGCGGCGGCAGCCACCTCGCCGACCAGCGGCGCGCCAACGGCACGGCCGACCCGTACGGCATCCGCCTGTGGTGCCTGGGCAACGAGATGGACGGCCCGTGGCAGGTGGGCCAGCGCAGCGCGACCGAGTACGGCCGCCTCGCGGCACAGACCGCGAAGGCCATGCGGCGCTTCGACCCCGAACTCGAACTCGTGGCCTGCGGCTCGTCGCACCTCGGCATGCCCACGTTCGGCAGCTGGGAACGCGACGTGCTCACCGAGGCGTACGACGACGTCGACCTGATCTCGCTGCACGCCTACTACCAGCCGGTCGACGACGATCTGCCCAGCTTCCTCGCCTCCGGCGAGGACATGGACAGATACATCGACGCCGTCACCGCCATCGCCGACTCGGTCGGGGCGATCCGCCGGTCGACCAAGAAGATCATGATCGCGTTCGACGAGTGGAACGTCTGGTACCAGTCCGCCACCCCGTCGACCCCGCCGAGCGGTGACGACTGGCCGGTCGCGCCGCGACTGTTGGAGGATCACTACAGCGTGGCAGACGCCGTCGTCGTCGGTGGCCTGCTGATCAGCCTGCTCCGCCACAGCGACCGGGTGACGGCGGCGTGCCAGGCCCAACTGGTGAACGTCATCGCACCGATCATGACCGAGCCCGGCGGCTCGGCCTGGCGTCAGACCATCTTCCACCCCTTCGCCCGCACCGCCCGGCATGCCCGGGGAGCGGTGCTCGACGTGCTCCGCGACGGCAGCACGACGACCACCGACCGCTACGGTGAGGTGGCCGCGGTCGACGCGGTCTCCACCTGGGACGACGACAGCGGCGAGGTCAGCGTGTTCCTCGTCAACCGCGTCACCGACACCCCGGCCGAGGTGACCGTCGACGTCAGCGGCACCCACCTGACCGGGATCATCGAGTGCGTCACCGTCGGCGGCACCGACCTGGCCGCCAGGAACACCGCCGACGGTCCGGACCACGGCGAACCGCGACCCAACGACACGGCGCGGCAGGCCGATGCCGCCGTCCGGCTGACGCTTCCGCCCGCGTCCTGGACCATGCTGCGAATGCGGGCCACGGAGGCGACCCCGTGACCGGTTGAGCGGAAACGCCCCGGCCGCCGCTCCTGTCACCAGGGGCGGCGGCCGGGGTTTTTCCCACCGCACCGGGGAGGACGTCGAGCCCGGTGTTACCGGGCGTCGACCGGTGCGCTCCGCGAAGCGTTGAAAAGCCTGTCACCCCGGTAGTGGGCGACCACCGGAGTGGTGAGTCCGCCGTGGACGGTCGTCCTCAACCGGGCGACACCGTGGTGCACCGGGGCCGACCCGAGGCGGGTGTCTCCCGCGTAGAAGTCGACACGGCCGGCGGGGGCCGCGGTGCTGGTGCTGACGGCACCGACCGTCGCGGTGGCGGTGACCCTGGTCCGGTGCGAGGCGCCCGCGGGCACCGATGCGACGTCGAGCCCGGTCGTGGTGGCGCGGAACGTCAGGGTACGCAGGTAGTGGTCCAGCAGCGGACGCCAGACGTGCCAGGTGTGCACACCTGGCACGTTGTACTCGTCGAGGTCGACGCCGGCGGCCCGCAGGGCGGCCGCGTTGCGCTGCGAGTTCTCGGCGATGTTGCCCAGACGGTCCTGGAGCCCGGTGCCGATCATGATGCCGCCGGCGACCGCCTTCATGCGGTCGACCTGTGCCGGGGTGGCGGCTGGTCCGCCGGCACTCCAGGCCGCGTGGTAGCCGAACAGGTCGGTGTGGTCGTACATCAGGGTGTACGCCCGGCTGCCGCCCGCGGAGAAGCCGGCGAAGGCGCGGTCCTGCGCACGGGCGGACACGCGGTAGTTCTGCTCCACGAACGGGAAGATGTTGTTCCGCAGCTCGTCGACGTAGCCCGCGTTGCCGCCGGGCAGGCCGTTGAAGTCGGTGGACACGATCACCATCGGCTGCGCGGCACGGTCGGCGATGGCGTTCTCCAGGATCAGGTGGGCCACACCCTGCATCGTCCAGGCGGTCGAGTGGTCACCACTGCCGTGACTCAGGTAGAGGGTCGGGTACGGCGTGGCCCGGTGGGGGTCGTAACCGTGTGGCAGGTAGACGACGATGTCGTGCACCCCGGGCGGGTTCGTCGACAGCGGCGAGGTGTACCGCCGGGACTCCAGCCGGCCGGTCCTGGCCACCGGCGCCTGGTAGCCGGTGTCGTACGTCGGGAACTTCCTGCTGGCCGGGACGTAGATCGTGCTGCGAACCGCGCCGGGCGCGCCCGGGTACTGCGGCTGGATCTGCCACCGGTTCGCCGGGTCGTCGTGCAGCGTGCAGCCGGTGGCCAGTTCGTTCGCGCAGTCGTGGGTGAACGCGTAGCGGAACGTGCCCGCGGGCAGCGGCGTGGTGACCGCCCACACCCCGTCCGGGCCCTTGCGCATGGGCAGGATGTGCCACGGGGTGGCCGCCACGTCGCCGGGCTGCCACTCGGCGGGCGGCCGGGCGTCACCGCAGTCCTGGCAGGAGATGGCCTCGGGCCGGGAGTAGAACCAGTCGCCGTAGATGTGGACCTGCTGGACGTCCTCGGGGGCCCGGTACCGGAAGGTGACCTCGTACCCGGTCGGTGGTGTGTCGGTGCGGGTGACGGTCGGGCCCAGCCGCGCGGGTGGCGCGGCCGACGCCGCCGGGGCGACGACAGTCGTGGCCGCGACGGCGACGGCGGCGAGCAGTGCGAGCAGCCGGCGCCTCGGCGGCGGCGACAGGGGACGGGGGACTGCGACGGGCATGTTCCTACTCCCTCTACGGCGTGTGGCAGGCCGCGGCGAGCGACCGGCCGACGGTTCGACGGGTGCGGTGACCAGTTACCGGCGCGGCTGTTCCACCGCTGGCTCCAACCTCCCGTCGACTCGGCGGGGAATGGTGGTGCAGCCGTCCTGTAGCTCCTCGGGAAGGATCCAGACCGGGGCGTCCTGCCAGGCCAGCGGGCGCAGGAAGCGCCTGATCGAGGTGGCGCCGACGGAGGTGTGCACGGCATTGGTCGAGGGCCAGGGTCCGCCGTGGTGCTGGGCCCACGAGACCCGGACGCCGGTGGGATAGCCGTCGAAGACGATGCGACCCGACCGGTCGGCGAACAGCTCGACGAGCCGGCGTACGACACCGGCGTCGTCGTCCGGCGCGCTGTGGATGGCACCGGTCAGCGACGGTGGGACGGTCGCCAGCGCCGCATCCAACTCGGCGACGTCGTCGTAGCGCACCACGACCAGGAGCGGACCGAAGCACTCGTCGGTGATCTCGGCGGTGAGGCCCGGCAGACCGACCTCCAGGAGGGTCGGCGCGACGCGGAAACCCGCCTCGGCGTCGATCTGCGCTCGCGCCGAGACCCGGGCACCGGCCTGCTCGAAGGCCGCCGCCTGCTGCTCGTACGCGGTCCGGATGCGGTCGTTCAGCATGATCGCACCGCCGGTGGCGGCGACCTTCTCCCGCAGCGAGTCGACCAGGCGCGCACCGCTCGGATCGGACGGGACGAACGCCAGACCGGGCTTCGTGCACAGTTGGCCGCCCGAGTTGGTGAAGGAGGCGAACAGTCCCTCGGCGATCTGCTCGCCCCGGTCGGCGGCCGCGCCGGGCAGGACGACGATCGGGTTCACGCTGCTCAGCTCGGCGTAGAGGGGAATGGGATCGGGTCGCTCGTCGATGGCCGCCTGGATGCCGCGGGCGGCGCCGACGGAGCCCGTCAACGCGGCGGCGCGGATCGCGGGGTGGCGTACCAGCGAGCGGCCGGCCTGCTCGCCGTACACGGTCGCGATCACACCGTCGGGCCCGCCCAGGTCGCGGACGGCCGCCGCGATGGCCTCGGCCGAGGCGTGCGAGGTCAACGGGTGCGACGGGTGGGCCTTCAGGACCGTGGGACAGCCGGCGGCGAGCGCCGCCGCGGTGTCACCTCCCGCGACCGAGAAGGCGAACGGGAAGTTGCTGGCGCCGAAGACCGCGACCGGCCCGAGGGGTACGAGCATCCGCCGCAGGTCCGGGCCGCGTCCGAGCGGTGTGTCGGCGGCGTGGTCGATGGCGGCCTCGACGTAGCCCCCGTCGCGCAGCACGTCGCCGAACATCCGGAACTGGACCGCCGCCCGGGTGAGTTCCCCGTCGAGTCGCGCGTTGCTGAGACCGGTCTCCGCCTCCGCCGCGGCCACCAGGTCGCCGCGGTGGGACTCCAGGGACGCGGCGATGGCGTCCAGCAGGTCCGCTCGGCCGAGTCTGCCCAGGCCGGACAGCCACTGCGCCGCGTTGACCGCCTGGCTGGTGATCGCCTCCAGCCGCGGCTCGTCGGTCTCGCGGAGATCCGTCGTACGAGTTCGACCGTCGCGCGGGTCGACCGTGCTGACCATGTTCACAGCAGTCCTCTCCTCACCAGATTGCCCATCAGATCCCGGACGCCGAACTGCCAGGGCTCACACTCCTGGGCGTGTCGCACCCGGTTGACCAGGGTGCCCAGGGCCGGGCAGCCGATCCGTACCACATCGTCGATCTTGTGGGTGAAGCCCTCGCCGGGGCGGTCCCGGTCCTGGGTGGGCGCGAACATCGTGCCGAGCATCAGGGCGGCACCGTCGGGATAGCGGTGGTGCGGCCCGATCAACTGCCGCACCAGTTCCGCCGGGTCGCGCGACATCCGCGTCATCTCCGAGACCGCCTCCAGGTGGAAGCCGTCCACGCCGCGAATGTCCAGGCTCACCTCGAGCTCGCGCACCCGTTCCAGGTCGAACCGTTCGTCGAACAGCCGGATCAGGGGGCCGAGGGCGCACGAGGCGTTGTTGTCCTTCGCCAGGGGAAGCAGAAGCGCCGAGCGGCCCTCGACGTCCCGCAGGTTCACGTCGTTGCCGAGGGTGGCGCCGACGATCCGGCCGCTGGACTGGATGATCAGCGTGACCTCGGGTTCCGGGTTGTTCCAGGTCGACGCGGCGAGCACCCCCACCGGGACGGCGGTGCCGACGGCGGAGAGGACCTGCCCCTTGGTGAAGATCTCGGCGTCCGGCCCGATCCCCACCTCCAGGTACTGGCTCCAGATGCCCTCGGCGACGAGCAGGCTCTTGAGTCGGTCGGCCTCGGCCGAGCCCGGGGTCAGGCTGTCCAGGTCGGCACCGATGTCGGCGAGCATCCGTTGCCGGATGTCCGCCGCGAGCGCCAGGTCTCCACGGGCCCGTTCCTCGATGACGCGTTCGATGAGCGAGACGGCGAAGGTCACGCCGGCGGCCTTGAGCGCCTGAAGGTCGACCGGGGCGAGCAACCAGGGCCGGCTGTGGTCGCGGGTCACGGCCGCCGTGTTGGCGAGTATCTCGCCGAACTCACCCAGCCGCGGCCCGTCGAGCCCGGCCACCGTCGCGGCGGGGTCGGGCAGCTCGCAGATGTCCCGGACGGTGGGGAACCGCTGACTGAGGTCGATGACCTCACCGTCCCGGACGGTCACGGGTGACGGGCCGTCTCCGGCCGGATCCCAGATCCGGCCGATGAGGACACTGTCGTCGACGTCGTCGGGCAGCGCCTCGGCGGCGGTCCCGAACCAGTCCGCGCCGTCGGGCTGTCGCCGGGGCTGAGGCACCGTCATGAGCCGCTCTCCAGGTTGAAGAAGGATCGCTCGTCTCGCGGACGGATGTCGTACACGGCGTCCTGGAACATGCGCAGCGGGTGCGGTGTGAACGGGTGCCGCTCGATCGCGGCGAGATCCAACTCGATGCCCAGTCCGACGATGCCGGTCGGGATGAGCACGTCACCGTCGGCGGTCAACACCAGCCGTTCGTTGGTGATCTCGGGTCGCCACGGCACGTCCGTCGCCATGATCTCCAGGTAGCGGAAGCTGGGCAGTGTCGCACCGAGTTGCAGCGTGGCGGCCGTGCTGAGGGGTCCGCTCGGGTTGTGCGGCGCGAATCCCACGTAACTCGTCGCCGCGAGCGTCGCGATGAAGGCCAGCTCGGCGATCCCGCCGGCGTGGGTCACATCGGGTTGGACGAAGTCGACGGCCTGGCGGGCGAGGGCGGGCGCGAAGCCCTGCCGGCCGTACCACCGCTCCCCCGCCGCGATGGGCACCGGCGACGCGCGTCGGATGTCCACAAGCGCATCGAGGTTGTCCGGTGGGCACGGCTCCTCGAACCACACCGGGTCGAACTGGGCGATCTCCTTCGCGACCTTGATCGCGTGGCGGACGTCGAAGCGACCGTGGCCCTCGACGAACAGCTCGACGTCCCGGCCCACCGCGCCCCGGACGGCGTCGATCTGGGCGAGCACCCGATCCAACTGCGCGGTGGTGATGGTCAGGTCGTAGTTCTCGAACGGGTCCCACTTGAGGCCGCGGAAGCCGGACTCCACAGTCCGGCGCGCGGCCGCCGCGTAGTCCTCCGGCGTGACGGCACCGGAGAACCAGCCGTTGGCGTACGCGCGCACCCGGTCCCGGGTCGCACCACCGAGGAGCCGCGAGACGGGGACGCCGAGGTCGCGCGCCGAGATGTCCCACAGGGCCATCTCCAGCGAGCTCAACGCGGTCATGATGACCGGCCCGCCACGCCAGTACCAGTCCCGGGCCAGCTCGTAGAGGATCTTCGAGATGCGTGTGGGGTCCAGGCCCACGACCGCCTCGGACAGCTCGGCGATGGCGCCCTGGACGGCCCGTTCCTTGCCCTCCAGGGTGGCCTCACCGAGCCCGATGATCCCCGCGTCGGTGTGCACGCGCACGATGACGAGGTTCGTACGGTAGAAGTCGACGACGAGTGTGTCGATGGAGACGATCTTCATTCTTCGGCTCAACCCTTCACCGCGCCAGCGGTCATGCCGGACACCACGTACTTCTGCACCAGCAGGTAGAAGGCGACGGCGGGCAGCGTGAACAGGAAGGCGACGGCCATCACCGTCTGGATCGGCGTACCCAGCTCACCGATGAAGTTCGCGATGCCCACGGAGGCCGGTTGCAGGTCCGGATTGAAGATGAACGTCACCGCGAACACGTACTCGTTCCAGGCGTGGAAGAAGGCGATGACCGCGGTCGCCGCGATCGACGGCGCGATCAGCGGCACGTTGATCCGGGTCAGGGTGGTGAAGGGCCGCGCGCCGTCGGCGCGCGCCGCCTCCTCCAGCTCCTTCGGGATGCCGTCGATCGCGCCCTTGAGAATCAGCGCCACGATCGGCAGGACGAACGCGGAGTTCACCAGGATGAGACCGGTCAGCGAGTCGAGCAACTCGAATCGGCGGAACAGCGCGAACAACGGCACGACCATGAGCGCCTCGGGAAGCATCTGCGTGAACAGCAGCACGACGGTCAGCACGGCCTTGCCCCCGAACGAGAACCGGGACAACGCGTAACCGAGCGGGATGCCCAGGCCGACCGAGAGGACCATCGTGCCCACGGCGATGATCAGGCTGTTCAGCAACCACCCGGCCGCCTTGCCCTCGGCCAGCGCGTCGACGAACACCCCGAACTGGCCGAGGTCCGGCGTGAGCCGGGGCTGCTCGGCGAAGAGGTCGCTGTTGCTCGACAGCGCCGTGACGAACATCCAGTACAGCGGGAACACCGCGACACCGAGTACGACGAGCACGGCGACGATCCGTGCGGTGACACCGAAACGGAAGCGCCTCATCGGGCGTGCTCCTTCTCCACGGCACGGGCGACCAGTCGGCTGCCGATGACGACGATGAGTGAGATGACGACGCCGACCATCCCGATGGCCGCCGCCGATCCGAGTTCCTTCGAGTCGAACGCCTGCGAGTAGAGGTCGATGACGAGCGTCTCGGTGGCGCCGACCGGCCCGCCCTTGGTCATCAGCCAGATCAGCTCGAACCGCCGCAGCGACCAGATCGTCATCAGCAGCGCCAGGAGCCCCACGGTGGGCTTGATGACCTGCCAGGTGACGGCCCGGAAGGTGGCCCATCGTCCCGCGCCGTCCACGGTCGCGGCCTCGTTGAGGTCCTGCGGTACGGACTGCAGCGCGGAGAGCAGCACCACCGAGGTGAACGGGAACAGCTGCCAGATGGTCGTGGCGAGCACCGCCGGGAGCGCGTAGCGCGAGCTGTCCAGGATCGCGCCGCCCGGCACACCGAGTCCCACCGCGTCGAGGAACCGGTTCACGATCCCGTACTGGGCGTTGAGCATCCAGGTGGCGATGAGCGCGACCGCGATGCCGGGAGCGGCCCACGGGACGGTGATCAGCGCCCGCGCCACACCACGGCCCCGGAACTTCCCGTTGAGCAGGAGCGCGACGCCGAGCCCGGCGCCGATCGCGACGACGACGCAGGTGATCACGTAGACGACGGTGATCAGCAGGGTGTGGCGGAATTCCGGATCGCCGAAGATCCGGTTGAAGTTGTCGAACCCGACCCACTCGCTCCTGGTCGGGTTGAGCAGTCGCGTCCGGGTGAAGCTGAGGTACACCTCCTGGACGAGAGGCACCGCCTGGAAGACGAGGATGAACAGTGCGGCGGGTGCCAGGAACAGGTACGGCGTCCACTTGCTCCCCAGTGGGCTGGGCCGACGCCGCGCTCGGGGTGTTGTCTTCGGTGCTCCGGTCTGCTCGACCACAGTCATCGGGTTCGATCCTTCTGAGGAAGGACGCTGCCGGCGCACGGTCCGTCGCGCCGGCAGCGTCGCCGTGTCGAGCGGTCAGCGGACCAGGTCGGTCGCCTGCTGCTGGGCGCGGTCCAGTGCCGACTTCAGGTCGGTCTTACCCTGGAGGGCCGCGACCACGTTCTGCACGACCACCTTGCGGATGTCCGGCGTCTTGGCTTCGAACCCGAGGACGATCTGCGGCAGGCTGGTCTCGGTGAGTCCGTCGAAGACGGGCAGGAACGGGGTCGCCTTGAGCGTCTCCGCGCTGCGCTGCGTGGTGGTGGCGACGCTGCTCGCGCCGAGGATCTCCTGCAGCTTGACCTGGTTCTGCGGCTCCAGCGCCCACTTGATGAAGGTGCCGGCCTCGTCCTTGCCCTCGCTCGCCTCGTTGATCACGATCGGGGCGAGGATCGCGCCCTGCTTGCGGACCGGGAACGGGATGGGCGCGACGTTGAAGTTCAGCTTGGCGTTCTGGCCGCGGGTGGCGGTCACGTAGCCGCCGTTGTTCAGCTCCATTCCGACCTTGCCCTCGGCGAACATCCGCCGGAACGTCGCCGCGTCCGCGCCGCGCGGGATCACGTTCGCGTCGTACAGGTCCTTGAACGCCTGGAGGCCCTTGAGGTTCTCCGGCGAGTTGATCGTCAGGTTCTTGCCGTCGGACCACGCGCCGCCGAAGCCGTAGACGTAGTTGAAGATGTCCTGCCACACGCCGGCCTCCTCGGCCTCCGTCTGGCGGAACGCCAGGCCGAAGACGTCGCCCTTGGTCAGCGACTTCGCCGTGGAGGTGAACTGCTCGTAGGTGGTCGGCGGTGTCGGGATCAGGTCCGCGTTGTAGAACATCGCGTAGTTCGACGCCTCGAAGATGACGCCGTGCCGGACACCGTCGTGGACCATGAACTGGTCCGGCTGCTTGAGCAGGTCGTACTTGCCGGCGTCGATCACCTTGTCCAGCGGTGCGACCAGGCCGGCGTCCGAGGCGGCCTCGAACTCGGGCATGTCGAAGCGGACCAGGTCGGGACCCTTGCCACTGCCCATCTGCGTGAGCACCGTCTGACCGAAGGTCGGGTACGGGACCGCGGCGGCGGTGACCTGGACCCCGGTCTGGCTCTGGTTGAACTCGTCGAGCCACTTGGTCAGCAGAGGCCCGCGGCCCGGGTCGCCGAAGGTCGAGGCGGCGAATGTCAGTTTGGTGACGCCGTCGCCCGAATCGCCGTCGGAGCCACAGCCGGTCAGAAGAGCGGCGACCACGCCGAGGGCACATGTCGCCCTGGCGATGCCGAAGCGAGCGCGCTGGTTACCCATCGTTACTCCAGTGTTACGAGTCAGAGTCTTCGGGATGAAATTGCAACGATCGTAGCGCCATGCGCAACGGTGTCAAGTGGCGGTTGCGCATGGCGTCGTCTACATTGCACATATTGCAACGCTAGCGGCGGGCTCCCCCGTCGCTTCGAGGGGGAAGGCAGAGCCTTGGCGCAATCGATTCGCCGTGCGATCGACCTCATCCGTCGATCGGCGGAGCACCCGCTGTCGCTCACCGAGGCGGCGGACGTGCTCGGCGTGCACAAGTCCACGGCTCTGCGGATCCTGCAGACACTGGAATCCGCGCGCTTCGTCCGCCGGACCGGCGCGGGAACCTACGTGCTCGGTAGCGGACTGATCGAGCTGTCCGAGCTCGCGCTCGGCTCGATGGACCTGCGTCAGTTCGCGGCCGCACACCTACGCGCACTCCAGCGCGAGACCAGCCACACCGTGCACCTGGCACAACTGACCGGCGACGAGATCATCTACATCGACAAGGTCGACAGTCCGGCGTTCGATGCCGTCAAGCTGCCATCACGGGTGGGGCGGGCCGTGTCGATCTACGCGAGCGCCGTCGGCAAGACGATCCTGGCGTACCTGCCATCGGAGGAACGCGACCGCCTGCTCTCCCACGTCGTCTTCGACAGATTCACCGGCACCACCTTCGCCGACCACGAGTCCCTCGAGGCCGAACTCGTGCGGATCCGCGAAAACGGCTGGGCCACCGACAACGGCGAGCACGACGCCTACGTCATGTGCGTCGCCGCGCCGATCCGGGACTCCCGGGGCCAGGTCATCGCCGCCGTCTCGATCACGGCGATCGAGGTCATCGCCAACCTCGACCAACTGAGGAGCAACCTGCCGCGCCTGCTGGAGACCGCGAACCAGATCTCGCGGGAACTCGGCCACACACCGCCGCCCGTCCCGAGCCCGGCCACGCCGGAGGACGGCCGATCGATCGACGAGTGAGCCACGGACAACCGGGGGCGTCGCGCCGCGTCCGTCAGCGTCCGGTCGACCCGGGCGCGGTCCACCACCACGTTTCGAGCAGCTTCGACTCGCCCAACCCGTTAACCCTCTCGACCAGGGCGTCGTCGCCGCGGACGTATCCGGCGGACCGGGCGACCCCCTGCGAGGGCACATTGCCCCGCACGATGGCGAGCCGCAGTCGGGAGAGAGCGAGCTCTTCGTGGCAGAACTCAGTCATCCGCCGCAGCGACCGCGACGCCAGACCCTGACCACGGTGCGCCGGGCCGACGGCGTACCCCAGGACGCCGCTTGCCACGTGCAGGGCGACGAGACCGAGCGGCTCCCCGCCGTCGCGCGTCACGGCCAGGTCGACGATGCGCTGCGTGCGACGCCGCCGAATCCTGGCCAGGAAGGCATCCGCGTCGAACGGAGAGGGAATGTCGGTGTTCGCGGCCACGTCGGCCGCGTCGAAGAGCCCTCGAAGGTACGGCACATCGGAGTCGGCCCATTCCCGTAACACCACCTCCTCTCCGGTCAGCAGGAGAGGAGAACCTGTCGGATCGACGGCGGACGAAATTGTCGATGCGCAGGTCACACGACATCCTGACACGGACGCGACCGCATCCGGCAATGCGTGGGCTCCGTCGATGATCCCGCGCGGGCTTTCGCCGGTGGTGTCTCTTTCCAGCACTGCGTAGAGGTCGCCGACGATGCGGAGGCTCGCCGACAGTGGGATCTTGTACGGGTGATGGAGGCTGCGCGACGTGAACTCGAACGGGCACGACGCTCCTCGGCCGTGTGGCACGAGCTTCGCTACGAGCGCGGCACCGACGCCGATGGCCAGGACTGCGACACGAATGCGGGCCGGCGGGCGAGCGTGTTGTGGGCACTGCAGTACGGCCGCCGGGCCACGGACCTTCCGCTGGTGCGGTGGCTGGCCCGGCAGGAGGCGCAGTGTCGACGCGAGGCACCGTTTCAGGGGCTGACTGACGAGACCGAACTGGCTGGCTTTCTGCTCGCACAGCATCACCAGGTGGAGGACGTGTGGCTGCACTGGGAGCTCAAGCGGGCCAACTTCGACACCTGGTGCGGCTACGACGGTGAGCACCTGTTCGCCGCCGGCGTGCCGGCCACCGTTGCCTACGTGCGGGACAGCGGGCACGCCGAGCGGGACGACGTGCTGGCGTACCTGTTGGACCAGGAGGGCCAGCCGTACGTCCCCGAGGAAGGCATGGCCGAGTGGTGGCGCGGGGAGCGATCGCGCTTTCCGGATGACCCGAGCGCCGAGGACCCGCTCACCTGGATCGCACGCTCCAAACTGGTCGGTGATCAGGTGCTGGCACGCGAGTGGTTGGACCGGTGGGCGGTGGACCGACCTCGGGACAGGGCCACCCTGAGCCAGCTGCGATATGAGTTGGCCGATCTCGGTGCGTTCACTGAGGCCGCTTCGGCGCAGCGGGAGAGCCTGGTGTTCGTCGACAACGCGTGGGATGCGGCGTCGGCTTGGCAGTCCCTTGCCGGGCTGGAGCGCCAGGCCGGCAAGCACGGCGCCGCCTGGGAGGCGTTACGCGAGTGCCGCCGAGCCCTGCACGACGTGTCCGGCTGGACCGAGGTCGGCCTGGGGCGGATGTATGTGGAGGAGCTTTTCCTCCTGGCCCGTTCCGCCGGCGCCGAGCTTGCCGCCGTGGTGTTCGCCGAGGCCGACCGGCAGGCGCGCCACGTTACCTGGTTACCCCTGGCAGTGCTGAGCCTCGCCGCCGAGGCGGCGGACAGAGTCGGTGACCAGGATGCGGCGAGGCTCTACCGGCGACTGCGCGATGCCGAACAGCGGCGCATCGACGGCGAGCGGGGTTGAAGGCGGACACCCCGCGCCCTCGTGCGGGAGCCGGTGGCACCGCCGTGGAGGGTCACGCAGGGCCGCGTTCTCTCCGACCTGCTCGGCCGAGGTCTGGCGAGCGCTTGAGCAGGACGACACCGCCCACGATGAAGACGATGCTGAGGACCAGCCCGGTGACGTTGCCCTGGGCCAGGGTCGCGAAGATGCCCAGCAGGCCCACGAGGACCGCCACCCCGCCGATGAACCGCATGAGGTAGCCGCCCACGGACTTGACCCGTTCATTCGCCATGGTGATTCTGTGCCCGTCGGGCCGGTGCCACAAACACGGGTCGGCGTGGCCTGCACCAAATCATGCGGCCGGAGCGCTCAGGCGCCGCTGAGCCGATGGTGTTCGTCGGTCTCCATGTCGATGAAGGCCTGGATCATGCCGCGGTAGATCCGCTCGATCAGGTCCGGGTCCGCACCGGCGTCGTCCGCCAGCGTGCGGACCCGGGCCACCACCTGTGCCACCCGGTCCGGGGCACGGACCGCCTGCCTGTCGCTCTTGAGCGGGGCCGCTCGCCGGACCAGGGCCTCCCGGCGGGCGAGCAGCCCGACGAGCGCGGCGTCCAACTCGTCGATCTGGGCGCGGATGTCGGTGAGCGCCGACGCGGTGTCTGTCATGCCGGAGATCGTCGCACGATGGGGCCGGCTGCTCGGGCCTTCGATATCCGTGCCCGCTCGCCGCCGCGTGGCGGCGTCCGGCCTCGTATAGTTCGGCGGTGCAGAGCGAGACGGTTCGGCAGGCGTACGGGTCCATCGCAGGTCTCTACATCGACCTGTTCGGCACGACCCGAAAGATCAATCCCGAAGATCCGGCCTTCATCGGTCGACACCTGGCCGGTCAGCTCGGCCCGGTGCTCGACCTGGGCTGCGGCCCTGGCCATCTCACCGGTCACCTCCGTTCGCTGGGCGTCGACGTCAGGGGGATCGACCTGGTCCCCGAGTTCATCACCCATGCGCAGGCCGCCCACCCGGACGTCGAGTTCCACCTCGGGTCGTTCGAACGCCTCGACGTCGCCACCGGTTCCGTCGACGGCATCCTGGCCTGGTACTCGCTGATCCACCTTCCGCCGGAGGAGTTCGACGGCGTACTCGCTGAGTTCCGCCGGGCGATGGCCCCGGGCGGGAAGCTGGTGCTGGGGTTCTTCGGCGCCGACGAGATCGGTCCCTTCGAGCACAAGGTGGTGACCGCCTACCGCTGGCCACCCGACGAGGTCGCCGGGCGACTCCGCCGGACCGGCTTCCGGGAGGTCGAACGCGTACAGCGGCCCAGCGAAGGCGGTCAGCGGCTACACGCCGCCATCGCGGCGGTCGCGGAGTAGCGGCAGGGCGGGGCCGTCCGCACCGTGGGTGTCGATCGCGTCAGTCAGGGAATGCCGCACGCGGTTCGAGATGCTGGCCCCGCGCGTACTCCGCGGCGAAGCCGGTCGCGCCGAGCGCCTCGACCGCGGCCGCCCGCACGGCGGCCAGATCGGCCGCGTCATCGGGATCGGGCACCTGGCCCAGCGCCGCGAACGCGGCGTCCGTGACGGCGACCATCCGACCGGCCCGCGCGTGGTCACCCTGGGCCGACGCGAGCGCGGCGCCCGCCAGGCAGACGTACGGGACGAACTCCGCCCAGCCCTCGCGGAAGACCCGCTCCCGGCTCGCGGCGAACGACGCCCGCGCCGCGTCGAGGTTGCCGAGACCCAACTCGCAGAACCCGAGGTTGTGGGTCTCCGAGTTGACGAGCTTGGGCTGGCCCAGAGCTTCGTTCAGCGCGATGCTCTCCCGGTAGAGCTGCCGAGCCCGGGTCAGGTCGCCGGACATCCGGGCCACCGCGGCCAGCACGTGGCGGGGCCGCTCCTCCAGACTCCGGTCGCCGGAGCGAAGGGCGACCGCGAGCGCTTCCTGGGCGCGCGCCTCCCCGCCCGGGAGGTCACCGCCTCGGATGGCGACCCGGGCGAGGCTGTACCGGGCCTCCACCTCGCCCGACGGATCGCCGGCCGCCCGTGCCCGGTCGATCTCGGCCTCGCTCATGCGCACCACCGCGTCGGACTCGCCCCGGCGGAAGGCCGCGCGAACGTCGTCGCTGAAGCCCACTTCTGTTGTCCCTCTCGCTGCGAACCGTGTCGCAATCCATCACGGCGTGAAAATCGTCCAGTTTTCCACGAGGCGAAAGCCCATCGCCTCGTAGAGCGGTCGGCCCACCGCGCTCGACTGTAGGTAGGCCGCCTCGACGCCGGCCGCAATGCCATCGCGCAGTACGGCCTCCGTGATCGCCCGGCCCACTCCACGGCCTCGTGCGGCCGGCACCACGGCGATGTTGAAGACGCCGAGCACGTCGGAGGTCCGCATCCCGAGCCCGGTGCCGACGGGGCGGCCGGACTCCTCGGCCAGATAGCCGGTAACCTGGTCGGCATCGAGCACGCCGCCGTCCATGAGTGAACCGAAAGTGCCCTCGGGAGCTTCGAAGCTCCGCGTGAGGGTGTCGGTGTAGAGCCCAGCCTCCACCGCGCGGACCTGGCGGATCACCTCGTGCCCCATCGGCCCAGCCCGGAACACGACGTCGCGCGCGGTGCAGGCCAGCAACGGCAGAGCACCGCGGTTGAGCAGCCCGTGCCGGCCGGCGAGATCGCGGACCTCGTCGTCCGCCTCGCCCCGAACCATGATCGACCAGTGCTCGGCCTGCCTGCCGACCTCGGCCGCCAGCCGGTCGAGTGAGCCGAGATCCGGCTCCACCGTCGTGTCGTAGGCCACGTTCAGCGCCGCCACCCCCGCATGGGTCACCGCCGCCCGGGCGGTGCCCCGCTCGGCATACCAGCCCTTCGGGGTGACCGTGCAGAGGACCTTGATGGCGTCGGCATACGACGCCGCCATCCGATCGGCGCTGGTAATGATCACACCCTCCTCGTTACTCCGTAGCCCGCTGACCAGGCGAGGCCTGTCGGACCCGCCGTGTCGCGCTGCCAGGGTACGGCCAGGTGATCAGGCCAGCCCGGGCGCCGGGCCTGCCCCGGGGCCGGTTTCCCCAGGCGGGAAACCGGCCGCGGGCAGGTTGGTTGGGTACGGCCCCGCGCGACGGTCAGGCGGCGAGCTTGCCGGCGATCGTGACCACCCGCTGAGCCAGGTGGTCGAGGGCGTTGAGCTGCGCGTCACCCAGCGGCGCGTCGTTGCTGCCGCCGGTGACGTGCGAGACGCCGTACGGGTTGCCGTCGGCGAACTTCACCGGGTCGGTGTAGCCGGGGGCGGCGACCAGACCACCGAAGTGGTGGATCGTGTTGTAGAGCGCCAGGAGCGTCGACTCCTGCCCACCGTGGGCGGTCATGGTCGCGGTGAAGCCCGCGTACACCTTGTCGGCCAGCAGACCCTGCCCCCACTGCGGACCGAGGGTGTCGATGAACTGCTTGAGCTGGCTGGCGACGTTGCCGAACCGGGTGGGGGTGCCGAACAGCACCGCGTCGGCCCAGACGACGTCGTCGGCGGTCGCCTTCGCCTCGTTCTTCGTGGCGTCGAAGTGCTGGCTCCAGGCGGCGTTGGAGGCGATGGCCTCCTGCGGGGCAAGCTCCGGAACCTGGCGCAGCCGCACCTCGGCGCCGGCCTTCTCGCCGGCCTCGGCAAGCCGCCTGGCCATGGCGTGGATGGTGCCGGTGGAGGAGTAGTAGATGACGGCGAGCTTGGTCATCGGAGGAGTCCTTTCGTCGAGTTAGTTGCTGGCGATAAATTTGCGTCGGCAACAATCCGACTCTAGCAACAGCGGCGAGCGGCTGCCACCGGACCCGTGAGCGCGACTCGGATACCGACAAACGGTGCTGCGGGGGCGGAGAACCACCGAGGGACTACTGATGCCCCGGACCGGGACAGCGCACACCGGACCGCACGTTCCATCACCGGTACGATCGGCAGCGTGGACCTGGACGCCATCGCCGACCGGCTCGGGGTTCCCGTCGCGGACGTCGACCGCGTGCATCGCCTGGCGGATGGCAGGCCGTCGGCTCCGCTGCCGGCCAAGGCCGACGCGCCGGCGATCCTCGACCGGCTCGCGGTACGACCGGACGACGCCGCCGAGATCATGGCGGGCTGGCCCGACCCCGACTCACCTCTGTGGACCACCGAGCTGCGCTGGCTGCTCGACCGCTCGAACGCTCTGGTCCTCGCCGATCTCGGGGGCCACGGCTGGCTGCCGCCCGGTCCGGAGCTGCCCCGCGACCGAGGTCCCGCCTGGCGGCACCTCTACGTGTACGCGTACCTGGCCCTGGTCGACGTCGTCCGGGAATACCACCGCGACCACGGCATCACCGATGAGGTGTCCTGGGCGACCCTCGCGGACCTGGGCCGCAACCTCGCGATCGACAGGCGGATGCACCGCGAGGGTTGGCCGGTCATGCAGAGCTGGCTGACGCTGCACGCGCGCGGCGGCCTCTACGAGTTGGGCCGGTTGCAGTACCAGCGCGGCGGCACCGCCATCGACCTGCACATCCCCGAGGCGGGGCCGCTGACCCCGGAGGTCGTCGAGGTATCGCTCGACGAGGCCCGCGCGTTCTTCCCACGCCACTTTCCCGACGAGCACCACACCGCGTTCGCCTGCGGCTCCTGGCTGCTGGATCCGCAGTTGCGGGAGTACCTGCCCGAGGATTCCAACATCATCCGGTTCCAGCGGCGCTTCGAGTTGGACCCCTACGAGGAACCGGAAGGGGTGGACGCCGACGTCGAGGTGCGGCGATTCGCGTTCCGCACCCTGACCACACCACTCGACGAGTTGCCGCGCGGCACCGTGCTCCAGCGTGCGATCGTCGACCACCTGAAGGCCGGCCGGCACTGGCGCTGGCGCCGGGGCCGATTCCCGACCTAGCGCCGCCCCGCACAGGCTAGGGCAGTATCTCGACGTACCCGTCGCTGCCGTGTACGCGGATCCGCTGTCCGTCGCGGATCAGCCGGGTGGCGTCCACCACGCTGACGACGGCCGGCAGGCCGTACTCCCGGGCGATCACCGCGCCGTGTGTCATCGATCCGCCGACCTCCGTCACCAGGCCCGCGATGCCGACGAAGAGCGGCGTCCAGCTCGGATCCGTGTGCGCCGTGACGAGGATGTCACCCGGTTCGAGGTGAGCCTGTGCCAGGTCGAGGATGACGCGGGCGCGCCCTTCGATGGTCCCGGCGGAGACCGGTAGGCCGACCAGGGCACCGGCCGGCACGTCGTCGCGTCGGTACGCCCCGTTGATGGCGTCGCCCTCGGAGGTCAGCACCCGGGGCGGCGTGAGCCCCTGGTACGACCGGAACGCGTCCCTGCGTCGCTGGATCAGCGTGTCGTCCACCCGGTTCGAGCGCACGACCTCGTGCAACTCCTGGAACGTGAGGTAGAAGGCGTCCTCCCGCTCGCGGAGCACGTGGGCCCGCACGAGGCGCTCGACCTCTCCGAGCAGGGCCTGCTTGTAGACGAAGTAGCGGCTGATGATGCCGTACTTCGGGTACTCCCGGTAGCCGGTGAAGGTCCGGACCCGGTCGATCATCCGCTCGGTCTCGTCGGCCTTCTGCTCCCCGTCCGGCAGTGCCCGCAGGCGCGTCAACACCTCGTGCGCCTTGCGCTGCGCCTCCTGCTGTCCCTGCTCGAAGCGCCGCTGGGCGGCACCCGGCGTGAAGTTCGCGACGTTGTCGAGGAGGACGGGCAGGAGCGTGGCGGGTCGCTCGCGCCAGCGCGGTCTCGTGATGTCGATCTCGCCGACGCAGCGCATGCCGTACCGGTCGAGGTAGGCCTCGATGGCGTCGCGCGCTTCGGTCCCGCCCGCGATCTTCGGCAGCTCGTCCAGGAAGCCGTCGTCCTCGACGCCCCGCAGGAACGCCACCACCTCCGGATGCGGACGGATCACGTCCGCGACGTCGAGCAGCGCGAGCCCCATCTCCGACGTGACGTTGCCGGGGGCGGACAGCGTGAGGGTGTCGGCGGCGTTCGTCTCGCCGAGCCACTCCCCCAGTCGGTCGTTGAGCCACCAGGTGGCCTGCATCCCCGCCATGATCGCCTGCATGCTCAACGGATCACCGAGATCCCTCTTGTGCTCGGCAAAGGCCTCCAGCAGGAAGTCGAACAGCGCTGGTCCGGTCAACGGGGCGATGTCGCGGCGCAGGGCGGCGATGGACGCCTCGGTGCGCTCGATCAGTTGGGTGACGATGGCCGGATCGGTCTCGATCGGGGTGGGCGCGGCGCCGCCCGGCGGCGAAACGGGACCGCTGTCCGGCAGCGCCGGGACGAAGCCGGGGCGGTCGAGGACGGTCTGCAGCGCGTCCCTGGTCAGCGGATCGGTGCGGCCGGCCATCTCCAGGAAGTGGGCGCGGCTCGCCGGCGCGGCCAGCATCCGGGTCGCGTCGACGAAGAGTCTGCCGCCGGCCTCGTGCATCGGCGCCATGGCCGTCAACTGCCACATGGAGAGACCCAGCGGCCGCATGGCATCGGTCATCATCTGCTGGTGGCCGACGGAGAGATAGACGTGGTTGTCCGGGTCGTGGGCCGTGGGGATGGGGAAGAGCGTGGTGATCGGCCGGCTCTGCACGATCTGGAAGTCATCCTCGACCAGGCACCACTCGATGTCCTGCGGGCAGCCGAACCGCGCCTCGATCTGTCGCCCGAGTCGCACCAGCCGGACGACCTGCGCATCCGTCAGCGCCGGCTGCTCCCGCCGCGGCGGGTCGATCGCCACCTCGTGCGTTCCCCCACCGGGCAGGGCGTGCACGGCTACCTGTTTGGCGGCGACCGCCCGGCCGACGACCACACCGTCACGCACCGTGAAGACGTCCGGGTTCACCCGGCCGGAGACCAGGGCCTCGCCGAGGCCGAAGCTGGCGTCCACGGTGGCGACCTTCCGGTTGCCGGTGACGGGGTCCGCCGTGAACAGGACGCCCGCCGACCGCGGGAAGACCATCTGCTGTACGACCACGGCCATGCCGACCTTCCGGTGGTCGACACCGTTGCGAAGGCGGTAGGTCACGGCCCGCTCGGTGAACAGCGACGCCCAGCACCGGCTGACGTGTGCCAGGACCGCCGCCGGACCCAGGACGTTCAGGTAGGTGTCCTGCTGGCCCGCGAAGGAGGCCGTCGGTAGGTCCTCCGCTGTCGCGCTGGACCGCACGGCGTAGGCGGACTGCTCGCCGCGCACGAGGAGCGCGCGGGTGATCGCGGTCGCGAGATCGCCAGGGATGGCGGTCCCCTCGATGCGCTGGCGGACCTCGGCGCTGAGCGCACCGATCGCCTCCCGGTCATCCGGAACCAGGCGCGACAGCCGATCGAGCAGATCGCCGATCGCCGACCCATCCGTCACCACCCGCCGGAAGGCGGCCGTCGTGACACAGAAGCCGGCCGGCACGCGGAGGCCGTCGATCCGGGACAGCCCGCCCAGGTTCGCGCCCTTGCCGCCGACGAGTGCGACCTGGGTCTGGTCCACCTCTCGAAGATCCACGACGTACTGCTCGATCATCGCCCCACCTCTCCGGCAGCCGTGCTCCGGCGCACCGCCGATCCCATCCGCGGATAGCGGTGGCCGCGCCCCCCGTACACACCCATGTCGTGGCCCCCGTTTTCTCGTCGCCGCCGCGTCCGGCCGCCGATTCTGCGGCACAACCCCGGTCTTGCCGCAAGCCCCCCGGTACGGTATAAGTTAGAGGTGGCAGGGAGTCTGATCTCCCTGCCTTTTGTTGTGGTCGCCCGCCGCTTGTTGTGGTCGCCCGCCGCAGACCGAGGTCCCGGCTCACGCCGGCCCGGCCCCCGACGCCAGGCTGTCGACCCGCGAAGGCACAACACCTCGTCGGCCATGAAGAGTCCGAAAAGGACGCCAGTGTCCGCAAGATTGCATTGACTGCAACGTCCAGGAGGTACGATGCAGCGATGACGGGCAACATGGGCCTTCGCGAGCGGAAGAAGGCGCGCACCAGACAGGCGCTCGTCGACGCGGCGATCGCACTGTTCGCCAGCAAGGGATACGACGAGACCACCATCGCCGACGTGACGGCCGCCGCCGACGTCTCGCCCCGCACCTTCTTCGTCCACTTCGCCAGCAAAGAGGACGTGCTGTTCGACGATCCCCCGCTCAAACTGGAGCTCCTCGCCGCCGTGCTGGCGCACCCCGGACCGGACGAGACCCCCGCGCAACTGCTGCTCCGGGCGTTCCACTCGGTCCTCCACTCCGACACCGACCTCATGGGCCAGTCCGAGCGGGTTCGCGCCGACCTGATCCTCCAGACACCGGCACTACGGGCCGGTGCCATACGCAAGGTGTTGGAGGATCAACACGAGATCGTCCGGGCGCTGCTCGACGCCTATCCCGACACACTGGACCCGGTAGCCGCCTCGGCGCTTGTCGGCGCCATGGTGGGCACCCTGATCGGAGCGATCACCATGCTCTACTCCGATGCCACGGTCGCGGCCCGGCTGGCCGCCGATCCGCAGCAGATGCGCGCCGAGCTGGAAACCGCCATCACGTCGACCTGGCACCAGCTCGGCGCCACCGGCTGACCCGCGAGGTACGACGAGAAGGGTCCAGGCTTGTGCTGCTGAGGTGGCTGCTCTCGTCCGCCGACGAGCGTCCGGACGCGATCCGGATCGACGACCAGGCGACATCGTGGGTCCAGTTGCGACGGCTCGCCGCCGCGGTGGCCGACGACCTGCGCGGGGTGGACCGTGTCGCCGTCGACGCGACCGCCAGCCTGCACACCGTGGTCGGCGTCGTCGGCGCGCTGCTGGCTGGGTCCGCGGTGATACCGGTGCCACCGGACGCCGGCCCGATGGAACGCGAGCACATCCTGCGTGACTCGGCGCCCGCAGCGATGCTCGTGCCGGCTCGCGGTGAGCGCCGGGAGCCACCCGGCGGGCTACCGACCATTCCGATCGACCTGGGACGAGGCTCGGACACCGACCACCCGGAGCCGGATCCGGCCGGCATCGCGCTGATTCTCTACACCAGCGGCACCACCGGCGCACCGAAGGGCGTGACGCTCTCCCGCCGCGCCATCGCCGCCTGCCTCGACGGGCTCGCCGCGGCCTGGCAGTGGACTCCTGACGACCTGCTCGTGCACGGCCTGCCGCTGTTCCACGTACACGGTCTGGTGCTCGGGGTGCTCGGCCCCCTGCGGGTGGGCAGCCGGCTGCACCACGTGGGCCAGCCCCGCCCCCAGCGGTACGCGGCGGCGGGTGGCTCGCTCTATTTCGGCGTCCCCACCATCTGGTCCCGGATCGCCGCCGACGAGCCCTCGGCCCGAGCCCTACGCGCCGCGCGGCTGCTGGTGTCGGGCAGCGCCGCCCTGCCCGCGACGGTCTTCGCCGACCTGACCAGGCTCACCGGCCACCAGGTCGTCGAGCGGTACGGGATGACCGAAACGTTGATCACGGTGAGCGCCACCGCCGACGGCCCCCGTCGCCCCGGTGCCGTCGGTCTGCCGTTGCCGGGAGTACGCACCCGGATCGTGGACGAGCAGGGCCGCTGCCTCCCCACCGACGGGATGGCGATGGGCGAGCTGGAGGTGTGCGGCCCGACCCTCTTCGACGGGTACCTCGACCGGCCCGACGCGGACGCCGCCACCCGTACCGCGGACGGCTGGTTCCGCACCGGCGACGTGGCCACGATCGGTCCGGACGGCTGGCATCGCATCGTCGGCCGGGCAGCCACCGACCTGATCAAGAGCGGCGGCTACCGGATCGGCGCCGGGGAGGTCGAGGACGCGCTGCTGGCGCATCCGGGGGTCCGGGAGGCCGCGGTGGTGGGCACTCCGCACCCCGACCTCGGCCAACAGGTGACGGCGTACGTCGTGGGGGACGGGATCGACGAGGCGCAACTGATCGAGTTCGTGGCCCGACAGCTGTCGGCACACAAGCGTCCCCGGCAGGTACGGCTGGTCGAGGCCCTGCCCCGCAACGCGCTCGGCAAGGTGCAGAAGAGCCGACTCCAGGCGGACTGATCCCCCCACCGGCCGCCGCGGGATCGAGGCGTTCCCGGCCGAAAAGTGGGAACGCCGACTCGCGCACCTCGCGCGGACGACCGCGGGTGCCACCGGAGACCAGGGAGAGCGTCATGCACGAGCTGACCGTACGCGCCATTGGCGGGCCGACGGCCGTCCTCGACTACGCGGGCTCGCGCGTCGTGGTGGATCCGACCTTCGACGATCCGCAGACGTACCACTACGGAACGGTCACCGCGACCAAGCTGGTCGGCCCGAGCGTCTCGCCCGGGGACCTCGGCCAGGCCGACCTGGTGCTCGTGTCACACGAGCACCACCTCGACAACCTCGACATCTCCGGCCGGGAGTACGCGCGGCAGGCCCGCCGGGTGCTCACCACGGCCGCGGGGGCGCCGAAGCTCGGCCCCGGTGCGGTCGGTCTCCGGCCGTTCGCGCACGCCGACGCCGGCGACCTACGCGTCACGGCGGTTCCGGCGCTGCACGGCACGCCGGAGATCGGTGTGGTCAACGGCCCGGTGATCGGCTTCGTGCTGGAGGCCACTGGCTGGCCGACGGTCTACGTCAGCGGTGACAACGCCTCGGTGGATGTCGTGGCGGTGATCGCGGAGCGGTTCCCGGCGATCGAGGTCGCGATCCTCAACCTGGGTGCGGCCTACATCGCGGCCCGCGGCGAGGGGTTCCTCACCCTGACCGCGGAGCTGGCGGCCCGGGCTGCGGCCCTGCTCGGTGTGCGGGCGGTGGTCCCGGTCCACCAGCACGGCTGGGCGCACTACACCCAGGGCGCCGACGACGTCGTGCGTGCCTTCGAGGAGGCGGGGTCGCGCCAACTGCTCGTCGACCTGCGCCCCGGCGACACGGCCACCATCTGAGTTCCCAGCGCACGCGGGTGACCGCCGCTCACGGACAGGTTCCGTGAGCGGCGGCTTGTTTCCGTCACTCGGTCCGCAGTGCCACCGCGACCCGGGTCCTCGCCGCCCAGCCGGCCGGCAGCAGGGCACCGACCACGGCGATGACCAGCCCGCCGAGACCGAAGAGCAGCAGGTCGACCGACCCGTACACGTCCAGGACCGCGCCCGGTAGGCGGAAGCCCACGCTGCTCGCCATCTCGGTGATGACCGTGCGTTGCAGCAGCACGCCGACCCCCGCACCGACCGCGCCGCCGACCAGGCCGGTGACCACGACCGAGGCGATGACCATCGCCGTGGTCTGCCGGGGTGTCATCCCGAGCGCCTTGTGCACACCCAGGTCGTGGACGCGTTCCCGGGTCTCCAGCACCACCGTGTTCAGCACGCCGAGGCCGGCGACGACCATCAGCAGGAGGCTGAGCAGTCCGGTCAGCGCGTTGATGATGATGATCATCTCGTCGGGCTCGTGGCTGAGGCCGTCCGCCACCGCGCCGAGCGGCTCCAGAGCCGCCGTCAACGCCGTGGCGTACGCCCGGGCGTCGGTGCCGGACGCCACCGTGACGTAGTACATCGACGGCGCCAGCTCCGGCTCGGCCGCCCGCAGGGTGGCGATATCGGTGACGACCTGCATGCCGTCGTCGTCGATGTTGAACGCCTCACCGACGATCGTGACGGGGATGTCGACGCCCTTGTCGGTCAGCACGACGCGGTCACCTACCTGTTTGCCGGCAGCCGTCAGGAACGGCGTCGAGACGACGATCTGCGCCGGGCCGGTCAGCCAGGTGCCCGACACCATCCGGTAGTAGCGCGCCGCGTCCGGCCCGGTGACGGCGACCGCCTCCAGCTCACCGGTGATCCCCCCGGCGGTGATCTCGCTGCGGGCCATGCCCAGGTACCCGTCGGTGCCCGTCTGGTCGGTGATCACCCGCTCGATGGCGGCCGGGTCGCCGAACGGCTGCGGCTGCCCCGGACCCGGCGGCTGCCCCGGACCCGGCGGCTGCCCCGGACCCGGCGGCGGCCCGCCCTGCGGCATCCGGTGCGGCTGCCCGACCTGGACGTCGGCGATGTCCTCGACCTCCTGGATCCGGTTGAGCGACGTACCGAGACCGACCGCGAAGGTGACCGCGGCCGCGCCGAACGCGATCGCGGCGACGATGCTCACCGCTCGTACCGGTCGGGCGAAGGGGTGGGCCAGGCCGAGTGACACCGGCCGGGAGATCGGCAGCCGGCTGGTCAGGCGGGCCGCCCATCGACCACGGCCGGGCCGGGGGGTACGCCCGATGGCGAGCGCGTCGACGCTGCGCAACCGGCCGGCGCGGGCCGCGGCGGCCAGGGCGGTCACCGCGACGAGGGTGAGCGCGCCGCCGGCCACGACCGCGTCGACCCAGAGCGCGACTCCGTTGTCGCTCGTACCGTAGATCTGATTGGTCTGGGCGAGGATCGGCACGGTCAGGAGGTTGCCGGCGACCACCCCGACCGCCGCACCGACCGTGGCCGGAATGAGCGCCTGCCCCACGTACGCCCGGACCACCTGGGCTGGCGTGAAGCCGAGCGCCTTGAGGATGCCGATCCGGCGGGTGGCGGTGGAGACCGCCCCGGCGATGACGTTGCCGATGATCAGCACCGCCATGACCACGCCCAGCATGCCGAAGGCGATCAGGAACGGCACCAGCAGGACGGTCTCGCCGGTCGCCTCCCGGCGGACGTCGAGCCACGACACGGCGCTGTCGAGCGCGGCGGCGGGAACGGACGCCTGCACCGCGGTCCGACCGGCCTGGACCTGTGCGGCCGTGCCGGCCTCGGTGAAGCGGTAGAGCATCTGGTAGGCGCGGGGGCCGTCGGGACCGGTCCAGGCGGTGAGCTGCGCCGGGGTGGTCCAGGCGTCGGCGGTCTGGCTGGCCGACCGGGCGAGCCCGACGACGGTCACCGTCGGGCTGCCCGGCGCGTCGGACACCGTCCACCGCTGGCCGAGCACCTGCGGTGGCAACCGCAGGTCCTCCCCCGTGGCCAGCACGATCTCCCCCGGGCCGGTCGCCCACCGGCCGTCGACGACGTCGACCCGGTCGACCGCCCCGCCCGGATCGGCACGCCCGACGACGGTCAGCCGCGGCACCGGGTTACCCATCGGGCTGCTCAGGTTCAACTCCGCGTTCGGGAACGGTCCCGCCGACCCGGCGACCCCGGCAACGCTCGCGGAGGCGGCCACCTGCGCCTCGGTGACCGCATCCGCGTCGAACTGGGCGGCGAGGTGCGCGCCCTGCTGCTGGCTGAAGGCCCGGTCGAAAGGTCCGCGGGAGGCCACCATCAGCGAACCGCCGAGGACTGCCGAGGTCACCGCGATCATCACGACCAGACCGATCACGATCGTCTGTACGCGTCTCCGCCCGACCCCGGCGCGGACCACCCGAGCCAGCGCGCTCATCGGGTCCGCTCCAACGCGGAGTCGGCGGCGACCTGCCCGTCGAGGAGCTGGACGGTCCGGGTGGCGCACCTCTCGGCGAGGACCAGGTCGTGGGTGACCACGACGATGGTCTGGCCGTCGGCGTGCAGCTCGGTCAGCAGCCGCATGACCTCCTCGCCGGAGGCGGTGTCCAACGCCCCGGTCGGCTCGTCGGCCAGCAGCAGCGGCGGCCGGTTCATCAGCGCGCGGGCGACGGCGACCCGCTGCCGTTCACCGCCGGAGAGCCTCCCGGGGTACGCCCCGGCGTGTCGGTCGACACCGAGCCGGCCGAGCAGCTCGGTCGCCCGACGTTGGGCGGTGCCACGGCCCATTCCGGCCAGCTGTGCCGGCAGCATGACGTTGTCGGCGACGGTCAGGTCGTCGAGGAGGTTGAAGAACTGGAACACCAGGCCGATCCGGGCCCTCCGGTACCGGGCGGAGGCCGCTTCGCCGAGCTGGTCGACCCGCACCCCGTCGACGGTTACCGTGCCGGTGCTCGGCCGGTCCAGCCCGGCCACCAGGTTCAACATCGTCGACTTGCCGCTGCCGGACGGGCCGAGGATCGCCACCGCCTCGCCGGGCGCGACGCTCAACGACACCTCGCGCAGCGCCGGTGGCCCTTCGTCGTACCGGCGTGTCACCTCGTGCAACTCGATAAGCGGTGTGGTCATGTCCCCGTCTCCTCAGGTGGTGGTGAGCTGGCGAGGCTGACGCTAGGGGCGGGGACGAGTCGGACACATCGGCAGCGAGAGGCATCTTCGGTACCGCGTCGGGATGAGCGGTGGCGGCATCATCCCTGCGAGGTAGGCGTGCGATGTAGCGACACCGCTCGCCAGGCGGATAGGCAGCGGCGCGGTCGGCACCGAGAATGAACCGATGACGTGGCGTGCGGTGGTGATCCGGCTGTGGTCGCACATCCGGTCCCTGGCCCGTCCGGTCGGCCAGCTGCCACCGCTGTCGCGCCGGGGGCAGCTGTTCGACGCGCTGTTGGCACTCGGGCTCGGTCTCCTCGCGATCCAGGCGGACCGGGGTGTCGATGACCGGCCCGCGGAGCGTCGCATCGTGTTCGAGCGGGGCGAGCCCTGGCCGGATCCGCCGGTGCCACCCGACCCGGTGTGGCCACCCTTCCTGCCGGTCGAGGACGACGGCACCGGCTGGACGGCGGTGCTGCTCATGCTCGTCGTCCTGCCGTTGCTGTTTCGCCGCCGGTACCCGCTGGGGACGCTGTGGGTGGTGCTGGCCAGCGCCGGGCTGGTCGACGACAATCCGGCCGCGCTGCGGCTGTCCTTCTTCGCCTGCGTGGTGGCCGGCTACAGCGCCGCGGTCTTCAGCCCGTACAAGATCCTGGCGTTGGCCAGCCTGCCGGCGGCCGCGTTCCTGCACGCCGGGTTGCAGTCGGACGCCAGCTCGGTGTCCGACAGCGCCGTGCCGTTCCTGATCCTGCTGCCGATCGCGGTGGCGGCCGACGGGCTACGCCGGTGGAAGGAGCACGCCGACGAGGGCCGGGCGCGCATGTCGGCCATGGAGCACGAGCAGGTCGAGGCGCTGCGCCGGGCGACGGAGGTCGAACGGGCCCGGATCGCCCGGGAGCTGCACGACGTGGTGACCCACAACGTCAGCGTGATGGTGATCCAGGCCGGTGCGGCCCGCAAGGTGATGGAGTCCAGGCCCGAGGACGCCCGGGCGGCGCTGCTCGCGGTCGAGGCCGGCGGCCGGGCGGCGATGACCGAGCTGCGGCACGTGATGGGGCTGCTCACGATGGACGGCGACGTCCTGGGGCAGGAGGGCGCCGCCGACCTGGCTCCGCAGCCCGGCCTCGATGGGCTGGACGCACTGGTGCGGCGGGTGCGTGACTCGGGTGTCGAGGTCGAGCTGGTGGTGCGCGGGCAGCGGGGGCCGCTGCCGTCCGGCATCGAGCTGACCGTGTACCGACTGGTGCAGGAGGCGTTGACGAACGCCGTCAAACACGCTGCCGGCGCATCCGTACGCGTGCTCGTCGACTATGCCGGGACGCACCTGCGGGTCGAGGTGACCGACACCGGCGGCCGAGCCGGCGTGACCGCCGGCACCGGCACCGGGCGCGGGCTGATCGGTCTGCGCGAGCGACTGGCGGTCTACGGTGGCACGGTGCAGGCGGGCCCACGACTCACCGGTGGATACCGGGTCCAGGCCCTGATCCCGGTGGACAATGCCATGATCGACGACGTCGCGGGCGACGGCCGGGCGGGCACACCTCTGGGGGGCACGGCATGACCGCAGCGCTGCGGGTGGTGGTCGCTGACGACCAGGCGTTGGTCCGGGCCGGATTCCGGATGATCCTGACCGCCGACGGGATCGACGTGGTCGCCGAGGCGACGACCGGGGTCGAGGCCGTCGAGGCGGTCCATCGGCACCGGCCCGACGTGGTCCTGATGGACATCCGGATGCCCGAACTGGACGGTCTCGCGGCCGCCCGCCAGATCCTCGCCGGCGTTGGCGAGGCGCCACGCATCATCATGCTCACGACCTTCGACCTCGACCAGTACGTGTACGCGGCCCTCACCGCGGGAGCGAGCGGATTCCTGCTCAAGGACGTCACCCCGGAGCATCTGGTGGGTGCGGTCCGGCTGGTCCGCACCGGCGACGCGCTGCTGGCGCCGGCGATCACCAGGCGGCTGGTGCAACGGTTCGCCCAGCGCGACACCGACCCGCCGGCCATCCACCGGGACCTGGCCGCTCTGACCCCACGTGAGGTGGAGGTGCTGGGTCTGTTGGCGCACGGCCTGAGCAACGCCGAACTCGCCGGCCGCCTGCACCTGTCGGAGGCGACAGTCAAGACGCATGTCGCCCGGATCCTGGCCAAGTTGGGCCTCCGCGACCGGGTCCAGGCCGTCGTCGTCGCGTACCGGACCGGTCTGGTCGCCCCCTGACCGTGCCCGCCCGGTCGACAGTCGATCGAGCCGGTGGGGACGGACACCGTCCGACCCACACGGCCGCAACCACGACGCCGGCACTCGGTCGGACGCTGGGCAGGTCACCGGCCAGATTTCCTTGACACTCATCAATGTTAACGCCAACATTATGACGCTACCTGGACGCAACACCACCGTCACGCCGCCGACACACGGGTCGCTCACGAACCGCACGGAGGACAGATGCCGCTGCCACTCCCCCGCACCGAGCCAGCGACCCGCCGCGCCACCGGACCGGGGCGCGCCGGGCGCCGGGACCGCCGACACCCACGGTCGGTCGTGGCCGCCGTGCTGGTGCTGCTCGCCGTCTCCGCCGGGCTGCCAGCGGCGGGGCCGGCGCAGGCCGCGCCGGCCGTCAACTACACCAATCCGCTGGTGAACCAGCGGGCCGACCCGCACATCTTCCGGCACACCGACGGCTACTACTACCTGACCGCCACGGTGCCGCAGTACGACCGGATCGTGCTGCGACGTGCGACCACCCTGCAGGGGCTGGCGACGGCGGCGGAGTCGACGATCTGGAGCCGCCACACCAGCGGAGAGATGGGTGCCCACATCTGGGCACCGGAGATCCACTTCATAAACAACAGGTGGTACATCTACTTCGCCGCGGGCCGTACCGACGACGTGTGGCGGATCCGGATGTACGCGCTGGAGAACGCCAACGCCAATCCGCTCACCGGCTCGTGGACCGAACGCGGACGGATCACGACCCCCTGGGACACCTTCAGCCTGGACGCGTCGACCTTCGTCGCGAACGGGGTGCGCTATCTGACCTGGGCCCAGCAGGAGCCGGCGATCGGGAACAACTCCAACGTGTACCTGGCCCGGATGGGTGCCAACCCCTGGCAGATCACGGGCACGGTGACCCGGCTGGTCGTGCCGACGTACGACTGGGAGACCCGCGGCTACCGGGTCGCCGAGGGACCGGCGGTGGTCCAACGCAACGGCCGGATCTTCCTGACCTACTCGGCCAGCGCCACGGACGCCAACTACTGCCTGGGGATGTTGAGCGCCTCCGCCACCGCGAACCTGCTCGACGCCGCCTCCTGGAGCAAGAGTCCCAACCCGGTGTTCGTCAGCAACGCGGCCACCGGTCAGTACGGCCCCGGCCACAACTCGTTCACCGTCTCCGAGGATGGGCAGAGCGACGTCCTAGTCTATCACGACCGCAACTACCGCGACATCAGTGGTGATCCCCTCAACGACCCGAACCGGCGGACCCGGCTCCAGAAGGTGTACTGGAACGCCGACGGCACCCCGAACTTCGGCATCCCCGTGCCCGACGGGGCCACCCCGGTCCGGCTGCGTTCCCACGACCTGGCCACCAACTACATCCGGCACTACGACTACCGGGCCCGGATCGAGCCGAACGTGACAAATCTGGCCGACTCGCAGTTCCGGATCGTCACCGGGCTCGCCGGCGGCGGATCGGTGTCGCTGGAGTCGACGAACTTCCCCGGGTACTACCTGCGCCACCGGGGCTACGCCCTGTACGTCGAGAAGAACGACGGCTCCGCCCTCTTCGGCGGCGACGCGAGCTTCCGTCGCCAGTCCGGCCTCGCCGACAGCGCCGGGATCTCCCTGGAGTCCCACAACTTCCCGGGCCGACACGTGCGCCACCGCGGCGGGCTGCTCTACGTCGAGCCGGTGAGTTCGAGCGCCGACCGCGCCTCGGCCACCTTCCACCTGGAATAGCCGCCCACCGGCTGCGACACCCGCGGCCGTCGACACCCGTCCCGGCTCGCCCGGAGCCGATCCAGCCCAGGAGGAGCGATGCGCTTCACTCTCAGGACAAGGCCGTCCGGCGGCGGATCGATCCGTCGAGGCGGGCGTACGGGCCTGGTCCTCGCCATGATCACCACGCTGGTCGGCGCGGCCGCCGCCGTCCTGGTCGGCGCACCGCCGGCAGCGGCGGCGAGCATCGACACCAATGCCTCCTACGTCCTGGTCAACCGGTACAGCGGCAAGGTGCTCGACGTCCGGGACACCTCGACGGCGGACGGTGCGGTACTCCAGCAGTGGTCCCGCAACGACGGCGCGTGGCAGCAGTTCCAGTTCGTCTCCTCCGGCGGTGGCTACTACCGTCTCAAGGCTCGACACAGCGGCAAGGTCGTCGACCTCTGGGAGTGGAACACCGCCGACGGCGCGGAGTACCGCCAGTGGTCCGATGTCAACGGCACCAACCAGCAGTTCCAGGTGCTCGACTCCGACGGCGGGCACGTCCGGCTGATCAACCGTCACTCCGCCAAGGCCCTCGAGGTCTGGGAGCGGTCCACGGCCGACGGCGGCCGGATCAGTCAGTACGCCGACGTCAACGGCCCCAACCAGCAGTGGCAGTTGGTTCAGGTGGGCGGCGGGGGCACCGGGTGTGGCAGCGGGTCGAGCAACGCCGAGGCCGTGCTGAGCGGGAACACCTGGACATCCCGGAACGGCTCGTCGACCGTCTACTCGGGTTCGGACATGCTGTCGGCGATGCAGGCGGCGGTCAACTCGCTCTCGGCGGGTCGTACGTCGAAGCAGCGGGTGGTGGTTCGGGGCTCCGGCTCGATGAGCGCGGGGTCCCGGTTGTCGCTGCCGTCGTACACGACCCTGGCCGTGTGCGGGACGATAAACGTGACCGGGTCGGGCTCGGGTGACCAGGCGCCGGTGTACTCGCGGGGGACCACTGACGTCGAGGTGCAGAACCTCACGCTCACCGGCTCCCCGTTGTACGGGATCTTCATGCGCAACGTGAACAACCTGACCCTCGGGCAGATCGACATGCGACTCTCCGCCGGTCTGGGCGTCCGCATCGACAACCACGGTGGAGATCGAGCGGTCAAGGTGCGCAACGTCCGCATCGACACCGTGTACGTGTCCGGGACCGGCACCCACGGGGTGGAGACGTACGGCGTGGACGGTCTCACGATCGGCACGGTCACGGCGCGGAACACCCGCGACTCCGGCCTGCTGCTCAACGACACGATCAACGCCACGGTGGGCACCGTCGACGCGCAGGGCGCCGGGGCCGGCACCGGGTACGCGGCGTTCCGGATGGCCAACCGCAACGGCCGGGTGGGCAACGCGTACCCGACGAACATCCGGGTCGGCACCGTGCTCGCGTCCGGGGGCGGTCGGGGGATCTTCTGCGTGTCCGAGTCCGGCGGCGCGGTCATCGACCGGGTGACGATCTCGAACACCGGCAACAACGCGATCCTGGTGGAGAACTGCTACAACGTCGTCATCGCCGGGGTTTCCGGGACGGTGACGGGCGGCGGCGAGGTACGGATCGCGGCGCGGAGCGAGTTTCCGATCTCGTCCGGCATCCGGTTCCAGAACCTGACCGTCAGCGGCACCAACATCACCCAGAGCCCATGCGGTGGAGCGAACAACACGATCAGCAACGTCACGCGGGTCAACTCGACACTCACCTGGTGTTGAGCCGAGGGAGTGCGGCCGCCCGGGTTCGGACGGCCGCACTCGCCGCGCTCACCGACGGCGGCGGGCCATCCACTGCCAGATGTGGGTGCCGTTGCGGCTCGGGTCGTTGCGGGCCACGTAGATCCAGGACCAGTGGCCGGGGAACCGGTAGCCGTTCCAGACGACCTGGTCGTAGAGGGTGATCAGCGATCCCGGGATGAGGTCGTGGGCGTGGATCGTGTTGGTCTCCGGTGGCACGGTGTCGTCGTCACGCGAGGTGACCAGCCAGGTCGGGGTGCGAATCGCCACCAGTTCCGCGTCGGTGATCAGCGGCGGGCCGTCCCCGCCGAGCGGCTCGACGACGCCGCAGATCGGCACCGACGCGGCGAACAGGTCGGGATAGGTGACTGTCATCTCCAGGGACATGTAGCCGCCGTTGCTGCACCCGACGACGTAGATCCGGTCGGGGTCGACGCGCTTGCGGCGGACGAGGTCCTGGACGATCTCGCGGATCAGCGGGGCGAACCGGGGGCCGTCCTCCATCCAGTAGGAGGTGCTCTGCGGCGCCACGACGTACGCGCCGGAGAAGATCCGCTGCGCCTGCGGAGTGGCGAAGCCGAGCGCCCCCCGGTTGGCGCGCAGGGTGGTCTCGTTGTCGTAGTAGTCGTCGGGCAACGAGGCGCCCTCGCCGGCGCCGTGCAGCCAGACGATCAGCGGCCGCCGACCGTGCCCAGCCGAGTGGTCGGGAGAATAGAGCCGGTACTTCATACCCGAGCCCGAGGCGTGGTAGCTGAAGGCGTCCACCTCGGGGTTCGACAGCCGTCCCTGCGCGAAGCGCGTGATGGTGACCGGCGAGCCGTGGCGCCGCGCGATCGGGGCGTTCTGCGTGATGGTGTAGACGAGGTCCAGCCGCACGTTGCGGCCCTTGCTCAGGATGTAGCCCAGGGTGCCACCGCCGGGTTGACCTTCGGCGTGGCTCAGCTCCAGCACGATGTTGCCGTGGCGGTCGAGGCGGGCCGCGGTCACCGTACGGTCCAGGTCGTACTCGCTGAAGATCTGGTCGCCGGGAGCGATCGGGAGCGGACTCGTGGCCTTGGCGTGCACGCTGAACGTGGCGGGGGTCAGCCCGGCCGGGTCGATCGGCCCGAGCCGACTGGTGTCGAGGGTGACCGAGGTGACCTGCTCACCGCCGTCGAGCGTTGTCGCGTCGAGGGTGAAGCGCACGGTCGTGGGATGACGGCCACCGGCGTGGGCGGCGAGGCCGGGCACGGCCAGACCGATGGCGGCACCGGCCCCACCGGCCAGAACAGTGCGACGAGTGACAGGCGTGGACATGCGGCCCCCGTACGTTGCGACGTCGACGTGCGTCGATGAGATCTCAACGTAACGCCGCCGAGATCCGCTGGCAACCGTCGCCGCTGGCGGGCGCTCGGCTGCCTCGCCGCCACGGTTCGCGGCGCGGGGTCGACCGTCCGCACTCCCATCCCTATAGTGAGTTCCATCATGGAACTAACTGCTTTCTGGCGTTGGTGGCTGGCCAGCACGACCAGCCACCTCGGCTCGGCCGTCGGCGGGGTGGCCCTGCCCCTGACCGCGTTGGTCGTGCTGGACGCGTCGGCCTTCGACATGGGTCTGATCACGGCGGCCGGCTATCTCGCGTACCTCCTGATCAGCCTGCCGGCGGGGGTGATCGTGCAGCGCCTGCCGCTGCGCGGCATGCAGGTCGTCCTGGACCTGATCCGGGCCCTCGCCATCGCGTCCGTCCCCCTGGCCTGGTGGTACGACGGCCTGACGGTGGCCCAACTGGTCGTGGTCGCGCTGGTCGTGAGCTTCGCCAACGTGCTGTTCGACGTGGCGAACCAGACCTTCCTGCCCGAGATCGTGCCGGCCGCCCAGTTGCAGGCGCGCAACAGTCTCAACTCCGGCACTCTCGCCGCCACCCAGTTGGGCGGGCCGTCCCTGGGCGGGCTCGCGGTGCAACTGTTCGGAGCGGTGCCGACCCTGTTGGTGGACGCCGTCAGCTATCTGGTCTCCGCCGTGCTGCTGCGCACCCTGCCGGCCCGGCGGGTGCAGCGACCGGACCAGCGGCCACCGATGGTCACGATGATCCGCGAAGGCTGGCACTACGTGCTGCGACACCCGATCATCGGACCGGCCATGTGGGACGCCACCGCGACGAACTTCGTCAACGGCGCCATGCTTGCCCTCTTCCAGTTCTATCTGGTGCGCGAGTTGCACGCACCGCCGATCCTGGTCGGAGTACTGATCGCCGCCGACGGACTCGGCACGCTCATCGGCGCCGCGCTGACCACCCGCTTCACCAACCGGTTCGGCACCGCACGTGGCCTGATCATCTCGTCCTTCGTCGGTGTGGTCGGCGCGCTCATCATCCCGCTGGGCACCGGCACCGCCGGCTACCTCGCCTTCGCCGTCGGGAATCTCATCTTCGCCGGGTCCACGGTGGTGCTCAGCGTGACCACCCGCACGTACCGGATGCTCGCCAGCCCGCCGGAGCTGCTGTCGCGGGTGATCGCCACGGTCAAGTTCGTCTCCTGGGGCGCCATCCCGCTCGGCGGTCTACTCGCCGGCGTCCTGGCCGGGCCGCTCGGCGCCCGCACCACCCTGCTGATCTTCGGGGCGCTCACCGCGCTCTCCCCGATCATCTATCTGTCCACCCCGATCCGCCGGATGCGTGACCTGCCGCTCGACCCCGCCCCGGCCCCAGCGGAAGCCCGGGTGTGATCCGCCCACTCGATCACTGACGTCGAGTCGCCCGGATCCAGGTCGGACGCGCGAGCCAGCCACCCAGACATCGACAGAAGGTGTAGCCCGGGGATTCCCGGGGCAAGAACCCGCACATGGAGGGAACGGCAGGACGCGACGGGCATCCGCTCGGCCAGCGGCAGCGCACCGGTGAATCGGACCGGGCCGGGCTCGCGGCGCACCTGTCGACGGCCTCCGTCTGATGCGGTTGAGGCACAGCCTGCCAGCGGCGGCGATCGGGGCCGCGGCGCTCGGGGCGGCCCTGGGTGCCAACCCCGCCCACGCCGACACGCCGCTCCCGTTGCCGACGAGTCTCCAGCCGCTGGAGGTCAGCACCTCGCCAAGCACCATCACGGTGCGGGTGCCCGACCTCGTCGAGGTGCAGGTGTCCGTCCCCCTGGGTTTGCCGACCGCACTCCCCCTGCCGTCGGCAATTCCCCTGCCTCTGCCGTCGGCCGTCCCTCTGCCGACTCTGCCGGCCGATCCCCTGCCGGGCGGTCCCTCCACCGCCGTACCGACGCGGCCGGCCCGTACGTCGCCGTCGTCTTCGCCGCAGGCCAACCCCGCACCCCCGAACTCGGCCTCCGCAGGGGCGCGCGCCGCCTCGCGGTCGGCGCCGGAACCGTCGACGCCCGTGCCGGCGACGGTGTTCCGCGTCGTGCACGGCACCTCCGGCGGCCGGACACCGGATCGGGCGCGGGTGGCGACGGCCGCGGTCCTCGACGAGCCGTCCCGACCACCCGTCCGTCCCGCGTCGGGGCCACCGGCGCTCGTGCTGGCACTCGCGTCGGCACCCACCGGTGCCAGCACCGGCGGCACCGATCCGCCCACGTCGGCAGCTGAGGCTGTACCGCCCAGCGCGCCGCTGGGTCCAGGGCTCACCGTCACCGCAGTCGACAGGCGCGCTGCCGGCCGACCGGTGGAGCGGGGTCCCCCGCCGCCACAGCAACTCCTGATCACCCACTCGCGTCCACGACGTTGATCAGGAGAAGACCATGGAGATAGCCGTCATCTGGATTCCCGCCGAGGTCGAGCCGGCGGAGCCCGCCGTCGCGACGTGTCTTGCGCACCTTCGCCGACACTCGTACCGATTCGCGGGGATCATGCGAGCATCGTGGGAGACCGTCGAGCAGGCCATGATCGACGGAGAGGTGGACGTCGTCGTCATCGCCGACCGTGCCCACCTCCCGCCGGACCGGTCCCCCCGGATCGAGCTGGCCACCGCTACCGACGCCGACGGGGACCGCACGATTTCCTACCCGAAGCTCGGCTGACACCACGAAGCGCCCCGTCCGACCCGGACGGGGCGCTTCGTCGACTCTCGACCGAACGTGAGCGACGCCGGAGTCGAGCAGGCGGCCGACCCCGATGGGCTTTCCGGGGAGACCCGGGTGCTCCTGCGGACGGTCGTGACCACCGGCGCGGCCGCGCGGAGCGCCGAGGCGGCACGGGCCACGATGGAGGGCTACTCTGCCGTCGCGTCGTCGTACGGGTCCCAGTGCGCCGCATAGCGCAGCAACGAACGAGCCAGGGCCGCATGTGCCGCCGCCCACCTGGTGTCGAAGAGGAACCACTGGTCGAACCCGAAGAAGTCGTCGATGTATCGGGCGACCTGCGCGATGTGCGGGTCCGACCGGACCAGCGACCCGATGGACGGTTGCGGGGCCAGCAGCCGCATCACCTCCGGATGGATCGCGTGGTGTGCCGATGCCAGCTCCCAGCTGACGGGCGACGGGTCGTACCCGGACAGCCGAACGTAGCGCTCCAGCGCCGCGCCGGCGTCCGTCTCGTCGGGCGCGACCAGTGCCCGCAGCAGCTGGGCATCGTGGGGCCATCGGCGGGCGCCGGGCGCGTCGACGGCACGCAGACGAGCGGCGAGGTCCGGCAGGGCGAGGCCGGGAAAGGCGATGGCACCAGCCAGGTCCAGGGTCCGGTCGGCGTCGTGCGAACCCCAACCCAGACGGACCGAGAACACGGTCTCCGGCCCGGGTGGGGCGATCCGTACGGAACGGACCGGCACCCCGTGGTCGAAGATGGCGTCCGGCGCGGCGACGTCGACCGGCAGGGGCCAGGTGTCGTGCAGCAGGAAGGCGAGCCGGTCCGGCGACGCGACGGCGGCGGCCTCCTCGACGAAGTAGTAGGCCAGATCCACCTCGTCATCGTCGGTACGCACGCGCAGGGCGCCGTCGCCGAGCCGGATGAACGTGCCGTCGTCGTCGCCCTCCACGTAGAGGTGCTCGTTCAGCAACCCGCGTAGGTCGTCGAGGGTCTCCGGCGGCGGCAGGTGGCGCTCCCCGGCCTCCTCGAAGATCGAGTCCAGGCCGTACACGTCGTCGCCCAGCTCGCTCTCGATCCAGCCCTGCGGGTTGGCACGGCCCCAGCCGCGGCGGAACCAGTCGAGCGTCGTCGCGTCGGGCAGGGTGACCACCCGCTTGCTGAACGGCGATTCCTCGCGCCACCGGCACACGAAGTACATGCGGCGAACCCTAGGCGAGCGGCCTGACAGAAAGTCCGCGCCCGAATCTGTCCCCCTGCCGTGGCGGGACGATCAGGCCGCGACGGCCGCCCGGACGTCGTCGTCGGCGGCGCGCAGCCGCGCAGCGGCCTCCTCGGCGGTGCAGTTCGCGAGCAGCAGCACGATTGCCGTCTTGGCGTGTCCGTGCGCCGCCACGAGTGCCCGCGCGGCGCTGTCGAGGTCCGTGTCGGCGGCCTCGGCGACGATCCGCCGCGCCCGGTCGACGAGCTTCTCGTTCGTGGCGTTCATGTCCACCATCAGATTGCCGTAGACCTTGCCGAGCCGGGCCATCGTGGCGGTCGAGAGCATGTTGCAGACGAGCTTCTCGGCGGTGCCGGCCTTGAGCCGGGTGGAGCCGGTGAGCACCTCGGGGCCGGTGGGCACCTCGATGGCGACGTCGGCGTACCTGCTGATCACCGCGTCGGAGTTGCAGGCCACCGAGACGGTCGACGCGCCGAGCGCGCGGGCGTGCTCCAGCCCGCCCACCACGTACGGAGTGCGGCCGCTGGCGGCGAGCCCGACGACCGTGTCGCCGGCGGTCAGGCCGACCGCGTCGAGATCGGCGACAGCACGGTTCGGGTCGTCCTCCGCACCCTCGACGGCGACACCGAAGGCGCGCGCTCCCCCGGCGAGCAGGCCGAGAACCCGGTCGTGCGACGTACCGAAGGTGGGTGGGATCTCGACGGCGTCGAGCATGCCGATCCGGCCGCTGGTACCGGCACCGAGGTAGATGAGTCGCCCGCCCTGGCGGAGCGACGCCACGACGACGTCGACGGCGGCCGCGATGTCCGGCACGGCCCGCCGGACCGCCTGGGCCACCGTCTGGTCCTCGTCGTTCATCGCGAGGAGCAACTCGGTGGGGGACATCAGGTCGAGGTCGCTGGTCTTGTCGTTGCGGGTCTCGGTGCCGAGGGTGCTGAGGTCCACGGGGTTGCTCGATCCTCTCGCTGTGTTCAGTCGCCGGTCGAACGACGGGCCGCGGCTCGTCGAGCGCCGCGTCCGCAATGTGCCGTTCCGGCCGTGCCAGCCTGGGCGGGACGGTGGGAGGTGGGCCATTCCGCTGGCCCCCGCCTCCCCCGTATCCGCAGGCCGGGACCACAGCGTAGCCAGCCCGGGCGCGGACTGGCAAAAAGTTTCGCGATACGCTAGACATGCGTCACTTATTGACAACTCCTGGTTGGGAGCGAGCCGTGCGTCAACTCGACCTTGTCGTGATCGTGCTGTACCTCGTGGTGATCGCCTACGTCGGACTACGCCTGTCCGGCAAGCAGAAGTCCGCCAAGGACTACTTCGTGGGCGAGGGTCGACTGCCGTGGTGGACCGTCTCGTTCTCCGTGGTCGCCACCGAAACCAGCGTCCTGACCGTGATCAGCGTGCCCGGTGGCGCCTACAGCGGGCAGGGTTTCGGCAACGTCGAACTGGCCCTCGGCTACGTGATCGGTCGCGTCGTCGTGGCCGCGGTGCTCATCCCGCTCTACAAGCGGGGCGGCTTCGTCAGCGCCTACCAGTACCTCGGTGAGCGGTTCGGCCTGAAACTCCAGGGTCTGGCGTCCGTCACGTTCGTCTTCACCCGCCTGCTCGCCGAGGGTGTCCGGCTGTTCGCCTCGGCCATCCCCATCAAGCTGCTCCTCGACGAGTTTGGGCTCAATGTCGGCTATCAGGCCATTATCGTGGTCCTGACGCTGATCACGGTGGTCTACACCTACCTCGGTGGCATCAAGGCGGTCATCTGGACCGACGCCATCCAGATGGGGCTCTACCTGGGCGGGGCGATCCTGGCCATCGCGGTGCTCAGCCACGCCGTCGGCTTCGACGGCTACTCGCAGGCGCTGGACGCCGGCAAGTTCCAGCTCTTCGACACCAACCTCGACCTGGCGCACGTGCTCACCAGCCCGTTCGCCCTGCCAACCGCGATCATCGGTGGTGCGATCTTCGCGATGGCGAGCCACGGGTCGGACCAGCTGATCGTCCAGCGGATCCTGTCCACCCGCACGCTGCGCGAGGGACAGAAGGCGATGATCTCCTCGGGCATCTTCGTGGTCATCCAGTTCGCGGCGTTCTCCCTGGTCGGCGCACTGCTGTGGTCGTACAACAAGGGTCAGACCTTCAAGGAGCTCGGCCTGGCCAGCAGCGACAACCTCTACCCGAGCTTCATCCTGCACGCCCTGCCGGTGGGCATCTCGGGCCTGCTGGTGGCGGGCATCCTCGGCGCCGCGATGGGGTCGCTGTCCTCGGCGCTGAACTCGATGTCGAACTCCACGGTCGCGGACTTCATCCACAGCTTCTTCCGGAAGGTCCCCTCGGACGACGCGATGCTGCGGCTCGCCCGGGTGATGACCCTGGTCTGGGCGGTGTTGATGGCGGTGTTCGCCTGCGCGTTCAGCTCCAGCACCGGAAACGTCTACCTGACCGGTCTGACCATCGCGGGCTACACCTACGGCGCGCTGCTCGGGGCCTTCCTGCTCGGCCGCCTGGTCAGCCGGGCCAACCAGGTCGACGCGTTCATCGCCTTCCTCGTCACCGTGGCGGTGATGACCTACATCGTCCGCTACGTCAAGATCGACGTCACGACGGCGGGGCACACCGTCCCCACCGCCATCGCCGCGCAGTGGCTGGTGCCGATCGGAGTCCTGATCACCCTGCTGGTCGGCGCGGTGTCGAGCCGGTTCCACGCGGCACCGGCGACGCCGTACGACCACGGACGCGCCGACGACGTCGACGACGATGAGGCGGCAGAGCCCGCCGCCCGGGCATGAGGGAGAACGTGATGCGTGTCATCGGCCTGATGTCCGGCACCTCATACGACGGCATCGAAGCCGCCGCCGCCGAGTTCGACAGGAGCGGCGACACCCTGCGGATGCGGCCACTGGGCCGGTTCAGCCACCCGTACCCGGAGGAGCTGCGCGCCCGGATCGCCGCCGCCCTGCCGCCCGCGCCGACCACCACCGAGGCGGTCACGGTGTTGGACACCGGCATCGGCCAGGCCTTCGCCGCGGCCGGCGTGCGGGCTCTCGCGGAGCTGTGCGGCGGAGACGCCGACCTGGTCGTCTCGCACGGGCAGACCATGTACCACTGGGTCGACGGCGGTGCGGTTCGGGGCACCCTGCAACTGGGTCAGCCGGCCTGGATCGCGGAGGCCACCGGCCTTCCGGTCGTGGCCGACCTGCGCACCCGCGACGTCGCCGCGGGCGGCCAGGGCGCTCCCCTGGTCGCCCTCTTCGACACGCTGCTGCTGCGGGGCCTGCCCGGCGTCCCCGCCGCGCTGAACCTGGGCGGCATCGCCAACATCACCGTCGTCGCGCCGGACGCGGACCCGCTCGCGTTCGACACCGGCCCGGCCAACGCGCTCCTCGACGCCGCCGCGCGCCACTTCAGCGGCGGCACCGAGGAGTACGACCGGGACGGGCGCGGGGCGGCGGCCGGGCAGGTGGACCAGGCCCTGCTGCGGCGGCTGCTCGACGAGCCGTACTACCGGCAGCCCGGCCCGAAGAGCACCGGCAAGGAGCTGTTCCACCTGCCGTACCTGCTCGCCGCCCTCGCCGACGCGCCCACGCCGGATCCGCAGGACGTCCTGGCCACGCTCACCCGGCTGACGGCGGTCACGGTGGCCGGCGCCTGCCGCGACCACGGCGTCACCCGGCTCGTCGTCTCCGGCGGCGGCGCACACAACCCGACGCTGATGCGCATGATCGCCGAGGAGCTGTCGGACGTCGACCTGTCGTCCAGCGACGACCTGGGTGTCGCGTCGGACGCCAAGGAGGCACTGGCCTTCGCGCTGCTGGGCTACCTGACCGTGCACGGGCTGCCGGGCACCCTGCCCTCGGGCACCGGCGCGCGGCACGCCTCCGTGCTCGGCAGCATCACGCCCGGCCGGCAGCCGCTGCGGCTGCCGGCGCCTGTCGACACCGCTCCGGACCGGCTGACCGTCGCCTACTGACCGTCCCTCCCGGGAGGACCCGCCCATGAGACCCGTCGTCGGAGTACCCGCGCCCACCACGGCCGGCGTCCGCGCCCGCGAGGTCGCCGAGCTGCTGCGCTCACGCCTCGATGATCCGAGCCGGGCCAGCACCGAGCTGCCCCGCAGGCTGGCGGCGGCGCACGACGCCTCGCCGTACCTGTTCGAGCCGCAGGCCGTGGTGCGCGCCGCCTCGGCGGCCGAGGTGGGGGCGCTGATGGCGGGCGCCCGGGAGGCCGGTGTCCCGCTGACCCTGCGCGGCGGCGGCACCAGCCTCGCCGGGCAGGCCGGCGGGGCGGGGGTGCTCGTCGACGTCCGGACCGACTGGCGGCACGCCGAGGTGCTCGACGACGGCCGCCGCATCCGGCTCCAGCCGGGACTCACGATCCGGCAGGCAAACGCCCGTTTGGCCCGCTACGGCCGCCGGCTCGGCCCGGACCCGGCCAGCGAGGCCGCCTGCACGGTGGGTGGCATGGTGGCCAACAACTCCAGCGGGATGACCTGCGGCACCACCGACAACGCGTACCGCACGATGGAATCGATGCGCTTCGTCCTGCCCTCCGGCACCGTCGTCGACTCCGCCCTGCGCGACGCCGACGACCGGCTGCGGGCCGACGAGCCCGAGCTGTACGCCGGGCTGCTGCGCCTGCGCGACCGGGTGCGCTCGGCACCGGACTCCCGCGCCACGATCGAGCGGCTGTTCGCCATGAAGAACACCATGGGGTACGGGCTGAACTCCCTGCTCGACCACGACAGCCCGGCCGACATGCTCGCCCACCTGATGATCGGCAGCGAGGGCACCCTCGGCTTCGTGGCCGAGGCCGTCTTCCGGACCGTCGAGATCCACAAACACGCCGCCACCGGACTGCTGATCCTGCCGGGTCTCAGCGCCGCCACCGACGCGCTGCCCGCCCTGCTCGCCGCGGGTGCGCGTACCGCCGAACTGCTCGACGCGGCCGCGTTACGGGTCAGCCAGCGCGACCCCGACGCGAGCGCGGCCCTGCGCGGGCTGACGGTCACCGGGCATGCCGCGCTGCTCGTGGAGTTCGCCGAGGACAGCGCGGAACGGCTGGCCGCGACGCTTGCCGACGCCCAGCCCGTGCTCGACCGACTGCCCGCCGTCACCGGCACCGCACTGACCCACGATCCGCGCGAACGGGCCAAGCTCTGGCACCTGCGCAAGGGCCTCTACACGGCGGTCGCCGGTGCCCGCGCGCCCGGCACCACGGCCCTGCTGGAGGACATCGCGGTGCCGATGCCGCGCCTGACCGGCACCTGCGACGGGCTGATCGACCTGTTCGACAGGCACGGCTACCCGGACGCGGTGATCTTCGGACACGCCCGCGACGGCAACCTGCACTTCATGCTGACCCAGTCCTTCGACACACCTGCCGAGATCGACCGCTACGCCCGGTTCACCGACGACATGGTCGACCTCGTGCTCGCCGAGGGGGGAACACTCAAGGCCGAGCACGGCACCGGCCGGGCCATGGCCCCCTTCGTGCGCCGCCAGTACGGCGACGAGCTGTACGACGTGATGCGCGACCTCAAGCGGTTGTGCGACCCCAGCGGCCTGCTCAACCCCGGTGTGCTGCTCAACGACGACCCGACCGTGCACCTGCGGCAGCTCAAGGCCGTCCCGACGGTCGACCCCGAGCTGGACGCCTGCGTCGAGTGCGGCTACTGCGAGCCGGTCTGCCCCACCGCCGACGTCACCACCACGCCCCGGCAGCGCATCGTCCTGCAACGGCAGATCGCCCTCGCCACCGCCGCCGGCGACGAGGAGCGCCGCCGGGAGTTGACCGCCGACTACGCGTACGCGGCGGTGGACAGTTGCGCCGCGGACAGCCTCTGCGTCACCGCCTGCCCGGTCGGCATCGACACCGGTGCCGCGATGAAACGGCTGCGCGCCGAACGACACAGCCCTGCCGCCCAGCGCACCGCCCGCGGTGTCGCCCGGCACTGGAAGGGCGCCGTGACCGGCGTCCGGGTCGGGCTGACCGCCGCACACGCCGTACCGACACCGCTGACCCGTGCCGCCACCGGGGTGATCCGTGGGCTCGGCGCCACCGAACTGGTACCACAGTGGAGCGACGACATGCCGCGTGCCGGCGCTCCCCGCCCCCGTCCCCGCAGCGCGCCGGACGCCCAGGCGGTGTTCTTCGCGGCCTGCGTGGGCAGCCTCTTCGCCCCGGAGGACGGCCCGGCCGGCGGCGCGGCGGCGGCGTTCCTGCGCCTGTGCGAGCTGGCCGGTGTGTCGGTCGTCGTGCCGGCCGGGACGGCGGGCCTGTGCTGCGGGACGCCGTGGCAGTCCAAGGGCTATCCGGCCGGTCACCGGGAGATGGCCGAGCGGACCCTCGCCGTGCTGTGGGAGGCCAGCGACCAGGGCCGCCTGCCCGTCGTGTGCGACGCGTCGTCCTGCACGCACGGGCTGACCCAGCTGACCGACACGCTGGCCGAGGAGGACCGGGCACGGTACCGCGACCTGCGGTTCGTCGACAGCGTCACGTTCACCGCCGAGCACCTCCTGCCGGCCCTGCCGGAGCCCCGACGGCTGGGCTCACTGGCCCTGCACCCCACCTGCTCCACCGTGCACCTGGGCGGCACCGACGACCTGCGCGCGGTGGCCCAGGCCGTCGCCGACACGGTGACCGTGCCGGACAGTTGGGGATGCTGCGCCTTCGCCGGCGACCGGGGGATGCTGCACCCCGAGGTGACCGCGAGCGCCACCGCCGCCCAGGCCGCCGAGGTCAACGAGCGCGACCACGACGCGTACGCCTCCTGCAACCGCACCTGCGAGATGGGCATGAGCCGGGCCACCGGGCAGCCGTACCGGCACGTGCTCCAGGTCCTCGTCGAGGCGGTCGAGCCGCCCGCGTAGTCGCGGTTGGATCAGCCGCCCACGCCCCGGACCGCCTCGATGATCGTCTCGGTGACCTCGCTCGGCCGGGCCGCCACCATGGCGTGCGAACCGCCGGCGACCTCACGCTGGCCCCGCGGCTGGGCGCGCTCGGCCATGAACCGGTGCGCGGCGACCGGGATGTTGTTGTCGGAGTCCCCGAACACGAACCAGCTGGGCAGCGATCGCCACGCCGGGTCGCCGGTGAGCCCGTCACCGAGCGCCTTCTCGGTGATCGGCCGCTGGGTCCGGGCCATCTGCGCGGCGACGTCGGCCGACACGTCCGCGACGAACTGCTGGTGGTAGGCGTCCTGGCCGATCGCCACCTCGTTGCCGCCGGTCGAGAGCGGGTACTTCACCAGCGTGTCGGCGAGCGTGCTGCCGGGGAACTGCCCGGACAGCGACAGCCCCGACTCGCCGGTGTCCGGGGCGAAGGCGTTGACGTACACGAGGGCTCGCACCAGTGGTTCGTCGGCAGCGGCCTGCGTGATCACCATGCCACCGTAGGAGTGTCCGACGAGGATGACCGGGCCGCCGATCCCGCGTACCACGTCCCGTAGGTAGGCGGCGTCGCCGGCGACCTCCCGCAGCGGATTGGCGGCGGCCACCACGTCGTACGCGGCGCCGAGCCGCTCGATCACGCCGTTCCAGCTGCCCGACTCGGCGAACGCGCCGTGCACGAGGACGATTGTGGGCTGCGGATCAGACATAACACGCACTCCCTTACTCCGTGACGCTTTTCCACCCACGGCCGCGCCGGTGCGCCTGATTACCCGTCCCGCGAGGCCGAAACATCCGGCCCTCTCAGTCGTCCGCGGGCTGCTCCTTCGTCAGGTGCAGCAGCCAACCCTCGGCCGTGCGGATGAGTGCGTACCGCCGTCGACCGGCGCGGCCGTGCAACGTGAACAGCAGGCGGCGATCGTCGCGGTCGTGCTCCTCCCAGGTGCCGATGTCGGCGATCGACTTGTCCGCGTCCTCGTAGGTGAGGTGATCAAGGTGGTGGTCCGCCACGGCGATCGCGAGCCGGTTGGCGCGGGGACTGTCCGGCAGGCCGCGGGGCACCGCCCAGGAACGCAACACGCCGGCCTCCTCGAGCCGCAGGTCGAAGTGCGGTCGAGGCCGGCGGTGGTGGTGCAGCACGAAGGCAGGTGGCACGCTGACAATTGTCGCCGCCCACGCGCGCTCCCGGTGCCGTGATCTACCCGGCGACCGCGGTCGCCATCCGGCGTACCGCCTCGGTGATCAGCTCCGGTGCCGTGGCCAGGTTCAGTCGGACGTGCCCGTCGCCGCCGGTGCCGAAGGCCGGACCCGAGTTGAGCGCCACCCGGCCACGGTCGAGGAACACGGCGGCGGGGTCGTCGTCGAGGCCCAGGGCGCGGCAGTCGAGCCAGGCGAGGTACGTGGCCTGCCCGGGTTGGTAACGGATGGCCGGCAGGTGCTCGCTGAGCAGCGCGGCGAGGAGCCGGCGGTTGTCGTCCAAGCCGGTCAGCAGGGCGTCGAGCCACTCGCCGCCGTCGCGGAATGCCGCGGTGTGCGCGATCACGCCGAGGTGGCTGGTGCTGACGCTGGCGTCGAACGGGACGCGGGCGACGTCGGTGGCCGCGGCCGGGCCCGCGATGAGCAGCGCACCGCGCAGGCCGGCCAGGTTCCACCCCTTGGAGGCCGACATGAGCGACAGGCCGTTCTCCGCACCGGGCACCGAGAGGTACGGCACGAACCGCGCTCCGCCACCCACCACGGGAGCGTGGATCTCATCGGCGACCACCCGTACCCCGTGTCGCTCGGCCAGGCCCGCGACGGCGGCCAACTCGTCGGCGGTGTGCAGGACACCCGTCGGGTTGTGCGGGCTGCACAGCAGGTACGCGGCCGGTCGCCCACCGGCGCGGGCCCGACGGAACGCGTCCTCCAGCGTGCCGAGGTCGAGCCGCAGGTCCGCGCCGAGCGGCGCCTCCACGATCCGACGGTCGGCGTGCGCCACGAACTCGTAGAACGGCGGGTAGACCGGGCAGTTGACGACCACCGCGTCGCCCGGCTCGGTGACCAGCCGCAGCGCCTCCACGACACCGTGCATCACGTCGGGCACCAGCGCGGTGCGCTCCACCGCCAGCCCGTCCCACCCCCACCGCCGCCGGGCGAACTCCGCCAGCGCCTGCGGGTACGCCGTCCCGGCGGTGTACCCGGTGTCGCCGCGGGCGACCGCGTCGGTGATCGCCGCCGCGACCGGCTCGGCCAGTGGCACGTCCATCTCCGCGACCCAGAGCGGCAGCACGTCGTCGGGGTACTCCCGCCACTTGAGGCTCGTCCGTTCGCGGAGCTGACCGATCGTGAGCTGGCGAAGGGGGTTCATCGAGTCTCGGGTACCGCTCAGCACGCCACTCATCGCTGAAGCCTATTCCGCTCCCCGCGTGCCGGCGGGCCGCGGACCCTCCTGGTAGGGCGGAGCGACCCCCCAGCCCCAGCGTGGTACCGGTGCCTGGCGGATCGGGTCCGCGTCCGGTTGGGAGTTGCGGACCGCCAACCGGGTGCCCCACTCGAGGTAGCCCGTGAAGGCGGCGCGGAACTCCGGATCGTCGGGCAGGCCGACCTCGTCGGCGGCGTCCATCATCAGGTTGACCCACCGCCGACGCTGCGCCTCGCTGATCGCCCGGCCCAGGTGCTGGCCGAGCATGTGGCGGTAGCCGCCGCGCTCGGCGGTGTACGTGGCCGGTCCGCCGAAGACCTCGGCCAGCCACATCGCCACATGCTGGGCGTGCGCCGGATCCATGCGCGCGAAGATCGGCGCGAGCAGGTCGTCGGCGCGGACCAGGCGGTAGAAGGCAGCGCAGAGCCGCCCGAACGCGTCGACACCACCGGCCCACTCGTACAGGCTCGGCGGTGCGGCGCCACCAGGCCCGAAAACCCCGGTCGGGTGGTAGTGCCGCATCTCCTCGATGTCCTCGACGTACGGCCTGATCGCGGCGAAGAACCGCCCGAACACCGGGCCACCCCGAAACCCCCTGAGGTGCTCGTCCACCGACGTCCAGGTGATGCGCAGCACGTAGGAGGCGGGGTCGTCCAGGCAACGGCTCAACTCGTAGTCCACGCACTGCGGCGCGGCGCGGAGCGCGTCGGCGGCCCGCTCGTACGCCGCCTCGAAGCCGTCCAGCCGCTCCTGCGGCACCCGGTACCTGATGTACTCGATGACCATGGGCACAGCCCAACACCCGCAGCGACGGCAATCAAGTACGCACCATCTGGTGCGTGCCCCGAGGGAGGCCACGATGCCCAAGCGTTACCACTGCCCGGTGGAGTTCGCCGTCGACGTCATCGGCGGTAGGTGGCGGCCGGTGATCCTGGCCCACCTCAAGGAGGGCGTACACCGCTATGGCGAACTGCGCCGCCGGATGCCGGGGGTCAGCGAGAAGATGCTGACCCAGCGTCTGCGCGAGTTGGAGGCCGACGGACTCATCCTGCGGCACGACCGCGAGACCAACCCACCGCACGTCGAGTACCGGCTCACCGAGGAAGGACTCAGCCTCGCCCCGGTGTTGCAGGCCCTCTACGACTGGGGCACCGCACGGGCCGCCCGTACCGGCGCCACCATCGACGAACCCGCTGCCGGTGCCGTCAGTCGCTGAGCCCGAGGTGCAGCAGCCACACCCGGTCGTCACGGCGAACGACGAGGTCGACGTACACGCCTTCGTACCACTGTCTGGTGTCGACGGTGAGCTCCCAGGACTGCACGGAGCCCGGCCAGAGTCGCCGCAGCAGCGCCAGGACCCAGCCGGCGACCGCCTCGGCCAACTGCCGGGCCGGCATCTTCTCGGCCCACACGTACGCCGGCTCCCCGGGGAGGAACAGTCCGGGGAGCGCCGCGTCGACAAGCGCGGGCCAGGAGCTGACCGGCGCCAGCCGGGAGACCGCGCAGTCCTTCGGCAGCAGCGCGTTCACACCGGTGGTCACGTCGCCGAGCAGCGGCCCGCTGGTGAGGGTGAAGGTGCCGACGTGGTTGACCCCGACCAGCAGATCCTCCAGAAACCGCAACGCGCGGTCGACCATCTCCGGGATCTCGTCCGCTGTCGCGTCCCTCGCCGCCTGCAACGCGGCCCAGTCGAATGCCGTCACGTCGGCCAGGTTAGTGAATCCGACACCGGTCCTCGATCCGGAGTCGCCGAGCCTGCGCACGTGCCACGGTTGCGCCCGTCGGAGCGGGTACCCGCGCGGAGTCGTCAGCTGAGAGCCTGACCGGGATGGTGCAACCCACGGGGAGGGTCAATGACACGGCACGCGGTCCGGGCGGCGCGGATGTTCGACGGTGAGCGGCTCGTGGACGGAGGGGTGCTCGTCCTGCTGGACGACGGCCGCGTCGTCGACGTACACCGGGGTTGGGCCGAGGCACCGGAGGGCTGGCCGGTGCGTGAGGAGCCGGACGCCACGGTGCTGCCCGGCCTGGTCGACGCGCACGTGCACCTGTGCGCCGACGCCGGACCCGACGCGCTCGGCCGGCTCGCCGAGCGTCCCGAGCCGGACCTCGACGGGGTCGTCGAGGCATCCCTGCGCGCGCACCTGGCGGCGGGCGTCACCACCGTCCGCGACCTGGGTGACCGCCGGGACGCCGTGCTGCGCTGGCGGGACCGGGAGGGACGCGACGACCTGCCAACGGTGGTGGCGTCGGGCGCGCCGGTCACCAGCGTCGGCGGACACTGCTGGTCACTGGGAGGCGAGGCGAGTGGCGTCGACGGGATCCGCGAAGCCGTGCGCCTGCGGGCGGAGGCCGGCGCCGACCTGGTGAAGGTCATGGCCAGCGGTGGGGTGTTCACCCCCGGCACCGACACGACCCGGCCGCAGTTCAGCGACCAGGAGTTGACCGCCGCGCTGACCCAGGCACACGATCTCGGCCTGCCGGTGACCGCGCACGCCCACGCGATCGGCGCGGTCGAGCAGGCGGTGCGCGTCGGCGTCGACGGCATCGAGCACTGCACGTGCGTCACCGCGACCGGCGCCCATGTCCCCGACGAACTCGCGGACCGCCTGGCCGCGTCCGGCGTGGCGGTCTGCGCCACGCTCGGCACGGACCCGGCCGTGGTGACACCGCCGGAGGTGGTGGCGATGGCGGCGCGCGCCGGGCTCAGCGAGGCCACCCTGCGCGACGGCGTCGCCACCCTCCATCGGGCCGGGGTCCGCCTGGTGGCGGGCTCGGACGCGGGTCTCGGCCCGGCGAAGCCGCACGGGATCCTCCCGGAGACGCTCATCGAGTACGTCGGGTGCGGCATGCCCGCCACCACCGCGCTGGCCGCGGCCACCTCGGTCGGCGCCGAGGCGTGTGGCCTGGGGCGGCGCAAGGGCCGTATCCGCGCCGGTTTCGAGGCCGATCTGCTGGTCGTGGACGGCGACCCGACGGACGACATCACCGTACTGCGCCGCCCGCTGGCCGTGTACCGCGCCGGCGTTCCGCTGACCGGCTGACCGGCTCCGCCGACGGGTCGGTGCGCGGGACCACTGTCACAGTGGCGGCCAGGCGTTGGTCAGCAGTTGACGGAAGTGCGCCGGGAACCACTCGCCGAACGGCGGAGCGGCAGGCATCGCCCCCGTGACGTACGGGGAACTGCGCGGCGCGAGATAGTTCGGGTCGCACAGCGGCTCGTACGGCAGACCCGGGGTCGGGTTGCCGGCGGCGCCGTCGGACGCGCCGGGCGGCTTGACCCACGCGTAGGCGTCGATGCCCGGCTCGGGTTCGGCGGCGGGCCGCTGACCGAGGCCGGCGCCCACCTGGTTGCACCAGTTCCCGACGGTGGCCCGCCGGTCGATCCGGCTGCCGTCGACGTACCTGTTCACCTCGCTCGCGGTCGCCGGGCCGGTGGGGCGGCTCGGACCGCCCCAGCCGTTGCGTGAGGTGTCGACCACGACACCCACCTGCGGGGAGAAACCCACCTCGGTCAACCGGGCGCGCATGTGCTGCGCGTAGGGCACCTCGTCGAGGAACGGGTTCCAGTCGACCCACCTCGACTGGTACACCGGCTGGCCGTTGACGACATCGCCGACGCGGAAGTGCTCCTCGCGGAGCACGGAGTAGTTGGCGGTGTTGGCGACGAAGCCGTGCACGTTGGCCACCGTGCTGCCCGCGGCGGTCGCGGCCTGGAGCAGGAGCGCCGTCAGCGGCGCCGAGTCCTCCGGCCAGCCGACCTCGCCGTGGTGACTGACGTCCAGGTACGGGTAGACGTTGGAAACGGTGCCGAGCCGGGCGAGGGCGTAGCCGATCCCCTGCTGGTAGGTGCCGCGTGCCCGCACCTCGTCACAGGCGGGCGTGGCGGTGTACCGGGTGCCGGTGTTGACGACGAGGTTGGGCAGCGAGTTGGGCTCGACGAAGGCGACGATGCGCAGGCCGGCGTATCGGGGAGCGGCGAGGATCTCGACAATCGGATCGATGAACTCGGCCTGGTAGCGGGCGGTGTCCTCGATCGACAGCTCCCCCTGCGGTGCACGCCGGCCGCAGTCGCGGGCCGGCAGGTTGTAGAGGGTCAACTGGACGAGGTCGGCGCGCTGCGCCAGGGCGGCGTCCAGATGATCGCGCAGGCCCAGCACCCCGTCGGTGCCCGCGATCCGGGCAATCCGGTCCAGCCAGACGGCCGTCGGCTGACCCGCGACGGCGGCACCGCCGGGCTCGGCGGCGACGCGAGAGGCCCACTCGGGATTGACGTAGACCCGGGCATCGACGTAGGGGTTGTCCACCCGTGACGGCGGATCGGCGGCGTGGGCCGGACCGGCGTGGGCGAGCACCCCCACCACGAGGACGGACACGGCGGCGAGGACTGAGCGGACCGGTGGCATGGTCACAGTGGTGGCTCCCTCGGATCTGACCCGGGCGTCGAGTGTGCGCCCTCGGCCATAGATTTATCGACTTCGATCGATTATCGCATCCGCCGTGTCCCAGCGCGTGAAATTCTAGTTGACACATAGGAATTGTGGGTTAGCGTCGTATCCATGACCAGCCAGCACACCCTGCTTCGGGGCACCGCCATCGCGGTGTCGCGGGGATGCTGCCGTGGCTGGACCGCCGCCTGCGGCTGCTGCCGCTGAGCGAGCGTTACCCGCTTCTTCCATCCGCGGCGCCGCCGGCTCGACGACGACCGGCAGCCGTTCCCTCCACCCGATCAGCGGATACGCGCCGAGCAGACCAACTGGCTCCTGTCGCGTCACCCAGCGGTGCCTGCTGGTGGCCACGCGATCGTGCTCGCCGAACCGCTGATCGGCAGTCCCGCCCACGACGCCGCCCCTGGACCACGTGGGGTGCTGCCCCGTCCCGCAACCAGCCACGAAGGAGTCGTACGTGAGATCACCATCCCTCCTGGATCGACGGGCGTTCCTGTCCGCCACCCTCGGCGTAGCCACGCTGGGCCTGACCGCCTGCGCCGGCGACGAGACACCCGCCGTGGCCCTGGCCGCCGGCGAGCCACTGCCGGAGGTCGTGCCGAAGGGCACCAAGCTCGTCATCGGGGACAAGGAGCACCAGAAGGCGATCGAGTTCTCCGGAGAGGCGGAGAAGCTGTCCTTCACCGTGGAGTGGGCGAACATCAGCGGCGGCCCACAGACCCTGGAGGCGTTCCGCGCGAAGGCGGTGGACCTCGGCTCGGTGGCGGACATCCCCCCGATCCACTCGCACTGGACCGGCATCCCCACGAAGATCGTCGCCTCGAAGTACCGCCAGGACCCGCTCAACCACGCCATCTACCGCCTCGGGATCGCACCCGGCGTCACGGTCGCCACCCTCGCTGACCTCCGTGGGAAGAAGATCGCGTACAGCCCGGGGCAGGCGCAGGGAGCGCTGGTGCTGCGGGTACTCCACAAGGCCGGCCTCAGCAAGAAGGACGTCAAGCTGGTCGAGCTGCCGAGCACGGGCGACGTCTACGCGACAGCGCTCGCCAGCCGCCAGGTCGAGGTGGCCCCGATAGGCGGTGTGCAGATCAAACGCTACGAGACCAAGTACGGCCGGGACGGCGCGACCGCAATCCCGCACGGACTGCGCGACGACCCCGGTCACCTGTACGCGCCGGTCACCGTGCTCGGCGACCCGGCCAAGGCGGCGGCGATCCGCGAGTACGTGCAGGCGTGGGCGCGGGCCTGGCGATGGCGCGAGGCCAACCCGGACGAGTGGATCGAGCGGTACTACGTCAAGGACCAGGGCCTGACCACCGACGACGGCAGGTGGCTGATCGAGAACGGCGGCGTGGCCGACATCCCGTCCAGCTGGACGGAGGCCATCGGCCGGCACCAGGAAACCATCGATCTGCTGGCCAAGGAGACGGGCAACAAGCCCCTCAAGGCCGAGGACCTGTACGACCGACGGTACGAGGCCGTGGGCGCGCAGGCACTGACCGCGGGAGGTGCCAGGTGACGGTCCTGACACTGATCCGGCCCCGACCGCCCGCCGCCGTTGCCGCCCGGCGCCCGCGGCGTCGACTGAAGCCGGGACGCCCCATCCCGTACGGGGCGGCGATCGGTCCGTTCCTGCTCCTGGCGGTGTGGGCGGCCGGTTCGGCAGGCGGCTGGATCGATCCCCGTATCCTCTCGGCGCCCTGGACCGTGGTGACCACGGCGGGTGACCTCATCGCCGACGGGCGTCTTCAGGACAACCTGGTCGTCTCGGCGCAGCGCGCCGGCCTGGGCCTCGCCCTCGGCACCGTCATCGGCACCGTGCTGGCCGTGCTCGCGGGCCTGAGCCGCTGGGGTGAGGCCATTCTCGACGGCCCGATCCAGATCAAGCGGGCCATCCCGGCGCTCGCGCTGATCCCGCTGCTCGTCCTCTGGTTCGGCATCGGCGAGCAGATGAAGGTCATCACCATCACGCTCGGCGTGTTCGTCCCCGTCTACATACACACCCACAACGGGCTGCGCACCATCGACAGCCGGTACGTCGAGCTGGGCGAGTCGCTACGACTGCGGCGGACCGCCTTCATCCGCCGGATCGTGCTGCCCGGAGCACTGCCCGGCTTCCTGCTGGGCATGCGGTTCGCGGTCGTCGGGGCGTGGCTGTCCCTGGTGGTCGTCGAGCAGATCAACTCGACGAGCGGCATCGGCTACATGATGGAACTGGCCCGCGAGTACGGCCAGACCGACGTGATCATCGTCGGGCTCGTGCTGTACGGACTGCTCGGGCTGCTGTCCGACGGTGCCGTCCGACTCGTGCAGAGGAGGGCCCTGTCGTGGCGACGCACCATGGCGGACTGACCGCCACCCGTACCGTCCGGGTCGAGGGGTTGATCCGCGGTTTCGGGGATCGGGCCGTCCTGGACGGGTTCGACCTGGAGATCGGCGCGGGCGAGTTCGTCGCGCTGCTGGGCCGCAGCGGCTCGGGCAAGAGCACCCTGCTGCGGGCGCTCGCCGGCCTGGACGGCGACGCCACCGGCACGGGCCTGGTCGACGTACCGGAGAACTCCTCGGTCGTCTTCCAGGACGCCCGACTGCTGCCCTGGCAACGGGTGCTGGACAACGTCGTGCTCGGCCTGCGCGGGCCGGACGCCTACCAGCGCGGCCAGGCGGCACTCGCCGAGGTCGGCCTGGCGGGGCGGGAGCGGGCCTGGCCGAACGAGCTGTCCGGTGGCGAGCAGCAGCGGGTGGCCCTGGCCCGGGCGCTGGTATCCGAGCCGAACCTGCTGCTCGCCGACGAGCCGTTCGGCGCGCTGGACGCGCTGACCCGCCTGCGCATGCACGGCCTGCTGCGTGAGCTGTGCGCCCGGCACCGGCCCACGGTCCTGCTCGTCACCCACGACGTCGACGAGGCGATCACGCTGGCCGACCGGGTGCTGCTGCTCGACGCCGGCCGGATCGCCGTCGACCTCGCCATCGACCTGCCGGCGCCACGCTCGTACCGGCAGCCGCAATTCCTCGCGTACCGCGAGACCCTGCTCCGCGCACTCGGCGTCGACCCGACGGAGGGATGACCATGCTGCACCTCAACGCGTTCCTGATGGGCGTCGGCCACCACGAGGCGGCCTGGCGGCTGCCGGAGAGCGACCCGTTCGCGCAGACCGACGTCGCGCACTTCACCCGCCTGGCGCGCATCGCCGAGCGCGGCAAACTCGACTCGCTCTTCCTCGCCGACAGCCCGGTGCTCTGGAACAGCATCGGCCGGCGGCCGGCGGGCACGCTCGAACCGACGGTGCTGCTCACCGCGCTGGCCGGCGCGACCCACCACATCGGGCTCATCGCGACCGCCTCGACGACGTACAACGAGCCGTTCAACCTGGCCCGCCGGTTCGCGTCGCTGGACCACATCAGCGGCGGCCGGGCGGGGTGGAACATCGTCACCACCGCCGGCGTGGACGCCGCCCGCAACTTCAACCTGGACGAGCTGCCCGCCCACCGGGACCGGTACGAGCGAGCCGCCGAGTTCCTGGAGGTATCGCTGAAGCTCTGGGACAGCTGGGACGACGACGCCCCGCTCGGCGACAAGGACGCCGGCCGGTGGGGCGACGACGACCTGCTCTACCCGCCCCGCCACATCGGACGACACTTCCGGGTGGCCGGCCCGCTCAACGTGCCCCGTTCACCGCAGGGTTACCCGCTGCTGGTGCAGGCCGGGTCGTCCGAGGACGGCAGGGAGTTGGCCGCCCGGTACGCCGAGGCCGTCTTCACCGCCCAGCAGACACTCGCCGAGGCGCAGGAGTTCTACCGCGACCTCAAGCGGCGCGCCGCGCAGGTCGGCCGCGACCCGGACAGCGTCAAGATCCTGCCCGGCATCGTGCCGGCGGTCGCCCCCACCGAGGCGGAAGCCCGCGCGCTGGAGGAGGAGCTGGATCGGCTGATCAGACCCGAGTACGCGAGAGCCCAGCTCGCCACCACGCTGCGGGTCGCCGCGGAGGACCTCGACCTGGACAAGGAACTGCCCGCCGACCTGCCCAGCGAGGACGAGATCCAGGGCGCCAAGAGCAGGTACACGCTGATCGTCACCCTGGCCCGGCGGGAACGCCTGACCGTACGCCAGCTCATCGGCCGGCTCGGCGGGGGACGCGGGCACCGCACCTTCGCCGGCACGCCGGAGCAGGTCGCCGACGCCATCGAGGAGTGGTACCGCAGCGGCGCCGCCGACGGCTTCAACATCATGCCGCCGGTGCTGCCGTCCGGGCTGGAGACGTTCGTCGACCACGTCGTGCCGATCCTCCAGCGCCGGGGCCTGTTCCGCACCGAGTACACCGGCACCACCCTGCGCGACCACTACGGGCTGCCCCGCCCGGTCAACCAGTCCGCACGGCGGCTCGCCGCCGCTTCCCACTGATCACCTGGAGAGGACGAACGATGGTGGAGCAACGACCCTTCGGGCGCACCGGCGTGCGCATCAGCTCACTCACGCTCGGCGCGATGAACTTCGGCCAACGAGGTAACCCCGACCACGAGGACGGCATCCGGATCATCCATCGAGCCCTCGACGCGGGCATCAACGCCATCGACACCGCCGACGTCTACTCCCACGGCGAGTCGGAGGAGATCGTCGGCAAGGCCCTCGCCGGGGGACGTCGCGACGAGGTCTTCCTCGCCACCAAGTTCCACGGCCAGGTGGGCGACAACCCGCAGCATCGGGGCAACTCCCGCCGCTGGATCTTCCAGGCGGTGGAGCACAGCCTGCGCCGGCTGGGCACGCAGCTCCTGCCCCTGCTGCGTGAGGGGGCGATCGACGCCCGCCGGACCAGCACGCGGGACCGGGGTGCGGTGCCGGCGGTCAGCTGAGCCCGATCACCCGCAGTGAGGTGCGGTCAGCTCGGCAAGCAGCGTGTAGAGCCGTGCGGCCGTCGACCGGTCGAACTCCGGTCGGGCCAGCGACACCGGCGCTCCTCGACGCAGCGCTGTCAGTCGGGCGGTCGGCGGTTGGGCCAGCAGGGCGGCCAGGTGGGTGGCTGCGGTATCGGTGGATCGTCCGAACAGGGCGGCTGACGCGCCGACGAAGGCACGTGCCGGCTGGCGGAGGTAGCGGTGCATGCCGCTGTTGACGAACAGGGGGTTGTAGAGCACGTAGCGGATCTGGCTCTGGGGATGCGCGGTCGCGAAGCCCGCTCCCAGGAGGTCGTTGGCACGTGCGCCCTGCATGGTGGCCTTGAACAGGCTGTATCCGTCGGCGAGCTGGAGGTCGTTCCAGTTGATTCCGCCGGCCCGGATTCCACCGGTGCCGCTGAGGTTGAGGATGAGCGGCGCCTCCGCACGGTCCAGCGCGGGGCGAAGCCGTTCGGCGAGCAGATAACGACTGAGGACGTAGATCGCGAAAGTCTGCTCGAAACCCTCGTCGGTGACGACCCGCCGCTGGCCGAAACGTCCCGCGGCCAGCACCAACACGTCAATCTTGTCGGGGAGCCGGTGTGTCAGTTCGGCGGTCTGCCGGACCGAGGTGAGGTCCGCGTCGGCGCTGCCGATCGCGATGACCCGGTCTCCGGCTTGCCGGAGACGGTGAGCGAGTGCTCCGCCGATGCCTCGTGTCCCGCCCGTGATTACCACTGTGCGCATACTTTCATCGTGGGTCTCGCCCGAGTTCGCGGAAAGAAGGCACATCGATGTCACCGGTACTACCGCTACCCGTGACCCTGGCCGACCGTGCGGCGTGCACGGCGACCGACGTCCTGCGGCGGGTGGGTGAGAAGTGGACAGTTCTCATTCTCGTCGTACTCCACGACCGCCCGTACGGTTTCAACGAACTCGATCGCACCGTCCATGGGCTGAGCCGGCGCATCCTCACCCGCACACTGCGAACGCTGGAGGCCGATGGCCTGATCAGTCGCCAACAGATGCCGGATCGCGTCGAGTACGCGCTCACCGGCCTGGGCCACTCACTTCTCCCGTTGGTCATCGCCCTCGGTGAGTGGGCGGTCGATCACGCGTCCGAGATCGGACAGGCACGAGCGCGGGCGCGGCCGGATAGCCTCTGACCTGGTGGCCCACTCCGTCGCCCCTCGGTCAGGCCCGGCCGGAGTGGAGCTTTTCGCGGAGCCGCGCCCCACCGCCGACCGAAGACGGGGGCTGAGGTCGCGGCGAAGGGCCGCCCGCCATCGGCTCTGGCTGCCCGCCAGGGCGGTGTGCTGCTGAGCGCTATGACTCAGAGGCATAAATATGACACTGAGGTATACCGCTCAGCACCGCGTCCACCCCCACGGAGGTGACCGAGAGTCACTGCCGGCTGCGTCCACCGCCCCAACCAGGGTGAGCATTTGCTCGTCTAGCGCTTGAGGTACGCAGCCAGGCCGCCGAGCTCTTCGCTGGCGATGAACACCGACCGTACGTTGAGGATGGCCTCCTCGACGTGGGCGGAGCAGCCCCACGCCGCGTCGCCCCACGAATCGGCGATCTTGATCTCGGCCGGGGCGGTGCATCCCAGGACGCCACCGAGCTCGCAGTGCTCCGGGTGCGGCATGGCCGCCTGCGCGGCCGCCGCCGCGCGCATCCGGGCGGCGAGCTCCGCGGCGGCGCTCGCGCGCTGCTCGGCCTCGGCGCGCAGCTCCCGTTCCACGCGTACCACCTTGGCCAGCTCGTCATGGGCGGACCTGGCACGTGCTTCGGCGGCTCGGCGCGCCTGCTCGCTGTGGTGACACTCGATCGCCAGGGCGGCGGTGCCGGCGAAGACCCGGGCAAGGGCGAGGTCGGAGTCCTGCGGGGCTCGCGGGGTGCGGTGATACATGGCGAAGGTGCCCAGGAGGCCGCCGTCGCGGGCCAGGATCGGCGTGGACCAGCAGGCCGACAGACCAGCCTGCTCGGCCAGGTGCCGGAAGTCGTCCCAGAACGGGTCGGTGCTGATGTCGGTGACGATCACCGGCTCCCGCCGGTGGGCGGCCGTGCCACAAGACCCGACGCCCTCGCCGGTGGCGATTCCGTCGATGGCCTTGTTGTAGAAGTCGGGAAGGCTGGGTGCGGCACCGTGGCGCAGGTGCCGGCCGTCGGGATCGGCGAGGAGGACGGAGACGAGCACCTCCTGCGGTGCGAGATTCTCGATACAGCGGGCCATCCCGTCGAGCACCTCGGTCAGGGGTGCCTGCCGGGCGATCTGCTCCACCAGGGCGCGGTGTTCGGCCATCAACCGCTGGGCCTGCTTGACCTGGGTGGTCTCCACGCCGAGCACCCGGATCCCGGAAACCTGACCGGAGACGTCCCGGCGCGGCTCGTAGGTGAAGTCGAAGAAGGCCTCCCGCGCCTGCGGGCCGGTGCCCAGCATGATCCGGGCGTCACTGCCGGTGTAGGGCTCACCCGTGCGGTAGACCTGGTTCAGCAGCCCGATGAAGCCCTGACCGGCCAGCTCGGGCATCAGGTCCACAAGCGCGACCCCGGTGCGAGCCCGTTCTTCGCCGATGGTGGCGAAGAACGCCGGGTTCGCCGTCTCCACCAGATGCTCCGGCCCCGCCAGCGAGGCGAAGACGGCGGTGGACTGCCCGAACAACGCCCGCAGATCCTCCTCCGCCCCTCCCTGCCCGGAGCCCGCCGGATCCGCAGCCCTGGGCAGTTGGCCTGGTACCGCCGTCACGTCGTGGTCCGCCTCTCGTCCGGGTTACGGCAATGACTCGATCGTGCGGCACTCGGTGTGCCTGTGCTGACCGTGCGCGCGGCGGGTGGCTGAGGCCGCCGATGCAGCGTACCGGCGGGACGGACCGACGGCGAACGCACGCAGGTGCAGGACCTCCGGCGGCCGTAGGAGACGGTTGTCCCCACCAGCAGCACGGCCCCCAGGAAGAAGTAGGTGTTGATTGCGAGGCCCGCCCAGAACTCGCCCGTGGAGATGTCGTCGGCGCCGACAAAGCCACCGCGGCGGACACCGGTGACCATCAGCAGGTTCTCGACCATCCCGGGAACACCCCGGATCACGAGCAGGATGCTGCCGCCCAGGAGCGGCGGCAGAAGGAGCCACCGGGGCAGGTGCCGAGCCCAGGGACGGACGGTGGCGTGGACGACGACCGCCCCGACGGCCGACACCGAGATGAGTACGACGTTGAAGATCACGTAGGCCCGCAAACTCCAGGGTCCGCCACCGGTCGGATCGTCGCCGGGAAAGAACACCAGGAACACATGGGACACCACGAAGAAGATCAACCAGGCGAGGGCGCCGTACGCCCAACGCGGATCTCTGCAAGCGGGCATGCCAGCACCATCGTCGCGCCGGTCCGACGACGCCTCCCTCCCTCGGGGGGCTTTCCTCCCGCGGCTGAGCGAGGCGCGGCAGTGTCGACACGCTCAACTCGGCCCCGAGGCGAGGCACGCGGCGCGGAGAGGCATGGCCGACAGAACGCGAATCAGCGGATGCAGATACGTGAGCGCATCGCTACCATGGGTCAGCAATCCAGAGGGAAGGGGGTCGTGGCCGCGTGCGAAGTCCCGTCAACGGAACCGCACCGACGTCCGCGCCGGGCGGCCCGTCCGCGCCGCCTACGGCCGACCGTCTGCGCGGGCTCGTCCGCCGGATGGTGCTGTTCGCGACTGCCGTCGGGGCCGGGTTCCTCCTGGCCGCCCTGTTCCAGGGGCCGGCCGCCGCCGACGGGATGCGCAGCGGCTCTGGCGCCGAGCCACGTCTGGAGATCGGCGGTCTGGTCGAGCCGGTCACACGGCTCACCGAGGCGGCACGCCCCGACCAGGACCGCAAGCGGACCGCGGGTGCCGACGACCGCCGCGCCGGTGCCCCCGACACCCCGGTGACCAGAGCCATCGGTGACGTCGTCGCCCCCCGCGACACGACACCCGCGCCGAGGGCTCCACGCTCGGCGGGCACGTCGACGGTGTCCGTGCCGCTCCCCCGGGTCGACACATCCGGCGCGGCGGAGGGCGAAAGCCTCCGGCCAGCCTCCTCGGCTCGCGCGGATCATCGTCCAACTCGACGCGTTCCGGCGGCGCGGCCGACCGCTGATCCAGTACGACAGGCAGCCCGCGCCGTGCCCGAACTGCCCGCGATGCCCCGACCGGCGGGTACGCCCGCGGCGGACCTGATCACCGCCGCGCTACCGCACGTCACGGACATCGCGCGCGCCGCGCTACCGCGCGTCACGGACATCGCGCGCGCCGCGCTACCGCGCGTCATCGGCACGGTGAGCGCGGTGCCGATCCCGCCTGTCGTCACGGCGCTCTGCCTGGTCCGGGATGCCGCTCTGGCACCCGCTCTCGACGCGATGATCGTTCCGTCGGCGCCTGCACCGCCCACTCCCCCAAGGCTGGGACCGGCCGCCGTGCCGCTGGCCGGCCCGGTACCCGCGCCTGCGCCGACCGTACCGACGCCACAAGCGCAACCGGCGAAACCGGCGTTGGCACCGGTACACGCCCCAGCTACGGCGGCGGCTATGGCACCGCCACCGTGGCTGTCCGTCGTCGAGCCCGCGCACACCAGGGCCTCGACGGGACATCCCGCCGCGCGCCCGGATCCGGTGAGCGCGGACGCGGACCTTCCGCGCCGACCCGTCACGCCCGCCGACCAGGACGCTGCCGGCGCCGACGACGGATCGCCGCCGGGGCCGGGACTGGTCCGACCGGCCGACCGGCAGGCGCACCTGCGCGCCGGGCAACTCCGCGACCTCGTGCCACTTCTCGTCGAGAGCCGCGCTCCGGCCCCGATCGCCCGCCCCGGCTGAGGCGGGTCGACCGACCCGGGTGGTTGGCCCGCGCGGCCGTCGCACCCTCCGGTCTGGTCGACCAGTGCCCGTGCCCGTCCGTCATACGGGTGCCACGGGCCATGCCTATCCGTCCGTCGCGCACGACCGCCCTGACCAAACCCGTGCATGTTCCGGGATCGGTGGCCGGTGTGACGCGTACCTGAGATCGGAGAAACGTGGTGATCCACGTTGTCGTCGCCGAGGACATGGGTTTGTTGCGCGGTGCGCTCTGCGCCGCGTTGTCAGGTGAGGAGGACATGAAGGTGGTGGCCGACGTCGACGGCGTCGGAGAACTGTTGACTGTGGTCCGGCGGTGCCAGCCCCAGGTGGTGGTGCTGGCGCTGACGCCGGAGTTGCCCGACCCGGTGGAGGTGGTGGCGCGGATCTGTGCCGATGTGCCGCGCACCGCCGTGCTGGCGATGAGCCCTCGGTGGAGCCCGACGCTTGTGGAGGCGGCGCTGGCGGCTGGCGCGCGCGGCCTGGTCGGGAAGGACAGCTCCCTCGCGGAGCTGGTACGGGCGATCCGTGCGCTGGCGGCCGGGGAACGGGCGATCGACCCGGCCGCGGCGGTGGCGGTGCTGAGCCCACCGGAGGTTCCGTTGACACCCCGGGAGATGGACGTGCTGCGGATGGCCGCCGAGGGGCTGCCCCTGAAGGAGATCGCGGCCCGCCTCTACCTGGCACACGGAACGGTGCGCAACTACCTGTCGGTGATCCTGCGCAAGACGGGGGCCCGCAACCGGTTGGAGGCAGTGTGGCACGCGCGGAATAACGGCTGGCTGTAGTCGTCGGGGCGGGTCCGGCGGAGAGGTCCGGGCCCGCCCCTCGCCGTGCGGACCCACCGGATGCGTGTTTGAATATTGACGTTGAGTGATCATCATCGGAGTGCGGGAAGGTCATCGTGATCCGTACCCTGCTCGCCTTGGACGGTGCCCTGGTGCTGGGCGCACTGTCGTTCGTCCTCGCCGCCGAGGACGACATCGATGTCGTGGCGGAGGTCGGCCGCGGCGACGCGGTCTCCGCGGCCGTCCACGCCCAACGCCCCGACGTGGTGGTGGCCGACCTCGACGTCGTCGAGGCGGTCGAGCCGAGCCGACTCGGCCTGTGCCCCGTCCTGGTGCTTGCCCATCCACAGCGGGCGCGGCGGCTGCGCGGCATGCTCTGCCCGACCCGGACGGTCGGCATCCTGCGCAGCGACGCCGGCCCGCAGCGGGTCATCGACGGGATCCGCCGGCTCGCCCGCCGCGAGCCGGTGCTCGACGCTGATCTCGTCGTCGCGGCGCTGCGCTCGGACGGCCCGCTGACCAGCCGTGAGACCGAGGTGTTGACGCTGACGGCGGCGGGGGCGCCGGTCGCGGAGGTAGCGGTGTCGCTCGGGCTCAGCCGTGGCACCGTCCGCAACCATCTGGGTCGGATCGCCCGCAAGGTGGGCGCGCGCACCCGGGTGGAGGCCGTGCGGATGGCCGGCGAGGCGGGCTGGATCTGAGCGGTGCCGTCGGCTCGGCCGGGGCCTCAGCCCCGCCGTGCCGGTGCCGTCCGCGGCGGCAGCACCGGATCGTCCCAGCAGCCGACGAGCGCCCGGTAGGTGGCCGAGCGAGCCAGCAACTCCCGGTGCGTCCCGAGCACGGGCTCGTCGCCGTCGAGGACCAGCACCCGGTCGGCCCGCAGCGCGGAACTGATCCGGTGCGCGATCACCACGAGGCTGCCGGGACGCCGGGCGAAGGCACTCTCGACCGTCGCCTCCAGCGCCGGGTCCAGGTGACCTGTCGCCTCGTCGAGGATCACCAGCGGGGCGGGTGCCAGCCAGGCCCGGACCGCCGCGATGAGCTGCTGCTCCCCGGCGGAGAGCACGGCCGGCGTGACCAGCCCGCCCAGCCCGCCCAGGCGGGTCGCCAGCGGACGCGCGCCGAGGGCGTCGAGAGTGACCTCCAGCGTCTGGTCGTCGACGTCCGGCCGCAGGTAGCGGAGGTTGTCGGCGAGACTGCCGGTGAAGACGTACGCCTCCTGGGGCACCAGCACCCGCAGGCCGGCCAGCACGTCCGGCTCAGCGTCGCGGACCGGCGCACCGGCCAGGTGGATGGTGCCGGTGTGCGGCGGCACCAGACCTGCCATCAGTGCGGCCAGTGTGGACTTGCCCGCGCCGCTCGGCCCCACCACGGCGAGGTGCTCCCCGTCGGCCACCGTCAGCGAGAAGTTGCGGACGACCGGGCGGGCGCGCGGGCCGTAGCCGAAGGTCAGCCCCTGGACCTCGACGGCCGGCCGGCGGCCGACCGGACCGGTTGTCGGGGAGCGGGGTGTCCGGGTGGCGGGGCCGGACCGACGGGGGCCGGCGGTTACCGGACCGGCGCGCAGGATGTTCTCCAGGGTGACCACGTACCGCAGCCCGCCGCCGCCGAGGCCCTGCACGAGGGTGTGCAGGGCGGGTTGCAGGCCGGTGGAGACGTAGATCAGCGCGCCCAGCACCGCGCCCGCGGTCAACCCGCGCTCGACCAGCCACGGAGCAGCCGCGAGCAGCACCACGAGCGGCAACCACCCGCCGATGCCGAGGCTGAGGCTGCGGATCGCGGCCATCCGGGCGAGGGTGCGTTCGGCCGCGGCCTGCACCGACACCAGGCGTTCCACGTCGGCCGTCACGCGTGTCTGGGCGCCGCAGGCCAGCACGTCGCGGTGCCCGGCCAGCGCCGTCGCGGCCGACTGGCCGAGCTGCTCGCCAGCGCGGACGTACGCGCGCTGGTGCGCGGCCATCGCCGGCAGCGCGGCGAGGAACACGGCCAGTCCGGCGACCATCGGCGCGGCGGCCAGCACCGCCACCACCGGTGCCAGGGCGAGGAGGCCGAGCAGGGCCGCGCCAGCGGAGAAGAGGAAGCCGCGGGTCACCATCAGCAGACCGGCGAAGGTGTCGCGGACGATTTCCATCTGGTGGGTCAGCCGGGTCACGGCTGCGCTGTCCGGGCGACCACCCACCCGGGTGGCGTCGCGCAACGATCCCCGGACCACCTGGGCGGCCACCTCGTCGCGGAACGGCTCGACCACGGCGCCCAGGCACCGGTACGTCCGACCGGTCGCCACCGCGCCGACCAACACGGCCACGGCGAGGGCCGCCAACCATGCCAGGCCGTCGAGGAGACGTCCGGCCAGGAAGCCGTCGTCGACGGCGCGGGCGACCAGGAGGCCGGCGAGCAGGGCGGGCAGGGCCTCGACAAGCGACCAGGCGCAGAGCCGGGCGACATCGCGCCGGCGGGCCCGCAGCGCGAGCCAGGTCACCCGCCGTACGCCGGGCCGGCTCACGAACCACCACCGGCCGGCTGGAAGACAGCCCGGTAGTCCGGGTCGGCCCAGAGCCGCAGGTGCGGCGCCAGTCCGCGCAGCCGACCGCCGTCCAGCCAGGCGACGAGGTCGGCCGCCGCGGCCACCGCCGGCCGGTGGGTGACCACCAGTCGGGTACGCGAGCCGACCCACCCGGTCACCGCCTCGGTGATCAGGTGTTCGGTCGCGGTGTCCAGGCTGGACGTCGCGTCGTCCAGGATGAGCAGCCGCTCCGCGGCGAACGCCCGAGCCAGGCCGAGGCGTTGCGCCTCGCCGCCGGAGAGCGGTGTGTCCACAAGCGGGGTGCGGTAACCGTCGGGCAGCCGTTCGATCACATCGGCGACCGCCGCCAGGTGGGCCGCCCGGAGGACCGCCGGTGTGGCCGGACTCCGGTCGGGCGCGGGCGCCGGGCCGACGGGCAGCGCCATCCCGATCGCGTCGTGGACTGTCGCGCCGACGAGTACCGGCCGGTCGAAGGCGTAGCCGACGGCTCGGCGCAGCGCCGACGGGTCGAGGTCGCGCAGCGGCACCCCGTCGAGTCGCACGTCACCGCCGTCGGGGTCGTGCAGTCGTCCCGCCACGGCGGCCAGTGTCGACTTGCCGGCGCCGGACGCGCCGACGACGGCGACCGTCGCGCCGGCCGGTACGTCCAGGTCGATGCCGTCCAGGATCGGTCGGCCGTCATCGGCGTACACGCGCACCCCGCGCAGTCTCAGGGCGCCGCCGCCGGGTGGAAGGGGCCGGTCGCCGGCCGGCGCGACGGGCTGTTGCAGCAGCTCGGCGACCCGGTGTGCCCCCGCACGGCTGCGCACCAGGTGGTTCAGGGTGGCGAGCACTCCGCCGAGCCCGGCGCCCATGGCCGCGTACCGGACGGCGGCGACCAGTTGGCCCGGGGTGAGCCAGCCGGCGGTCAGGGCGTACCCGCCGACCGCGACGACGCTCAGGTGCAGCAGCGGTGCCACGGCGGAGGTGCGCGCACTGGCCCGGGCCAGCAGGTCCCAACCGCGCCGGCCGTGGCGGCCCAGCTCCGGCAGGGCCGCGAGCACCCGGTCCTCCTCGCGGTGGGTGGTGGCGGCGGCGGCGATGGTCCGGGCACCGGTCAGCGACTCCAGCAGTCGGCCGGCGATGGTGCCGAGAACCCGTTGGTACCCGGCGGTCGCGGCCGAGGCGTCGGTCACGAAGGCGCGCATGAGGACGGCGAGCAGGACGAGACCGGCGAACAGGGTGATCCCGAGGACCGGTTCCATGATGGCGAGCGCGACGACGCTGCCGAGCGGTGGAAGCACCGCCACGACGGTCAGCACCATCGCGTTGCCGGCCTGCCCCGCGTCGGCGGCCTGGCCGACCAGCCGGCCGACGAGATCACCCACCGGGTGGCGGCGGGTGGCGCGGACGTCCAACGCGAACACGTGCCGCAGCAGGCGCCGGCGCAGCCCGGCGGTGGCGCGTGCCGCGCCGAATCCGCTGGCCACGTCCGTGAGGGTGTCGACGCCGATGAGGACGACAACCAGGCCACCGGCGGTCACCGCCCACCAGCCGGAGCCGCCGCCGAGGGCGGCGTCGACGGCGAGGCCGAGGACCGCGGGTAGCGCCAGTTCGGCAGCCGCGCCGAGCAGCGCGACCGCCGCGAGGGCGCCGGTCCAGCCGCCGCCGGCCCGGGCCGTCCGCCGGAGCAGTCGATCCCCCGAGGCGAACGTCGGCATCGGCCCTCCCCGGGGTACGCGGTTGCCCTGGGTGGGCACGTCTGCCCACCCAGGGCCTCGCTTGTGCGGCGGATCAGTTGCAGGTCGTGACGGAGAGCGAGCTGTCGCCGCAGAGCAGCAGGCTCGCCCGGCTACCGCCACCCGTGCGGTCGGCCGGAGCCATCTCCAGGCCCTGGAGGTCCAGAAGCGCCATGTCGTTCACCTCCCTTCCTTCCGTTCGCCGATCAGGTCGCCCCCGCTGTTGCGGGGGAGTCTCGTCGCGCCCGGTAGGGGCGCGAGGAAGGGCAGCACCGGCGGCCGGTCGTGCTGTGCGCAGGCCAGCGCGAAGAGCACGCCGGCGGTGCCGGTGCCGAAGTCCATGGAGAGCCGTAGCAACTGCTCACCGGGGAACGCGATCCCGTCCCGGTACGGCAGTGCGTGCCAGGTCAGCCGATCCAGTTGCGCGCCGAGTTCCCGACGGTCGGCGTCGTCGGTCGAGGCGGCGAGGTAGGTGATGATGCCGGCGCGGCCGGCGAAGAGCCCGGACTGCGCGTAGAACGGTGACCGCGCCGCGCGGCGGATCCCCGCGCTCGCCTCGGCGAACCGGTCGTCGGCGCGGTGCCGCAGGTACTGGTCGAGGACCAGCCCGATACCGACGCTGCCGTGCGCCAGGTACGGCATGGTCCGCCAGCCCTCGTTGACCTCCAGGGCACCGTCCGGGCGCAGCACACACCGGCGCAGGTCCTGGCGCAGCGCCGTGGCGGCGTGCTCCAGGAGTTCCTCGTCGCCGCTGAGTTCGTAGAGCCGCACCAGCATCAGGGCCGGTCCGGTCCGGCCGCGCAGCAACCCGGCATACGGATTGCGTCCGCCGCTGATGTCGGGTCCCGGGTCGTCGGCCAGTTGCCCGATCACCCGTTCGGCGACCCGCCACGCGGCGTCGCGCACCGACACCTCCCCGGTACGCGCGGCAGCCTCGGCCAGGTTGAGCGCGATCCCGGAGAGTCCGCTCGCCAGGCTGTGGTCGAGCCCGTCCAGGGGCTCGCGCAGGCAGATGTCGAGCACGTCCAGCGCGTCCTGCCGGCGTCCGAGGTGTTCGAGCGCGTAGGCGACGCCGTGCAGCCCGTCGTAGAAGCCGCAGCGGGTGCCGGACGGCGGCGCCGTCGCCCGCCGCACCAGCCAGTCCTCGTGCTCGGGCCACCTCCCGGCACCGCTGCCGTCGAGCGCGTACAGCACTCCTGCCGCCCCGTGGGCGAGGTTGAGGCCGCCACTGCGGAACTGTTCGATGTCACCGGGGAAGAGCCGGTCGTCGCGGGTCGGAGTGGCGCTGGCCAGGATGGCCGTCGCCAGCTTCTCCCGCGGGACGGACGCGTGGTGTTCGTCCGCGTCGCGGGGACCACCGGTGATCTCCTCCACCGCGGGGTCGAGGAAGGACCTCGGCACCGGGAAGTTCGCGGCGATGATGTCGGCCAGGTGCGTCACCTTCGCCGGTGCGAGCCGGACCAACTGGGTCAGGGGCAGGAAGAGCGCCAGCCGCAGGCATGCCAGGGCGTACCTGTCGACCGCCGGCCCGGTCCGGTCCCGGGGGGCCGCGAAGCCCTGGTTGCGCAGCCCGGGTCGGCGGTGCCCGGCGATCGGGGCGGCCACCTCGAAGTCGACGAGGGCGACCCGGTCGTCCGGCCGGATCATGATGTTGAACAGGTGCAGGTCGCCGTAGACCAGGCCGCGCTCGTGGATGGCCGCGACGACCGACTCGACCTGTTCGTAGGTCTGGCGGGCCCACTCGGCGTACGCGGCCCGGTCGTCGTCGGTCGCGTCGGCGTCGATGAGCGGGTACCTGTCGACGAGCACCTTGTTCAGCGGTCGACCCTCGATGAACTCGAGTGCGAGGAACCGGTGCTCGCCCAGGACGAACTCGTCGTGCACCCGGGGCACCTGCGGCAGGTCCGCGAGGTGCCGCAGGGCGTCCGCCTCGCGGGCCAGCCGGGCGACGGCGTCGGTGCCGTCCGCGTCCAGGCCGGCGTGCGGCCGAGCCTCCTTCAGCACCACCTCGGTGTCGGTACGCAGGTCCCGGCCCACGTACAGCCCACCGCCGTTGGAGAAGTGGATCACCCGCTCGATCCGGTACGGCACCTGGTCGGTGCTGGTGCCGCTGCGGGCCGCCAGGTGCGGGCCGAGGAAGTCGGGCAGGGTGATCCAGGACGGTACGTGGAAGACCGGGTCCCGGCGGTCCGGCACCAGCGTGCCGGACTCGTCCTCGATCGCCGGCACCACCTGACCGTCGGGTGAGTGGCAGTAGCGGGCGGCGAAGCCGCCGTAGCGCACGTGGACCGGGCCGTTGCCGTAGCGGAGGTCACTGAGGATGTACGGCCCGGTCTCGCCGGTGAGCAGTTCGTCGAGTTCCTTGCAGGTCAGCTCCAGCTCCGCGTCGTCGCGGGGGTAGACCGTGACGAACTTGCCACTGGCGGCCCGGGCGGCGTACTTGGAGTTGCGCAGCAGCAGCGTGCGGGGTCCACGCAGGAACTTGAAGGACAGACCCCGGGGGACGCAGTAGTCCCAGACGGTGTCCAGCACCCGCTCGGCGTTCGCCAGACCCGCCGACACGTGGATCTTCCAGCCCTGCTGCGGCAGCGAGCCGCCGTCCGGCGCGTAGATCAGCCAGTCGTCGAGCGGCTCGCGGCGCCAGCCGGTGGGCAGTGGCCGTTCGGCGGCCGGGAAGACGGGCTGCGCGACGGCGCTGCCGAGTGAGTCGTAGAACAGCGGATCCGCGGCGCAGTAGCTGTCGTAGCGTTCGTCCACTGTCCCCACCACCCCTTCGACTCGACCGGCTGATGTTCCGGCGTTGCATCGAGTCTCTTCCACGGGACGTGGTGGATCCCAGTGCGCATAGTCACGATGTTCGATGTGGGGTGCACGGGCGCTCAGTGACAATAGTCAGGGTCACCGGGACTACTTTGATCAGCGTCGTACGATGGGTGGATTGCGATACACCCGTTGCAAGGAGCTGCCGTGCCCCGCCCTCGTAGTGCCGTCCGGACCGTCGAGCACCCCGACGTGTCCGAGGTTTCCTTGCAGCAGGTCATGGAGGCGCTGGCGGACCCGGTGCGGCGAGCCGTGGTGTCCCAGTTGGCCGACCGGGGTGCGGACATGACCTGCGGGTCGTTCGAGACGCCCGTGTCGGTTTCGACCCTGACGCACCATTTCAACACCCTGCGCGAGGCCGGCGTGATCCGCCAGTACTACGTGGGGACGGCCAAGATGAACGCGCTGCGAGCGGACGAGATCGAGCGTCGTTTCCCCGGCCTGCTTGCCGCAGTGGTGGCCGCCGCCGGCACCGAGGCGCGGACAGACCCGGCCTGAGCCACGACACCTAATCCGACGATGGTCGAAGTTTGACCACCATCGAACCTTGGAGTAGCGTACGGGGGCCATCGAGGTGGCGTTTCCGTGACCCCTAGCGCTAGGACTCATGCACCGTGGCGAAACTCGTACAGTTCGACCGGCTCGGCGGTCCCGAGGTACTGACCCTGCGCGACGTCGAGGTGGCCGCTCCGGGCGCGGGCGAGGTCCGGATCCGCGTCGACGCCATCGGTCTGAACCGGGCCGAGATCATGTACCGCGAGGGCGTCTACTTCGACAAGCCCGCGCTCCCCTCCGCCCTCGGCTACGAGGCCGCCGGCGTGATCGAGGCGGTCGGCGCGGACGTGGACCACCTCGCCGAGGGCGACACGGTCGCGGTCGTACCGGCGTTCCTGCAGAGCAGGTACGGCACGTACGGCACCCACGTCATCGTCCCGGCCGCGGCTGTCGTGCCCCGCCCCGCCCACGTCGACCCGGTCCAGGCGGCGGCCACGTGGATGGCCTACATCACCGCCTACGGGTCCCTCGTCGAGTCCGGGAAGGTGCGTCCCGGCGACCACGTGCTGATCACCGCCGCCTCCAGCAGTGTCGGCCTGGCCGCCATCCAGATCACCCGCCATCTCGGTGCGATCCCGGTCGCCACCACGCGTCGCTCCGACAAGAAGCAGCGGCTGCTGGACGCCGGCGCGGCCGACGTCATCGTCACCGACGACGAGGACCTCCCCGCCCGACTCAAGGAGATCACCGGCGGCGAGGGCGTCCGCCTGGCCTTCGACCCGATCGCCGGCCCGGGCGTCGAGACCATCGCCCTGGGCATCGCCCCCGGCGGCTTCCTGGTGGTCTACGGAGCACTCGACCAGCGCCTCACTCCGCTGCCCAACGCACAGTCCTACCCGGCGCTGACCAGCAGCACCTACACCCTCTTCGAGATCACCATGAACCCGGAGCGCCTGCGTCGCGCCGTCGCGTTCGTCAACGCCGGGATCGCCTCGGGTTCCCTCACCCCGGTCGTCGACCGCACCTTCGACCTCACCGACATCGCCGAGGCCCACCGCTACCTGGAGGCCAACGGCCAGGTCGGCAAGGTCGTCGTCACCGTCACCCACGACGACGCGACCGGCTGAGCCCGCGCGCCCGCCGGCAAGCGAGAGTACGCGCCGCCGCGCCACCACCCGCCGAACCCGAGGATGCCCGTCCACCTCGTCGGCACCGGTGGCGCGGCGGCACTGTTCCATGCGACACGCAGAGTGGCCACCCGCTCACTGAGCTGCTCGTTCTTGACCCCTGGCGACGGCAGAACTTAGACTCCCGTGATTGTTAACGTTAACAGTTACGTCACTCGATCGTAATCGACAGGTCATCGCCACCGGGGTCCCCGTCAACCCCGATGGCGACGCGACAGACCGGTGCCGACCGGGCCGATGGGACCGCGAAGGCGCGTACCACCACCAGCCAGGAGGACGAGACATGACGCACGAGCAGATCGAGCCGGTGAGCGGCGAGCGGAAGTTGCTGAGCCGGCGAACCGTCCTGACGACGATGGGGGCCGTACCGGTCGCTGCGGCCGCCGCGGTCGCGGTGCCCACGGCGGCCTTCGCCGCACCGGCGAGCATCAATCCGTCCGCCACCCGGCAGACGATCCGGGGCTTCGGCGCCATGGCCCACGCCGCCTGGATCGGCGACCTGACGGCCGCCCAGCGGGACACGGCCTTCGGCACCGGCCAGGGCCAGTTGGGGTTCTCCCTGCTGCGGATCCCCGTCAACGAGAACCAGGCGGACTGGAGCGCCGATCTGGCGACGGCGCAACGCGCGGTCGCGCTCGGAGCGACGGTCTTCGCATCCCCGTGGAACCCCCCGGCCAGCATGATCGAGACGTTCACCCGCGGCAGCCAGACCAACGCCCGGCGCCTGCGGTACAGCTCGTACGCCGCCTACGCCACGCACCTGAACAACTTCACCACACACCTGCGCAACAACGGGGTGAACCTGTACGCCATCTCGGTCCAGAACGAGCCCGACTACGCGGCCGAGTGGACGTGGTGGACCAGCACCGAGATGCTCCGGTTCCTGCGGGAGAACGCCGGCTCGATCAGCACCAGGGTCATCGCGCCCGAGTCCTTCCAGTACGTGAAGTCCGTGTCGGACCCGATCCTCAACGACTCCACGGCGCTGGCCAACGTGGACATCATCGGGGCGCACCTCTACGGCACCTCGTACTCGAACTTCGCGTACCCCCTGTTCAAGCAGAGGGGCGCGGGCAAAGAACTCTGGATGACCGAGGTCTACTACCCGAACAGCAACACGAACTCGGGCGACGCCTGGCCCGAGGCGCTCGACGTGGGCGAGCACATCCACCGCGCCATGGTCGACGCCGAGTTCCAGGCGTACGTCTGGTGGTACCTCCGGCGCAGCTACGGCCCCATGCGCGAGGACGGCCAGATCAGCAAGCGCGGAGCCATGATGGCGCACTTCGCCAGGTTCGTCCGCCCCGGATACCAGCGGATCGACGCGACGGCGAACCCGACGTCGAACGTCTACGTCTCGGCGTACCGCGGCGGTAACACCGTCGTGATCGTCGCCGTCAACAAGAACACCTCGGCGGTGAGCCAGCAGTTCACCCTGTCCAACACCACCGCGACCGGCAGCGTCTCGAACTGGCTGACCGATGGGAGCAGGACTGTCGCGCCCCAGGGCGCGCTCACCATGTCGAACGGCTCGCTCACCGTCACGCTCCCCGCCCGCAGTGTGATGACCTTCGTGACCACCGTGAGCGGCGGCACGAACCCGGCGGGAGACACCTACAAGCTGGTGAACGTCGACACCGGTGTCGTCCTCGGCGTACAGAACATGTCCACCGCCGACGGTGGCCTGGCCGTGGTGTGGGGCGACACCGGCACCGCCGACCACAACTGGGTCCGGGTCACCGACGGCAACGCGTTCCGGTTCCGCAACGTCAACAGCGGCAAGGTCCTCGGTGTCGAGAACATGTCCACCGCCGACAACGCCCGGGTCATGCAGTGGAGCGACAACGGCACCGCCGACCACCGCTGGACCCTGGTGGCCAACAGCGACGGTTCCTACCGGATCCGCAACGCCAACAGCGGCAAGGTGCTCTCCATCCTCAACGGCTCCAGCACCTGGGGCGCCCAGGCCGTCCAGTACACCGACAACGGCAGCAGCAGGAACAACTGGCGGCTGGTCCAGGTCGGCTGACGGTCCACCGGTGCGGCTCCGGTGGGGATCAGACCGATCACCTGATCCCCACCGGGCCGGCCACCTCGGTCAGCCCAGGTACTTCTCCCACGGACCGGTGATGGCCAGGGTGAGGCCCGGGTCCTGCATGTTGACGAAGAGCACCCGGCCGTCGGCCGTGAAGGTCGGCCCGCAGAACTCCGAATCGTTGAGCTGGTTGCGGGCGATCGCGTACGTCGGCCCACCCGGGGTCGTGCTGAGCACGTGGGAGGCCCCGGTGCCGTCCTCGGCGAGCACCAGACTGCCCCATGGCGTGACGGAGACGTTGTCCGGGCCGTCGAAGGTGAGGTCGGTGTACTTGACCGGGGTGCCCTCCTCCGAGGCCGTCTGGTGCGGGAAGTACGTCACCAACTGGATGGTCTGGGCCTTGAAGTTGTAGAACCAGACCATGCCGTCGTGCGGCGCGGCGTCGGCCGGCAGGTCACCCTCGTCCCAGGCGTAGGAGTTGACCACGTACACGCCCTCGTCGGTGCTCCACACACCCTCGAACTTGCGTCCCCGGGTGACCTGTCCGTCGGCGAACTGCTCGCGCACGGACGTGTGCCGCGCGTCGCGGTCCGGCACCTCGATCCACCGTACGGGGAAGGGGCGGCCCAACTGGGCGGAGGTCAGGTAGGCGACGTCCGGCAGCACCGAGCCGTCGTCCAGGATGATCTGCATGGCGGCGAGGACGCCCGCGTTCGGTGCGAGGCGGGTGAGCACGCCGGGGCCGAGCTTGACGCCGCGGGGCGCCGACCAGCGGTAGAAGAGGCCGTTGGGCTCGTCGGCGTCCTCGGAGAGGTAGATGGCGGTGCGGTCCTTGTCGACCGCCAGGGCCTCGTGGGAGTAGCGACCCAGGCACTTGATCGGCTTCGGGTCCGCGCTGCCGTCGGCCCAGACCTCGAAGACGTACCCGTGGTCCTTCTGGTAGACGCCGGACCGGCCGCCCTCTTCCCACTCGTCGCCGGCCCGGTCCTCGGTCTCCTCACAGGTGAGCCAGGTGCCCCAGGGGGTCGGCCCGCCGGCACAGTTGGAGATGGTGCCGGAGAGGGCGACGAACTCACCCAGGTTACGGCCCGCGCGGTCCGTCTTGATCACGGTGCAGCCGCCGGCGTCGACGGCGCCCGCGTCGTACACCGTGCCCTTGACGTGCGGTACGCCGAACTCGGCGCCCGGGTCGATCTCGTGGTTCTGGATCAGGGTGTAACGGCCCTGGCCGGCGTCGTAGACGGCCATGCCGTCATGGTCCGACGGCGTCACGCCCTGACCACGGTCGAGCCGGGTGACGCCGGTCCGGGTCACCACGGTGTAGCTGAAGCCCTTCGGCAGGGCCAGGATCCCCTTCGGGTCGTCCACGAGCGGCGGGAAGGGCGTGGGACCGCCCAAGACCGGCGGGTGCGGTCGGCCGGGGCTGGCCTGCGCGAGGGATGGCAGCCCACCGGCGACGGCAAGGCCCACGCCGGCGGCGGCGCCGCCCGCGAGGAAGGTACGACGGGAGGAAGGCACTCGAATCAGCTCCTGGTCAGGGTACGTGCGACGGCTGACAGCACACTCCGGCGGGCAGTCACCGACACGTCGCCTGAGGGTTTGAGAGGTGACATCGGAGTGAAGAATCAGCGCCGCGCACCCGATCGACTGGTCGTTCCCGGACCTCGGTCCGGCGGCGCGGGCGGTGTGCCACGGCAGGAGCGTGTCCTGCCGTGGGAGGTCACCACACCGGCGGACATGGAGCGGTCGACGACGACGTGCCGGTGCGCCGCCGACCTGCCGGACGCCGAGCACATGCCGCCCGCTTCCACGGCGACCGGCGCTGGGGCTTAGAGGTATTGACGCCATTGATGTAGTTGGATAGAAACGGAACGTGGCTGTGGCTGGTGATCACCGTCGCTGACGATGGCACACCGAAGCCTGGGTCACGGCGACAGCGGTGGACCGGTGATCGCCTACGAGTCCGGCATCGGCTTCAGGGCGTTGGGCATCATCAGTGCCATCGCGACCGGGGACAATTTCGAGGGTCCATGCCAGGGCTACTCCCCCGCCGGACGGCTGTGCTCCTCGTACGCGCTGCACATCAACATCGGCAGCATCCTGTCGCAGTTCAATCTGACCATCGCCACCGGCTAGAACGGTGGCGCTCAGCCGCTGGGTCGCGCATCGACGTGGCCCAGCGGCTAATCCCGCAACTATGCTGGAACATGCCATGCGTATACAAAAAATTCTTCTTGTCGCGGCCAGCATCCTGGCGGCGACCGCAGGGTGCGCCCAACAACCCGCCGGCGACGCAGCGCAGCCAGCGCCGCCGGTCCCTACCACCACCCACTCCCGGCATCTGGCTACCGGGCCGGCCGCCGTCCCTGGTGACTCCCGGCGAGAGACGCTGATCCGCGACGCCGAACGCGCCTACCCCACCAACTCGTACGCCGGCCTGACCGTGGACGGCGTGACCTTTGTCGTCCACCGCGTGCCCCTGTCGCAGGTGGAGCAGATTGACGCAGCCCTGCGCAGCCGACACCCGGAACTCCAACTCACCTTCGCCGACGCGCGGCACGCACGTACCGTCCTCAACCAGGTCACCGAGAAAATCAAGAAGGACATCCCGTACTGGCGAGCCAACGGAGTGGCGGTCGCGGCGGTGGCACCTCGCGCCGACGGATCGGGGGTCACTGTGATGGTGCGACAAGCCCCCGCCGACCTGGCAGCGGCAATGCGGCAACGATACGAATTCCCGAACCTGGAGCTCAAGGAGGGTGAGATCATTCCTGCCTGACGCCCCGGCGTTTCAGCAGTCATGCGCTGCCCGGTTTCAGTCGGGGTCGGCGTGGTCGGGGTTGTCCGCAGGTCCAGCGGATGAGCACGCCAGGCCCGCCGGCCCCGAACGAACGGCCATCGCCACATCGGCAGGTGCAATCCGTCGGCACCGCTAATCGCGTGGAAGTCAATTCACCATTCGGCGAGGTGACCCTTCCACTCCTCGACCGGAGTGAGCGGAACTGGCGCGGGCCGCTACACCCCACTCGTCAGCTCGATACGGCCTTCGGCTGCCGACTGGAGCAGGGTGGTCTTCGTTGCGAGTACGTGCAGCGCGATACCCCCGCCAGCGCGGGGCCGACGTTGGTCGTCGGCCTGGATGAAGTCGATCAGACCGATGTGCCGGGAACCCTCGGCGTAACCGGACTGCGGTTCGAGAACGCGCCACTCGGTGCGGCCGAGCGCGAAGAGGCGGACCTCGTACAGGCCCACAAGGTTGGTGCTCTTCAGCTGCCGCATCCCGTTCTTGTCAATACAACACCAAGCTAGGCTGACCGTGTGACGCCCCGCCACCACGCCCAACTGCGCATCGCGGTTGATCTTGCGATCCTGACCGTTCGTGACGACGCGCTGCACGCGCTCGTCATCACCCGTGGCAACAAACCGTTCGCGGGCCAGTTCGCACTACCCGGCGGTTTCGTGCGCACGGACGAGGACCTCGACGCCGCCGCAGTACGCGAGTTGCGGGAGGAGACCGACCTCAACGGCGACAGTCTGCATCTTGAGCAGTTCAGAGTCTACGGCGAGCCGCACCGCGACCCTCGCGGTCGAGTGGTCAGCGTGGCCTACCTGGCCATCATGCCCGATCTCCCGCGGCCCGTGGCCGGATCGGACGCGAGCGATGCCGCATGGGTGCCGGTCGATCAGACAAGAGGGAAGCTTGCCTTCGACCATGACCGAATCCTCGACGACGCTGTGGAGCGAGCACGCCGACGGCTGGAGCTGACCACCTTGGCGACGGCCTTCTGTCCGTCCGAGTTCACCATCGGCGACCTGCGCTCGGTCTACGAGGTCGTCTGGGGTGAGACGTTGGACCCGCGCAACTTCAGCCGCAAGGTGATCAATACGGAGGGCTTCATCAAGCCCACCGGCAGAAAGCGCATCCCCACGACCGGCCGACCCGCCGCGCTCTACCGCGCCGGGAGCGTCACCACGCTCAATCCCCCGATCCTTCGCCCGCGCACCAACTCCTAGTTATTGTCATTGAGACATTAAGCCGGTACGCTCAGTGTGTTGGTGACACTGACCGTCTCCGAGGTGGTGCAGGATGTCTCGCGTACGTCAACTCGACCTGGTCATCACCGTCGCCGTGGCCATCGCCGTCGGCCTGCTCGGCGCCTTCGGCTTGGTCGGTCCGACAGTCACCGGCGGGGCCACGCTCACCACGCTGGGCCTCCTCGCGATCAGTTCCCTGCACGGCCGGTCGGCGCTGACCCGCCTCACCCGCTCCGTCAAGCAGCTCGGCTGGGAGATCGGAGACCGGGCCAGCGCCGACCGCCTCCTGGGCCTGTCGACACCCGGAGTGGGCTTCGATCTCCACTCAGCCGCCGACATCCGAATGACGGGAGTTACCCTCGCGCGGACCCTGCGCAATCACTACGCCGCCCTGCAGGCGCGGTTGGCGGCGGGCGCCACCGTACGAATAGCCCTCATCGCGCCGCACGAGGCCACCCTTGCCGAGGCGGCCCGACGCAGTACCGTCGCAAGCAACCCTGCGATGTTCGAGCACCGACTACACGCCACCCTCGACCTGATCGACGCCTTGGCCGAGCAGGCGGCTACTGGCACTGGCCGCCTCGAGGTCCGTCTTCTGGACTTCGTTCCGGCGTTCGGCCTGTTGGCCATCGACCCGAAGACCTCGAACGGCGAGGCCCAGGTCGATATCTATTCCCATCGATGCGGCGTTGCCGAGCCGACGCTGTCGCTGCACGCCGACCGCGACCCACGCTGGTTCGGCCACTTCCTTGCCGAGTTCGACCGCATCTGGGCCATCGGCAGACCCTACGAGCACGCCCGCCGCTGAAACGGGTCTACGGCTTTCCCACCGCGCCCTTCCGTCACGACCCGCCCCTGCCCGGACCAGTTCAGCCGACGGGCGCTTCGACGATCATTCATATCGACACGAGCAATGGACGGTCTGATGCCCCTGCAGACGCTCCACTCTCCCTCGCCAAACCTGGTGGCCGCTTCGCCCTCGCCCGTCGAAGCGACCTCCGCCACCCGCTACCTCAGCGCTGGCGCGTACCTCAACCCCATCTTCCGGGACCGCTGCCTGCGCGAGGTCTACTACCAGGAACGGCGCTTCACGGCGCCGTCCTACGGGTTCGACCTCGTCACCGTTCTCGAGCACTGCCTGCGGGCCCGCAATCTCGCAATGTGGCGAGACGGCTCGATCGTCCTCGTGCTCGTCGTGGGCGCCTACCTCAACTGGGTGTCCGCCGCATTGGTCGGCATCGCACTCGTCTGCCTTCGCGTGACAGCCGCCGCATGGCGGCTCATCCGCGCCTTCCTGGAACGGGTGCGCACCGGTACGGCGGTCGACACGACCAGAAGTCCGAGCCGGGGTCTGCTCCTCCTGCTCCGATGGGCAGCTGCGTGGATCGTCTTCATCATCCTGTCCGGCAAGGCCCTCTCGGCCGCTGCTGATTCCACCGGCCTGCGCGTGGGCTTGACGCTGCTGGTGGCACCTACCGCACTTCTGCTCCCCGTGGTCTTCGCGCTCTGGCGGCAGAAGCGGATCGAGGACTTCACCGTCTACGGCGAGCCACCGCCGATTCGTTGGAACAAGCGCAAGCAGGTGATCAGCGAGCAGCAGGGCGGCAACACCATCGTCTATGGCAACTTCGAGCCCTTCATCGGCGCCGGAGATGTCGTGTCGAGCTGGGCCTTCGCCCAGCGACTCGTCCGCAAGCAGCCCACCAGCCCGGCCGGCGCGTTCGGCGAGCCGACCGAGGGGCAGCGCGAGTTCGACGCGCCGCCCTTCAACGCCGACCAGATCGTCGGCTATGTCCGGCAGCACCTGAGAGAGCTGACCACGGAGGCGCTGCCGGAGATGTCCATCCCGGACCTGACTGTCGAGGATCGTGTCTTCCAGTCCGCCCGGGAGGACGGCCCGCGAACCACCCTCACCACCCCTGAGGAGATGGCCGAGATCATCCGAAATCCTACCAATCCGGCCCGGCACTACCTCGCGTGTCAGGTCGTCTCCTGGGGAGGTGACGTAGTTACCACCGTCTACGTCCACATCGCCCTGCAAGGCCGCTCGCTGTACCTGGAGGTCACCAGTACCACCATGGCGCCCTGCAACGAGCGCTACCGGCTCGTCGACGCCGACGGCGGCACCGGCGCCCGGGCCTGGCTCCGGACCGCGATCGACGGGGCCCGTCACACACCATGGACCATCGCCCACGCCCCGGGCAACCTGATCCGCGCGCTTGTCGACATGTCCGGGTACGGCAGCCGCACGCAGCGCGGGACGTCACGCCGCCGCAAGGACTACGGCGCCGTGGTCAGCGTCCGTGACATGGGCTCCCGCGACAAGCTCCGAAACTTCACCCAGCGCCAAGACATTCTCAAGTTCCGCCGGTTGATCGAGAGCAGAGTTTTCGCACATGTACTTGACTTCCTCGATGAGCACGACGTCGACACCTCCGAGGTACGCGCCCAACGGGCCACCATCCTCTACAACAGCGGCATCCTCGTGGGCGGTGACATGAGCGTGAATGACGGGAGCGTCAGCAACCAGGTATCCGAACCAGCACAGGGGTGAAGGGACTCGCATGAGCAACCGGGGCATCACGGTCGGCCGGGACATGAACGTGAACCACGGGCAGGTGACCAACATCGTCCAGACCGGAGGGCAGCCGCATCGACGGCACGACGTGGATGTGCTGGTCATCACCGCCTTGGTGGAGGAGTACGACGCGGTGAAGCAGGCGCTCGGGCGAGAGCGGTGGGAGGATCACGGCACCGGAGGATCGGCGCCCTTCGCCACCACCACAGCCGACGGCCTGTCCGTGGCGCTGGCTCGGCCGACCACGATGGGCGGACGAAGCACCGCCCCAATCGCCACCGCACTCACCGATCGGCTGCGACCCGCCTGCCTGGCGATGAGCGGAGTGTGCGCGGGCAAGCCCGGTGCCACCGCGCCTGGGGACGTCGTGGTCGCTTCTCCGGCGTACCAGTGGGACGAAGGCAAGTACGTCAAAGAACTGTTCCGCCCCGACCACCAACAGCTTCCCCTGGACAGCCGATGGCTTCGTGCGGTGCAGGCCTTCGAACCGTCGGGCCTGCCGAGTCACGGCACCGCCACCGAGGAGGAGGCAAAGGTGTGGTATCTGGAACGACTCCTCAAGGGCGAGAACCCTCGTACCCATCCCGCTCGGGACCGCTATTTTCCGCGCCCAACCTGGCCGGCGCGACTGGCGCAGTGGGAGTCGGAGGATCTGATCGCCTGGCGCGACAGCGCCCTGGCGCTGACCGAGACCGGCCGCAAGCTCATCCAACGCGCCCTGTACAACGATGTGGACGGCCCGGACCGCCTGCCCTTCAAGGTCGTCGCAGGGCCGATGGCCAGCGGCGGCGCGGTTATGGCGGATCCCGAGACGTGGAACCGCCTCGAGATCAACCAGCGCAAGATCCGGGCCCTGGACATGGAGGCCGCGACCATCGCCACTGTCGCGCACGAACGGGAGGTGCCGCATTGGCTTGTCGCCAAGGGCGTGATGGACCACGCGGATCTCGACAAGGACGACCGGTTCAAGGCGTTCGCCGCCCGGGCCTCGGCCGAGGTTCTCTTCGCCCTGCTCAGAGATCTACTGAGGCCCGTGGCGGCTTCAGCGCCCGCACCCCGGCAGGCCGCCGCCGTTCCCGAACTGGTCAAAGCCCAGGTCGTTCGCGAGCTCACCTATGACTGGCAGGATCTGGCCGATTACCTTGGGATCCCCTCTCATCAGGTACGCCGGTTTCGCGCTGGCGATGAGGCGTACGAGGTGTGGCTCTGGCTGCAGAGCCGGGGTCGTCTGGTCGAACTGCCGGACGCACTTGAGGAGATCGGCCGCGAAGACCTCGCCGGCCTGCTACGCCCACACCTCTGACGACCTCACGTCCGGGCGCGGAGCATGACCTCCTCGTCGGTCAGCGGACTGCTCGGGTGGTGACTCAGAGACATCGGAGTACGAGCCTTGTGCGGTGCCTCGCCCTCGAGTGCGACATAGAACTCGCCCGCAGTCAGGTTGCCGATATCCGGCACGTCGCCCCCCTTTGCCTTTGCCATCTCCCGTGCGGCCTCGATTTGTGCGGGCACGCCGAGCCGGCCGAAGAAATGCGTTGCGGCATTGCCTGGGATGCGGTTGTGCAAGTTCTTCGGCGCCTGCGTCGCGAAGATCAACCCTAGGCCGTACTTGCGGGCCTGCGAGGCCAGTGCGAGCGTGCTTTGCGTGCAGCCAGTCATCGCTCCGGAAGGTGCGAAGGTTTGCGCTTCGTCCATGACCAGCAGACCCAGCAGCGGGCGATCCCTGGCCGGATTTTGCTTGATCCAGCTGAAAAGCCCCATCTGCAGCTGGTTCACGAAGCTCTGCCGCGCTTCATCTCCAGGCAGCCCGATGAAACTGATGACGGAGATGCGAGCCCGCTTGCCTGGCGACGGAGTCAGCAGCGTTCCTGGGTCGGCCGGGGTGCCGACGCCGGCGAACAGCGGATCATTGTCCATCGAGGCCGTCAGGGTCCGTGCCAGACCCGAGGCGATCTTGGCCGCGCCGGCGAGCTCGCTGACCCCGTCGGGCAAATCCGACAGGAGCGCGATCAGGGTGCGAAGGTCCTTGCCACCCTGCCGACCGAAGTGCTCGATGGTGCGCCGGAGCACAGCCTTTCCCAGATGCGACTTCTCGGTACGGCCGGTGAGATTGGCTTGCGGAGCGATGGTGGTTACCGCTGCTTCGACCGCTGCGGCGAACTCATCAGGATCGTCCCGGACGCTCTCGAAATCTGGCAGCGGCTGGAAGCTCAACGGTCGGCCTGTCTCACGTCGCGGTGTCCACGTGACGACTTCGGTCTCGGCCAGGTACCGGGCCGCACGGTCGGGATCATCCGGTGCCCAACTACTGGGCGGAGTTGGCCACGCATCGCCCAACCGCGCCAGGTCATTGTTGGGATCCAGCACAATCGCCGACACGCCCTGCAACGCGCATTCCTCGACGAGGCGGCGCAGCAGCACGGTCTTGCCGGAGCCGGAAGCGGCGAAGATGGCCGTGTGCTTGCGCAGCGCTTCAAGCGAGAGGGAGACGGGCAAACCGTCCTCGATGCCCGCGCCGATGGCGAAGCCGGCAGTGCGTTCGTGGAACGGCGGAGCGTCCGGTTGGACGTCACCGGTCCAGAGGTCAGCGTCAGCCAGCGCCTCCTTGAAGAGCCTGATCTGCTCGGTGGGCCGATAACGGACCAGCCACGCCTGCAAAATGGCCGGGTTCTCGTTCCGCAGACCGTGCAGGGCGGCGAGGGTCCGCAGGTCCGACTCGTCGACCGTCAGCGTCACTCCGCCATCGCGCTTGAGTTGCTCGATGACCTCCTGCGTCTTGGCCGACTGACTCCATTCGGCGTTGCGCAGCAGGAAGAGTTTCCGCTTGGCGATCTCCGAGGTGAGCCCGGCTGCCGTGCGGGCGCGGCGAATCCGGTGCAGGGCGGCGACACCGTGGTGGGTGTCACTGATCGCCCGGAAGGCCCAATGCACCTGGTCCTCGGTACGAGACTGGTCGGGCGAGTGTTCCCGCTCGTCCTCCGAACGCTCATCGAGGTCGCGCCGGAGGCGGGCGTGCAGGTCCGGCCTGGAACTAGGTGGTGCGTCGATGCTGAACCGCTGGCCACCATCGCCCCGTTCGGCGATCCACGCCTGCAGACCCGCGGCGAGTAGGGCGGGAAACGTGCTGTCCTCCGTGTCGCGTTCAAGGGGGGAGGTGACGTCGGCGTCGCGCTTTAGCTCCTCGAAGCGGGTCTCGATCCGTGCCAGCTCGTCGTCGGCGACGCTAGGCACCGTCAGGGCGGGCGCGCTGGTCAGCTCCTCTTCGCTGGGGACGTCGCCCAGATGCTCAAGCTCGCGCACCTCGCCGCGGATCAGACAGGCCCGTATGTGCCGGTCGACATCCATAATCAGTTTGCGGGGTGTGTAGCGGTGAGCTCCTTGGAAAGCCCCTTCGCGGACGGGCCAGGTCGGATAGGGCGGCGTATAACGGATTTCGGCAAAGCGTGGGGCGAAGCGCCTTGCGATGATCTCGCGGGCGACAGTGGCGTCCCGGATTCCCTCAAGCGTCGGACAGCGGCGGAACCGAGGCGCGAACGACGCCGGTGCCTTCTCCACCAGACGCTTCCACGTGGTCGAGAGTGTTGCCACCACCGTGAGCGTCCGCCGGGTCGTGTCCCGCAGGTCGGTCAGGCCGTGGGCGAGGCTGGCGAGCAGGATCGCCTGCCGCGCGTCCACCACACCGGAGGAGGAAGTCGTCAGGTCTTCGTGCAGCGCTGCCTGGGCGACCGCCGTGTCGATCTGGTCGAACGCCATAACCGAGGGACCGGTAATCGCGAGAAGCCAGGAGATCTCCCGAACAAGTTCCTGAGAGGTGCGAGGTCGGGGACGAATCCCCCACTCGCGCCGCTCCTCGGTGGCCCCCTCACGGCCGGCGTCGAAGAAGTCGGCCGCGATGTCCTGGTGCTCCTCATTGTCCGAGGCGCGCAGGGCGAGTGCGCGCAGGGTGTCGCGGCACTCATGGGCGACATGGCTGTCGTACCCGCGCAGCCCGCTGACGAAGGAGTCGAGTGCGGGACGGGCCAGCTCGCTCTCGCCGATCACCGCACGCCGGTCCGCCCGCGGTGCCCCGATCCGGGATGCCAGGCGGCGCAGGAGCAACCGCAGTTGGGTTTCGCCGTCCGGCATCTCCCGCGCCAGGCCGTCGAGCAGGAAGACCAACATTCCGTCCCAGAAGTGGCGGCCGTCTAGCAGACCGATCAGGAAGAAGTAGCCCCCCTTCTGTTGCACCCGTTCCCGTACCCAGCCGAGCAGATGCGTCTTGCCGGTGCCGTGCCGGCCGTCCAGCACCAGGCCTATCGGACTCGAGTCCGCGCTCGCCTCGGCCTCGGCGATACCGTCTCGCACGTCCCGCACCACGGCCTGGTGAAGCCCCTCGACGTGGTAGGGCGATGGCCGCCACACGTCGTCGGGCGCCTGGACCCAGCTGAGCCGGAGTGCGGCGAGCACGGTGCGCTGCTCTTCGTTCATCATTGGCCGATCGCCAGCTTGTGCCGATCCTCACCGCCGATGTGGATGGCAGCATTCCGCTCTCGGACACCAATCCGGTGGCCGAACGGCTCCGGTTCGAGGCTGACGTCCGGCGAGTCCAACATGGCCTCCAAGACCTTGTCGAGCGCGGACTTCGACACGTCGGCGAGCAGGACACGAAGGTCAGCAAGCTCGACCCAGTCCCCAGGCGCGCCCGCCAGTTTCCCGTACGCGGCGCGCACCCGGCCAGGGAGATCCGTTGGCTCGGGGCGGTCGACCCCGCTCGCCGATCGCTGAAAAAGCTTCTGCTGCGCCAGAATGGCGGCCCAGTACAACTCTCGCTCTTTGGCCGAGCGCTTCTCCCCCTCCGGCACGCGGCCCTGCTCCAGCGTCAGTGGCTCGAGGAGAGCCTTGACACCCTTGTCGGTAATCGAGTGCCGGTAAGGGCTCGGCTTGGTTCTGGAGATGATGTAACCGTCCGCGTTGAGCTTCGCGTAGTCCGGGCTCTTCAGCCGGACACCGTAGATTTCGGCCATCTCGCTGTTCGAGATCTCCCGGCCCTCGGCTCGAAGGATGATCAAATACGCGTACTCCGCGGAGGTCAGGTCGGAAGCCATCAAGGGTCCTCTCATTCACGACTAATGATCTGGCCATTCGCGTCCAGCCCGAAGGCCCGCAGCCGGATCAGCGACGGATGGTCCTGCGCTGTGTACAGGCCCAGGAGCCGCTCGGCCGCACCTGCCGTTCCGGCGTCCAACTCGGCACGAAGGTTCACCTCGTCACGCAGGTCGAACAGGAGCGAGCAGAGCTTCCCCGGGGCCTCGGGATCCCCCTCGTCGACTGCTTTCCTCAGCGCGTCGATCTCGTACGAGGCGTCGGCGCTCCGATCGGCGTCGCGTTCGAGCTTCGCTAACCGAAGCTCGGCGGCCCGGTCCCCCTCCTCGGCGCGTGCCCGTAACAGCTCGACCTCTCCCCATCCGGCGTAGAGGTCGGCCAATGCCTCCGCAGACCGCAAGTCACCCTGCTCGGCCCGTCCTCGCAGCTCGCGCAGGCAACCGCGTTCCAACAGGATCTCCACCAGCCGGTCGGCAGCCATCGCGTCACCGGCTGCGGCTTCCTGTCGCAGGCCGTCGCAAACGCCGCCATCGGCAAGGATCTCGGCGATCTCGGCAGGTATCTGCCGCGTCCGGCGCCCGCCTCGCGGCCTGACATGATCCGTCCTGCTCCGAAGCTCCTGCAATCGGGACAGTTTCTTGACAGCCAGCCGGTCCTCCGGGTGAGCTGCCACTCGCTCGGTGAGCATCTGCTGTGCTTCTGCGAGCCGGTCCTGCCGAACGAGAAGATCGATCAGTTCCGCGGCGGCACGGCCGTCGTCGAACTCCGCCACGAGCCTGCTCAACGCGATTTCGGCATACCGATAGCGGAGCCGGCAGGAGGCGCCGTCGGCCAGCCGTCGCAGATCCTCCGGCCGGCGCAGCATTGTCGCGAGGGCGTGCCACGCCTCGTGCGGGATTGGTTCGGTGCGTCGTTTACTCCGCACGTGCTGGGCGAGATAGTCCGCAATCGTGTAGCCGGCGAGCGTGCCCGGACGCCCATCGTCCGCCGGGAGCAACGGCGAAACGTCCCCGTAGAGGGGCCCGGTCGCGTGCGGCAGTGCCTGGGTCAACCAATTTCGCGTCGGCTGCACGCGGTGGCGCGGCCGGAGATAGCCGAACATGGCATTCGCCAGCAGTTCCTCGCTGAGCGGAGATTGCACACCGAGGCGGTGTGCGTCGGCTGCGGCGGTGATCATCGCCCTGACGTAGGCGTTGGCCGGCTGCTCCCAACACATCACCAACCTCGGGCCGCCGGCGAGGACCTGTGTCATGCCCACCTCTTCGGACTTCAGCGCGTCGCGGATCCGGCTGTCCTGGCGGGCGACCTCCTCGGCTTTTGCCCGCTCGCTGGGGTTCAGCGAATCGGGAACGGGCACCACGAATGCCCCTTTCACCAGGGCGTGGACGTCCCCGCGGCCGGCCGTCCAGTGGGCGTACTGATCCGGCCACAGCGTTCCAACCACTAAATTTCCGTGCCGCACCAGGGCGCGAACACACTCGGAGGTGAGCGGTGGATGACCCCCCAGATACTGGTGCAACTCGTCGAGCCAGAAGACCATGCCACGTGGCGGTGCATTCTTCCACTTCAGCAGATCGGACGCCTCGGCCGGCTGAATGAGGCACCAGTCCGGAACCAGTTCGTACACCGCTTCGTACAGGGACCTGGTCTTTCCGGTTGAGGAGCCACCCACCATGACGACAAAGTTCCCGCGGTCGGGCAGCTTCGCGGCCAGTGCGGTCCTCAGCAAGAAATCGAAATCACGCGTCACATAGGACGGCAAGTCGTCGTCACCGGATGCGGTCGGAATCGCACTGTGAATGCCAAGCTCCCGAGGAATCGCCATATCGACGCGTGGCCGGTCCAGCAATCCCCTTCACCGCCCCTTGATCGGTGGCCGACGATCGAACCGAGGCTATCTCACCAGAGCGAAGATCACCATAAGTGAATTGCTTGACCACGGACCGCAGCACCGGTGCGCCACAACGGCCAGGCCGGTGGCCTCCCCGGCCCTGTCTGACACCATTCAGTGTCCGTGCGCCTCGCACGCCTTCCAGTCCTCGACCAGGGTGAGTGGAACAGGTGTGGGCCGCTGCACCGCCGTCGTCAGCTCGATCCGGCGGCCCTCGGCTGCCGACCGGAGCAGGGCGGTCATCGTCTCCAGCACGTGCAGTGCCATGTCGCCGCCGGCCCGCGCCGGACGCTTCCCGTCGGCCGTGATCAGGTCGATCAGGCCGATGCCCCGGGACGACTCCACGTAACCGGCCCGCGATGGGAGGACGCGCCAGTCATCGTCGCCGAGCGCACGGAGGCGGACCTCTCCGTCGAAGTAGTTCGGATCGGGTACGGCGAGGGTGCCGGTCTCCCCCCGTACCTCGATCGGGGCGGCAGTCGTCGCGACCCCGTCGAAGCTCGTGGTGATGGTGGATAGAGCACCGTCGGCGTGTTCGAGCACGCCTGTCACGTGGGTGTCCACCTCCACCGGGATCCGCTGGCCGGTCCGCGGACCCGAGCCGATCACGCGGTCGGCGCGCAGGCGGCTGGCGGCTCCGACCACCGCGCGCACCGGTCCGAGCAGGTGGATGAGCGCCGAGAGGTAGTACGGACCCATGTCGAACAACGGTCCGCCGCCCGGGGCGTAGTAGAAGTCGGGGTTGGGATGCCACCGCTCGTGCCCCGCGGTGACCATGACGGCCGACGCGGACATCGGGCGTCCGATGAGCCCGTCGTCGATCGCCGCCCGCGCCGTCTGCGTGCCCGTGCCCAGGACGGTGTCCGGCGCGCACCCGACCCGCACGCCTGCCGACGCGGCCCGTTCGATGATCGTGCGGCCGTCCGGGAACGTCACGGCGAGCGGCTTCTCGACGTAGACGTTCTTGCCGGCGTCGATCGCGCCCAGCGAGATGTCGGCGTGCGCCGCGGGGATCGTCAGGTTGAGCACCGTCCGCACGTCCGGGTGGGCGAGCAGTCGTTCGACGCTCATCGCCTCGGCCCCGGGGATCGTGGCGGCCACCGCGGCCGACCGGGAGGCGTCGAGGTCGGCAAGCGCGGCGATCCGCACCGCGGGGTGGTTGGCGAGGGTGTCCAGGTAGGCGCGGGAGATCACCCCGAGACCTACGATGCCGACGCCGTGCGGGTCGCCCACACCATCCCCCTCTCGATGACGGTACGCACGCTCGCGTGCTCCAGCACGTCCAGGCTGTGTCCCGGGGTCGTCACGACAACGCGCCCGGCACCCCAGCGCCGGGTCCAGATCGCCGGTGACGTGACCGGTCGGTGCCACGGATGCCACGCCTGCGTGGGGTGGGTCGTGACGGCCAGGACGTCGATCAGGTCGTCGTGCAGCACCCAGTACTGTTCGGTGACCAGGTCGAAGTCCTCGACACCCGCGGTGATCGGATGCTCCCGGCCGAGGTCGGTGACGCGCACCGTGTGCGGCAGGAAGTTGTCCTCCGCGCCGCCGTGCCGCTCGCACGGCTCCTTGCCCGGATGGGTCGCGAACTGGCCACCCACCAGGTGCAGGTATTCCGAGGACGCGCGGAACGAGTCCACGATGCCACCGTGCCAGCCGGTGAGACCCGTACCGGCGCTGACCGCCGCGCTCAGGCCCGTCGCCTCGGCCGAGGTGATCTGCGACATCGTCATGCACTGTACGACGAGGTCGGTGTCGGCCATCTCGGCGGCATCGGCGTAGATCTCCGTCGACTCCTCGACCCGTACGGCATAGCCGCTACGGTCGAGGAAGGGGATGAACAACTCGGTCGCCTCGACCGGCTGGTGTCCCTCCCACCCGCCCCGAACCACAAGTGCTCTCCGCTGCCCCACCCTCGCTCCCTCCCACGGTCCGCCGCCACCGGGCTGGCCGGTCCCGGCCCCGGCGACGTACCGCCGATACCCGTGCTTGTCGGGCACCGAAACCGTACTCCTGGTGGAGTCTACGGATTGACAGGTGACGAACCGTCCTATCACGACCGTGGAAGCGAGGGCCTGCCGTGATCAGTCCGGGGCGGCGGCTGGCCTGGTCGCGACGTAGTGGATGCCCGTGGCCCGGATCGCGTCGGCGTTGATGGCCGCCTGCTCGTCGGCTTCGCTGACGGGGTGCAGGTCGGGGAAGAAGTACGGTGCGTGGGTGAGCAGCCTGGTGTGGAAGCGGGCTTGGAGCGCCTGGCAGATCGCGTCGCCGCGGTGCAGGCCCTCTCGCCCGGCCCAGCCGTTCAGGTAGTCGTCCCAGGGTTGCCCGGAGGTGAGCCACTGCTCGTGGTGGCTGTGCAGCCAGCCGTGCTCGCCGCCGTCGGGCAGCCGGTCGAAGCTCCAGCGCGCGGTCGCCTCGTCGAACCTCTCGTAGGCCCACTCGACGACGATGAGTACGCCGCCCGGCGTGAGCGCCTCGGCGGCCCGACCCAGGACCTCGTCCACGTCGGTGACGTGGTGCAGCGAGGTACCGGCGACAATCACGTCGACGGGCTCGCTCAGCTGGTGCTTCTCGAATTCTGTCCGGTGGTATTCGGGTTCGGACGGTGCCACTGGGTCCACGCCCACGGCGTCGAAGCCGTGCTCCCGCATCGCCGGGACGAAGCCACCTTCCGGGCCGCATCCGATCTCCAGCACACGGGCTGGTGCCGGTGGCAGGTGGGCGCGCACGAACGCCCAGCGGGCATCGAGCCAACGCTGCTTGGCGGTCATCGGGTCAGCCGTCCTCGGCGATCAGCTCGCCCTGTTCCGCGGTGACATCGCGGGCGACGGCGAAGGCGGCGGCGGCCTCTGGCAGGTGTGGCGCGCCGGCCAGGGCCGCGCTCAGGATTTCCGGCGAGTCCCACCGCCACATGTCCACCCAGGTCCGCTCATCGACGCGGATCAGCCTGGTCTCGGTCGGGCCGCCGTACTGCGCTCTGATCGCCGCGATGAGCTGGCCGCGCCGTTCCAGCACGAGGTCGGCGTCCGCGGCGTCGGCGGTGAACCGGGTGGTCCGGATGAGAGACATTGCTGCGCTCCCTCGATAGAGTTCGTCATTAGAGTTTAACTCTAGTGATACAGTGCAGTTATGCCACTGGTCAAGAGCGCCGGCAAAAAGGGCGAGAAGTCCCGGCAGACTCGGCGACGCATCCTGCAGGCTGCGTACGAGCTGTTCGTCGATCAGGGCTACGGGGCCACCACGCTGCAGGGCATCGCGGAGCGGGCCGGTGTCGCCGTGCAGACCATCTACTTCGCGTTCGGCAACAAGCCGTCGCTGCTCAAGGAGCTGGTCGACGTCACCATCGCCGGTGACGACGAGCCGATTCCCACGATGCAGCGGGCCTGGTTCCGCGACGCTCTGGCGGCTGACACCGCCGAGGCGCAGTTGCGGGCACATGTGAGCGGCACCTGCGAGGTGCTTCAGCGGGTGGCACCGATCATGGATGTGCTGCGCGCTGCCGGAGCACAGGACCCAAGCCTGGCCGGGATGTGGCAGCAGGACACCGATCCGCGCCTCGAAGTCCAAACCGCAGCCGCGCGCAGCCTCATCGCCAAGCCCGGCGCCACGGCGGACCTGACCGTCGAACACGCCGCCGACCTGCTCTACGGCCTGCTGAGCCCACAGCTGTACCTGCTGTTCATCCGCGACCGAGGCTGGACCCCGGACCGCTGGGAGCAGTGGGTGTACGACACCCTGCACGCGCAGGTCTGCCGTTAGCGCGGCAGCGGAGGCACCACGCGGTGTCTACTCCCGCCAGCCGGTCAGCTCCACGCCCTTGGCCAACTCCACCCGGAAGCCGATGGTGATCTCACCACTGTCGCCCGGCGCGAGCGACAGCCGCCAGGCCAGCTCCCCCAGCTCCGTACGCTCCGCCGGCGGCGGCACCAGGTTCGTCTCCCGCACCACCACCGCCTCGTCTCGGGACACCGGCAGCTGGTCGCGTACCTCGACCGTCGCCGTCCGCGGCGTGTGGTTGGCGACGGTGATCCGGTAGTCCACCTCCCGCCGCCGCGTCGACCCGAGCGTGGCCTTGGTCTCCGAGCGCCGGTGCAGCTTGCGCTCCACCCGCAGCCGGTCGTCGACCCCGAGCCCCAGCTCGATCTCCTCGCCCGGCGCCCACATCGGCAGCGGGGTGGCCGAGACGAAATCGGCACCGTGGAACACCGCCGCCGCACCGGGCAGCATCGTGTGTTCGGAGGTGTTGCGTACCGTGGCCCGCAGGTGCGCCTCGGCGACGCGGACCGGCACGGTCACGTGGTCCAGCCGGGCGGGCATTTCCAGCACAGCGATGGTGGCCCGGTGCGCACTGCCGTCTGCCGGCACCGCGGCCGGCCGGGCCGGCCGATAGGTGGCCGCGCTGACGCCCTGCTCGACCTGGGCGACGCTCTCCTTCAGGCGGGGCGGCAGCGCACCGGGCCGGGCCGGCCGCCCGCCGGGGACCGGGACCGGCATCCCGACCGGCGCCGGGGGCGGCGCCCCGACCGGTCCGGCCGCCGTCACGGGCCAGGCTGGCGCCGGCTGGAGCCGGTCGAGATACCAGGGCGACAGTTCGGGTACGGCTGTCATCGCGGCGGGCCGGGCGGTCGAGAGCTGGAGCTCGCACTCCGGCCAGTCCTCTCCGGTGCTCTGGCTGACCAACCCGAACCAGGTGACGGTCACCGTGTCCTCGACCAGCCGCAGGTCGTAGGAGGACCGCCACACCGCACCGTCGACCAGGTAGGTCAGCTCCAACTCCAACTCCGCGTCGTCGGCCGTCACCAGGACCGTCACCTCGGCGGCCAACCGGTCCGGCGTCCGCTTGCCGCGCGCGCCGGTCAGGTCGCGCTCGACCGCGGCCACCTCCGCGGCCAGGTCGGTGCGCCGCCGGGACAGCCCGCGCCGCCGGCCGCGTGACTCGGCGAGCTGACCGGCGACCGAGTCGGTGAAGGCCGCCACGTCGGTCGGCGCCGCGTCGCCGGAGGCCAACGCCCGGGCGTACGTGCCACCGGCGCGCTCGGCCAACCGGGTGAGGAACTCCCCACGCTGCTCTTCGATGCCGGCAGCGTCCTCGACCTCGGCCAACTGGTCGGTCAACTCGCGCTGTCGTTGTTCGAGGGTGACGATCTGCGCGTCGGCGCTGCGGGCCTGCCGCCAGGTTTTCAGGTCCACACCGAGTACCGTGGCCGCACCCCGACCACTGACCCGAATGGAGTCGCGCCGCAGGCCGATTGGGAGTGGCGCGACGCGTACGCGGTGCTCTCCGGCGGTCAGCCGAAGGCTGCCCCGGCGGGTGACCCGGGCCCGGTCCGGGTAGACGGTGACGCCGACGATGGGTGCGTCGATCTCGGTGCTCTCCACGTCGCGAGGGTAGTCCACGCGGCCCGCATCAACGTCGAATGGTGAAGGGCGAAGTGATGACGCAGGACGATGTGGCGGAGTGCGGTCCGGCGGTGTGGCGGCCGGTGCGGGCCACCGACACGGGCCTGAATGGACGTGCAGCGCGCCTCCTGACCAGTGAGCCGACCGACGATGCGGGATGGCCGGCCGACCTGCCGGCAGGTGTGACGGAAGTGGTCATCGTCGAGGACACTCCCAGCCCGACAGCCACCCTGAAGGTGCAGACCAGCGGGGACGCCGCGCCGATGGACGCGCGGGTCAGGTTCGACCAGCTCGCCGTACGCGCCACACCCGCGGATCGGTGACCGCGACGCCGACGCGGCCCGTACACCTCGTGTGCCGAGGTGTACGGGCCGCACCGTGGGTTCGTGGCTACGTCGGGGCGACCGTCAGACGGCCGTGCGCGACCACTGCTGGTTGGCGCCGGTGTTGCACGTGTACTGCTTGAGGACCACGCCGTCGGCGGTCGACGCGGCCGGTACGTCCACGCACTTGTTGCTGTGTCGGGCCCGGAGCTGGAAGTAGCTGCCGTTGGTGACCATCTGGAACTGCTGGTTGGTGCCGCTGCCGCAGGTGTACTGGACGAGTTCGGCGCCGTCGGCGGTCGATGCGCTCACGACATCGAGACACTTGCCGCTGTTCCGGCTGACGATGCGCCAGTAGCCGCTGCCGGCGTCCTGGAACTGCCACTGCTGCCAGGCGTTGCCGCCGTAGGTGTACTGGGCGACGCGCGCGCCGTTGTCGGTGTTCGGTGCCTGGACGTCCATGGCCTTGCCGCTGTGCCGCACGTTGACCCGGTAGAACGTGCCCGTCGACGGCGGAGGTGTCGTCGGGTCGCCGCCGCCGATGGTGTCGCCCCACGAGTACCGGATCCGGTCCGCGCCGGAGGGGTTGCGGACGGTCAGGTTGAGGTCGGTGCCGCTGCCGCTGAGCGCGAACATCGAGTACCAGTCGTAGCCGATGGTGCCGGTCTTGCCACCGAGGGCGGGCCAGTAGGTGCCGCCCATCTGGTTGTCCCGCATGACCTGGGCCATGGCCCGGATGTAGCGCACGAAGTTGTCGGTGCTGCCCGCGTCGGCGTAGTTGCGACCGTCGTTCATGGGTCCGCCGAACTCGGTCGCGACCGCGCGGGAGGCGCAGTTGCCGAGGCGGGTCTGGATGTGGCTACGGAAGGCGTCGTAGGTCATCGCGCCGTAGAAGAAGGCGTAGTAGTGGAAGGACAGCAGCGTCGAGTTGAACCGGCTGTCGTTGCAGATGTCGCGCAGGTCCTGGCTGAAGCCGGTGCCACCGATCAGCACCCGGCCGGGCACCGCCGAGGTGTGGTAGCTGAGCCAGTTCGCGGCGACGTTGCGCCACTCCGTCGAGCTGTAGCCGTGCGGCTCGTTCATCGGCTCGAAGTAGACGTTGGTGTTCGAGCCGTACGTGTTGGTCACCGTGGACCACATGGTGTTCCACGCGGCGAGATTCGTGATTCTGCCGCCGGAGGCGGCGCCGTCCTCCCAGTAGGCGAGGATGACCTTGAACCCGCGGGCGGTGGCGGCGTCGATGGCGCCCCGGTAGGCCTCCCACCAGGCAGTACCCACCGTGTGGGTGTTGATGGGCAGCCGGATGGTGTTGACCCCCATGGTGGACGCCATGTCGTCGTAGAGGGCGTTGGCCTTGGCCCGTACGGTCGCGTTGCTGTCGGACATGCTCAGACCCTGCACGACGAGCGGGCTGGTCTTGAAGTTGTCACCCAACATGGCCCAGTTCATGCCTCGGAACTGGTTGGTGGCGGCGGCCGCGGGCGACGACGCGACGACGACCACGCCGCCGACCATCGCCGTTACCGCCGCCACCAGGGCGATCAACGTCCGGCGCAACGACCGGCTGATCCGTTCCATGCGATGTCCTATCACTAGATCCTGCCTCTCCGGGTTCGAAGTGCAGAGAGTTCAGCTGGTCACGCGGAAGGTCGCGTCGGCACGGCTCTGCGCGTCGGTGACCGGATCGAGCCGGAGCAGGTAGCTGTAGTGCCGGAGGTAGCGGTCCGGGTGGCTGTAGGACTGGAACGACGTCCACGAGGAGTTGGCCAGACCGGCGACCTGCCGGAAGGTGGCGTCGGCGGCGAAGGTGGCGGTGCCGTCGTTGGCTTCCAGCCGGAAGTCGAACCCGTAGTGGCGCAGGTAGTAGCCCGGGTAGTTGACCGACTGGATGGAGACCGTGCCGGAGCCGGCCAGGCCGGGCACCACTCGCCACTGGCCGTCCTGGGCCGGGCTGACGTTCGGGTCGATGCGGACGTCGTAGTCGTAGTGCCGCACGTACCGGTCCTGGAAGTTGTACGACTGGATCCGGTTGACCGCGGTGACGGGCCAACGCGCGAGCACCCGGTTCTGTTCGGCGGCGGTCAGGTTGAGGATCGTGCCGTGCCGCTTCTTGGTGCCACCCATGGCGTACGAGCCGGACGCGGGCAGCCGGTAACTGCTCGGGCTCGACGGGTTGGTGGTCAGGACGGGCAGGTAGCCGCGCCCGGAGGAGTACTGGTCGAGGTAGAGCACCCACTCGTCGCGGTTGTTGTACTTCAGCCACATCGGGCCCTCGACCTGGGCGCCGGTCAGCCCGATGCCGGACAGGTTCCCGAGGTTCGTCCAGGTGCCGAGGATGGAGTTGCTGCCCTCGATGGCGATCTGGCCGTCCCGGGAGGCCCGCACGTACCGGTACGCGCCGACGCCGGCTGGCACCTCGACGATCTGGGTGTCGATGATCTCCTGGTTGCCGGGTCGGTTGATGTAGAGCTGCGGCGTGGTGATGCTGCGGAAGTTCGTCGTGCGCGCGGCGTAGATGCGGTGCTTGGTCGCCCCGTTGAGTGGGACGTTCGTCGCCCAGTAGAGGACGTAGTCGCCCGTGTCCGGGTTCCAGATCGCCTCCGGCGCCCAGGCGTTACGTCCGTCCGGGATCGCGCCGGCGACGTTCAGCAACCACGGCGCGGACCAGTTGACCAGGTCGGTGGACTCCCACACGACGAGGTTGCGGCTGCCGTTGTTGATCGCGGCCGACCAGTCCTGGCCGCAGCCGATGCACAGGTCCGTGGCGATGATCCAGTACCGGTCACCGTTCGGCGAGCGGACCAGGGCGGGATCGCGGACGCCGCGGGTGCCGACTGTGGACCGCAGGACGAGCCCGCCGTTGTTGAGGTCGGTCCAGCGCAGGCCGTCGCTGCTGTGGGCGAGGTAGATCTGCTGGGCGGTCGACGACTCGCCGGTGAAGTGCGCCATCAGGTAACCGACGGTCGGGTCGAGTGCGGACGCCTCCTTCGGTGTGGCCGCCGACCAGGTGGTGAACAGCAGGCACGCGGCCACCGCGACCGCGCCGAGCCGCGCGAGGACTCTCGACATGTGTCTTTCTCCTTCGCGAAGGGGCATCCGGGTCAGCTAGAGGGTCGGTACGACGGGACGGATGGTGCCGTCGGCGTTGAACTCCATCCGGTCGATGGCGGTCTCCCGGTTGGTGCCGTTGCCAGCCGGCACGGCGAACCGGTGGTAGGCGATGTGCCAGGTGTCGCTGCCGGGCGCCCGGACCACCGAGTGGTGGCCGGTGCCTTTGATGCCGACGTCGAGCCGCTTCTGCAACACCACGCCGCGCCTGGTCCACGGCCCGAGGGGCGACGGGCCGGTGGCGTACGCGACCCGGTAGTCCGCACTGCGCGTGTCGTTCTCCGACCACATGAAGTAGTACTGGCCGTTGCGCTTGAACACGAACGGCGCCTCGTTGTAGCCCGACGGCGTGTTGACCCGTACCTGCGCGGCGTCGAAGGAGGTCATGTCCGTGTTCAGCCGCACGGCCCGCGCGACGCCCTGACCCCAGTACAGGTAGGACTGCCCGTCGTCGTCGGTGAACACCATCGGGTCGATCGCCTGCCCACCGGAGAACTGGTCGCTGCGGACGAGTGGCCGGCCCAGCGCGTCGCGGAACGGCCCGGTGGGGCTGTCGGCCACGGCCACACCGAGGTGTTTGGCGGTGTTTCCGCTGGCCGCGCCGCCGCTGAAGTACAGGTAGTAGCGGCCGTTGGCGCTGGCCACCGCCGGCGCCCAGGCCGAGTTGTCCGCCCAGGACACGTCCGGGCCGTGGTCGAGGACGACCCCGTGGTCGGTCCAGTTGACCAGGTCGGTGGAGGAGAACGCCTTGTAGTAGGTGCCGGCCCAGCTCGCGTAGCCGTCGGTGGTCGGGTAGAGGTAGTAGCGGCCGTTGAGGACGGCGAGGTGCGGGTCGGCGAAGAGGCCCGGGAGCACCGGTCCTCTGGTGGTCCTGGGAGCCCACGGTGCGACGAGGCGGAAGGAACTGTCCGCCCGGAACGCGGCCGTGTCCTGGTAGGCATCGAGCCAGAGCGCGAAGTCGCGGTGCCGGATCCGCCGGTTCGGATAGTTGTACGAGGCGAGCGCCACCGAGCCGGAGACCGAGCCGTCGACCGCGCAGAAGGTGGCGTCGGCCCGGAACCCCGCGTCACCGGCGTTGGGGTCGATCCGGAGACGGTAGTCGCGATGCCGCAGGAACATGCCCGCCTTGGTCTGGAACGAGTAGCAGGCAGGCGATGCCAGACCGTTGACCACGGTGAAGGTGGCATCGAGCTTGACCTGGTTGGCACTGCTGGAGGTCACCGGATCGAGCTGCCCGAGGTAGTCGATGTGCCGTACGTACCGTCCGGTCTGGTTGACCGCCTCCAGCGAGACGGCGCCGGTCGGCAGCGTGGCGGCCTGCGCCGGTCCGTCGACGACCACCACGAGAGCGGCGGCGGCCACGGCGGAGAGGGCCAGGATCCGGATGCGGACGTAGCCGTTGGCCCCGTAGCGCAGCCGCCACCGGTGGTCGGCCCTGCCGGTGTCGGCCCAGCGCGGGGTGGCCGCGCCGTCCGGTGACGGCTCGCTGGTCGATGCCGCTGACGTTCGCCTGGGAATCACGGTGACGACTCCTCCTCCGGGCGGCCATCGATGTTAGCGTTAACAAGATCAAACCGTGCGTGGCTCGGGGTCTTCACGGTTTTGCGCGGCGGGCATCCTGCCGCACGGGACAACTCTGGTGCGCCACGCGATACAGGCACAATGTTTTCTGCTCGTTAAGGTCGCGTTGCGGACCAGTGTTAGCGATCGCATCAACAGGTGTCAAGGATCGAAGAAGCTCGTTCAGCTTGAACGTGCCGCCCTGGCCGGCGCTATCGTTCTGGCATGGTGCTCACGTCATCCGATGCCATCGGTGCCGCCTTCCTCGCCGACGAGCCGGCCCACGGCGTCGACCTCAGCCTGTTCGGACAGTTCACCGGCTCCTGGGCGCTGGACTGCACGGAGTACGACCCCGACGGGTCCTCCACGGTTCGACGAGGCGAGTGGCACTTCGGGTACGCCTTGGGCGGTCGGGCCACCACCGATGTCTGGATCCTGCCGGGTGTCGAACACGGCGTCAGCGTGCGATTCCCCGATCCCGCCGCCGGCGCGGGGGTCTGGCGCTCGACGTGGGTGGGGCCGGGACGGCGGCGGACGCACACCTTCCTGGCATCTCGCGTCGACGAGCGGATCGTGCTGGACGGCGGCGACCTCCGCTGGACCTTCTCGGACATCGAGGTCGACGAGTTCCGCTGGCGCAACGAGGCACGACAGCCCGATGGCACCTGGCGACTCGAGCAGACGTTCCGGGTGTGGCGGTGCCGCGACAGCCGAGCGGGAAGCTAGATCGTCCCGTCGGCGCCCCAGAGTGCCGTGAGCTGCTCGCGTGCCGCGGTCAGTCGTCCGTGTCCTCGTTCTCGTCGTCGCCGGGCGTGGTCAGATCCTGCTCGTCGAGGAAGCCCCACCACTCGTCGTTGTCGGAGCCGACCTCGCCGTACCCGGCGCCGAAGACGTAGTAGGCGAGGAACGAGTCGAGGTCCGGCGCGACCTCGAAGAACGCCTCACGCATGAACCACTCGTCGGTGGTCTCCGCCGGCATGTACCAGACCGAGCCGGTATCGCGTCGGATCAGCAGCGGCTCGTCGCTCAGCGTGCCGAAGACCAGCCACTCGGCCGGTTCGTCCGCGACGCCGGTGAACTCGGGCATCAGCTCGATGTAGTACTGGGCGCCGCCGAGTAGGTTAGTTCCGCGAAGGTCGAACGAGCCGGCCCGGAGGCCGTTGGTGGTCTCCAACAGCTCCCGGACCTGCTGCGGCAGACCGGCGGGAATCTGGTCGGCCGAAGCGCCGTCGTAGATCTGGGCCCACACCAGCGTCGCCGGCTGGTCCGCCTCCAGGTCGGTGCGCAGCTCCGCGATGAGCTCCCGCAGGTCGGGGTTCAAACCACTACCTCTATTCCGATCGATGCGTCAGGGCGCCAATTTGATCTGCTGCCAGCTTCGCCGGCGAACCGACATCCCAGGTACCTCAGCGCGAGCGTAGTCAAACCGACATCCGGTGTGGACACCCGAGGCAGCCGGCCATCCAACGCACCCGAAGGGGCGTCCCGGGCGGACGGACGATTACGGCACCTGGGGAAGGATGCCCGCGTGGAATCAAACACCGTGCACTGGGCATCGCGGCGCTACCTCAAGGAGCGATACGAGGGGCTGCGGAGTGGTTACCGTCAACTGCCCAATAACGGCCGCCAAGCCGATGGGTTCCACTACACCACCGAGGCGAAGCGGATCTTTCCCCGCTACAACGTGGTGGAAGCGATCCTCATCGAGGTCGAGCGCCTCGATCCGGACCACCTCCCCGGCATCGACGCGGTGACCCACACGCTCCTCGCCGCCGCCGAGAGCGCGAACTCTCCGTTCACCACGTCACCGCGGGACGAGGTTGAGGCTGACGCCATCGCCGATGAGCGTCGGCTGTTCGTCGCGAACGTGCAGCGCTGGGTGGCGCAGCCCAACCTCGGCATCGACCCGCTTCCGTACCGCCGCGTGCTGAGGCCCGCGGAATCATCAGCCTGGCGCACGTCGTCGCAGCACCGATGGGGTGTGCGGAACGGCTGGTGGCACCCCATGCTGAGCAGTTCGGTTCCGCACGACGTGCTGGTGCTGACCGAGGAGTCGATGTGGGAGGACGACGGCGTCGACCAGGTCCGCCGGGTGCTGCGGGAGCTGGGCCGCCGTCGCGTGGTCGAGTTGAGCGAGTACGGCCCCGACTACCTGCTGGATATCGGGATCTTTGCCCCGAGGTACACCGGGGCCGAAGCTATCTGGAGCGACGAGCGGCACGACTGGATCGCCTACGCGTCCCACGAAGGGACCGTGGCCTTCGGCGGCGCGCTCTCCACCGGTCTCGCGACGAACTGGCCAGACGTCCACAGTTGGCGATGGCCCGGATGGCAGGAATTGGGCCACGACGAACGTCCGTGATTCTGGGTCAAGGCCGCAGCCTTCTCGGCTCCCCGGGTCATCCGAGGTGCGAGCGGACGGCTACGGTGCTGCCGTGGCGGTGTGGGAGCTGTGGCGGCAGGATGACAACGGTAACCGGGTCCAGATAAGCGCTTTCGCTGATCGGGTCGAGGCGCTGGCCAACGCCCTGGCGCTGGAGTCCGGGGTGGTGCACAAGCAGACCTACTGGGTCGACGGGCCACCCGAGCCGGTCTGCCGCACGAACCGCGACCTCTACCGACGGCTTGTCCGAGAGGGCGAGCAGATGAACGCCGCCGGACACAGTTTGGACAGGTTCCTGCGCGGCTGGTGGCAGGTTGCCCGGCTACTGTCAGGTCAGGTCCGGCTGGACCTGGACACGGTTGCCGCGATGGTCACGGCGGCCGGCATTGTCGAGCCGGCGCCGTTGCAAGCCTCCTGGCGATCCGCTGAGTTCCGCTCCACACACGAGCCGACCACGTATGCCCACTGGGAAGCCATCGTCCTGTCCCAGATCGCCGACCTGGCCGACTTCGCCGACCAGGGTCCCCTCGACAAGTACGCCTATTTCGGCATCTACGCGCCCCGTCCCGCCGGATGTGTACGAGCCCTGAGCACCACCTGGTACAACTTCGATCCGAAGGGTTACCTGGAATGCGGGATGGCCGGGGCGCTGGGCGGCTGGAGCGAGGACGACGGCATACGACAGCCGCTTCCCGGCCCACACGCGGAGTTGGTGGACGAACGGGAGCCAGGCGATCAGGCCATCGATTTCCTCGGCTGGGACGATCTGGCCGAGCTGGCCCGGTGTGGGCAGCTGTACGAATAGCGGACCACCTCAGGCGGTGGCCAGCCGGACCATGAACTGGCAGCCGTCCGGGGTGTTGCGCACCTCGACCCGACCCCCGTGCGCCTCCACCAGGCCGTGCACGATGGCCAGGCCGAGCCCTCCGGACGCCCCACCGTCGCCGGGGCCAGGCGTGCGGGCCGGTTCGCCACGGAACGCGATGTCGAACAGTCGGGGAAGGTCGGCCGGCGGGATGCCACCGCAGGTGTCGGCGACCGACAGCCAGGCGTGGTCCTCGTCGTGGCCGGCCTCGATGCGTACGGTGCCGTCCTCCGGGGTGTAGCGGACGGCGTTGAGCAGCAGGTTGGCGACGACCCGGGCCAACTCCGGCTCGCTCGCGGCCACCGTCGGCCAGCCCGACTCGCTGGCGATCAGCTTGATCCGGCGGGCGTCGGCCAACGGGGTGGTGCTGGCCAGCGCGTCCGACACCACCTCGCCGAGCGGCACCGCGGTCAGCGACAACCGCAGCGCCCCGGCGTTGATCCGGGACAACTCGAACAGGTCGTCGACGAGTCGGGTCATCCGGTCGGTCTCCAGGCGGATCCGGCGGTGGTACTCGTCGACGGTGTCCGGATCGCGGACCACCCGGTCCTCCAGTGCCTCCGCCATGGCCCGCAGCCCGGCGAGCGGGGTACGCAGGTCGTGGGAGACCCAGGCGACCAGGTCGCGTCGACCCTTCTCCAGTTGCCGTTCCCGTTCCCGCGCCTGGTCGCGCCAGACCGCCGCGCGGGCCAGTCGACGGCCGAAGTGGCCGCCGACGGCGAGGCTGACCACCCCTGCCGCCGAGACGGTGATCAGCACCACCTCGAGGTCGTGTGCGGAGAGGAACATCGCTTCCGCGACCGCCAGCACCCCCACGGCGACGGCGACCACCGTGGTGGCGAGCAGCACGCTGAGGTGCACGGTGATCGAGCTGCGCCGAAGCGCGCGCAGCAGCAGCGCGCCGGCGAGCCCGATGCCCAGTGCCGCGCCGAGGGCGATCGCGAAGATCAGCAGTAGGTCACGCATCGGCTGGCTCGTACCGGTAGCCGACGCCCCAGACGGTCACGATCCGTCGCGGATCGGCGGGGTTGTCCTCGATCTTCTCGCGCAGCCGGCGCACGTGCACGGTCACGGTGGAGTGGTCCCCGAAGTTCCAGCCCCAGACCTGCTCCAGGAGTTCGGCCCGGCTGAACACCCGGGACGGATGCCGCATGAGGTGGACGAGCAGGTCGAATTCGCGCAACGTCAGCACCAGGTCGGCATCGGCGAGACGGGCGGTCCGGGAGGTGGTCTGCACCACCAGGCTGCCGTCGAGGAGCGCCTCCGGCCGCTCGGGTGGCGGCCCGCTGGCGGCGCGACGGAGCACCGAACGGACCCGGAGCACCAACTCCCGGGGGGAGAAGGGCTTGGTCAGGTAGTCGTCCGCGCCGAGTTGCAGCCCGAGGATCCGGTCGGACTCGTCACCCCGCGCGGTCAGCATGATGATCGGGATGCCGTCCGGCCGGGCCCGCAGCTCCCGGCACACCTGTAGGCCGTTGATCCGGGGCAGCATCAGGTCGAGCACGACCAGGTGCGGCGCCTGACGCGCCACCGCCGCCAGCGCCTCCGCCCCGTCCCCGGCGTGGCTGACCTGGAAGCCATCGTGTTCGAGGTATCGACAGATGACGTCACTGACGGTCTGGTCGTCGTCGACCACCAGCACCCGCTGTGTCACGAACGTCCCCCGCTCCGGCCCGTCGACCTGTCCATCCGCCCAGCGTAGCCAGCCAGTGGCCGCCGACCGAACCGGCGAAACCTAACGAGGTTCTTACGGCTGCGCGGAGCAGCCGGTGTGGGCGTACGCGGGGTCCTACGGTGACCGGAATGCGGATACTTGTCACCGGTGCTGCCGGGTTCATCGGCTCCCACGTCGCCGACCTGCTCGGCGAGGAGGGGCACGAGGTGGTGGCCGTCGACGCGCTCCTGCCGGAGGCGCACGGTGCGACGGCACCGCCCTGGGCGCAGCGACACGACCTCGTGGTCGGCGACGTGCGCGACCGTGAGCTGCTGACCCGGCTGCTCGCCGGGGTCGACGCGGTCTGCCATCAGGCGGCCATGGTCGGCCACGGCGTCGACCCGGCCGACGCCCCCCGCTACGCCGCCCACAACGACCTCGGCACGGCCACCCTCCTCGCGGCGATGCACGCCACCGGCGTACGCCGGCTGGTGTTGGCCAGCTCGATGGTGGTCTACGGCGAGGGCCGCTACCACTGCCCGGTCCACGGAATCGTCCGGCCGGCCGGCCGCCGTGCCGCCGACCTGGCCGAGGGCCGGTACGAGCCGACCTGCCCCCGGTGCGACCTGACGCTCTCCCCCGGTCTCGTGCCCGAGGACGCGCCGCTGGAACCGCACAGCACGTACGCCGCCACGAAGCTGGCCCAGGAACACCTCGCCGGCGCCTGGGCCCGGCAGACCGGCGGATCGGTCTGGGCGCTGCGATACCACAACGTCTACGGGCCGCGGATGCCCCGCGACACCCCGTACGCCGGGGTGGCGTCGATCTTCCGGTCGGCGCTGGCCGCCGGGCAGTCGCCGCGGGTCCTGGAGGACGGTCGGCAGCGGCGCGACTTCGTCCACGTGACCGACGTCGCCGCGGCCAACCTGCTGGCCCTGACGACACCGGCGCCGGAGCCTCTGGTCCCGGTCAACGTCTGCTCGGGTGAACCGCACACCGTCGGTGAGCTGGCCCACGAGCTGGCTTCGGCGATGGGCGGACCCCTGCCGGTCATCGTCGGCGGCGGGCGGGTGGCCGACGTCCGGCACGTCGTGGCCGATCCGGCCCGCGCCGCCCGGATGCTGGGTTTCACCGCCCGAGTCGGCTTCGCCGCCGGCGTCGCCGACTTCACCACCGCGGTGATGCGGGAGCCGGCCTCGGTCAGGACACCGTCCACAGTAGGTGGTTGACGGCGAGAGCCGTGCCGGCCTGGGCCGCCAGCCACCACCGTCGGTGCGCGGTGGGCAGGTGCGCGGTGGCGACCAGCAGCCAGACCGCGAACGGTAGCCAGATCCGCTCCACCTCGGCCTTGCTGAGCCCGGACAGGTCCGCCGCGAGCACGGCCACCGCCGCCGCGACGGGCAACCACACGGTGGGTCCGGCACTGACGATCCGCTGGCGCAGGGCCGTCGGGAGCGGTGGTCGGATCGACACGGCGGCCACCGCCCGACGCAGCGCCGGCCCGAGCACCGGCCCGGCCGAGAGCAGCAGGGCGGCGAGGTTGGCCCAGATCCAGTAGCCGTACGGGCGTTCCGCCGCCCAGCCCTGGTAGTAACGACGTGCCACCAGGTGGTAGCCGTCCAGCCACCAGAAACCGGCGACGCTGAACCCGGCGACAACGACCGCGACCGCCGTCGCCGCGACCAGGAGCACGCCGAGGCGGTCCCGCGCCCGCAGCAGCACCACGGTCACCACGAGGACCCCGACCAGGACGAACCCGTACGACAGGTAGAGCGCGAGGCCGAGCAGCAGCCCGCCGAGTACGGCCCCGGGTCGGCCACCCACCACCAGCAGCGCCAGCCCGGCGGCGATCACCGCCGCGAAGATCCCGTCCGCGGACGCGCCCACCCAGACCGCCCCCGGGAAGAGGACCAGGAACGGCCACACCGCGCGAGCGGCATCCTCGGCCCCGAGCGCCCGCAGCGTCACCGGCACCGACACGGCGACCGTGGCGCCGAGCAGCACACACGCGAGGCCGGCGGCCGTCCCGCCGCCCAGGCCGATCCGCTCCAGGACGACGAAGAACAGCAACGCTCCCGGTGGATGACCGGCGGCGTGGGTGGACCACGAGTCGGGTTGGAAATCGAGGATCCGATCGGCGTAGCCGGCCACCATCGCGCCGACATCCGTCACCCGGGGCACCTCGTGCAGGTACTCGGCCTGCACGGTGAGCCGCTCGGTCAACCCGGCGGACCAACCGTCCACCAGTGCCAGCGACAGCGTCCAGAGCACCGCGCCGAGGTAGCCGCCGACCAGCAGCAGTGGCCACCGCGCGGTGGCCCCCCAGCGCGTGCCTCGCCAGACGAAGACCGCCGCGACGAGGAGCGCGGCGGGAGTGCCGGGACCCAGATGCGGTTGCCACGCGGCGTAGAGCGGGGCGGCGTCCGCATGCAGCCGCACGCCCCGATGGTTGAGCAGTGCGCCGACGGCGACGGCGGCGACGAGCAGAGCCACCTCGGCGCCGAGGACGATCAGGTCGGCGGACCGGGGTCGCCCCGGCCGAGTCATCATGGTCATGGTGACGGCCGACGATACGACCTCCGACCAGGGATCCGACAGCGCGACGGCGCGACGTCAGGGACTCGTAAGATCCCTTGCCGCGTAAGCGATTCGTAAGGAGCGACGGCGGTCCGGACGGACCGTGGCGGGCCTAGCGTCGCCGGTATGCACACAACGATCGACGTGGTGCTGCCCTGCCTGGACGAGGCGGCCGCACTGCCTGCCGTCCTGAGCGGGCTGCCACCCGGCTACCGGGCCATCGTGGTCGACAACGGCTCCACCGACGGTTCGCCTGCCGTCGCGGCCGAGTACGGGGCGCGCGTCGTCCACGAGCCGCAACGCGGGTACGGCGCGGCGGTGCACACCGGCCTGCTGGCGGCGGACGCGGAACTGGTCTGCGTCCTCGACGCGGACGGCTCGTTCGACCCGGCCGAGTTGCCCAGGCTCGTCGCGGCGGTGCTCGACGGGCGGGCGGATCTCGCCGTCGGGAGACGTCGGCCGGTCTCGGCGCAGGCCTGGCCGTGGCACGCCCGGATGGGAAACGCGCTGGTGGCCGCGCTGCTGCGGCGTCGCGGCGTGCCGGTGTACGACATCAGCCCGATCCGGGTGGCCCGGCACGCGGCGCTCCTGGGACTCGGCGTCCAGGACCGCGCGTTCGGTTACCCCCTGGAGTTGCTGCTCCGCGCGGCAGAGGCGGGCTGGCGGATCACCGAGCTGGACGTCGCGTACGCGCCCCGGGCCGCGGGCACCAGGTCGAAGGTCTCCGGGTCGGTCCGGGGCACGGCGCGGGCGACCCGGGATTTCGCCGGAGTCCTGCGCGCCGGTGTCGGCGGTGGCCGGTGAACGTTCTGCTCCTGGTCGCGAAGGCACCGGTCGCGGGCCTGGCCAAGACGCGCCTGTGTCCTCCGGCGAGTCCCGCCCAGGCGGCCCGGGTCGCGGCGGCGGCGCTGTTGGACACCCTCGCGGCGGTACGCGCCACCGCCGCGACGATTCCCGTGCTGGCCCACACCGGTCGGTTCGCCGACGCCGAGTGCGGCGCGGAACTGACCGCCGCGCTGGCGGGCTGGCACCTCGTCGCACAGCGCGGCGCCACGTTCGCCGACCGTCTCGCGAACGCGCACGCCGACACCGCCGCGGCCTTCCCGGGCCGACCGGTGCTGCAGATCGGCATGGACACACCGCAGGTCCGGCCGGCCCTGCTCACCAGCGCCCTGGAGTTGCTCGCCGCGCACGGAGCCGTGTTCGGGCCGGCGCTCGACGGCGGCTGGTGGGCACTCGGATTACGCGACCCGGCGTACGCGGGTGTGTTGCGCGACGTGCCCATGTCCACCGACGACACCGGTCGCCGTACCCTCGCCGCTCTCCGGGAGCACGGCGTACGCCCGGCGATCCTGCCTGGGCAGCAGGATGTCGACGACTGGCCCAGCGCGCTGGCGGTCGCGGCCGACCTGCCCGGCACGCGGTTCGCGGCTGCCGTCGAGTCGGTGGGCGGCCACCTGGTGAACGGACGCCTGCGGTGAGTTCGACGATGATCCTCGACGGCTTCGCCGTGGCGCTGGGCGGGCTCGACGGGTGGTCCGCCGAGCAGGACGCCCGCGGTACGCCGGTCGCCCCGATGCCTCCGGCCCGGTCCGAGCACTGGCTGGTGCACACCGACGGGCGACGTGACCTGTTGCCGGTACGGCGCTGGCACGGCCCTCCCGAACCGGCGATCGAGTCGCTCGCCGCGCGCTGCGACGGGCCGACGATCGATCTCGGCTGCGGCCCCGGCCGACTGACCAGGGCACTCGCCCAGCGCGGTCTCGTCGCCCTGGGGGTGGACATCTCCGCCGAGGCGGTACGGCTGACCCAGGGCCGGGGTGTGGTCGCCCTGCGACGCGACGTCTTCGACCCCCTTCCCGGCGAGGGACGGTGGGCACACGCCCTGCTCGTCGACGGCAACATCGGCATCGGCGGTGACCCGGTCCGGCTGCTGCGTCGGTGCGCCGCCCTGCTCGCGGCCGACGGGACGCTGCTGGTCGAGGTGGAACCCCCGGGAGCCGGGCTGTGGCAGGGACAGGCGTACGTGCTGTCCGGGGCGTCCGACGACGGGGTACGCCAGGGGCCGACGTTCCCCTGGGCGCGGGTCGGTGCGGACGTGCTGGCCGGTACCGCCGCCGCTGCCGGACTACGGGTGGCGGACCGTCTCCGGTTCGGCACACGCTGGTTCGCCGAGTTGGTCCGCCAATGATCCGCCGGCCCCGCGTCCCCGCCCCCGAGGACTTCGCCGCGCCGTCGCACTCACCGCTGGTCGCCGCCCGGCTCGGTCTCTGGCTCGGGGTGGCGTTCGGGCTGTGTTTCGGCACCGGGCTGCTCAGCCACTACCTCCAGCACCCGCCGGGCTGGTTCACCTGGCCGACCCGACCGGTCAACCTCTACCGGATCACCCAGGGCGTCCACGTGCTCTCCGGCGTCGCGGCGATCCCGTTGCTGCTGGCCAAACTGTGGAGCGTCTACCCCCGGCTGTTCGTCCGGCCGCCCCTGCGCCAGCCGATCCGGTTGACCGCCCACGCCCTCGAACGGATCTCCGTCCTCGTCCTGGTCTGCGCGGCGTTCTTCGAACTGGTCACCGGCCTGTTCAACGTCGCCCAGTCGTACCCCTGGGGCTTCTTCTTCCCGACCGCGCACTACGCGGTCGCCTGGCTGGTGCTGGGCGCGTTGCTGCTGCACGTCGCGGTGAAGCTCCCGGTCGCCCGCGCGGCACTGGGCACGCCGCTGCGGCGCAGCGCCGGTGGGCGAGACGACCGGGACTCGGCCGGACGTCGGGCGTTCCTGCGCACCTCGGCGGGTGTCGCCGGAATCGCCGTGCTGGCCACCGCCGGTGTCACCGTCCCGTGGTTGCGTCGGGTGTCCCCGCTGGCGTGGCGGTCCGCGTCCGGACCGCAGGGCGTGCCGATCAACCGGACGGCCGCCGCCGCGCGCATCGCCGTTCCACCCGACTGGCGGCTGGAGGTCGTCTGGCCGGGCGGGCGGTACGCCCTGTCCCTGGCCGACCTGGCGGCCCTGCCGCAGCGCACGGCCGAACTGCCGATCGCCTGCGTCGAGGGCTGGAGCGCCTCCGCCCACTGGACCGGTGTGCCCGTCGTTCACCTGCTCCGTCGGGCCGGCGCACCCACCGGCCGACCGGTTCGCGTCACCTCCCTGGAGACCGACGGCCTGTACGCCGCGAGCACCCTCCCCGCGGCCCACGCCGGCGACCCGCTGACCCTGCTCGCACTGCGGATCAACGGCGAGGAGCTGTCACCGGACCACGGGTACCCCTGCCGCCTCATCGCGCCGAGCCGACCGGGTGTGCTCCAGACCAAGTGGGTGGCCCGGCTGGAGGTGCTGCGGTGAGGACCGTCCGACTGCTGCTGCTCGTGCTCGGCGCCGCCGCGACGGCGTACGGCGGTTGGCTGCTCCTCCCCCAGCTCAGCACCACCCTGCCGTGGCTGCTCGGCGGTCCGCTGCTGCACGACGTCCTGGTGGCCCCGCTCGTCGGACTTGTCGGGCTGGCGCTGGGCCGACTGGTGACGAACCGGTTCCGCCGGGCCTGGATCGGCGCGGGCCTGCTGGCCAGCGCCACCTTGCTGCTGCTCGCGGTGCCCCTGCTGTGGCGACCGCCCTCGGCGCCTCCGAACCCCGGCCTGCCGGACCGTGACTACCCGCTGGGGCTCGTGGCCGGGCTGGCCGTCGTCTGGGCCGTCATCGTGCTCGTGCTGGTCGTCAGCACGATCGTCGGCCGGCGCGGCGCGGACCGTTCCTGAGTCGCCCCCACCCGCCTCCGAGGAGAAGTGCACATGTCAGAAGGCAACGCCCGCCCGCCGATCGGCGTGATCGGCGGATCGGGTTTCTACGAGTTCCTCGACGACGTCAACGAGGTCACGGTCGACACACCGCACGGACCGCCGAGCGACTCCCTGTCCGTCGGGAGCGTCGCCGGGCGACCCGTGGTTTTCCTGCCCCGCCACGGTCGTCGGCACAGCCTCCCCCCGCACCGCATCAACTACCGGGCCAACCTGTGGGCGCTGCGGGCAGCGGGCGTCCGCCAGGTGCTCGCGCCGGGGGCCGTGGGCGGTCTGCGACCGGATCTGGGTGCCGGCACCCTCGTCGTGCCGGACCAACTGGTCGACCGGACCGCCGGCCGCGAGCAGACCTACTACGACGGGCGGCCCCGCGCGGACGGGCAACTCCCCGGGGTCGTCCACGTGCCGTTCGCCGACCCCTACTGTCCGGTGGGGCGCGCCACCGTCCTCGACGCCGCCCGCCACGCCGATTGGCAGCCTGTCGACGGCGGCACCATGGTCGTCATCGAGGGGCCGCGCTTCTCCACCCGCGCCGAATCACAGTGGTACGGCCAGCAGGGCTGGTCGGTCGTCGGCATGACCGGTCACCCCGAAGCGGTGCTGGCCCGCGAACTGGCCCTGTGTTACACCGCGCTGTCGCTGGTGACCGACCTCGACTCGGGCGTCGAGGTCGGGCACGGCGTCACCCAACAGGAGGTGTTCACGGTCTTCGCGCAAAACGTCGAACGCCTGCGCGTCCTGCTCGGCGACGCGGTCCAGGCGTTGCCACCGGACCAGGGTGACTGCCCCTGCGCCCAGGCCCTGATCGGCACGGACACCGGCATCACGCTCCCCTGACCTCCGGGGCGGGGTGTCGACGGTGGCCGGTCGTAAGGGTTCCGCAAGGGTTTGCGACCGGTTCGACGGCTGCCGCGGCCGTACGCTGCGGAGGTGGGAAAATCGATCTTCCGGTCGCCGGTGGCCTGGGCCGCTCTCGCCTCAGTTGTCGTCGTGACGGCCCTGGCCCTCTTCTGGTTTCAGCCGTGGAAGCTGTTCACCGACACCTACGTCGACGAGGCGCTCCCCGGCGCGGGGACGACGTCGGCCGCCCCCGCGCCGACCTCCGCGACCCCGACCCCCACGACCCCGACCATCACGACCCTGGCCCCCGCGACCCCGGCCCCCGCGTCGAAGGCCACACCGGCGGCTAACGAGATCCTGGCCGCCGGTACGTTCGTCACCCACGAGCACCAGACGACCGGCAGTGCCGAGATCCACCGGCTCGCCAACGGGCGCCACCAGCTCGTCCTTCGCAACCTGAAGACGTCGAACGGGCCGGATCTGCGGGTGTGGCTGACCGACCAACAGGTGATCCGGGGCACGGCCGGCTGGCACGTGTTCGATGACGGCGAATGGGTCGAGCTGGCAAAGCTCAAAGGCAACAAGGGCAACCAGGTGTACGACCTACCGGCCTCGGTGGACCCCCGTGACTTCCGGAGCGTCTCCATCTGGTGCAAACGGTTCTCGGTCTCCTTCGGCGCGGCCGATCTCAAGAGCACCTGATCCGGCCGCACTCGGCCTGCCCCACCGATGGGGCAGCTCTACAGCCCGCCGGGAACACCGACCCCGCGCGGATCGCTCACGCCGACGGCAGGCCCCTCACGGGCGTGCCGCCGAGCGGAACCCCGTCCAGCGCAGCTCACCCGAGAGGTGGCTCTGGTCGTTGAACATCACCAGCGTGGGCGACAGGCCGGCCCGGTATTCGAGCACGGTGAGACCCGTGTTCGCGCTGTCCAGGCCGAGCCACCGGGTGGGCGGGGCCGCCAGCGCGTGCCGCACCAGCCACGCGATCGGGTACGCGTGGGTGATGAGCACCTCGTGCGAGTCCGGCTCGTCGCGTTCCGGGGCCGTGGTGAACCGTGTCACCAGGGCCTCCGCGATGCGCGTGCCGGCCGCCGCCTCGGCCTCGTCGTAGCCGTCGAAGAAGCCGGCCCAGGAGCGGGGCATCTCGTCCGCGTTCGGCACGTACGGCACGTGGTCGACGAGTTCGGCCGCCACGGCGACCGGCACGTCCGGCAGGTGCTTGGCGATCTCCCGCGCGCTCGCGGCGGCACGCGGCAGCATCGAGTGCCACACCGCGTCGATCGGTAGGCCGGCGAGACGTCGACCGAGCAGGTCGGCCTGCCGATGGCCCACGTCGGTGAGCTGGCCGAAGGCGTCCGCCGCACCGTGTCGTGCCAGGTAGAGATGTCGGACAGCCACGGCGGACACCTACCGGCCTTCCTGGTCGGCGCCACGAGCGATCCCGAGCGTCGACAGGAGATCCTCGTGCAGTTCCATCCACACGGCGTGGCACGACGCGACCCCGACCCCGGTCACCCACTGCCCGTCGCCCGCGCGAGCACGCGTGAGCGCCGCGTCGAACCGGTCGGCGTAACCGTCGAACCGCCCCAGCACACTGACGAGTACGCCGATCAGCCGGGTCAACTCCGCGCCGATCGCGGTGAGCTCGTCCAGCACCCGGCCGTCCCACTGCTTGTCGCTGTGGTCGTTGGACGTCAGCCGATCACCCCCGACCGACCGCAACTGCCAGTCGGTGCAGGCCCGGACCAGTCGCCCGTTGAGGGTCTCGAACTCCTTGTGGGCCCGCTCGACGGTGGTCCGCGCCCCAGTCTGGTCCAGTTCCTCGCCCAGCTTCCGCGAATCCTGCTCGCGGCCGCGCTCGGTGAGCGTCCACCCGCCGGTGCCGGCGAACTCGACGCGAGTCACCCACCCGTACGCCTCGAAGTCCTGCAACAGCTCGGAGGCCGTGTCCAGGTCGATGCCGGTGCGGCGGGAGACGGCCGCGTCGTTGGCCACCCCGGCCACCCGCACAGCGTGCAGAACCGACAGTTCCGGTGCTGAGGCATGCGTCATGGTGATCAGCATTCCGACTCCCGCATCGGACGTCAACGTGGCGCTTCGGGTCCGGGTAGGCTCGCCCAGCAGTTGAAGGGGGGGCCTGTTGCTGATCGACCTGAGCGACGCCGAACCGGCTACGTCCGGCGGCAAGGCCGCCGCGCTCGCCCGGCTCCTCCGTGCGGGTATGCCGGTCCCTCCTGGGTTCGTGGTGCCCACCACCGCCCACCGGATCACCGACGACGGCCTCCCCGCCGAGCTGATCGACGCGATCACCCAGGCGCTGCCACGGATCGGGGACGGCTACCTCGCCGTGCGGTCGTCGGCGACGAGCGAGGACACCGCCCACGCCAGCGCGGCGGGGCAGCACGACACGTTCCTGGGTGTGCGCGGCCCCGACCAGGTGGCGGACGCCGTCCGCGGGTGCTGGTCGTCGGTGTGGTCCGAGCGCGCCGTGGAATATCGGCGCCGGCAGGGAGACGACACGTCGCCGTCGATCGCCGTGCTGATGCAGCGCCTGGTGGACGCGGACGTCGCCGGGGTGATGTTCACCGGCGACGACATCCGGATCGAGGCGTCCTGGGGGTTGGGGGAGAGCGTGGTCGGCGGCCACGTCACCCCGGATTCGTGGACGCTGTCCGGCGGCGACATCACCCGTCGGTCACTCGGCACGAAGACGACCCGGGTCGACCGCACGGGCACCCGCGAGGTGCCACCGGCCGACCGGGAGCGCTTCTGTCTCACCGACGACGAGCTCACCCGGCTCGCGCAACTCGGTCGGCGGGCAGCCGATCTGCTGGGCGGCCCGCAGGATGTCGAGTGGGCGATCGCCGACTCCCGGATCTGGATCCTCCAGTCGCGCCCGGTCACCAGCGCCCTCCCTCCCGCGCCCACGGCCGGCGGCGACGCAAGCCAGGCCCACACCGGTACGCCCGGCAGCCCCGGCCGCGCCACCGGGCCGGTGTGCGTCGTGCGTGGCCCCGCCGATTTCGCTCGGGTCCGGCCCGGCGACGTCCTCGTGTGCCGCACCACGGATCCGGCGTGGACCCCACTGTTCGGCATCGTCGCCGCGGTCGTCACCGAGATCGGCGGCCTCCTCTCGCACGCCGCGATCGTCGCCCGCGAGCTGGGCCTGCCGGCCGTCCTCGCGGTCCGGGACGCGACGACGGCCCTGCCCGACGGCGCGCCCGTGCGGGTGGACGGGAGCACCGGCCGGGTCGCACTCCTCGATCCCTGATCGCGATTGGCGCCCGGCAGCACGCTGCGGCGACCACGACGCTAACCAGCCGAGACGGAGACGTGTGCGGTGACGATCCGCCAGCCGACGGGCAGGCGTACCCAGGTCTGGGTCTGCCGCCCGGCGGCGGCGGTGCCGGCGTACCCGAATCGGGTCGTCACGACCGCCAGGTCCGGGCCGAACGTGGTGACCACCGGATCGACCAGCCGGCGGCCGGCCGGCAGTGGTGGCTGGGCGGCCCGCCACTTGCGTTGCTCGTCCAACCCGTACTGATGGTCGGCGAGGCCGAAACGCACGGTCTGGTCGGAGTCCCAGAAGTACCCGCAGATCTCCTCGGCGTCGCCGTCGGCCAGCGCCCGCTCGTAGTCGGCGAAGGCCGCCGTCACCTCGGCGACCACGTCCGTCCGGTCGATCTCCATGCGGTACGTCCCTTCGATCCGGTGGGTCGGGAACAGGCCGGCGCGGTCGGCGGCCGTGACACCTCCGACCGCGCCTGCCGGCTCAGCCGCTCAGTGCCGACGTCCGCCGCTCGCCGTCGGCCCGATCGGCGTCGAGGTCAGCCGGACCGTGCTCCCGGTCCAGTGCGGCCTCCTCCGGGTCGGGCTCGCGGGGAGTGGGGCGACCCAGCGCGAAGATCACGCAGATCACCGCGACGAAGAGGTAGCCGAGTGCCACCTGGCCGTTGGCGTTCCATTCGACGCGCTCGCCGTGGATCAGCCCGATGAACGACAGCGCAGCGCCGGTGCCGGCGAAGATCGCGGCCCGGACGAACCGCTTGTCGATGATGAAGACCACCACCGCGCCGAGTACCAGGCCGGCGAGGATCGCGCCCTGACCGAGCACCAGCAGCCCGTCGTAGACCACACCCGCGCCGTTGAGCGCATCGTCGCCGACCGCCGCGGCGGTGGTGCCGGCCGCCGCCAACGCGTTGTCGATCTGCCCGGTCGCCCAGGCCGCGATGTTCGGGATCAGCGCGGCAACCACCGCGGCGGCGTGCGCCCGAGGGGTCGCCTGGAACGCCTGTGCGCCGATCAGCAGTCCGATGTAGAGCAGGATCGGCACGATTGCCGCCGTCGGGAAGATCGCGCCGAGCAGCCCGAACATGCCGAGGAAGCACAGCACGGCGATCACCACCCCGGTCGCCATCGAGTAGCCGCTGCGCCCACCGGCCGCCTTCCAACCCGGGTGCCCGACATAGACGGCCGGCGGGAAGGGCGAGCCGAGCGCGGCCCCGATCACCGCGCCCGCGCCGTCGGCCAGCAGCACACTGCGCAGGTTGTAGTTGTCCCCCGCGGTGGCGGCGCTCTCCACGTTCGTCATGCCCTCGGTGAAGTTGTAGACGCCGAGCGGGATCGCCGTCGCCAGCAGCGGCGCCATGTCGGCCAGCCCGGTGAAGAGCAGGTCCAGCTTGAACGAGGGTACGGCGATCGCGATGTCCCGGGCCGCGGCCGTGACGTCCGGCACCGACATCGCGCCGCCGGCCCAGCCGATCGCGGTGCCGAGCAGCAGCGCGGCGAGGCCGATCGGGAAGTTGAACGGCAGCTTCACGTCGGTGAGCAGGCCGATCAGCAGCAACGCGAAGACCGGTAGGGCCACCCAGGCCATCCGCCACATCTGCCCGGCCGGATTCATCGAGATGAACGTGATGGAGATGCCCGCGAGGGTGCCGAGCAGCGCGGCCCGGGGCGCGTACCGGCGGATGTACGGCCCGACGAACGCGCCGATCAGCACGATCACGCCGATGATGAAGGCCCACGCCAGCCCGGCCTCCCAGGCCCGCACCGGGTCCTGGGTGCGCAGGTAGATCGGCAGCATGATGACGAAGATGACGATGAACATGTGCGGCACGCTCGGCCCGTACGGCAGGGCCGTCACGTCGGTGCGGTTCTCCCGTCGCGCCAGCCGGCGGGCCAGGTAGGTGTAGTAGATGTTTCCGGCGACCAGGGCGATGCCCAGCGCCGGCAGGATGGTGCCGAACACCTCCCCCTCGGGAAGGTTCACCACGGCGACGCAGAGCCCGGTCAGGGTGAGCACGTTGACCAGGACGTTGACGCCGAAGCCGAAGAACGCGTTGGTGTCGCCGCGCACCCAGTACGGGAGCGGGGCGACGGTGGGCTTGGTCGAGACCATGGCTGCTCCCGGTCAGGAAGAGGGTTGCAACACGGTGGTGGTGGGCAGCGCGGCGCGGACCTGCGCCGAGTCGGCGACCCACCCGAAGATCCCGCCCTGGGCGGCGATCATGTCGAGCCCGACCCGCTGGAACTCGGGGAAGTAGGACCCGACGCAGTCGGCGAGTACGAGGCACTCGTACCCGCGGTCGTTGGCCTCCCGGACGGTCGTGTGCACGCACACCTCGGTGGTGACCCCGGTGACCAGGAGACTGCGGACGCCCCGCTCGGCGAGTAGGCCGTCCAGTTCGGTGGCGTAGAAGGCGCCCTTGCCGGGCTTGTCGATGACCGGCTCGTCAGGCAGCGGTGCCAGCTCGTCGATGATGTCGTGGCCGTACTCGCCGCGGACCAGGATCCGGCCCTTGGGTCCGAGGTCACCGATCCGCATGCTGGGCGCTCCGCGGCTGAGTTTGGCCGGCGGACAGTCGGACAGGTCGGGCAGGTGCCCCTCGCGGGTGTGCACGATGGTCAGGCCGACGGTGCGGGCGTCGGCGAGCAGCGCCGCGAGTGGCGGGATGGTGCGGCGCAACTGGCCGACGTCGTTGCCCAGGCTCGCACCGAACCCACCGGGTTCCAGGAAGTCGCGCTGCATGTCGATGACGAGCAGCGCCGTGGTCGAGAGGTCGAAGGTGTACGGGCCGGGCCGTGCGGCGGGGATGGTCAACATGGGCGCACCTCACTGGGCCGTGGCGGCGATGACGTCGTCGGACGTGGTGACGCAGCCGAAGACGCCGCCCTGCATGGTGACCATGTGCAGTGCCGCGTCGTGGTTGGCCTTGTCAGTGGCGCCGGTGCAGTCGGAGAGGATCAGGCACTCGTACCCCCGGTCGTTCGCCTCGCGCATCGTGGTGTGCACGCAGACGTCGGTGGTGATGCCGGTGAGGATCAGGTGGGTGATGCCCCGGGTGCGCAGCACCAGGTCGAGGTTCGTGGCGTAGAAGGCGCCCTTGCCGGGCTTGTCGATGATCACCTCGCCGGTCATCGGGGCGACCTCGGGCACGATCTCCCAGCCCGGCTCACCCCTGATCAGGATCCGGCCGGCCGGGCCGGGCGTGCCGATCTCGGCGCCGATGCGCGCCGAGCGCCACCGCTTGTTCGCCGGCAGGTCCGACAGTTGCGGGTCGTGCCCCTCCCTGGTGTGGACGACAAGCATTCCGAGTGATCGGGCGTGCTCCAGCAGCCGGGCGGTGGCCGGCAGGCCGGCCCGGGTGAGGCCGATGTCGTAACCCATCGCGTCGACGTAGCCGCCCGGCCCGCAGAAGTCGGTCTGCCAGTCGATACAGAGCAGTGCTGTTCGCGCGGTGTCCGCCGCGCCGTCGTACGGCCACGGGTAGGGGTTGGCCGGTACCGGCCCGATGCTGCCCATCCTCTCGCCTCCTGTCGTCGTCGCTGCTGCCTGTCCGCGCTAGCGCCGGGTGGCGGCGCGACGGTAGGCCCGCCACCCTCCGGTGGCGCTGATGTCCTCGGCCGGCGGGCCGGCGGCGTACGCCTCGCAGAGGAAACCGAGCACGTCGCGCCCGTCGTCGAGCCGGACCCAGCCGAGCGAGAGTGGGGCCGGGACCCCGGCCAGCAGAGCGCCGACCGCGGAGCCGGGCAGTCGCCACAGCTCGACCTCGATGGGATGGCCAGCTGGCCCGTCGGGTGACACGCGGACCAGGCCGGGCAGTCCCTCGCCGTCGGGCGTGTCCATCCGGACGAGCCGGTAGAGCGGCGCGGTGCGGGCGGTGTCGACGAGTGCGGCACCGTGCCCGACCAGCTCACCGTTGCGGGACTCGCCCGTCAGGTGCCGGCCCACCACGGCGATCAGGAGTTCCGCCGGACGCTGGGCCGGTGGGGAGCTGACCTCGACCGTTCGGGCTGGTGGACCGCCGTCGGTGAGGGTGGCGGCCAGTCGCGCCAGGGTGGTGTCGCTGAACGCCGGGCCGACCAGGGTCAGGCTCGCCGGGCGGCCGGTGCTGGTGAACCCGTTGGGTACGGTCACCGCGGCCAGGTCGAGCAGGTTCGCGAACTGGGTGTAACGGCCGAGCATGGCGTTGCGCCCGATCGGATCCTCGGCGATCTCGTCGAGCGTGAACGTGGTGCCGACGGTCGGTACGACCAGCACGTCGATGTCCTGCCAGAGCTGGTCGACCTGCGCCCGCAGCTCGCGCAGGCGGTGCTGGCCCCGGAAGGCGTCGATGGCGTCGTAGCGCCGCCCGGTCTCCAGCACGGTCCGGGTGACCGCGAGCACCGACTCGGGATGCGACCGCAGGAAGCCGTCCAGCGCGACGAGCCGCTCGGCGACCCAGGGTCCTCGGTAGAGCAGGTCGCCCGCCTCGAAGAAGTCGCCGAGCGGCACGGACCGAGGGGTCCCGACGAAGGTGCGCAGCCGTTGCACTCCCGCGAAGAACCGGGCCTCCTGCCCGGCGTCGCCGAAGAACTCGAGGTCCTCTGCCCGGGGCACTCCGAGGCGTAGCGTCCCCGGCATGCGGGCAACCACCCGCTCCGCCGGCAGCGGACGCCCCCAGGGGTCGGCCGCCGTAATGCCACGGGCCGCGTGCAACACCTCGACGGCGCCGGCGACATCCGCGGCGAAGACCGACACGCAGTCCAGCGAGCGGCAGGCCGGCACGACACCGGCCGCGCTGAGCAGACCCCTGGTGGGTTTGAGGCCGACGATCCCGTTCAGCGCCGCCGGCACCCGACCGGAGCCGGCGGTGTCCGTACCCAGGGCGAAGCTGACCTGGCCGGCGGCGACCGCGACCGCGGAGCCGGAGCTGGAGCCGCCGGAGATCAGCCCGCCACCGAAGACGCTCTCGCAGCTGCCGTACGGCGAGCGGGCGCCGGTCAGGCCGGTGGCGAACTGGTCGAGGTTGGTCTTTCCGACGAGCATCGCGCCGGCGTCGAGCAGTCGGCGCACCACCGGCGCGTCCTCGTCGGCCCGGTACCCGAAGTCGGGGCAGCCGGCGGTGGTGACCATGCCGGCCACGTCGATGTTGTCCTTGACCGCGAACGGGATGCCGTGCAGCGGCAGCGCGGGATCACCGTGGCGGGTCAGCGACTCGGCGCGCTCGCGCAGGCGGTCGGCCGGGACGGTGCTGATCCAGACCGGCCCGCCGTCGCGTCCGGTGAGCCCGTCCAGGACGCGCTCGGCCTGGCCCGCCGGGGTCAAATCGCCATCGCGGTACGCCGACCGAAGCTCCGAAATGGACTTTGCTGGCTCTGGCATACAGTCGATTGTCGACCGAACTGTTACGGGAACCAGCGCGCTGTGTAACGACGACATGACGGCACCCGGGCCGCGCCGCGGCTAACCGAGATACGAGCGCGCCCCGTGCCCCGCAAGCACGGTGAGCACCTCCTCCGGGTCTCCCCCGGCGACCGCCTCGAACAGCCGCTCGTGCCGGTGGACCCCGTCCAGCGGCTGCGCCAGCTCGGCCTCCCGGCGCAGGTTGATCGCCATGTAGAGCTGCAACTTCACCAGGATCGAGCCGTACACGGCGGACAGTTGGCGGTTACCGGCGAGGGCCACCAGCGCGACGTGGAACTCCCGGTGCGACTCGGCGACCGCCATCCGGTCGCCGGACCGGGTCGCCTCCCTCATCTGGTCCAGGGTCGCCCGCAACCCGGCCAGGTCGCTCTCCCGGCCGACCGGGATCCCGGCCCGCACCGCGAACTGTTCCAACACGTCCCGCAGCTCGTACAGCTCCCGCACGTCGCGATCCGACAGGGTGGCCACCCGGACTCCCCGCCGCGGCACGTGCTCGACCAGTCCCTGTTGGGCCAGCAACCGCAGCGCCTCCCGCAACGGAGCCCGGCTGATCCCCAGCCGTCGGGTCAGCTGCTCCTCCACCAGGCGTTCGCCCGGGTCGCTCTTGCCGCTGAGGATCTCCCGGGTCAGCCGGGAGACGGCGAGGTCCACCAGACTGACGCTCTCCAGCTCACCATCCACCGACGAAGCGGCCACGTCGTTCACGCCGATGAGTCTGCCACCCGCCCCGGGCTGACCGGTGTGCCTGGTCGCCTTGTCCGACCTGTCCCGCGGTGGAGGCTCGACGCCCGGGGCACGCTGTTCCCCGGTGCCGTCGCCTCCAACGGGTCGGCGGCATCGCCCGGCCTCGCGCCGCCCCGATCGGTGGAGGGCAGCCGGTGATCATCGGGCTTCCGGGTTCGGCCGGTCAGCGGCGTTGGGGTGGGGCGCCGATGGCCAGGACGGCGGTGTCGTCGGTGAGCCCGTCGCCGAACGTGTCGAGCAGATCGGTGACGGCGGCGACGGTGGCAGCGGCGGTAGCGGGCGCGAGGTTGCGGGCAAACCGGACGAGGGCGACCGCTCCGTAACGGCCGTCGGCGGTCTCACCGCCATCGACACGAGCCTCGGTGAGTCCGTCGCTGTAGAGGAACAACGTGTCGCCAGGGTTCGCTACGACTGCGGTGTTGGTGTACCGGGAGTGCGGGAAGGCCCCCACGATACGGCCCTTGGTGGGGTGGTAGTGGGTCGAGCCGTCGGCTCGCAGCAGCAGAGGTTCCGGGTGCCCGCCGCTGGCGATGATCGCGGTGAAACCGCCGACGGCCGGCGTGGGTGTGAGGATGCCGAACACGACGGTGCAGTAGCGTGCGTCCGCGCGGTATTCCTGCCAGAGCACGGTGTTGAGGTTGTGCAGCGCGGCAGCGGGGTCGGGGTCGTAGACGGTTGCGGCACGCAACGTGTAGCGGGCCAGGGCGGTGACGGCGGCGGCTTCGACGCCTTTGCCGCTGACGTCGCCGAGGAAGAACCCCCAGCGGCCGTCGATGAGCGGAAACAGGTCGTAGAAGTCGCCACCGACATGGTCGGTGGAGGCGGCCCGGTAGTACGCGGCGCTCTCGAGTCCGGGCGGGGTCTGCAGCACGGCGGGGAGGAGACTGCGTTGTAGCTTACTGACGAGATGCCGTAGCCGTTGGTCCTCGCGCTCCGCAGCCTTGCGGGCGTGGAGAAGCTCTCGCTCGTAGGCGCGGCGCATCCTCGCGTCGAAGATGGCCGTCCGGATGAGTTGGGGTTGACCATCGCTGCCGGTCTTGACGACTGACGTGACGAGGACCGGCATCCGGGCGCCGTCCTTGGCGCGAAGTTCGAGGGAGACACCGGCGATCTCGCCCTGCATGGCAAGCATCGGCGCGAAGTGGGTCTCGTGGTAGATCCGGCCGCCGCCGGTGAGCAGATCGCTGAAGCGACGCCGGTCGACGAGTTCCTCGCGGCGGTAGCCCAGCCAGGCCAGCAACGTCCCGTTGATCTTCGCGATGGTGCCGTCCAGCAGGGTGGACAGGTGACCGCACGGCGCATTTTCGTACAGGTCTTCGAGGTTGTCTTCAAGCAGGGCAGGAAACCCGACCTCACTCGGCTGGGCACTCCCATCATCGCCCTGGCCCTGCCCGTCCGGGTGGTGCCCAGCGGTGGCGGTCATCGGTAGGCGGCCCGGACAAACGACGTGATCGCTGCGGCCGTTGCCTCCGGCGCGCTCAACTGCGGGCAATGCCCGGTCGCACTCAGTGTGACGAGTCGACTTCCGGGAATCTGCGCATGCACGAACGCCCCGACCTCGGGCGGTGCGATGGCGTCCTGAGCACATTGCAGGATCAGGGTCGGAACTCGCACGGTCGCGAGATCCGCTCGGTTGTCAGACAGGAACGTCGCCCGGGCGAACACCTGTGCCATCGCGGGATCCGTCCGGCAGAAGCTCGCCGTCAACTCTTCGCCCAACTCCGGCCGCTCGGGATTGCCCATGATCACGGGTGCCATGGTCGACGACCAGCCGAGGTAGTTGCTGTCGAGTGAATCAAGCAGGTCGTCGATGTCCTCGCGAGTGAAACCGCCCCGGTAGTTTTCGTCATCGATGTAGCACGGCGACGGGGTGACCAGGACAAGCGCGGAGAAGCGGTCCGGTTCGCGGTTCGCCGCGAGGACGCCGATGCTCGAACTCACCGAGTGCCCGACGAAGATCGGCCGCTGGAGGTCGAGGTCCTGGCAGATGCTCAGTACGTCATCGGCGTAGCCGTCCAGGGAGGCGTACCGGTCGGCGTCCCAGGCCACCGGGTCAGCCTTGCCTGATCCGACGTGATCAAACAACACCAGTCGGGCCCATTGTCCGATTTCAGCGACCACGTGGCGCCACATCTGCTGATCGCAACCGAAGCCGTGCGCGAGCACAAGAGTCGGGCCGCCCGCACGACCGGTCACCACCACGTTGTTGCGGTCCCGCACAAGCATCTGCCCATCTTCCATCACCCGCATCCGCGGTCCAAGCAGGGCTCACCTGCCCTTGGCTGGAGGTGGCCCCGGGCGCGGCGAACGATGCGGGGCCGGCCCTGCAGGGCGTACCCGCGGTGCCGTCGCCCGCCACGGACGACGGCACCGACCGACCTCGCGCCGACCACAGATCTCGACTCGCGTGCGTCGTCGGTCACCCGTCGCCGGCGGCGCGGTGCCGGTCGGCCTCGGCATCCGCGGCACCTGTCGGAACGCCGTCGCCGTCGCGGGTGGCGTGGGACAGGTCCACGTCGGCTCCGGTCCGGGCGGCGTCGGCAGCCGCGTCGTCCGCGCCGACGATCTCGCCGCCGGAGTCGGTAACCGCGCCGTCGTCGTCGATGAGCTGTTCGGGGGCGGCCATCGCGATCGGCATGTACCTGGGCTCGGTCATCGGATCCTCCTCGGGGGTCCTGTGTGCTTCCCTACCGCTACCCCGAGGCACGCTCCGCACACCCTCGACCATGTCGCCGATGGTCCACTCTGCTCGTCAGCCGCACGTCACGCTTCGACGTCATACGTCTGACGATGATGCTAATCTATTTCAGCGCGGTAAACGGATCATCAACGGGACCGTCCGCGCAGCCGCGTGTGGGCGACGCGGGGCGGACGCGCACATCGTCAGCTATGCATACCCAAGGAGGTTTGACTGTGCCACTTCGTAAACTCTCCGCCCCCTGGTTGGGGGCGGCCATGGCCGCCATGATGTTGGTCGCCGTCGGGGCGTACGTCATCATGACCGGCGCATCCGCATCCGCGGCCAGCACTGCCGGCTGCGGCAAGGCGCCCGGATTGAACAGCGGCACCCACACCATCCAGAGCAGCGGAAAGAGCCGCAGTTTCATCCTTCGGCTGCCCGACAACTACAACAACACCTATGCCCACCGGCTGGCCTTCGGGTTCCACTGGTTGGGAGGCACCTCCAGCCAGGTCGCGGGCGGCGGCTCCGACGGAGCTTCGTGGGCCTACTACGGCATGCTCTCCCAGGCGAACAACACGACGATCTTCGTCGCCCCGCAGGGTCTCAACGGCGGCTGGGGCAACTCCAACGGTGAGGACGTCACCTTCACCGACGACATGATCCGCATGATCGACAACGCGCTCTGCGTCGACACCACCCAACGTTTCTCGGTCGGGTTCAGCTACGGCGGCGCGATGAGCTACTCGTTGGCGTGTTCCCGACCCAACGTGTTCCGTGCGGTCGCGGCAATCGCCGCCCCCGGGGCGATCAGCGGATGCAGCGGCGGCACCCAGCCAGTGGCGTACCTGGGGATTCACGGCATCAACGACAACATCGGGAGCGGACGGTCGCTGCGCGACAGGTTCGTCCGGAACAACGGCTGTGCCGCGCAGACCCCGCCGGAACCGCGGGCGGGCAGCCTGACCCACATCACCACCGCGTACTCGTGCCAGCCCGGATACCCGGTGCTCTGGGCCGCCTTCGACGGCGGCCACCAGCAGGGGCCGGTCGACGGGTGTGCCGGCTGTGAGAGCGGCGCGCGGAGCTGGGTCAAGCAGGAGGTGTGGCGGTTCTTCAGCCAGTTCGGGTCCACCGTGCCGCCCACCAGCGCACCGCCCACCACCACTCCCCCGCCGTCGAGCCCGCCGCCGGGTGGTCAGCAGAACGTGCAGATCGTGGGTAGCCAGTCCGGCCGCTGCGTCGACGTCCCCGGCTCCAGCACCACCAACGGGGCCCGCCCGGCGCTGTGGGACTGTCACGGCCGCACCAACCAGCGCTGGACCCACACCTCCAACCGCGCCCTGACCGTCTACGGCAACAAGTGTCTGGACGCCAGCGGTGCGGGCACCAGCAACGGCACCGCTGTCATCATCTGGGACTGCAACGGCCAGCCCAACCAGCAGTGGAACCTGAACTCCAACGGCACCATCACCGGAGCCCAGTCGGGGCTCTGCCTCGACGCCGTCAACTCCGGCACGGCCAACGGAACGCAACTGCACCTCTGGGCCTGCCAAGGCAGCGCCAACCAGCAGTGGAGCACGCGCGCCTAGTGCCACATCCGGCCCCCGCCGGAGACGCGCCGCCCGGGTCCTTGTCCCGGGCGGCGCGTCGCGTCGGCTACCGGCCCGCCTACCATTTCGCCATGGAGGACACCACCCGCGGCGTACGTATCAGACGCGGCAGCCCGGCCGACGCACCCGCCGTACTGAAGATGCTCGACGCCGCGGTGACGTGGATGAACGATCGGGGCAATACCGAGCAGTGGGGCCCGACCCCGTTCTCCGCGAAACCCGGCGGGACCGACCTGGTCGACCGGTACCTGACCGAGAACCTCCCGTACATCGCGGAGCTGGACGGGACACCAGCCGCAACCCTGGTGCTGGACTCCGGACCCAGCCCGCGCGCACCGATCGCGCCCGCGGCAGAACCTGAGCGGTACGTCCGCCTCCTGGTGACCGACCGACGGTTCGCCGGCCGACACCTCGGGGCGGCCCTGTTGGCGCACGCCGTGGAGGAGACTCGCCGAGCCGGCGTGCGGTTGCTCCGGGTGGACTGCTGGGCGGGCGGTGGTGGCGAGTTGGTGGCGTTCTACGAGCGCCACGGGTTCACCCCCACCGACACCTTCCGAGCTGGCTCCTGGCCGGGGCAGGTGCTGGCCATGCGGGTCGACTGAGTCGCGCCCCCGACGCGTGAGCTGTCCCCGCGATGCGACGCACACGTCCTCAACAGCGGGTGGCGCAGTGCGGCGCGGCGACCGTTGGCGGCTGCTTGTCCAGACCGGCCCGCGTCACGGCATCACCGCCGCTGCCGGTACCGCCGTCGTGAGCAGGTACTCGACCTCCAACCGGAGACGACCGCCGTCGGCCACCCCACGGTCGCCGACGAACGAGCGCAGGTCCGCGCGCAACGCCTCCCACCGGCCCTGGGCCACCAGCCGATCCCGTTCGGTGACGACGTGACCGGCGGTGTCGATGAGCAGGCTGGTCGCCGCGTCGGCGTTGGCGAAGCTCAGGCCCAACCGGTGCACGACGGTCGACGTGATCCGCAGGTCGGCGTCTGCCAGGAGCTGGCCGACGAGCGTGCGGTCACCCCATCGGCTCGGTGGGGCGCCTCCGGCCGGAGGCGGCGGTAGATATCCGCCGAGCACCTGGCCCATGGCCGGCAGCAGACTGCCCGGTGTCCAGGCGGCCAGCAGGACCCGGCCCGCGGGGGCACACACCCGGCTCAGTTCCCGGGCCGCCGCTTCGTGGTCGTTCGCGTACATGACGCCGAACACCGACAGGACCACGTCGGCCGCATCGTCGGGAAGCGGCAGGCGACAGGCGTCGCCGACCTGCCAGTCGACCGCCAGGCCGTCGTCCGCGGACCGACGCCAGGCCAGCTCCACAAGCGCCGGCTCCAGGTCCACCCCGACGGTACGGGCTCCGCACCGGGCGGCCAGTATCGCCGCGTTGCCCGTACCGGTGGCCACGTCGACCACCTGTTCACCCGGCCGTATCGCGGCGGCTGCCACCACCGTTTCGGCGACCGGCATCAGCCGCCGCGCCATGGCCGGATAGTCGCCGGAAGCCCACGTGGTCACGGATGCACTCTCCCATGGACCCGTGGGACGCCAGTCGGGACAGGTGTGCACACGCGGCATTCGGGGCGTCGCCGGTACCAGTAGGCGAGGGTGGCGGCGGCGAGCAGGAGCCCCCAGAGCGGGAAGGGCATCAACAGGACCAGGAAATGATCCGAGAGGTCGGTTCCGGCCCCGAAGGACTGCTGTACCAGCGAATGGCCGGCGATGCACATCATGAGGGCCACGATCAGGCCGGGTATGACCGCCGCGTGGACGGGTACTGGGCGACCGCCGACAAACGGCAGCGAGCGGGGGAAGACCTCGCCGCGGGGCCGGATCAAGCCGAGAGTCAGCCAGGTGCCCGCCTCGCCGGCGACCGCGAGGGCCAGTCCGAAGATGCGGAGACCGGGATGTGCGGCGAGGGTCTCGGCGCTTTCCCCGATGGGCCAGGGTGTCAGCCAGCTCAGTCTCGTCACCACGTACGGCAGGGGGCACAGGGCGGCGGCCCAGGTCAGGACGCGACCCCAGGACGACGCCGCCGCTGGTGTCGTCCACGCCGCTCCCGGGCGTCCACAGGACTGGCAGTGGCCGCGGTGGTGCCGCAGGAGGCGGACCAACACCGCGGCCCAACAGGCGCCGACGGCCAGGGATCCGAACACGACGAACGGTCGGTAGCCGATCGGTTCGGCGTCGCGGGCGATGTAGCCCAACCACAGCAGCAGCGCGACGAAGGCTGCCGCTCCGACGGTGATGCCACCGGCGCCCGCGGCGCGACCGCTGCGTGGCCTCGCCGACCTGAACAGGCGCGTGGCCAGTGCGGCGGTGATCGCGGCAGGCACCGCCAGCGTCATCAGGTACGCGGTGATGGTGAGCACCTGGATGTCGGGTACCAGGAAGCCGAGCAGCGTCGCCGCGACGGCGGCGACCACGATGCCGCCGACCCGGACCGCCGCGCCGACCCGGCCGCTGCGGAGCAGACCGACCAGCGCCAGCCCGACGACGCCGGCCGTCAGGGCGAGCACGACAGCCGTGTCCGACGGCACGTAGGTCATGAGGGAGAGATCCGCGAACCGGTCCTGCGGGCCGAACGGGTAGCTGCTCGGTCGCAGCCACCACAGGACCCCGACAGCGACCAGCAGGAGGGACCCGACCAGGACGCCGGTCTCCGGCCAGCCGGCGACATATCGATGGTGTGCTGACGCCGGGGCGTCATCCGTCGGTGCTGCGTGCATCTCTGTCCTCCCCGTGGGTGAGCCAGCCACGCCCGTGACCGGCATCGTGACGCCAGCATCGCCGCGCTCAGGAACCCCTCGCCATCTGCCGATCGGTAGATACCGGTCGGCAGCGCGACGCAGTTACGGTGACCTCGTGATCTCGCTGAACGCCCTGGGAGCCCGGTACGGGCGGGTGTCCCGCAGCCGTACGGCACGAGCGGGCGTGGCGATCGGCGCCTGCCTCGCTGTCGTCGTACCGGCCGGGGTCTGGGGTTCGGGCGGCCACCCACCGCTCGCCCTCGTAGCCGTGCTGGCCCTTGCGACGCTCGCCGGGCACGCGGCGATCTGGCCGCGCGCCCGGCACCTGACCGGCGTGAGCAGCGTCGTGGTGTCCGTGCTGTCACTCGGCGCGGTGGCGCTGTGGCACCACGCCGGCGCTCCCATGCCAGCGGGGCCGTGGCCCCTGCTGACCACGGCAGTCCTGGTCGCCTACCTCGCCCTGGTCTGCCGGATGGCCACGTCCCGCATCTCGACACTGACGGTCGCCGTGGCGATCCTCGCGGAGAGCGTGCTGGCCGTTCCGATCACCGGGGCCGCCGAGCTGGGCTGGCGCGACCGCGTCGCCGTCTGCGTCTTCTGGTCGCTGGCCGGGTTCGCCGGCATCGCCGCCGGTCGGTACCTGCGCCGCCTCGACGAGGCCCGGGTACGCGCCGTCCGGCTGGCTCGCCGGGCGCAACGCGTCCAACTCGCCACCGACCTCCACGACTTCGTCGCCCATGACGTCAGCGCGATGGTGATCCAGGCGCAGGCCGGACGGATCCTGCTCGACGAGGGTGTCGACGTCGCCGAGGTACTCCAGGCCATCGAGGCGGACGGCACCCGCGCGTTGAACGCGATGGATCGCACCATCCGGCTGCTCCGGGAACTTGAGGATGTCGCTGGCGCGGTCCGCACGCCCTTGCCGGATGCCAGCGGGTTGCCGAACCTGATCCGGCGGTACGCGGCCGCCTGGGACGGACCCGTCACCGTCGCTGTCGATCCGGGGCTCGAATCCTCGTTGCTGCCCGAGGCGAGCACGACCGTCTACCGCGTGGTTGTCGAAGCGCTCACGAACGTGCGCCGCCATGCCCACCCCGGGGCCGCCGTCGACGTACGGCTGCACCGCAGGCTCGAAGGCGTCACCGTGGCCGTGACGAACACGTCTCCCACCGACCAGCGGAGCCCCGCACCGATGCACAGTCGGCGCGATCCGGTACGACGGCGCAGCGGCACCGGGCTGAACGCCCTGGCCGAACGAGTCGACATGCTCGGCGGCACGCTCGACTACGGGCCGCAGTCGCCCGCTGGATGGCAATTACGTGTCGACCTGCCCGCCGACGTGCTGCGGACGACAGCATGACCATCTGCGTACTCCTCGCTGATGATCAGCACTCCGTCCGCTTCGGGTTCCGCACCATCCTGGGGGCCGCCACGGACATCGAGGTCGTCGGCGAGGCCGCCGACGGTGCGACGGCGCTGACCCTGACTCGGCGACTGCGTCCCGACGTCGTCATCGCCGACATCCGCATGCCCGGGATGGACGGACTCGAACTGACACGCAGGCTGTGCGCGGCAGACGCTCCCGTCGCGGCGCGCGTCGTGGTGGTGACGGCCTACGATCTCGATGCCTACGTGCACACCGCGCTCCGCCACGGCGCCAGCGGATTCCTCGTCAAACACTCCGGGCCGGCACTTCTCACCGAGGCGGTTCGCGCCGCGGTGGCCGGCGACGCGTTGATCAGCCCCACCGTGACGGTTCGGCTGCTCCGCGAACTCTCCCGGACCACGATCGCGCCCGCCCGCAAGCCGGAACCCGCGCTGTCCGACCGCGAGATGGAGGTCGTCTCCCTGGTGGCCGACGGTCTGACCAACCCCGAGATCGGCGCCAGACTGTTCATCACCACGGGAACCGTCAAGACCCACCTGGCCAGCGTCCACCGCAAGCTGGGCGTGCGGAATCGCGTCGGCATCGCGCAGTGGGCGTGGGAGACACGCGCCCACACCCGGATGCCGGGCGGCGAGCAGCGCTAGTCCCCTGTCGGCGTGCCGGGCCGACCGGTCGCGCGTGCTACTTGCTCCGGGAGCGCAGGAACAGGATGACGACGATGGCCACCACGACGAGGACGAAGAAGCCGATCAGCACCGGTTGGGAGACCGGCGTCTTCGGACCTCCGACCACGGCAAGGTTGTCCAGCATGGCAGTCTCCGTCCACTGAGGAGGTACGCGTCCGGGACTGTCCCCTTCCCAGAATGCGTGGCGCGCAACCCACTCCGACGCGGGGAGCAGACCGAGGCGCCGCGACCGCCTCGCTGGTGTCCCCCGGTCGAGCGCGACACGCTCCCCGACCTCCCGATCCGTAACAGGCCCGAAACTACCGGTTGAGAATCCTGGAACTTCGTGCCAGCCTGAGAGCCATCGATGTGTGTGAACGTTAACGCCAACGACCCGGGGTTTCCGCCCTCACCACCGGAGGATCAGCATGATGTCCCCGGACCCGTCCCACCGGGCGCACCCGACCATTGACGCTCACATCTTCCGGAACGACGGCGGTAATTCTGCTCCGAGGGCGCCTGGCCCGGGTCTGCTGACGCGGCAGCACTGACGGACGGACAACGCCGGGGCACCCACCCACCACCAGGAGGCACCAATGCGCGGACCTGCGAACCACCCCCCACCCGAGGACGACATCCGGGTGTCCTCCCGTCTTCGCGGACGGCTGCTCAAGCTCGCCGCTGCGGGGATCGCCGCCGCAGTCGCGATGTTCACCCTGACGATGACGACCGGATCGGCGTCGGCCGCCGACAACCCGTACCAGCGGGGCCCGGACCCCACCCGGACCAGCGTCACCGCCGTTAACGGGCCCTTCGCCAACACGTCGGTGAGCGTCCCGACCGGGTACGGCTTCAACGGCGGCAGGATCTACTACCCGACCGACACCAGCCAGGGCACCTTCGGGGCCATCGCGATCTCGCCCGGCTACACCGCGTTGTTCTCCGCCGAACTGGCCTGGATGGGTCCGTGGCTGGCCTCCCACGGCTTCGTCGTGATCGGCATCGAGACCAACAGTCGTAACGACTTCGACACGGCCCGAGGCACCCAGTTGCTCGCCGCGCTGGACTACCTGACCCAGCAGAGCCCGGTACGCGACCGGGTCGACCCCACCCGGTTGGCGGTCGCCGGTCACTCCATGGGTGGCGGTGGCGCACTGAGCGCGGCTATCCGGCGCCCGTCGTTGAAGGCAGTGGTCGGCATCGCGCCGTACTCGCCGTCGTCGAACCTGGCCAACGACCGGGTGCCCACGATGATCTTCGCTGGGCAGGCGGACACGGTGGTCACCCCGTCCTACGCCACCGGCCTGTACAACAGCCTCCCGGCCACGACGGAGAGCGTCTACGTGGAGGTCGCCGGCGCGGATCACGGGTTCATGGTCGGACGGTCGAACCCGGTGATGGTCCGCACCATGCTGCCGTTCGTCAAGATGTTCGTCGACAACGACGCCCGGTACAGCCAGTTCCTCTGCCCACTGCTGGACTCCAGCGGCGTGGTCACCTACCGCAGCACCTGCCCGTTGCTGCCCTCGACGCCCACCAGCCCGACGGCGACCCCCACCAACACACCGAGCCCCACCAACACGCCGACCCCCACCGCGTCGCCTTCCGTCCCGCCCACCTCGGCCAGCGAGATCGTCGGAACGCAGTCCGGCCGGTGCGTCGACGTACCCAACGCCTCGCGCACCAACGGCACCCGGGTGCAGCTCTACGGCTGCAACAAGCAGACCAACCAGGCATGGACCTACACCTCAGGCAAACAACTCCAGGTGTACGGCAACATGTGCCTGGACGCGGCGGGCTCCGGCAACGGCGCTGCGGTGCAGATCTACGGCTGCCACAGCCAGACCAACCAACAGTGGAACGTCAACTCCAACGGCACCATCAGCAACGTCCAGTCCGGACGATGCCTGGACGTCTGGAGCACGGCCAACGGAGCCCAGATTCAGCTGTACGACTGCCACGGACAAACCAACCAGCAGTTCCGGCTCGCGGCCCTCGCGTAAGGATCGCGGCCGGACGGAGACGGGCGGGCTCGGCGTCACACCGGGCCCGCCCGGATCAGATCAGAGTTCCCGGTAGTAGACGGCGATCGGCAGCGGAGTGCAACCGAGTGCTTCGTACAGGGCTCGGGCGGGGGCATGGAATCCGTCCCCGCCCGTGCCGATCATGACGACCTCGGCACCGAGGTCCCGCATCGCGGCGAACGCGTGCTCGCACAGCACGGTGCCCGCGCCGAGCCGACGGTGCTGCGCGGACACGGCGAGGATCGTGACGCTGGCGTTTCGGCGCTCGGGTTCTACTGCCCAGGCCACGTAGCCCGCGATGGCACCGTCGATCTCAGCGACCGCGACGTACCGGTGCTCGGCGGGGTCGTGGAGCCCGGCGACCTGCTCGACGTAGTCGTCGCGCCACGTGCCGTGCTGGTTGGCGAAGACCGCCTCGCCCACGAGGGGGCGGAAGGAGTCCTCGTAGAACGGCCCGAACGTCTCGATTGTCAGTTCGGTGAGCCGGGCCAGGTCATGCGGAAGAAACGAGCGGATACGCATGTGAGTGTGCCTCTCAAGCTGAGGTGCTGAAAGCCGACAAAGCGGGCATCAGGTGGTCAGCTGGCGGCCGGAACGGCGGCAAGCCGACCCTCAGCGGCGGGTACGCCAAGCGGCGAAGCAACTCATGGTCGAAATCCTACGACGCGCCGCAACGGCATTCGCGTCCCCTCTAGAGGGAGCACCAGCAGTACAGGTCCTCGCCCGCGTCCCGGGCGCGCTGCGCGAGGGCGGTGACCTCCTCGATGACCGGGAGCATCTCGTCGTCGGGAAGCGGACCGCTCCGCGCCAACTCCTCGACCCGCCCCCACCGCGCGGACAACTCCGGCATCTGCGGCGTGGCGATGGAGGCGAGGGTGTCGCGCGTGGCCCGATCGAGCGACATCAGCCACGGCCCCTCCTGCTCGTCCTCGCTCCACACCAGCTCGGTGTCGACAAGGCTCGCGGTCCAGTTGACCTCGCGCACGAAACCCACGAGCTGACCGAGGATCACCGTCGGCTCGATGCCCTTCAGGTCGACCGCATCCACGGCCGCGCCGCCGTGCCCGGCAGCGAGCGGCCCGCCCTCGAAATCCTCCACCAACCTGACAGCCGCAGCGTCGTCCTCGGCCCGGAAGTAGTCGTACAGCACGCCCATGGGGTGCACTCCACCACAGGGATACGACAACAGATGCCCCACGCCGATCCCGCCGCCGCGCCCCCGCATCCCCGGATCTGTAAACAACCCTTGATATTAAGTGTCACGAACGTCAATATGTGGAGGTCGCGGGTCGTCGAAGCCTGGGGAGTGAGCCATGAGGAGCCGTCGGATTTTCGCAGTGGTGGCCGGGGCGGCGATGACCGTCACGGCGGCCGTCGCCTTCGTCCCCAGCAGCACGGCGGCCGTGTCGTCGCCGGATGTCGTGCCGATGGTCGCCTGCACCGCCCCGGCCTGGGCCGAGGGCACCACCTTCCAGACGGGCGCCCAGGTCACCTACGGCGGCCGGCTCTACCAGGCACTTGTCGCCCACACCGCGCACCCCGGCGCCGGCTGGAACCCCGCCGCGACCCCGTCGCTGTGGCGTGACCTGGGCGCGTGCTCGGGAAGCACTCCGCCGCCCACCACGGCGCCACCGACCACGCCACCCCCCACGACGCCGCCACCCACCACGCCACCCCCGACCACACCTCCCGCCACCACACCGCCCCCGACCACGCCGCCGCCCACCGGCGGGACCTGCGCGGTCAAGTCGCGGCCCACCGGCAAGGTGTTGCAGGGCTACTGGGAGAACTGGGACGGTGCCTCCAACGGCGTACACCCCGGCCTCGGCTGGATCCCGATCACCGACAGCCGGCTCAGCCAGCACGGCTACAACGTGATCAACGCAGCGTTCCCGGTGATCCGCGCGGACGGCACGGTCCTCTGGGAGAACGGCATGGACGCCGGCGTCAAGGTCGCCACCCCGGCCGAGATGTGCCAGGCCAAGGCCGCCGGCGCCACCATCCTGATGTCGATCGGCGGGGCCGCCGCCGGCATCGACCTGAGTTCCACCGCGGTCGCCGACCGGTTCGTCGCGACGATCGTGCCGATCCTGACGGCCTACCACTTCGACGGCATCGACATCGACATCGAGACCGGCCTGACCGGCAGCGGCAACATCAACACCCTGTCCACGTCGCAGGCGAACCTGATCCGGATCATCGACGGCGTCCTGGCCCGGATGCCGTCGAACTTCGGCCTCACCATGGCACCGGAGACGGCCTACGTCACCGGCGGCAGCGTGGTCTACGGCTCGATCTGGGGCTCGTACCTGCCGATCATCAAGAAGTACGTGGACAACGGCCGGCTCTGGTGGCTCAACATGCAGTACTACAACGGCAGCATGTACGGCTGCAACGGCGACTCGTACCCGGCGGGCACCGTGCAGGGCTTCACGGTGCAGACGCAGTGCCTCAACAACGGCCTCACCATCCAGGGCACCACCATCCGCGTGCCGTACGACAAGCAGGTCCCGGGCCTGCCCGCGCAGATCGGGGCGGGCGGCGGCCACCTGTCGACGACGCTCGTCACGCAGGCCTGGAACTCCGTGCCCGGCCTGAAGGGCCTGATGACCTGGTCGGCGAACTGGGACGGGTCGAAGGGGTGGACCTTCGGCGACAACGTGAAGCGCCTGCAGGGCCGCTGACGCAACCCGTGCCAGGATGGCGAACCGAAGCCCGGTGCCGTTGCGATAGGTAGGCATGACCGCCCAGGACGACGCCGACCTCCTGGCCCTGACCGCAGGTGGCGACCGGAACGCGTTCGAGGCGTTCTACCGCCGGCACGCGCCGTGGCTGCGGCTGCGCCTGTGCTACCGCTGCTCCGACGACGCCCTCATCGACGACGTCGTGCAGGAGACGTTCCTCGCCGTCTGGACGGGCGCCGCGGCCTCGTTCCGGCCCCGCGACACCGACGCCGCCGCCTGGCTGTGGCGGATCGGGTCACGCCGGCTCATCGACGCGCTGCGTCGCCGCACGTCCCGCGACCGGCTCGGCCGGCTGCTGGCCCGCCTGGGCGGCCGGGACGAGTCGTCCGCCGAGGAGCAGGTGCTCATCGGCCTCGAACACGGCGACCTCGGCGGCGCCCTCGCCCGCCTCTCCCCGGAGTTGCGCGCGGTCATCCGCGCCACCGTCCTTGACGGACTATCCACCGCCGAGGCCGCCGTCCTGCTCGGCATCCCCGCCGGCACCGTCAAGACGCGGGCGATGCGGGCCCGCCGGCAGCTGCGAGAGGAGTTGACATGACCTGGCATCTGCTCGACGAGGACCTGCGCGCCTACGCTGCCCGTACCCTCGCCGCCCCTGGTCTGTGGTCCACGGAGGCCCACCTGACGGCGTGCGGTGAGTGCCGCGAACGCCTCGCCGCCGCCGCGACCGCCGACCTACGGTGGGCGATCGACGGAGGCTGGGCCCGCCTCGACGCCTCCCTGGACGCGCCGCGGCCGGGGCCTGTCGAACGGTTGATGATCACGGCCGGCGTTCCCGATCACACCGCGCGGCTGCTCGCGGCGACGCCTGCGCTGCGGCTGTCGTGGCTCGTGGCGATCGCGGTCACGGCCGCGTTGACGGCAACGATCGCTTTGTTCACCGACCCGGTCGTGTTCCTCGCCGTAGCCCCGCTGTTGCCGCTGGTCGCGGTCGCGATGTCCTTCGCGCCCGGCATCGACCCCACCTACGAGATCGCGGTGGTCGCTCCGATCCGCTCGTTCCGGTTACTGCTGTTGCGGTGCCTCGCGGTCCTGTCCGCGACCACCGCGCTGTCCGCCGTGGCCAGCCTCTTCATCTACGAGTACGGACTGCGCGCGACCGGTTGGTTCCTGCCGTCACTCGCCCTGACCATGCTGTCGCTGCTGCTCTCGGTTCGACTCGGCGCGGGGCCGGCCGCGGTCGTCGTCGGCGTCGGCTGGGCGGCGGTGGTCGCCGCCACCTTCGGCGACCGGCTCGTCTTCACCCTGGCCGGGCAGGTCGGCGTCGTGATCGTCGGCGGGATCGCCGCCGTGGCACTGGCCCGTCAGCGCGGCACCTACGACCGCCACCACGTCCCCCACCTGTCGAGGAGAATGTCATGACTGCCGTTCAGGCAGACGGTCTGGCGCTGCGGTACGGGCGCACCACCGCGCTCGAGGACGTGTCGTTCACGCTGCGTACCGGGGTGACCGGGTTGCTCGGCCCGAACGGTGCTGGCAAGACGACGCTGCTGCGGATCATCGCGACCGCCCTGCCGGCCGACGGCGGCACGCTGCGGGTCTTCGGCCACGACCCGAGCACGTCACCCGGGCGGCTCGCGGTCCGGCGCCGGTTGGGCTACCTGCCGCAGGACCCCGGCTTCCACCCGTCGTTCACCGCGTTCGAGTTCGTCGACTACGTCGCGATCCTCAAGGAGCTCACCCACCGGGCGACACGGCACACCGAGGTCGCCCGGGTGCTCTCCGCCGTCGGCCTCGACGACCGCCGACGGTCCCGGATCCGGACCCTGTCCGGCGGCATGAAGCAACGGCTCGCGCTGGCAGCCGCCCTGGTCGGCGACCCGGACCTCGTCATCCTCGACGAACCGACGGTCGGCCTGGACCCGGAGCAGCGGCTGCGGTTCCGGGAGCTGATCGCGGACCTCGGCGAACGCAAGACGGTGTTGCTGTCCACCCACCAGACCGAGGACGTCATGTCGCTGTGCCAGGAGGTCGTCGTCCTCGACCGGGGCCGGGTGCGGTTCGAGGGCACCCCGGCCGAGCTGGCCGGGCTGGCCGCCGGCCGGGTGTGGACGAGCGCGGCGCGCCAGGCAGGGGCGTTGGCGTCGTGGCGGACGGGCACGGGGCTGCACCGTCACGTCGGCGACCCGCCAGCCGGGGCGACGCTGGTGGAGCCGTCGATCGAGGACGGCTACCTGACGCTTGTCGGCACCGACACCGAGGCGTCGGCGGTCGCGGGCGGCACGCGATGACCGCGACCCTGACGGTGGCCACGCCGGCCCGTCCGACGCCGTCGTCCACACCCGGGCGTCGGCGAGCGCTGCTCGCACTCACCCGGTTCGAGTCGGTCCGGATGCTACGACACCCGCTCACCGTCGCGGCCGCGCTGCTGTTCCTCGGCCCGTGGCTGTGGGGCTCGTTGTCCGGCTCGGCCAACCGATACCCGGTGCTCCCCGACGAGCTGATCACCATCCAGCTGCTCGCGTTGCCGATCCTCGGCGGGTCGGCGCTGATCGTGGCGAACCTCGTCACCCTGCGGGCGCACCGGCACCACGTCGACGCGTCCTACGACGTGCTGGTGCTGCCGCCAGCCTGGCGGGTCGGCGGGTTCCTGCTGGCACTGCTACCGCTGGCCGGCCTCAGCCTGCTGCTCGTGGGCGTCCGGGTCGCGGTGTCCGCGAGACTTCCGGGGTCGGCCGGGAGCCTCGACGTCGCCACACTGCTAACCCCGTCGGCGCTGACGCTGCTCCTCGGCGCCATCGGGGTGCTCTCCGGCGTCCTGATCCGCTCCCTGCTGATCGCCCCACTTCTCGTCCTGCTCGTTGTGGTGCTGGAGTTCACGGCGATCACCATGACCCTCGTCGGGACCGGCTGGCGGTTCCTGCTTCCGGTCTACATCAGCGAGTTCGCCGTCCCGGTCCCCGCCGGCGTCTCCGAGCGGCCCTCGGCCCGGCACCTCGCCTACCTGGTCGGGATCACCGTGCTGCTCGTCGCGGCCGTACTGGCCCGGGCCGCCGCGCGGCGGTCGGTCGTCGCGGCCGGGCTTGCGGTCGGGCTGATCCTCGCCGTCGGCGGAGGGGTGACCCAGTCGCTACCCGACCCGGGCATGGCGGCGGCCCGCGCGACTGTCGAAGACCGGCCGGCGAGCATCCAGTCATGCGTCAGGCGCGGCGACGTCACCTACTGCTACTTCGACGGGTTCGACGGGTTCGTCCCCGGGTGGGAGTCGGTGGTGACCTCCGTACGCGCGGTGGTGCCGGACAGCGCCGACTCGTCCGGACCACCGCTCGCGGTGCGGCAGCGGGCCCTCGTCGAGGAGATCTCGGCCGGGGGCGCCGGGTCCGTCGCCGAGGCCATGCAGGTGGTGGCCGGCTGGAAGGTCGATGACGTGGCGGCGGGCACCGCGGAGGCGGTCCGGGTCGACACCTCGTGGGGCGACGATCGGGCAGCCGCCGCCCTGGCCGCCGAGGTTGCCTACCGGCTGATGGCCGCGAAGGCGTACGACGGGGGGAACTTCCTCTGCGGGGCGCAGGCCGCGCTCCTGGTGTGGCTGGTCGGGCGGGCGTCGCCGACCACCCTGGCCGGGATGCGTTCGCTGGACGAGACGAGCACCGGCGCGCTCGTCTTCAGCGACACATCGGGCCTGTACGGCATCTTGGCACCCGACCGGGCGGCGGCACCGGCGTTGGAGTTGCTGGAACGGTCGCCCGACGAGGTGGCACCGCTGGTTGAGCGGCACTGGGCCGAGCTGACGGCGCCCGACACACCGTTGGAGCGCTTCGGTGCCATCTTCGGGGTGCCGATCCAGCCGCTCGCGCCGGACGACGAAGCGCTGCCGTGCGTCCCGTGAGCGACGTGCCCGCCGTCGGCGCGGCGGGGCCGGCGGCCGGCGGGCCCGTGCCGAGGCGGGGTGGGCGACTGCGGACGGTGGCGGCGCTGGTCTGGCCGACGCTGCGGGCGACGCGGATCTCGCCGCTGCTGGCGGCCGGGGTCGTCGGTGTGGCGATCGTGACCCCACCGGCCGTGACCGGGTCGGTCCTGCCTCCCGACGAGCACATCACGTTGCTGCGGTTGGTGCTGGCCTGCGTCGGCCTCGGCGTCACGTTCGCGCTCGACGACCCCGCGAAGCCGACCACGGAGACCCTGCCGGTGCCGGCCTGGCTCGGCGCGCTGGCCCGAGCGGCCCTCGCCGCGGTCGTCGGTGGTGCGTGCTGGGCGGCGGCGCTGCTGGTGACCCGGTCCGGGCCGGAGACCGCCTCGCTGCCGTACGCGGACCTGACCCGTGAGGCCGCGACCGTCGCGGCGGTCGCGTTCCTCGCGTCGGCAGTCGGCTGGCGACGGTCGCCGCGCGGGATCGGCAGCCCACTCGCCGCTCCGATGCTGCTGCTGGGGATGGCGGTGGTGGCGCTGCTGCCGGCCTCGGTGGCTCTCCTCGTCGGCACGGGCGACGGCTGGGACGCGGCCCACGACCGCTGGATGTACCTTCTGGCGGGGACACTGTTGGCGACCGCCGGGGCGCTCACCGCCCGCCGACACCCCGGGCGCGGCTGACAGTCGTGCGGTCCCGAACGAGCGTCAGGGCGATGACGAGAAGGCCGAGCAGGGCGACGACGGCGTTGGCAGTCGTGAGGAACACCGCCTCGCCTGGGCTGGCGTGGCCGAGGTGGGTCAGATGGAAGAAGAAGTGCGGTATCGCGAAAGTGGAGAATGCCGCCGCCGCGGGGATGACGAATGCGGCTCTAGGCGCGACGAGAGCTATGCCGAGGACGACGGCCAGGCCGAGGGTGGCGCCGCCGAAGTCTCGCGCGTAGTGCTCGCTCAGCGGCGGGGTGAGGGTGACGGTCGGAAAGTTGTGGTAGAAGCTTTCCGGGAAGAACTGGTTCCAGAACCCGACGACGAGTTCGTCGAGGAAGAGGGCAGCCAGGGCGATCCGGATCAGAATGGTCAGCCCACCGCTGCGTCCGTCCGGTGCGGCGACCTGCGGAGCGGCGGGGACGGGTGGCCGGCCTTCGTTCATCGGGTCCGCCCGGTGGTTGTCCGTGCCGCGGGAGTGGCCAGCCACTCGTCGAAGGTCTGCTTGCCCCGAGGACCGGGGGCGGTGGGTAACAGGCCGTCTCCGGCCATGGCTCGACCGGTCGCTCCCGGGAGGCGGACGGGCAGGACGACGCGGTGACGCCCGCGGGCGCGGAGCAGGCGGCGGGCCATGTCCGACATGCGCAGCCGTTGCGGGCCGGCGATGTCGGGCGCGCGGCCGGCCGGGTCTGCCAGGGCGAGGGCGACGAGACAGTGCGCGACTTCGTGGGCCGCGATCGGCTGGATGCGCATCTGGGGCACCACTGCGATCGGGCCGGGAACGGTGGCGAGCATCTGCGCGGCCAACTCGTGGAACTGCGTCGAGCGGAGCACCGTCGCGGGCACCGCGCCGTCCAGGACGAGCCTCTCCTGGCGTCGTTTGCCCGCGTAGTAACCCCAATCGACCCGGTCGACGCCGACAACCGACAGCGCCACGTGGTGCCGCACCCCGAGGCGCTGGCCGGCGGCGAGCAGGTTGCCTGTCGCCGTGCCGAAGAAGATCTCCGATCTCTTCCGGTTGATCGTCGACACGTTGCTGACGTCGACCACGACCGGTGTGCCGGTCAGGGCCTCGTCCAACCCGGAACCGTGGATCAGGTCCACGCCCGTGGAGCGCGCGAGGATGACCGGCTCGTGGCCGGCAGCCCGTACGGCGTCGACGACGAGACGTCCCACCCCGCCGGTCCCGCCGGCTATCGCGATACGCACTGAACTGCCTCCCAATCCGCCACGAACGGCCGTCGCTTCTGCGAACTGGACCGAGCGGCCCTTCGATTCGTGACAGCGGCGCCGGCCCGCTACGCCTTTTGTCACGAATCGGAGACGTGCTCGGTCCGTACTGACGACACTCGCACCAGGGCCGGGATGCCCGTCCACGACTGGGAGAACCGATGGTTCCCGACATTCGTCCGCCAGTTCGGTCAAACGCGCTACCCAGTGCGTTCTGCGCCGTCGTCGCCGAACGACGCCTCCTCAAGAACCTCGCATACCACCTGGTCGGTTCGGCCGAAGTTGCCGAACACGCGGTGCAGGAGGCGTACACCGGCTGGTACACGATGACGGACGACCAGCAGCATGGGATCGACAGACCTTTCGCCTGGCTGGTCGGCACACTTGTACGGATCTGTGTCGGTCTGATCCAACCGTCGCCGTCCGGTCAGGTCGAGCTCAGCGGCACGTTCAGGGACAGAAGCGACGAGGCGGGCGGTCATCGTGGAGCGAGGGAAAGACGGAACGCTTGTCGCCGCGCTGGAGGTCTTCGGCGCGGTCCGTCCGCGGCTCTTCGGCATCGCCTACCGGATGCTCGGAAGCGTCGCGGAGGCGGAAGATGTCGTTCAGGAGGCCTGGCTCCGGTGGCAACAGACCGACCGCAGCCAGGTACGGGACCCGACCGGCTTCCTGGTCACGACGACTTCTCGGCTCGCTCTGAACGCCGCGACCTCGGCGCGCGCCCGACGTGAGCTGTATCCCGGACCGTGGCTGCCCGAACCCGTCGACACCGCCGCCGACCCGACCCTGCGGGCCGAACGCACCGAGTCACTCGAACTCGCCGTACTGCTCCTGTTGGAACGGCTCACGCCGGCCGAGCGAGCGGTGTACGTGCTCCGCGAGGCGTTCGACTACCCGTTCCGGCGCATCGGCGAGGTACTCGACGTCAGCGAGGCGTACGCGCGGCAGCTCGGTCGACGCGCCCGCACGCACCTGGTCCAGCAGCGGCGCGACCCGGTGGCGCAGACCGACCACAACCGCCTGTTGCGTGCCATCCTCGCCGCCGCCCGCTCCGGTGAGCTGACCCGGCTCGAGGAACTGCTCGCCGCGACAGCCACGTCCTACGCCGATGGCGGCGGCACCGTTCGGGCCGCCCTGGTGCCCATCGTCGGACGTGACAACGTCGCCCGTTACCTCCTGGGGCTGATGCGCAAGTTCGGCCATGGTGTCGCACTGGAGATCGTCGAATCCAACGGCCAGGCGGCGATCCTCGCCTCGCGGTCGGGAACGACTGTCGCGTTGCTCGCCATCGAGGCCTCCCCCGCCGGGATCGAACGGGTGCTCATCATCCTCAACCCCGAGAAGCTAGCCCGGTTCCCGCACCACCGGAAGGCGCACGGGTGAGATCGTTGCGGCGTGGCGAAGTCGCTTGACCTGCATCTGGCGTTCGATCGGGGTGCGGGTTTCCCAGGTCGCTCGGTGGAGAGCGCGCTACGGGAGAGCATTCGAGCCGGCCGGCTGCGGGCCGGGGCGCGTCTGCCGGGGAGCCGGAGCCTGGCCGCCGACCTGGGCCTGGCCCGGGGCACGGTGGTGCAGGCGTACGCGCAACTGGTGGCGGAGGGGTGGCTGGTGACGGTACCGGGCTCGGGCACCCGGGTCGCGGACGTACTCCATGATCCGCCCGGCTCGCGCAGGCAACCGCAACCGTCTCCCCCGGCCGGACCGATGATCGAGTTTCGGCCGGGGATTCCCGACCTCGGTTCGTTCCCCCGAACGGCCTGGACCGACAGTGTCCGCCGGGCGCTGGCCACGGCCTCGCGCGGCACGCTTGACTACCCCGAGCCGACGGGGCTGCCCGGATTGCGGACAGCGGTGGCCGACTATCTCGCGCGTACCCGTGGGGTCCTCTGCGACCCGGAGGCGGTGGTGATCACGGCGGGCTTCACCCAGGGGCTCTCCCTGCTGGCGCGGACGCTGCACCGGCGCGGGGTCCGCGCCATCGCCACCGAGAACCCCGGTCTGGCCCCGCACCGCGTGGTGCTTCGCGCCGCGGGTCTGACGGTCACCCCGCTCACCGTCGGCGTGGGCGGTGCCGACCCGGCCGACGCGGCGGGTCAGGCCGCGCTGCTCACCCCGGCGCACCAGCATCCGACCGGACTGGTGCTCGCCCCGGAGCACCGCTACCGGTTCATCGCCTGGGCACGGAAGCACGACGCGTTCCTGATCGAGGACGACTACGACGGCGAGTTCCGCTACGACCAGCGCCCGGTCGGCGCCCTGCAGGCGCTGGCGCCAGAGCGGATCGTGTACGCCGGCAGCACGAGCAAGTCGCTGGCGCCGGGCATCCGCCTGGGCTGGTTCGTCGTACCCGAGCCGCTGCGTCGCGAACTGACAACGACGATCATGGAGGCCGGTGCCGCAGTCTCCGCGATCGACCAGCTCGCCATGGCGGACCTGCTCACGCACGGCGACTACGACCGGCACATCCGCCGCATGCGCCTGACCTACCGGCGTCGCCGGGCCGAGCTGGCCGGCCGGCTGGCCGAGGTGACCGCCACGTCGCTGGAGGGCATCGCGGCCGGTATGCACGCACTGCTGCCACTGGCGTCCGCGGCGGAGGAGCGCCGGCTGATCCAGGCCGGGCGCCGCCGAGGGCTGCACCTGATCGGCCTGCACGGCAACGGCTACTGGCACGACCCGGCGGATGAGCGGCAGGCGGCGGCCCTGGTCCTCGGGTACGCGGCGCCACCGGCTCACGCCTGGCAGGAGGCACTGTCCAGGCTCTGCCAACTGGTCCAGCAGGCTGGGCACTAACTGGTCCATTTCGTTGGTCCGGTCGGGGATACGTTCGATTCATGCAGACCATCAAGATGGGGAACAACGAGATCGTGCTGCTGGGCACGGCCATGCCGGCAGAGCTGCCGCAGGGCTCGCACGTGATGACGGCGACGATCGAACTGCCACCGGGCGACCCGGGCACGCCACCACACCGGCACTCGGGCCAGGTCTTCGGCTACCTGCTCGAGGGCGAAATGATCTTCGAGCTGGAGGGTGAGCCCGAACGGGTGATCAAGGCCGGTGAGGCGTTCTGGGAGCCCGGTGGCGACGTCATCCACTACCGATCCGCCAACAACCTGCCCGATCGGGTGACCAAATTCCTGGTCGTCATGGTGTGTGCGCCCGACCGGGAAATGCTGGTGCTGGTGAGCCCCGAGGAGCTCGAACAGCGTAAGGACCGCCGCTCACCCCGGCCGAACTGACGGAGAGACACAGTTATGCGTATCGTTCTCGCTGGTTCGACGGGCGTCATTGGTCGCCGCCTCGGACCGCTCCTGACCGCCCAAGGGCATGAGGTCATCGGGTTGGCCCGCAACGGCCCGGTCGCCGTCGACGTGCTCGACCGCGACGCCGTGGCGGCAGCCGTCCGCGACGCCCGGCCGGACGTGGTGATGCACCAGCTGACCAGCCTGAGCACCGGCGATCTCGCCGCCAATTCGCAGTTGCGTCGGATCGGGACCCGGAACCTGGTCGACGCGGCGCTCGCCGCCGGGGTACGCCGCATCGTGGCGCAGAGCATCGCCTGGGCGTACGAGCCGGGCGCCGAGCCCGCGACCGAGGAGACCCCGCTCGACCTCGGTGCCACCGAGCCGCGGCAGACGAGTGTGGCCGGTGTCGCCGCGCTCGAATCCGCCGTCCAGGAGGTGCCCGAGTGGGTCGTGCTGCGGTACGGCACCCTCTACGGACCGGGCACCTGGTACGCCCGCGACGGTCTGATGGCTCAGTTCGCCGCTGCCGGCAGAGTCCCCGCCGACGCGGACGTGAGCAGCCTGCTGCATGTCGACGACGCCGTCGCCGCCGCGGTCGCGGCTCTGGAGTGGCCCGCCGGGGCGGTCAACGTCTGCGACGACGAGCCTGCCGCCGCCTCGGAGTGGGTGCCCGCGTTCTGCGCGGCGGCCGGGGTCCCGGCACCCGCGGTGACCGTGGGCGAGCGGCACGGCTGGGCGCGGGGGGCACGCAACGGGCTCGCCCGCACGCAGCTCGGCTGGGTCCCGACCTTTCCCTCGTGGCGAGAGGGATTCGCCACCGTGTGAGCGGCCGGCTGTCATGTGCGGACACCCCGCCGGAACCGGACCTCGGGCTGTCCTGGTTCGGTGGATCCGTCATTGCCCGGTCGGTGGGTCGCCCGGCGGTCCTGGGTCCATCGGCCGGCGAAGGCGCTCGATCAACGTGCGGGCCGCCTCGGCGTACCCCGGGTCCGACCCGGAGGGCCGATGTCCCTGGATCGGTGGCGGGACGCTGTCGCCCGGTTGGGCCACCACATCGGCAGGATCTCGTAGCCGGCGGTCCACCGTCGCCGCCGGGCCGGCGACGGTGGCCGGCGTCGTCGTCCGGTGGGCGGAGAATATCCAGCCGCCGATGGTGTCGGTGTCGCGCCACAGGTTCGTCCATCGCCACCCGACTCGATCGCCGACCTCGTGCAGCACCTCGTCGTCGACGAAGGCGGGGAACAGTCGCGCGTAGAGTCGGCTCAGCGGCGACCCGTGGGTGAGCAGAGCGACTCGGCTACTGACCTGCGGCGGCAACTGAAGCACTGTCGCGGCGGCCAGGACCGAACCATGGCTGTGTGCGGTCAGCAGCACGGCGTTGCCGCACGAGACCAGGTGGATGATTCGTCGGGTCAGCTCCGGCACAGCTCGTTCGGCGTAGCAGGGTGGCGCGAACGGGTGAGCGGCCCGAGGCCAGAACGTGCCCAGGTCCCACAGGACACCGACGTGGCGCCTGAATTCGACTGTCCGGTAGGCGAAGATTCCGCCGATGGCCAGGCCGAGGATGATCGCGGCGATCCCCCAGCTACCGAACGCGATGGCGAAGGTGATCAGGCTGCCGGGCAGGCGCGCGTAGCGCTGCACCGATTCGCTCGGGAGCAACTCCAGCAGACCGAGGGTGGTGGTGGCCGTGCCGAGCCCGGCGAGACAGGCGTAGACCACTGCCAACGGGACAAGTCGTTCCGTGAAACGGGCCCGAGCTATCGCCTTCCGCACCTGCCGCAGTCGGGCCGCTGCTCCGGCCGGGCGACCCGGGTAGTCGCACGCGACGATCGACGCTGCCGCACGGAGCCGGCGGCGTCGGGAGATGAGGACGACCGGTACCGCTACGACGAGCGTGAACAGCACTGCCCGGAAGAAGCCGAAGATTGCCCAGGTGAACGCCGGCGGCAGACCGGAGGCCAGGCCCTCTCCGGTGGGTGCGTCGCGGTCCAGGAAGTCCGCCACCCGGTAGACGAACTCGGCGGAGACCGCCACCGCCAGACTGACCGCGCTGGCCGCGATCACCAGCGCGCCCAGCCCGAGCAGCGGGACGGTGCCCCGCCGGCGGTCCCGGCCCCCGAGCAGCACAGCGCCGAGGGCTGTCAGCAGGGTCGTCTGGGCAACGAAGACCGAGGTGAGGATCGCGCCGTAGCCGGGTAGGCCGCTCCCCCCGTTCCAGGCCGCTGGGCTGACCAGGACGTGGGCCGTCACCACGATGGTCAGGGCGACGGCGACCGTACGCACCGTGCGGGTGAGTCGGTCCAGTCGCTGGTCCGAGGCGCCCCGGTCGATCAGCGGAGGCACGCAGAGCAGGACCACGCAGGTGGCCAGCACCGTCCCGCTGGCCACGGCCAGCGCGATCGTGCCGGCCGTGGCGCCGGTTGCAGCTCGGGCGGCGAGCAGAGCGACGTCCAGTGTCGCGAACGCCGCCGCGACGTGGATCGAGCGCAGCCGGCCCACCAGTGGCCCGGCATCCCACTGGCCGATCTCACTGAGTCGATGGGCGGAGACCTCGTCCGCGGGAGCGCGGAAAGCTTCGAAGGCCGTCCCTGGTCGCGCGCTGGTCCGCCAGAGCAGGCCGATGGCGGCGGCCGGAACCACCGCGAGTACCGCCAGGCGCAGGCCCACCGGTTGGCCGCCCAACCAGGACAACCAGACGCGCCCGGCCAGGCAGCGTGACGAGCCCATGCATTTCCACGCGATCAGGTCCAGCGTGACGCCAGCGAAGGCAAGCACATACAGGGCGGTGAGAGTGAGCGCCAGCAACCGGCACAGGGCTCTGACCACCGCATCCGAGCCGGGGTTCGCCGGCCGCATCCAGATCGCCACGTTGGCCAGCATGAACGGCAGCAGGAACACCAGCGACAGCGTCCGGACCACGGTTCCGGAGGGCAGGTCAGCCCAGCGGTACGCCTCGAGCGTCACCCGTTGCCCGCTACTGCACGAACAGTGGCGGCGGGGCCGGTAGAAGCCCCCTCTGCGGTCGCCCGCGACCTGCTCGACCTGTGACACGTCCAAGACCTGGTCCGCGCTCGCGGTGGCGGCCCCATGCACCCGCAGCTCCACCACGTCATCGGACATCCCCGGCCCGCTCGACCGCGCTGAAGAACCCGACATCGGACCCCCTGGAGCACTTTCGGTGGCAAGCCGGGTAACCCAGCCGGGGACCCCGCACCACTCGCGGCGGTGTACCCCGCGCGACCGAGACCAACCGTGCGCCTGAGCCCTCAGCTTCCTCAGCACGCAGACGTGCGGTCCACCAGGGTACGAGCGACGTCGCGGACCGTGCGCGTGGTGCTCCGCGCCATCGTCGTCAGGACGGTGAAGGCCTCGTCGGCCGTGCAGCGCCGATCGCCCATGATGATGCCCTTCGCCTGTTCGATGACAGCCCCACTGTCCATGGCCGCTTCGATGTGTCGGGAGAGGGTCGTCCAGGCTGCGTCGAGGTGGTCGTTGGCCATGGCGAGACTGGCGTAGCTGGCGAAGGTCTGCGCCACGGCGATGGTGTGATCGTCGAAGGCGTGGGGTTCGGTGGCGTAGAGGTTGAGCGCTCCGCCGATGGTGGCGTGGATCGGCAGGCCGATGGACAGGGAGCTGCGGGCTCCCGCCTGCAGCGCGCGGGCTGTCCAGTCCGGCCAGCGGCTCTCGGTTGCCATGTTGCTGATCGACTCGATGGTGGTGGCGGCGGCGGCTTGCAGGCAGGGGCCGAGGCCCAGCTCGTACTGCGACTCGTCGAGGGCCAGGGCGAGGCCGCGCACCGTGAACCGCCTCCTGGACCGTACGAGCCGAGCACGGGCCGTGGCACTGGGCAGGGGCGCGGGCGGTGGGTGACAGCCGGCGCTCGGGCACGGATATGCTGTAGTTCTGTGGCACGGCGCCTTGGATGGGCGTCGTCGAGACCAGCGTCAAAGAGTGGCGCGGATCCCGGACTCCGGATCAGGAGTCCTGCAGCGATCCGCGCATCCCACCAGATGCCCGGTGGTGGTACGCGCCCTCGTTAAGGACGCCCTGATGACGCACGTCGCACCCATGGACCCGCACGAGGCGTTCGCCGAGCTCGGCCGTATCCGACTCGCCGACATCGGCCTCGACGTCCTGCTGGACAAGATCGCGCAGCTGGCCAAGCGCACGATACCCGGGGCCAGCGAGGTCAGTGTCACCCTGCTGCACGGCAACAAGCCGCACACCGCCGCGTTCACCGGCGACCTCGCCCTCGCCCTCGACGAGAAGCAGTACGAACGTGGCTACGGCCCGTGCCTGCAAGCCGCGGAGAGCACCTCCAGCCTGATCGTGCCGGACACCGGCAGCGAGCAGCGGTGGCCCGGCTGGGCCCAGACCGCTGCCCAGGCCGGCGCGCACAGCTCCCTGTCGGTCGGCCTACCCGTGCACGAGCACGTCACCGGCGCCCTGAACATCTACGCCACCGCCCCTGGAGCCTTCGACGACGACGCGATCACGATCGCTCAGACGTTCGCCGGGTTCGCCGCCGTTGCCCTGGCCAACGCCCACCTGTACGAGACCCAGGCCACCCTGGCCGGGCACATGCAGAAGGCGATGGAGAGTCGGGCGGTGATCGAGCAGGCCAAGGGGATCCTCATGGGCGAGCGACGCTGCACTCCCGAGGAGGCCTTGGCCGTCCTCAGCAAGCTGTCGCAGGACACCAACCGCAAGCTGCGCGACGTCGCCTCGGCTCTGGTGGAAAACGCTCATCGCCGCCGACGGCCGTAGCGGCGGCAGCACGACGTAGCCCGATCAATCCGCGCGGTGAGGGGAACCAGCGAGCCGGTGGCACGCACTCCGGCTGGGCGGTAATCGGTGCACAATGGGCGTTCGGAGGTGATCAATGTGATTGGCGGGGAGAAGGTCCCGAAGCTGTGTCAGGTGGTGCTCGACTCCACCGATGCCAGGTCGCTCGCGGAGTTCTATCGGTCGTTGTTGGGCCTGGTGTACAAGCCTGGTCACGAGCCGCCGGAGCCGGGGCAGGCGGACGAGCGCGGTCACGACTGGCTCGTGCTGAGGACCACCGACGGCGCCCCGCAACTAGCCTTTCAGCAGGTGGACCAGGTGCCGTCGCCGACGTGGCCGGACGGTCAGGTGCCGCAACAGCTGCACCTGGATCTCAGCGTGGCCTCGATCGAGGAGTTGGAGGCACAGCACGACCGGGTGTTGGCCCTCGGCGGTCGGCTGCTGTCCGATCAGAAGGACGGTCCCGACGAACCGTTCCGGGTCTACGCCGACCCGGCCGGGCATCCCTTCTGCATCTTCGTCACCTGAGGAGGAGCCGGGCCGCTCCGAACCAACGAGTGCCGCAACCGCTCATCCAACTCCAACGCGTCACCGGCCCCGCCACGCGGGGGCTGACGAGCCATTCGGGCCTCGACCAGCGGGTACGGGGTGGATGGGGAGGTTACGCCTCGGCATCGGGTCGGCTGTGCACCACCAGCTCGTCGATCTCCAACCGGCCGACGCGCAGCTCCCGCACGACGGCCCGGCGGATCGCCAGCCGCCCGATGGCCAGCGCCCCGACGGCCACGGCCCCGACGGCCACGGCCCCGACGGCCATTGCCCCCACGGCGAGGGCACCGAGCGACGCTGCCCCCACAGCCCGCGCGCCCGTCGCCGCCGCGCCGTCAGCGCGCGTCCCGGTCATCCGCATCGGGCGTACCCCCACATCATTCCCCCATTGTCCGCGTACCGCTGGCCGCCCGCTCCCCACAGCTTCCGGATGTCACCCCATCGCAGCACCGGCGGGCCTGCGCCGTCCACGTTCTACGCAGTGTGGATCATCAGTGCCCCTTACCCAGCCAGCGACGCCAGGAGGGCTTCTCGGGGTCGACCTCCGTCATCGCGTCGGCGTCGGCCGGCTGCGGGTCGGGCGGCGCCGCGGAGGTGGGCGGGCGGATGTTCGGGTCGACCTTCACATACCCGCGGAAGCGGGGTGACGGCGATCGCTCGTTCAGCGTGGTCCCCTTCCGTGGTGCGGCCAGGTGCGGCACGATCGATGGTATTCCGTCCGGACCAGCGGGGGTCGCACGCGTGGGGTTACCGACGAGCCTTTTCAGCCTGGCGCTGTTCGTCGTGCTGCTGCTGCCCGGCTTCGCCTACCTGGCGGTCCGGGGCCGCACCGGCCCCGAACGGCCGATGAGCCCGTTGCGCGAGACGATCACCGTGGTCAGTGTCAGCCTGGTTGCGCTCGCCGCGGTGCTGGCCCTTGCCGGGCTGGCCCGGGTGCTGGCGCCCGGCCACACACCTTCCATCGGTGAGCTGCTCAAACACCCACACGAGTACGCCCTGCGGCACTACGTCACGTTGACCTGGTGGGCCGTGGGCCTGCTCGCGCTTGCGATCGTCGGGTCCGCTGGTGCGGCGTGGCTGCGGTCCGCGGCGCCGGGGCGGCCGCCCCACCCGTCGCAGATGTCGTCGTGGTGGCTGGCGTTCACCGAATACCCGGCCGACACGTTCGACATTCACGTCGGCTGCACCCTGGAGAACGGGAGCTACGTGACGGGCGTCGTCTACGCGTACCCCCAGACGATTGTGGACTCCGCGGACCGTGACCTGGTGCTCCGCCCACCCATCGCGGTGCGCCCGGCCGGCGCGGCGCAGCCGACGCCGCTCGCCAATGTCGGCCTCATGACAGTCAGCGCGCGTCGCATCGTGACAATGACGGTGGGGTACGTCCCACGGGAGGCACCGGATGCCAAACAGTCAGGGTGAGCCGGTCCACGTCGCGTGCCCCTCCTGCCGGCGGCATGCCTCGTACACCCTGTGGACCACCATCGACATCGCCGAGCGACCGGATCTGGAGCAGGCCATCCTCGCGGATCGGCTACGGGTCGGCGCCTGCCCGCACTGCGCGGCGGCAGTGCCGCTGCCGTCCGCGCCGCTGCTGATGTACCGCCCGGACCGGGTGCCGCCGCTGGTGCTGGCGTTCCGCCCAGAGGACGAGGGCGACCTGGTCGAGCTTATGAAACGGCTGATGGTGCCGCTGCGCCACGTACCCCGGATCTGGGATGGTCAAATTGCCACCGTCGCATGGACCGAACTGGGCCCGGCAGCGCGGTCCGAACTCGATTCGATGACCGGCACACCCGACGACCTGCGCAGCCTCGCCGACTCGGTCGAGTGGTTCTACGACGAGCCGTCCACCGAGATGAAGATGCTCGTCTGCTGGGCGGGCGGCGAGAAGTGTCTGGATGCGGCACTGTCCGGGAGGCACGGCGCAAAGGCGCTCGCCCGGCGCTATCTTGAGCGAGCCTTGACACACGCCGAAAACCTCGGCCTCGGGCCCGGTGCCGAACCGGATCCGCTGCGGCTGCACCAAGCCCTGGCACAGCTGCACCTGGAACTCGCCGAGAGCGCAGACGACCACGACCAAGGCCTCGACCATCTGCGAGCCGAAGCCGACGGCGCCCCGGACCGCAGCGAACAGCAGGCGCGAGCGCTCGGCAACTGGGGCGAAGCGCTGATGCATCGGCCCGGCGGAGACCGCGCATCCGACCTGGACGAGGCGATCGACGTGCTCTCCGCGTCCGCCGAGGCATGGGCGGCGCTGGACAATCGGGAGGCGTCCGCGCGGCAGGATCTCCAGGTTGTCAAGGCGCTGTCGCTCCGCGCCGAGATCGAGACGACACCGTCCGGAATCCACACCGTTCCGCCCGAGCAGGACGAGATCCTGCGGCGCTGCCAGCGGGCGGTCGAGACACTTACCGACCTCGGGTCGGACCACCTGTGGGCGGCACTGCTCGCACTCGGTAGCGCCCAGGCCCAGACGATCGATATCCAGCGCACCCGGGAGCAGATCTACGCCGCGGCGCTGGCGACCTTTCGGCGGGGCATCGATGTGACGCGCAACCACTCGGAACGGCGTGCCTACTTCCACCACAACATCGCCTCCCTGTACCGGCAGCACGGCGAGCTCGATCGCGCGGTCGCCAACTACGAGGCGGCCCTGGGGCTGGCCAACGGAGCACCGCTCGGCCTGCCACCCGAGCAGATCCAAGCCGACCTCGGCAACACCCTGCTTCTCCGGGCGGCGGCCGGCGACCACGACCGCGTGGAGGCATTGTTGACCGACGCCGCCACGCACCACGGGCGGGCTGGCCGCGACCGCGAACGCCGGGCGGTGCTGCGGGCGCTTGCCGACCAGCACTTCGATCGGGAGCGCTGGCGAGATGCGGCCGTGCGCTACCAGGAGGCATGGCAGGTGGACGACCATCTTTTCGGTGGAGTACGCACCGACAGTGGACGGCGGGCCGAACTGATCGGGGCAGGGCGGCTACACGCCCGGTGGGCCTACGCGTTGCTCCGCGACGGCCACGTCGAGGACGCCATGATCGTGCTGGAACGCGGCCGCACCCGCGCGCTGCGGCAGTCGGCGGCCCTGCCCGCCGCATCGGTGCTCGCCGACCTGCATGCCGCCGTCCCGGTCGACGGTGCTCTCGTCATGTTGCTGGCCACCTCGGCCGGTGGCGCCGCCATCATCCTGAGCGGCGAAACTCCGCGGTTGGTCCGGCTCGACCAATTCACCGACGCGAGGGCGCAGCACCTCCTCCAGATGCGGGCGCGGTTGTTCCCCGTCTCCGATGCGGAGTATGAGGCTCATTTCTACTCACCGTCGTTCCAGCACTCGAACATCATCGTCACCCCGCTCGAGGATGACGACATGCCCGCCCTGCAGAGCCAACTGTGGCGCCTGGCCATCAGCCGGATCGACGATGCGCTGCCGCCACGCACCCCAGTCCGGCTGCTTCCCGGCGGCGGCCTGGCGCTCCTACCCTGGTCGGTGGCGGCCCCACCCGTCAACGTGAGTGACATCTGGCTGGCCCGGCGCCAGATCTCGATCGCGCCGAGTGCGTTCGCGTTGCGCGTGGCCCACGCAGCGCCATCCCGGGCGGGCAGCGGCCTGCTGGTGGTCGCCGACCCCACCGGCGACCTGCCCTCGGCCCGGGCCGAGGCCGCCCTGATCGCCGGGCCGTCGACACCGCTCCTGATCGGGGCACAGGCCACACCCGCCGCCTTCCGGACGGCGCTGACGCGACACCGGCCACTCGTGCTCCACCTCGCCTGCCACGCCTACTACGACTGGGATGACCCGACCGGATCCCACCTCCGACTGCACGGAGGCGCCATCGGTATGGACGAGATGCGCGACGCGCTCGCCGGCGGCGGTGTGGAAACCGTGATCCTGTCGGCCTGTGACACCGGCGTGGCGACCGCCGGCCCGATCGCCGACGAGCTCGTCGGCTGGCCGGCCCTGTTCATGCGAGCCGGCGTGACCGCCGTGGTGAGTACACTATGGCCCGTCCATGACGTGGTCGCGGCGGTGCTGACGGCCGACCTTCACCGCCGCCTGGCTGCCGGCGACTCCCCGGCCTCGGCGCTCCGGGGCGCGCAGCTGTGGTTGTGCCAAGCCGGCCGGGATGAGGTCCTGGCCAGGCTGACAGGCGACAGCGACGCGGTGGTCGCGCTGCGCGACGAGATCCGGGCGGAGTGGACCCGACCGGTGCCGTTCGACGATCCCGCCCACTGGGCGGCGTTCGTGCTCACCTCATGACGAGCAGCGGTAGGTGCGGAGTCGAGGGCCGCTACCAGGCCACCCGGGCACGAGGGGAGCACTGCGCCAGGAGGGGTTCCGCCGGTTGGCCGATCGTCTCGAGATCGTCACCGTGACCGACGATCCGATCCGCGATCTCACGGCGATGGGAGCCGCCTACGTGTCCAACGCCGCGGCCGATCCCGATCTCTACCGGGTCATGTTCGACGACGGGTTCGCACTCGACGACCCGGCGCAGGCCGACGGGACGCTGCTGCATCTGGTCCGCGCCATCGAACGCGCCAGGTCCGCCGGCCGGCTCGGTCCGGATGTCGACCCCTCGGACCTGGCGACACAGAGCTGGGCCATCGGACATGGCCTGACCTCGCTGATCACGGCCGGCCCGCTGCCCTTCTCAGCCTTCGCGCTCGGCGTTCCCATGCTGACCGCCATCTACGTCGCCAACGGCGACGACCCCGGCCGCTGCCGGCGGTCGGTCGCGCTCGGCTGGAGCGAGATCGACACCACTCCGGGCGCCAGTACGCCGGTACCCGGAGGCGCTCCGGCGAAGAAGCGGAGGCGAGCTCCGCACTTCACAGGCTGACCGAGGCCGCAGTTGCGGACATGCCGACGTCGGCAGCGCCAACTCCGTCTCAATTCAGTCGATATGGCTGTGTCGGCCGCAAGTCCCTGCCTCCGTCAACACCACTTGCTACCGTGACCGTCCCTACTTCCGTCGTGGGGGTGTGCGTGACGATGACCAAGGTTCTCCGGCTGATCGGATACTGGGACGGTCCGGCGGTTTCGGAAACGCTGCCCGATGTCTGCGACTTTGTGATCGCCGACGCCAACGTCACTCTGCAACGGACTGTGGCGGCGTACCTCCGATCCGGCACGGTCTTCACCGCCGCTGCGGGCGTGTCCATCTGCCGACTCTGTGGTGCCGCAAACGGCAGCACCGAGCAGACCGACGGAGAGCATTTCGTGTGGCCTGAGGGCCTGGCCCACTACGTCGAAGAACACGACGTCCGTCTGCCCGACGAGGTCGCTGCTGTCGCTCTCTCCGGCGTGGCTGCACCTGTCGACTCCGAGTGGTTCGAGCACTCGGTGCTGGAGACCGGTGAGCTGAGGATCGATGAGGACTGGTGGCGCGGCCTGGCCGGGGTGAGCTCTGCTGGCCCTGGTATCGAGCATCTGTCTGGCTGTAGACGAAGCGAGTCGACGGCGAGTTGGGACCTGCCCACCAGCGCCGACATCTACGTCGATCGGGTGCCACCGGAAGCCGTGACGACTCTGGTCCAGCTCCGACGACTGCTCGGCGCCCCATGGCCGTTTTCCGGCCTTCGTGACCTGCTCGCCTCCCAACCACTCCTCGCCGCCGTCGGCAACCCGTCCATGCTGTATCGCACACTGACCATGTCACCAGACCTCCGGCCGTATCTCTTCTACCGCACGGAAGGTGGGCTCATGCCAGTGTGGTCCGATACCTGAACGTCGCCAACCCTGCTGCACGACCGTGCGATCAGATCGAGCGATGACTGTCGTACCCGTGTGTGAGGCTTCGGGGCATGGCGACTTTCGTACTGATCCACGGGGGCGGCGGCAGCGCCTGGGACTGGCACCTCCTTGGCCCCGAGCTGACCAGCCGCGGCCACGACGTGGTGACACCGGAACTGCCGATCGAGGACAACTCCGCGGGGTTCGCCGAGTTCTCGCAGACGGTCGTCGACGCGATCGGTGACCGGAGCGACCTCGTGGTCGTCGGGCACTCGTACGGCGCGTTCACCGCACCGCTCATCGCCGACAAGCTACCGGTGCGGCGGCTCGTCCTGCTCACGCCGATGATCCCCAAACCCGGGGAGCGACCCGGTGACTGGTGGGCCAACACCGACTACCGCGGCGCGGAAGGGCTCAGCGAGGAGCAGCAGTTCTACAACGGCGTGCCCGCCGACATCATCGCCGAGGCAGCGGCACACACCAGGGACCAGGTCAGCGCGGAGGGCAACGAGCCGTGGCCCCTGCGCGCCTGGCCAGACGTCCCCACGACCGTGCTCCTCGCGCGCGCGGACCAGTTCTTCCCGGCCGACTTCCAGCGCCGGGTAGCCGCCGACCGACTCGGCGTCGTCCCAGACGAGATGGACGGCGGCCACGCAGTGGCACTCAGCCACCCCCAACAACTCGCCGACCGGCTGACCGCGTACCCGCCGCGCTGAAGGCGGGACACCACCAGCCATCCCGGTACGCTACGGGCGCCTCGGCGCGCCACTACTGGTCAGATCTGCGACGGCACTCTTCGATGGTCGACACATGCTGCTCGGCTCACGCCCCGGACCGCTGCCAGCGGGGTGTCCAAGGCGAGACCCAGGTTGGTCAGCGCGTAATGGACCGGCGGCGGCACGGTCGCCTCGGTTGGCCGGCCAGGGCAGCGCATCCGCGCGGACGTGGTTCCCCTCGGGCAGGCGGTCAGGGGGTGCAGAACGTCGCTGGCTCGGTGAGGTCGAGCTCCGTGCATTCCCATCCGGTGCCCTGGTCGTGGTATCGCCAGCCCGTGGCGGCCGTGTGATGGAACAGGTAGATGACGCTGCTGGCATCCGGGCGTTGCACGTCGGCCGCCGCCCACGTCTCGACGCACTCCACGTCCCTGGGAGCGAAAGACCAGCCCGCGGGCAGTTCGACCAGGGTCCCGAGGGTCTGCGTCGATGGACACCCGGGACCCCGGGATCCGTCACTGGTGGGTGCGGAGGCCGGTGGCGAAGGGGGGTCGGACCGGCGGTTGGCGGCGACGGCGACCGTGGCGCCGATGGCGAACACCACCGCCGCGGCCGCGGCACCGGTGGTGACCGCCATCCGCCGTTGTGTCTGCCGCGACCTGCGCAGGGCACGCTCGTACATGTCAGCGGTACCGCCGTGCTCGCTCAGATCGGCCATGGCCTGGCGCAGCGGCCCGAGGTTGTCGGTCATCAGGCCCCCTCCAGCACAGCCGACAGCAGCTCAGGCGCTATCTCCCGCATACGCGTCAACGCCTTGCTGGTCTGACTCTTGATCGTGCCCACCGAGCACTGCAACAGTTCCGCGGCCTCAGCCTCGCTGCGGTCCTCGAAGAACCGCACCACCAGCACGGCACGTTGCCGCTGGGTGAGGCGGCCGAGAGCCTGGTGCAAGGCCAACTTCAGATCAGTACGACGAGCATGGTCACTGCCGGGCTCAGCCACGTCGGCCAACTCCCCCGGCAACGACTCAGCCACCTTGCGACGCCGCCACCAGCTCACATGCTGGTGATACATGGCGGTACGGGTGTACGCCTCGAAATGCCCCGGATCATGCAACCGACGCCGACCCCGATGCGTACGGGCCAGCGCGTCCTGCACCAGGTCCTCGGCGAGGTGCCGGTCACCGGTCAGCAGAAACGCCGTCCGCAGCAACGCAGGAGAGCGGGTCCGAACGAACTCACAGAACAGATCGTCGATGGAGTCCGCCATGCCCCGCTCGTTCCCCCCACGTACCCCAAAGTCCTTCAGGCAGCGGCGGCGTCGATGCGGCCAGTTGACTGTGGGACACACCGTAGCGGGTGTGCCCCCACAGCAAGCGACCGCGGTCTACCCGATCAGGAGATGCAGAACGGCGCCTCCTTGAGGCCGAGGTCCACGCAGTCGTATCCGCTGCCGTCGCCGTAGTACTTCCAGCCCGTGCCGGCCACGAAGTGGAACAGGTACCAGCCGTCCCCGGCGGTCGGGCCCTGCGGATCGGCTCCCGCCCAGTCCTGTACACACTGGACAGTGCCGAAGGTCCAGCCCTTCGGCAGCTCGACCAGCTTCTCCAGGGTCTTCGCCGAAGGGCACTCGGCACTCCCACCCGCCGGGGCGGCCACCGCAGGCGACGCACTGGGGGCGCCGGTGGCGGCAGCGGCGGAGGTCGGAGCAGATGCGGTCGGGGTGGGGCCGGGTGCCGGCTTGGCGCCGCAGGCGGGGAGTGCGAACAGGACGGCGGCGAAGGGCAGGAGCAGAAGAGGACGTACAGACATTTCCGGACCCCTATGGATCGTGGCGATCGTCGCTTACACCCGGGTACATGCGATCCATCGCCCACAGGTTGCCGCCAACCACAAAGATCTTCAGAAATTTCTGGCGACCCCCTCCGGGACGGCACCGGTCGCGCGAGCGCCCGGCACGCCGATGTCGCCTTGAAGGGTCACCGCACGGTTCGGGCGCGGATGCCCGTTGGCCAGTCCGAGTTCACCGCGTCTCTCTACCTTGCCATCGGATCACCGCCGAGGCGCAGGTGATCCTTCGCTCTTGACGAAATGAGGATTGATGGCGGTAAGCAAGCGGGTGGGCCTGGGTGCCGCGGTGGCCGCGCTGATCCTGACGCTGCCGGGGGCCGCGTCCGCAGCCGAGCAGAGTACGCGGAACCGCGCCGAGCTGATCAGGTTCGCCATGCTGCCGGCGGCGACGTTCGTTCCCGGTAGCGAACCATCCGGCTCGTCACTCGGCACTGCCCCGATCAACGGCATCATCCCGCCGTTCGTCGACCAACCGGTCCAGGGGTTCAGCGGCGTCCTTCGCAACGCCGACGGCACCTTCGACGTGTTGTCCGACAACGGTTTCGGCAACAAGGCCAACAGCGCCGACTTCCTGTTGCGTGTCCAGCGGGTCGCGCCCGGCTTCGCCAGCGGCGCCGTCGACGTTGTCGGCGGCGTCAACCTGACCGATCCGTACGGCAAGGTTCCGTTCGCTCTCACCCGCGCCGACCGCGTGCTCACCGGTGCCGATTTCGACGTCGAGTCGATCAGTCGGACGGCCGACGGCACGTACTGGATCGGTGACGAATTCGGCCCCTACCTGCTGCACTTCGACCGCGCGGGACGCCTACTCCAGGCGCCGGTGCCACTGCCGGGAGTGTTCGCCCCCGAGAACCCGACCCGCGGTACGACCCCGGCCAATCTCTCCAGCAGCAAGGGCTTCGAGGGCATGGCCCAGTCACCGGACGGCGCCACGCTCTATCCCCTACTCGAGGGCACGGTCGCGGGCGACCCGACGGGCACGCTCCGGCTCAACGAGTTCGACGTCAGGACCAACACCTACACCGGTCGGCGCTGGACGTACGCGCTCGACGCTGCCGACCACGCGATCGGTGACGCGATCATGGTCGACCGCGACCGCTTCCTGATCATCGAACGGGACAACGGCCAGGGTGAGACGGCGAAGGTGAAGAGGATCTACCTGGCCGACAAGCGCGACCGGAACCGGGACGGGCGCCTCGACAAGACCCTCGTCGCCGACCTGATGAACATCGCCAACCCACGGCACGTCGGCGGGTTCGGCAACACCTTCACATTCCCGTTCCAGACCATCGAGGACGTGGTGATCCTCGACGACCGCACGATCGCCGTCCTCAACGACAACAACTTCCCGTCCTCCTCGGGCCGCACCGCCGGCCGAGCGGACAACAACGAGTTCATCGTGATCAAGCTGGACCGCGGCCTGGATGCCGACAAGCGCATCCTGCGCCGCTACTGACCCGGCACCAGGGGTAACCCATCTCCACGGCAGGCCTGGGACAGCTCATCGAGCGGCTGTCCCAGGCCTGTTCGCCGGCGAAACGGTCGTGCAGGTCAACGTCCGCCTCATTCCCCGGACACGCCGCCACGGACACCGGAACCCACCGACCCCGACGCGGCTCTCAGGGCGGCGGCGAAACGCTGCGGCTCAGCCGGTGCCATCACCACGAGGCTGAGGTGCGGTGCGCTCTGCACCGTCAGGTACTCGTTGGTGAACGACATCACTCCGAACGCCGGGTGCCACAGGGTCTTCACGTGGTGCTGCCACGTGGAGACGGTCTGGTCGTGCCACAGCTGCCGAAATTCGGGGCTGCGCTCGGAGAGCTCGGTGGTGATCTCGGCGAGCCGGGGATGGCCGGGGTACTGCCCGGAGTGCAGGCGCAGCAGCCCGACCAAGTCGGCGGCGGCACCTGCCCACTCCGCTCCCCACCGCTCGCGGGCCTCCGGGGCCAGCATCGTCCACCGGACGGCGTTTCGGTGGTGGGCGGGCATCGTCGCGAAGTCGGTGTACAGGAATGCCGCCGCGGCGTTGAAATACGCCACGTCCAGCATGGGCTGCAGCACCCCCGCCGGGGTGTCACCGAACGCCTCGACCAGCTGCCGTACCCGTTCGTCGGCGGGATCGCCGGGGTCGGCGGCCGGCTGCGGCTCGGCGACGTGTGCGAGCGCGAACAGATGCCGGCGCTCGTCATCGGTCAGGCACAGCGTACGGGCGACGCTGCTCAGCACCCCCGGCGACGCGGTGGGCTGCCGCCCCTGTTCGAGGCGCGCGTAGTAGTCGACGCTCACGCCGGCGAGTTGAGCCACCTCTTCGCGGCGCAGCCCCGGGACCCGCCGCCGGTGCCCGCTCGGCAGGCCGACGCGACGAGGCTCTACGCGGCTGCGCCGATCACGCAGGAAGGCGGCCAGAGCTTCATTACGAATCACCCCGCGAAGGTTACGCGAGGGTGGGCATCCGATTCCTAGGTAATGGTGTGCCTGGTACACCACGCCGACCGGTGGTTGCCTCAATCCTGCGGGCGTTACTCGAGAAGTGGATAGACATGCAGATTTCGACAATAAGCTCCGGCGGTTTCGAGGGTCGGCGTCAGCCCTGTGATGCACATCCCTAGCGGGTCACATGTCCTGCGCCGTAGCTGTCAGGGCGTCGACCCAGTGACGGGTCAGCTCGGACCGTCCGGGATTTCGGAGCAGAGCGGCAGGGCCTCGGGCCGCCTCCTGGAAGGTCACCTCGGTGCCACCTCCGGGCCATTCGAGCATCAGCCAGGACTGGTAGAAGCTCAGTTCGCCGCTCACCGCCGCCCAGCCGAATCGGCTCGGCCAGACGATCTCACCCACGATCCCGTCCAGCCGGTGGGGCGTGGCGACGACCACGAAGCGACTGCCGACAGCGATTTCGCCCGTGACGTCCGTTCGCTCCACACCACGCTGCCACTTCGGCCAGGTCGGTACCGCCGTCAACTGGGCGAAAACGACAGCGGGCGACGCCGTCAGTCGGCGCCGGTGGCTGACGAAGCTGTCGCAGCAGTCTGGCCCCCAGCCGGGCGGCCAGTGGATACGAGGGTGCGGTTCGTTACTCACGGCACCAGCGTGGATGTGGCCCGGCTCGCATAGCACCTGTCACATGACTGTCGCGGCGTCCTCGGTCGAGGGCGGACCAGCACGTCGGCAGGTGATCTTCGCGGGTGGCAAGGTTCCGCAGTGCTGCAGGCCTAGGAGATAAACGCAGTGACACTGATCGGCCGAACCGAGGACGTCACCTCGATCCGGGATTTCTTCGAGAAGGCAGGCATCCACGGCGGCGCGCTTCTCCTCGTCGGCGATGCCGGGGTGGGCAAGACCGCCGTTCTCGACGAGTTCGCCGCCGGCCAGGCCGAGCGCGGCACCCGAGTCCTCCGCGCCGCCGGCGTGCAGTTCGAGGCGGACGTCAACTATTCGGCGCTCAATCAGCTTCTCTTTCCGCTCGGTGACGAGATGCCCGTACTCAGCGAGGCACATCGCGCAGCGCTGCGCCGCGCGCTCGGTTTCGAGGTCGGCCCGGTATCGGACCGGCTCGTCGTCTCCAACGCGGCGCTCATCTGGCTACGGTCCGTCGCGGCGGAAGCCCCGATCCTGATCGTCGTGGATGACCTGCACTGGGTCGACCGGGCGAGCGCGGAGGTTCTGAGTTTCGTGTCCCGCCGCCTGGTCGGTAGTCCGATCGTCTTCCTCGCGGCGTGCCGGTCGGCTGAGCGAGGGTTCTTCGCCGAAGGCGGGCTGCCGGCGATGGCTCTGCCGCCGCTGCGCGCCGCGGCGGCGGCGAGCCTGGTGGAACGACACTTTCCTGAGCTCGCACCGGCGGTTCGCCGCCGACTGCTCGCCGCGGCCGCCGGCAACCCCCTGGCGCTGCTCGAACTGCCCTCCGCGTTGAACAGCGATCAGCGGACGGATTTCACGTCGCTGCCCTCCGTCCTGCCGCTGTCCGAACGTCTCCAGGCGATGTTCGTGTCCCGGGTACGCGGCCTGCCGGACCCTTGCCGCCTGATGCTCCTGCTCGGTGCGCTCGGCGGCCACACCGACATGGCGCACCTGCGATCGGCCGGCGGTGCCGTGTGCTCTCCGGACGACCTGGCACCGGCGGAGGAGAAACGCCTGGTACAGGTGAGCACCAGCCGGCTGGGGTTCCGGCACCCGCTGATCGGGGCCGCCGTGGTCGAGGCGTCGACGGAGCGCGAACGGCGTTGGGCACACGGGGCGCTGGCCGAGACCACAGCTGTCCCCGAACGCCGTGTTCGCCACCTGGCCGAGTCGGCTGAGGGCGCCAGTCCGGAGATCGCCTTTCAACTCGAGGTCGCGGCCCGAGCCCTGCTCCGGCAGGGGGACGCGATCGGCGCGGTGACCGCCCTCACGCGAGCTGCCGACCTCAGCCCGTCCGCCGTCGACCGCAGCCGTCGTCTGGCCGAGGCCGCGTACATCGGTGCCGACGCCGGCGGCGAGATGACGGCCGCCAGACGGCTGCTGGGCGACGCGCGCCGAGGTGGTTCCCTCGACGCCCATTCACTGCCTGCCGCGGCCGCCGCCGCTCATCTTCTGGTCAACTCCGACGGCGACGTGCTGACGGCTCATCGGTTGCTGGCCGGTGCCATCGAGGCCGGGGAACACGGATTCGACGGCACGGATCCCGACCTCGTCGAGGCCATGCACACCCTGCTGCTCATCAGCTGGTGGGTGGGCACCGACCAGACCTGGGAGGTCTTCCACGGGTTGCTGCGGCGGCTGACGCCGCGGCCCGAGGCCGTGTTGCAGGCCACCGCTGCGATCTTCCCCGATCCGGCCCGTGCAGGTGTCGAGCAGGTCGACGCCCTGGACGTGCTGATCGACACCGTGGCCACGAACGACGATCCCACCCGTCTCATCCGGATCGGCACCGCTGCGGTGTTCGCCGATCGGCTCCCCCTGCTGCGGGAGTCGGAGCGGCACCTCGCGCAGCTGGGTCGCGAAGGGCGATCGCCAGCTCGTCGCCATCTCGGCGCGCTCATGCACCTGGGCCTCGACGGCTTCTTCGCGGGCCGGTGGGACGAGGCATGGGAGCTGGCCGACGAGGGACACACGCTCTGCGCCGAGCACGGGTTCCGGTTCTTCCGCTGGTACTTCCACTACGTGCACGCGCTGGTTGCCGCCGGGCGCGGGGAGATCGAGGCCTCTGCCCAGCTCACCGATGACATGTTCCGCTGGGGTGTGGCGCGCCAGGCGCTCGGCGTGACCTATTTCGCGCTGCAGGCGCGGGCGCTCAATGACATCGGGGCCGGCGACTACGCGGCCGCGTTCCAGCACGCGCGCCAGATCAGTGCGCCGGGCCAGCTGGCCTCCCATCGGCCGACCGCCCTCTGGGCCGGCTTCGACCTGGTGGAAGCGGCCCTGCACCTCGGTCACCACGGCGAGGCGGCAGCACATGCGGGCGTCCTGAGCAGGGCCCGACTGGGTGATCTCTCGCCACGCCTGCGGTTGCTGACGTCGGCAGCGGCCGCGTTGACCACGGACGATGGCGCTGCGCGCGACCTGTTCGAGGCGGCGCTGGCGACACCTGATCTGGAGCAGTGGCCGTTCGACCTGGCGCGGGTGCGCCTGGCGTACGGACAGCAGTTGCGTCGGCGGCGGGAGATCGCGGCGGCGCGGGAGCAGCTCACCAGCGCGCATGACGCGATGGCCGCGCTGGGCGCCCGGCCCTGGCGGGACCGTGCCGCCAACGAGCTACGCGCCACGGGGATGACGCGCCTTTCCGGGTCGGACGCCGGGACGCCGACGTTGACGGCGCAGGAACGGGAGATCGCCGATCTGGCCGGTGCGGGCCTCACCAACAAGCAGATCGCTCAGAAGTTGCTGATCTCGCACAGAACGGTCAGTGATCACCTGTACAAGATGTTCCCCAAGCTCGGAATCACGTCGCGTGCGGCTCTACGAGATGCACTGGGCGCCTACGACCGGCGCAGCTAAGGCCTGACATCACGCTGGGGCCGGCCCCGGAAGCGGGGGACGGTCTGCCCCGGGCCATGCTCCGGGCGACTCCGCCGGCAGGTCGACCTCTTCGGTCTCCGTGCGGAAGACCTTCATGCCTCGGGCCTGGTAGTTCTTCAGCGCGGCCGGACCATCGAGGGTGCAGGTGTGCACCCAGACGCGCCGGACCGGTTGGAGGGCTGGCCACCGCTCGGCCAGGCTCCACGCCCGCTGCAACGCGACGGTCAGCAGATGGCCGCCGAGGCCGTGGCCGACGAATGCCGGCAACAGGCCGAAGTAGGCGAGTTCCACCTCGCCCTCGCGGTGGCCGTCGAGTTCCACGTAACCGACGGGGGTGCCGCGGACCGTGGCCAGCCAGGTCTCGACACCGGGCCGGTCGAGCCAGTCGTACCACTGCCGCCAGCTCCAGGTGAGCCGCTCGAGCCAGAACCAGTCGCCGCCCACGCCGGCGTACAGATATCTGTTCAGTTCGGGACTCGGCAGTTCGACCCGGGTCAGGGTCATGGGCGTGGCTGGTGGCGTAGCGGCACGGATATCGGCTGCGTTGTGTTGCTCAAGACACCAGGTAGTGATCTTCACCTCCGCGAGCATTCCATTCGCGACCAGGGACAACCACGTGTTTCGCCTCACGCCACAAGGACCAACGACGGCCAGACATGTGACAGATGCTGCGGCCGTGACCGGTCACCGATGGTGAACCCCGACAGCGATCATCCAACGAGGAGGTGCCATGGGAAGCAGTCTGCGGTCACTACGGCTCACCCGGGCGAAACCGACGGACTCGAGTTCCAGGGCAACGGTATGCCGGTGAATCAGACGCCCCTCAGAGGCAGAGCCCAAGAAACGGAATTGATCGGGCAGCGGCTGCGCGAGGCGGGCACCGGACGGGGAAGCGTCCTGATCCTCGAAGGCCGCCCGGGCCTGGGGAAGACAGCACTACTGCGCACGGCCGCCGACAACGCCAGACGTATGGGTATCCGGGTCGGCTGGGGTGCGGTCACGGCCAGCGATCAGGCGGTGCCGATGGGACCATTCGTCTCGGCCCTGTTCGACGGTGACGAGCCACTGGCTGATCCGCAGGAGCGCGGCCGGCTGCACTATCTGCTGGAGCAGCGCCACAGGTTGCTGGACGAGCTGGCGGCCCTGCTGGAACAGGCCGTGCGGCGTACCCCGATCCTGATCTGCCTCGACGACGTGCAGTGGGCGGACACCGGATCGCTTGTCGCCCTGCAGACGCTGCCGTCTCGCTTGGCGACCGTACCGATCGTCTGGCTGGCGGCGTTCCGGGCTGGTCAGACTCCGCCCGGTCCGCAGGCGACCATGGAGGCCCTGCGCAGGTCGGGTGCCGACTCCCTGCTGCTGGCGCCGCTCGAGGCGCAGGCCACCAGGGAGGTCGTCACCGACGTCGTACGGGCCCGGCCCGATCAGGCGCTGCTCGCTCTGGCGCAACGGGCGCACGGCAGTCCCTTCCTGCTGATGGAAATGCTCCGTGGTCTGGAGGAGGAACGGCTGCTCCGGATCGAAGCCGGCTGTGCGTCGCTGATCGAGGCGAAGCTTCCACGGCGGGTACGAGACAGCATGCGTGACCGGCTCTCCCGGATGTCGGAGATGGCCGGCCGCCTGGCCAGTGTCGCGGCAGTGCTGGGAAGAGCCTTCTCGTTCGAGCAACTCGCGGCGATCCTGGACGTGTCTCCGGTGGCGCTGCTCGCTCCGGTCGACGAGCTGTTACGTGCCGAGCTGTTCGTCGAGGTCGACGGTTCTCTGGGCTTCCGGCACGACCTCCTGCGGGAGGCGGTGCAGGCAACCCTGCCGGCATCCGCGTACCGGGCCCTGCAACGGCAGGCGGTCAACGCGTTGCTCGCCACACAGGTCCCTCCGGTGGAGGTTGCGGCGGCCCTCGCGGCCAGCGCCGTGAAGGGCGACATCGCCGCCGCACGCACCCTGCAGGCCGCTGCCACCGCCCTGTCCGCCTCGGACCCGAGCATCGCCGCCGATCTCTGCTCGCGCGCACTTCAGATCACGCCGGACGAGGACCCGCTGCGCGGGTCGCTGGCCGCTCAAACGATCCTGCTGCTGCACGCCGCCGGGCGGATGGGCGAGGGCAAGGACCTCGCCGACGGGGTGCTGCGGCAGTTCATGCCGGTGGACCAGGAGGCGGAGGTACGGCTGGCCCTCGCCGGCATGATCGCGCTGGCGCCGGACGTCCGAGCAGCCGCCGGTCGTCGCGCGCTCGAGTTGCCGTCGTTGTCCCCCACCCTGCGTGCCCGGCACCTCGCGGTCCTCACGCACAACCTGCTGATGGCGGGAGAACCGGCGCAGGCGCGGGCGCTCCTACCCGATGCCCGCGACATGGTCGTGACGAGCGCCGACCCGACGGCCGCGTTCGCTCTCGAACTCGCCGAGGGCGGGCTGGCGTACGCCGACGGCGACTTCCGGCGCTCCCTCGAACTGATCAACAGCGCCGCGCGCGCCGGAGGCGGGGCAGCCGACCCGCCCCGAGCGATGCTGGCACGCGAATGGCACTGCGAACTCCTCGCGCTGCTGGACCGGTACGACGAGTCGTTGCAGATCACCGGCGAGTGCCTGACGGCCGCACAACAGGGCCGTCAGGGCTGGGGGGTACGGCTCTGGGAGGCGTGGCACGGCCGGCAACTGCTCCAGGTGGGCCGCCTCGCCGACGCTTCCGCCGCGCTGGAGGCAGCCGTTGAGATATCGGACGGGCACGCCATGGTGGGTGTGCTCGAAGCCGCGACTGTCGTCGCGCTCGGCCGGGTCGCGATGCACAGCGGCGACGCTCTCCAGCTCAAGCGATGCATCGGCATCATGCGGGAGGTCCGCAGCACGGAGGCGCCCGGAGTACGTCGTCACGCCGCATGGCTGCTGGCCCACCAGGCGTCGGCCCTGGGTGATCTGGCGGAGTTGCGCCGGCAGTTGGGTGTCCTGGGCGAGCAGGAACGACTCACCCTCCTGCCGCTGTTCCCCCAGGACGTGACGGATCCGGTTCACCTCGTCCGGATGGCCGTGGCGATCGGGGACAGCGATCTGGCCGAGGCCATGGTGGAGGTGGCTGCCGATCGGTTGCGCCGCAACCCCGGGGTGCTCTCGCTGGAGGGCGTCGCGGCGCACACGCGTGGCATCGCCACCGGATCACTCGACGACCTGGTCGAGGCGACACAGTGGTTCAGGCATGGTCCGCGACCACTCGCCGCCGCGTCCGCTCTGGAGGACGCCGGTGTCGCCGCGAACGCGCACGGTCGCCAGGACGAGGCGGTCGCCATGCTCGGGCGGGCTCTCGAGACCTACACCCGGGCCGGGGCGACCTGGGACGCGGGCAGGGTCCGTGGCCGCCTGCGTGAACTGGGCGTACGACGCCGGCTATCGACAGTGGTGCGACCCCAGCAGGGTTGGGCCGCTCTCACGCAGTCCGAGCTCGACGTCGTGCGGCTCGTGGCGCAGGGCATGACAAACCGTACCGTCGCCGAGAATCTCTTCCTGTCGGCGCACACCGTCAGCACGCACCTTCGCCACGCCTTCGGCAAGCTGGGTATCAGATCCCGGGTCGAGCTGACGCACCTCATGGCGCGGCACGAGCACAGCGCGGCTTGACCGCATGCGCGCCGGTCCGGCCGGCGACAGGCCCCTGCCACCGTCGAACGACGGCGGCCGGGGCTTACTCGTCGTTGTGGGGCGCCACCACACCTGGCGGATTGGCGGCTCACTCTCCACGAGATAGCGGTTCACGTGATCGTGCGATGTGGCCGGCGACCAACGCTGCGATTGTTGTGTCAGACAACGCGGCAGGGAGAAACCATGGAGGCAAGGCAGTCGAACACCATTGTCCTGGTGCACGGCCTGTGGGTCACCTCACGCAGCTGGGAATACTGGATCGAGCATTACCGCAGGGCCGGATATCACGTTGTCGCCCCAGCGTATCCGGGCCTCGACATCGAGGTCGAGGAGTTACGGAAGGATCCAACGCCGATCGCGGACCTGACGATCGAGGGCGTCGCGGCGCACTACGAGAGAATCGTCCGCGCAATGACCAACCCGCCGATTCTGATGGGTCATTCGTTCGGCGGCACGATCGTCCAGATGCTGCTCGACCGAGGGCTGGGCGCGGCAGGTGTCGCCATCGACTCGGTGCCGGTCAAGGGCGTCCGCACCGTGCCGTTCAGCCAGGCCAGGGCGGCCTTCCCCGTGCTCGGCCGCCTCGCCAACCGGCACCGGGCGGTGCCGCTGACCCTGGCCCAGTTCCGCTACGCCATCAGTAACAGCGGCACGGAGGAAGAGACCCGGGCGGCCTACGACCGGTACTACGTTCCGGGAGCGGGGCGGATCGTCTGGGACGGCGTACTGGCGAACTTCACCCCGCGGGCGGCCACTCGGGTGAACTTCGCCAATGCCGAGCGGGCGCCGTTGCTCTTCATCTCCGGCGGAGCGGATCACCTCATGCCGCCGTCGGTGAACCAATCGAACTACCGTCACTACGCCCGCCGCTCCGACGCGATTGTCGCTTACGCGGAATTCGCGGGTCGTTCCCATTTCACCATCGGTGAGCCAGGCTGGCAGGACGTTGCCGACTATGCGCTCAGCTGGGCCGAGAAACCGCAGGCGATCGACGAGAAGATTCCTGCCGGCGCCCGAGTCTAGTTCCGCCGAATTATTCGCTCTGGCCGGCGTAGGCCGGCTCGGCAAGAATGGAGCACAACAGATGGCGTACATCAAGGTGGGAGAGGAAAACTCCACCGACATCGAGCTGTACTACGAGGACCACGGCACCGGCCGACCGGTGGTGCTCATCCACGGGTTCCCCCTCAGTGGACGCTCGTGGGAGAAGCAGGAGGCCGCACTGCTCGACGCCGGCCACCGGGTGATCACCTACGACCGGCGCGGCTTCGGGCGGTCCAGCCAACCGGCCGGCGGTTACGACTACGACACCTTCGCCGGTGACCTCGACACGCTCCTGGAAACCCTCGAACTCGACGATGTCACGCTCGTGGGCTTCTCGATGGGCACCGGTGAGGTCGTCCGCTACCTGGGCACTCGCGGCTCGGCCCGGGTACGTCGGGCGGCCCTGCTCGGGCCGCTCGGACCGTTCCTGCGCAAGACCGATGACAACCCCGAAGGTGTCGAGACGGCGTTCTTCGAGGGCATCAAGTCCGCCATTCGGGCGGATCGGCCGGCCGCGATCAAGTCGTTCCTCGACAACTTCTACAACATGGATGTCCTCGGCGGCACCCTGGTCAGCGACTCCGCCTGGCAGGACAGCTTCAACGTGGCGCTGGGCGCCTCTCCCATCGCCGCGGTGACGTGCGTCGACGCGTGGCTGGAGGACTTCCGCGACAACATCGCGTCGATCGACGTGCCGGTGCTTGTCGTCCAGGGCGACGCGGACCGGATCCTGCCGCCGCCGGTCACCGGCAATCGGTTGCCCGCGCTGCTGCGCGACGTACGGCATGTCCAGATCGAGGGCGGCCCGCACGCGATCGGCTGGACTCACGCCGAGCAGGTGAACCAGGAGCTCATCGCCTTCCTCGGCTGAGCCGGCACGCACACCCTCAACCCGTCAATCAGCATTACGAAAGGAACCTCATGTTCTCTGTCTCACACAAGGCCCGCCGACTGGCACTGGGAGCAGCCGGTCTCGGTGTGCTGGTCAGCCTCGCGGGGGTCGCCGCGCCGGCCCTCGCCGAGAGCAACTTCCTGCGCCCCGCGAAGGAGAAGCCGACAGTCGTGCTCGTGCACGGTGCGTGGGCGGACGGGTCCAGCTGGGACAAGGTGGCAGCCAAGCTCCAGCACGACGGCTACCGGGTGGTCACGCCGCCGAACCTGCTGTCCGGCGTGAAGAACGACGCCGACAACCTCCGCGCCTACCTGGACACCATCACCGGACCGGTTGTCCTCGTCGGGCACTCCTACGGCGGCATGGTCATCACGAACGCCGCCCTGGGCGACAAGCAGGTCAAGGCCCTGGTGTACGTCGACGCGTACATCCCGGACACGCACGACACCGTGCTGTCGCTGACCTCGGCCATGCCGGGCTCGGTCTTCGCGGCTGACGAGTCCACCGTCTTCGACCACGTCGCGATCCCCGGTGGTGACCCGCACTACCCCAACCTCTACGTGAAGCCGTCGGTCTTCGGCAAGGCGTTCGCCGACAAGAGCATCCCCGCCAGGGACGTGGCGGTGCTGGCCGCCCGGCAGCGTCCGCTGGCCTTCAACGCCCTGGTCGAGGAGTCCGGTGAGCCGGCCTGGCGCACCATCCCCTCGTGGTCGGTGGTCGGCAAGCAGGACGCCGTGATCCCTGCCGCTCAGCAGACCGCCATGTCCAAGAGGGCCAAGGCACACACCGTCGAGATCAACGCCCCCCACCTGTCGATGGTCACCGACACGGGCGCGGTCACCAACCAGATCGAGGCCGCCGCCAAGGCGACCAACTGACACAGCAACAGCAACCGGCCGTGGCATCGTTCACCGCGATGCCACGGCCGGCCTTGTCGCAGGTCCTGATTCACGGCGCGCGGGCGGGGCGTTGGCGATACTGTCGGCATGAGGTACGTGTCCAGAGTGCCGCGACCGCCGCTGGACGCGCTGATCGGCGACCTCTACTACCTGGAGGGCGCGCCGCCGTACGCCCGGCTGATGCTGCCGCCGATGCCAGGGGCGCTGCTCATCGTCAACCTCGGGGCGCCGTTCCAGATCCGCGCCGGCACCGACGTCGGGACGGCCGAGTACGCCGACGGCTGCGTGGTCACCGTGCCCACCCGCGCGCTGGAGTTCGGCTACCCGCTCCAAACCCGGTCCGTCGGCGTGCACGTCAAGCCGTGGGGGCTGGCGCCGTTCCTGCCGATGCCCGCGGCCGAGCTGTGTGACCGGCCGGTGACGGTGGAGCAGGTGTGGGGCCGACCCGCCGTTGCTGAGCTGCGGGACCGGCTGGACGCGGCGGACGGACCGCGCGAGATGCTGACGCTGCTCGAGGAGGAGCTGATGCGACGGCTGCGCGAGACGACCGGCCTGGGGCTGGTCCGCCACACGAGCAGCGTCATCGCGGCGTCCGGCGGGGCGGTGGCGATCGGCGACCTGAGCGTGGCCGCCGGTGTCAGCAGCACCCATCTGGCACAGCGGTTCAAGGAACTCATCGGTGTCACGCCGAAGCGGCTGGCCCGCACCCAGCGCTTCGCCGCCACCATGCTCGCGATCGACTTTGCCGCACCGATCGACTGGGGCGACGTCGCCAGCGGCGCCGGCTACTTCGACCAGGCCCACTTCGGCCACGAATTCCGGGCGTTCACCGGGCTCACACCGACCCGGTACGCCGAAGTCCGGCGGCGGTTCCTGCGCGAACATCCTGGCCACACGCTGGACGGCTGGCCGCTGCCGGCCGATTGATTTCTTACAAGAGCCACAGCTCACGACACGCTAATTTGGGGGCACCCCGAAGCAGAGGAGAGTCCGTGGGCAAAGTGGTCATGTACAGCTCGGTGTCGGTGGACGGCTTCATCGCCGACGCCCATGACCAGCCCGGACCGCTGTTCGACTGGTTGCTCAGCGGTGACGTGCCGTTGGACGAGAGCGGCGCGTTGAAGGTGTCGCAGATGTCGTACGACTACACCCGGCCGTACTGGGACCAGATCGGGGTGACGATCGCCGGCCGCCACGTCTTCGACCTGACCGACGGCTGGGATGGGAAGCCTCCGAGCGGGGTCGACCACGTGGTCGTCGTGACGCACCGGCCGGCGCCCGAGGGCTGGGACCCGGAGGCGCCGTTTCACTTCGTCGACGGCGTCGAGGCAGCCGTGGCCAGGGCGCAGGAGCTGGCGGGTGACCGCATCGTCGAGGTTGCCGCTGGCGACGTCGGTGGCCAGGTGCTTGCCGCGGGCCTCATCGACGAGGTGCGCATGGACGTCGTACCCGTCGTGTTCGGGTCCGGCAAGCGCTACTTCGGGTCGGTCGACGCGCAGCACCTGTTGGAGGACCCGGACGTGGTGATCCAGGGCAACCGGGTGCTTCACCTGCGCTGTCGGGTGCGCAACTGACCGACGGTCGCGTGGGCCGGTTCGGCCCACGCGACCACTGTTGCTGCCGATGGCAGGAGGTCCGGTCAGGCGGTCGTCCGGGCCGCCTCCAGGATGACCTCGGTAACCTCACCGGGATGCGAGATCAGGCCCAGGTGACCGGCGTCGATCTTGGTGATGTCGGCCCCCGCCCGCTTCATCATCGCCTCCTGGCTGGCCGGCGGGATGACCCGGTCCTCGGTACCGATCACTGCCCACACCGGGATCGTCTTCCACGCCGGCTCGGTGGCCGGCACCGCCAGGGCGTTCGTGGCCAACGCGGTCTGCGTCACGGCGAGCACCTCCGCCTGCCGCCGGGGCAGACCGTTGGCGAAGCCGGGGATGAACACCTTCGGCAGGACGTACGCGTCGGCCGCACCTTCCGGGGCACCCGGGAACGGCACGAGCTTGAAGACGCTCGTGGGGTCGGTCAGGGCCGGCTCAAGAATCGAGCCGGAGCCGGCGGTGAGTTCCTCCACGGTCTCGCCCTTGTCCGGGGCGAAGGCGTCGACGAACACGATTGCCTTGACGTTCTTGTTGCCGGTCGCGGCGTCGCTTGTCACGAAACCGCCGTAGGAGTGGGCCGCGATGACGACGGGACCCTCGATGGTGGACAGGAAGTCCTTCAGGTAGCCGCTGTCGATCGTCGGCCCCCGGCTGGGTTGCGGCGCGACCTGCACCTCGAAACCGCGTGCCTGGAGTCTGCGGATCTCCCCACTCCAGCTCGAGCCGTCGGCCCAGGCGCCGTGCACCAGGACGATCGTCGGTCTGCCGTCATGCCCCCGGTCGGGGGTTGGTCGCACACCGCCGTCCGCGAACACGTGTGGGGCGGATGAGCCGAGCACCGTCACCAGCGTTGCGGCGGCGAGCGTTGCGGCGATGGTCTTCGGCCGACGTAGCGAGATACCGAGCATGTCTCTTCTCCCTCGTTGGTCAGTGGTTTCCGGACGCGGGCAGATGCGCATGGCTGCCTGCGCGACCTGCCGAAGCCGCAACCGCTCGGGAGCACCGCCGAGTGGCGCGCGTGCACCGATAGCGGCGGGCTTCGGTGCCGCGCTGACCTGCTTGATCGCCCGACCCTCACCGTACTGACGTTCAGTGGAGATCTCGGACAGAAGAGGAAAATCGTTCGAGTTTCACCTTCTTGGTGGAAGCGCCACCAAAAGGTTCACCCCACGCGTTGCTCAGGCGGGGAACGCCCGTAGCCGGCCGGTCGCCGTGGGCCGGGATCTGACCAGCCGGGACAGCACTGTCGACAGCGCCAGGATCGCGGTGGCGGTCAGGGTGATGCTCGCGCCGGCGGCGACATCCCAGCGGCTCGACGCGTACAGGCCGCCGAGCCCGCTGAGGGCACCGAGCGTGACGGCCAGGGCAGTGATGACGCTCAGCCGGTGCGACCACTGGCGCGCCGCGGCCGCCGGCGCGACGATGAGGGCGAGGGCGAGGATCGTGCCGATGGCCGGGACGATCGTCACGACCGCCACCTGGATGGCGAGCAGCAGCACGACGTCCCAGACACCGGTGGCGAAGCCGGCCGCCTGCGCGCCGGTCCGGTCGAAGCCGGTGTAGCGCAGCGGACGGGCGCAGGCCAGCAGGACGGCCGCGACGACGACGAGCACGACGGCGGTGGTCCCGAGGTCCTGCGGGCTGACGGTGAGGATCGACCCGACGAGAAACGAGGTCAGGTCTCGGCTGAAGCCGTTCTGGGTGGCGACGAGCCCGGCGCCGAGGGCGAAGCCGCCGGAGAGCAGGACACCTGTCGCCGCGGCCGTGTTCTGGCTCTTGTGGCGGCTGAGCGCGGCGACGCCCAGCGCGACGATCGCGCCCGCGACCACGCCGCCGACGACGATGTTGACGCCGATGATGGACGCCGCCACCACCCCGGGAAACGTGGCGTGGGTCAGTGCCATGGTGAAGAAGGACAGCCGACGTAGTACGACGTGGACGCCGACGAGTCCGGCGAGCGCGCCGGCGAGCAGCACCTCGGCCGTGGCCCGGTGCAGCGCGTCATCCCACCAGTTCATGGGGGGACCTCCTTGCCTCGGAGGAGATGATCCGCCCGTGCTTGCGTCTCGACCGCAGCGCGCCCAGTGGGAGCAGCAGCAGGTAGGCGAGCACGAGCAGCAGGACGACCGCGGAGGCCGAGGTCAGGGAGATGCCGTGGTCGACCGATGCGGTCCAGCTCGCCAGCAGGCCACCGTATGCGGCGACGAGGATGAGCCCGGTGCCGATCACCGCCATCAGCGGCAGGCGTGCGGTGAGCATGCGGGCGGTCGCGGCCGGCACGATGAGCAACGCCACCACGAGGATGGTGCCGACGGCGCGTACCGCGGCGACGACGACGAGCGCGACGATGATGTTGAGCAACAGATCGAGCCCGGCGATCCGGAAGCCGGCGGCGGCCGCTCCGGCCGGGTCGAAGGTCCGGAAGACCAGAGCGCGGGCGCTGATCAACAGCAGCCCGAGGATGACGACCGCCAGCACGGCGGTCTCCGCGATCTGGCGCGGCGTCACCGTGAGGATGCGCCCGAAGAGGAACGACGTCAGATCCGAGGTGTACGAGGAGCGCCGCGACACGAGCACCACGCCGATCGAGAACATGGCGGTGAGCACCACGGCGGTGGCGGCATCGTCGGACAGCGCCCCGCCACGGCTGAGCAGGGTCAGCGCCACCGCCGTCACGACGCCGGCGACCAGCGCCCCGACGACGATGCCCTCGATGCCACCGGCCAGGAACCCGACGACGACGCCGGGAAACACGGTGTGCGTCAACGCGTCGGAGACGAACGACAGGCGGCGGGCGAAGACGAAGACACTCACCGGTCCGCAGACGAGGGCGAGCAGCGCGAGCTCGGCCAGGGCGCGCCCCATGAACGGTACGGTGAACGGCTCGATCACGGCTCCACCAGCACTGTCCGGCCGTCTCTCAACTCGATGGCGTGTCCGCCGTACGCGCGGCGCAGCGTGTCGGCGGTCAACGTCTCGTCGGGCGGGCCGACCGCCCACTGCCGGCGGTTGAGCACGCAGACCGTGTCGGCGAGTTCGTGCGCGACCGTCAGGTCGTGGGTGCTCAGCACCAGGGTTGTCCCGGCCGCGCTGAGGTCGCGCAGGACGGACAGGATGGCGTCCTGGCTCACCGCGTCGACGCCGTTGAACGGCTCGTCCAGGAGCAGCAGCCGTGGCTCGGCGGCGATGGCGCGGGCCAGCAGCACCCGCTGGCGTTGGCCACCGGAGAGCACCCCGAAGTGGGTACCTCCGTGATCGGCGAGGCCAAGACGGTCGAGCGCCTCGTGGACGGCTCGCCGGTCGGCGGTGCGGGTGGGGCGCCACCAGCCGATGCGTCGGTAGCGGCCCATCATGACGACCTGGCCCGCGGTCACCGGGAAAGCGGCGTCGAGGGAGTCGGTCTGCGGAACGTATCCGGTGCGGGTCCGGGCCTGGGCCGGCGCGCCCCCGAGGACGGTGGACGTGCCGGCGAGGACCGGCACCAGGCCGAGGATCGACTTGATCAGCGTGGACTTGCCAGCGCCATTGGGCCCGATCAGCGCCAGGCGCTGCCCGGGGACCAGGTCCAGGTTGACGTCGGTGAGCACGGGCGCGCCGTGGTAGCCGACACTCACCTCGGCGTAGCGAAGGGCAGCTTCGGCCACCGCGACATCGCCCATCTCAGCCGCCCAGAGCCGTGACGATGACCTGGGTGTTGTGCCGCTCCGCGCCGAGGTAGGTGCCCTGGGGCGTGCCCTCGGCGCCGATGCTGTCGCCGTAGAGGGCGTCCGCACCGCCGATGACCTTGACGCCGGCCTGGTTGGCGATCGCCTCCGCGCTCTTGGGCGGCAGCGACGTCTCCGCGAAGATGGCCTTCGTACCCGTGGCCTTGATCTTTGCGACGAGCTCGTTGAGCTGCTTCGCGCTCAGCTCGGCGGAGGTGTCGAGGCTGGGGATGACCGAGCCGACGAACTCCAATTTATACCGGTCGACGTAGTAGCCGAAGGCGTCGTGGTTGGTCACCAGCTTGCGCTGGTCGGCAGGGATCCGGGCGAAGGCGGCCTCGTTGTCGGCGTCGAGCTTGTCGAGTTCCGCCGCGTAGGTCTTCAGGTTGCCGGCGAAGGCCGCCGCGTGCGCGGGGTCGGCCGCGGCGAGGCTCTTCTCGATGTTGGCGACCATCGTCTTGGCGTTCAACGGGTTGTGCCAGATGTGGGGGTCGTGCTCCTCACCCTCGTGCGCGCCCTCGCCCTCCTCGTGGCCTTCCTCGCCCTCCTCGTGGCCACCCTCGCGCAGGGTGACGCCCTGGCTGGAGTCCACGACGGTGCCCTTGAAGCCGGCCGACTCGATGGTCTGGTCGAGCCACCCCTCGAGGCCGACACCGCTCTTGACGACGATGGCGGCCTTGCCGATCGCCTGGATGTCGGCCGGCGTGGGCTCGTAGTCGTGCGGGTCGACGTTGGGCTTGATGATCTGGGTCACGGTGACGTCGCTGCCGCCGATGGTGCGGACGAAGTCGGCCACCTCGGGGGTGGTGGCGACCACCGCGAGCCTCGTACCGGACGAGGTGTTGCCGCTGCCCTCGGCCGCGTCCTCCCCCGCGCCACAACCGCCAAGGAGAACCAGCGCGGCGGCTGCCGCCGCGGCGATGATCGTGCGTTGTCCATGCTTCACGAAACACTCCATTCCTGAGGTCCGGAACGGTAATCGTTTTCATTAAGTATCGTCTAATAGCAAGATGACCACACGTGCATGTGTCGCGCCCCAGGCGGCGCGCCCGTCAACGCTGGTTCGGCGGAACGGTCGTCGGTGCGGTACCGCGGATCGCCCAGGCCCGAGCCGTCAGCCGGATCGACCCGTCGGGTTCGGTCGGCAGTCGGGCGGCGAGCAGATCCCGTAGGGCGGTCCGCTGTGCTTCGCTCAGCGAGGCCAGGTAGGCCGGGGCGGAGCCCTGCCCACCGAGGAACGGTGTCCAGTAGTCGCTGAAGTGGGCGAAGACCGTTGGCACATCGAGTGCCTGCACCGAAACATCCGTCAGTCCGGCGTCGCGCCACAGCGTCCGCAACGGCTCCGGGCGGCACAGCGCGAAGCGGTGCCGGTCGTCGCGGGCGGCCGCTGCGGGATCGACCGCGCTGGCGGCATCCCAGAAATGGCGCATCATTGCCATCCCCTCGGCGTAATCCCAGACGTACGCGGCCACCACCCCGCCAGGGGCCACCACCCGAGCGAACTCCGCCACCGCCCGCGCCGGCTCGGAGACGAAGTTCAGTACCAACCCACTGACGACCACGTCGACGGCACCACCCTCAAGGGGCAGCACCTGGGCGTCACCGACCGCGAAGTCCGCGCGCTCGTCGGTCACCCCGGAACGGGCCTGCCGCACGAAGCCGTCGGAGGGATCCACACCTGTGATCCGACGCGGCTGCGCTGTGCGCAGCACCGTCGAGGTCAACACGCCGGTACCGCTGCCCACATCGAGCCACCGCAGTTCGGCCGGCAGATCCAGCCAGCGGAGGAACGTCATCGCGACGAGCCGGCTCCACCGACCCACATACGCCTCGTAGGCCGCACCGTCCTGCCAGACCGGAGATGACATTCCCGCACCATACGGCGAACCCACCGTCCGGGAGCTCATCTCGTTCCGTCGAGGGTGGACCAAAATCGGTCATGACCGGCCCTCGGGATTCCACGGCCGGCAGAGGCCCCGCGACGCACCGGACACCGTCATCGCCACCCACGGCACAGGGGTTACGGCACGCGCGGTCAGGCCGTCGCGGGCTGCTGGGCCAGCACGTCGCGGAGCATGTCCGCGATGGTGGTGGTGGCCAGCTCGCGTCGTACGGCCTCGTCGAGTCGGCCGAAGACCTGACGCAGGGCTGGCTGGATGCCGAACCCGATCGGGCAGGAGTCGCTCGGTGGTGAAGTGTGCAGTGCGAAGAGTGGCTCGTCGTCGCCGACCGCGAGGTACGTGTCGAGCAGCGTGATCGACTCCGGCTCGCGTGTCAGGTGCCAGCCGGCGCCCGCACCCCGTCGTGACTGCACGAGGCCGGCCTCGCGAAGCTGGCCGAGGCAGCGGCGGATGACCACCGGGTTGGTGTTGACGCTCACGGCGATGCGCTGGGAGGTGGCCACCGCCGCCGGGTCGCGCCGGTCCAGGGCCATCCATGTCAACACGTGCACGGCGACGCACAACCTGCTGTTTCCGCTCATCGCACCCATCTCCGCCCGCTCACTGTAACCACAGATGCTACATCGCCCCCACCCGACATGCCCCATTTGTCGATGCCTGATGTAACCATTACTGTTACATCAAAGATCGCGTCGACGCGCCGCCGTGGACCACGGCGATCAGCGTTGGCGCACCTCATCTCGCTGACGACAGCGACCTGATCGGAAGGCAACTCATGGGTCAGCTTCAGGGCAAGACGGCCGTGGTCACCGGTGGCACGAGCGGGATCGGCCTGGCGGCCGCCCGCCGGTTCGCCGCAGAGGGCGCACACGTGTTCATCACCGGCCGCCGCGAGGACGCCCTCGCCGCGGCCGTCGCCGAGATCGGAAACGACGTCACCGGTGTCCGGGGCGACGCTGCGGACCTCGGCGACCTGGAAAGGCTCTACGGGGCCGTCGAACAACAGGGCCGACGCGTCGATGTGCTCTTCGCCAACGCGGGCGGGGGATCCTTCCGCCGCCTCGATCAGGTTTCCGAGGATCACTTCGACCAGATCTTCGACACGAACGTCAGGGGACTGCTGTTCACCGTGCAGAAGGCCCTGCCCCTGCTGAATGACGGCGCCTCGGTGATCCTGACCGGATCCACCTCCGCGACCACCGGCAAGGAGGCTTTCGGCGTCTACGGCGCCTCCAAGGCCGCCGTGCGATCCTTCGCCCGAACCTGGGCCAACGAACTCAGGGACCGTCGGATCCGGGTCAACACCATCACCCCCGGCCCCACCGACACCCCCGGCATCACCGGCCTCGCCCCGGACGAGGAGAAGGCCGCGCAGCTCAAGGGCTTCCTGGCCAGCCAGGTTCCGCTGGGCCGGATGGGCACCCCCGACGAGATCGCCTCGGCCGCCCTGTTCCTGGCCAGCGACCAGAGCAGCTTCATCACCGGAATCGAGCTGTTCGTCGACGGCGGCATCAACCAGGTCTGATCGATACTCACCCGAGAATTCGGGAACACGCCGCGTGGCCAGGTTCCGCGACCGGCGAGGGTCCGGCGGGCGGGCGCGCCACCACCACTACTTCCCAGAGGACATCATGCCCAGCGACACCGATCCCGGATTCACACTGTCCCTGCACAACATCACCATCACGGTCAGCGACATCGACGCCGCCGTCCGGTGATGGCACGACGTCTTGGGACTCAAGGAAACCGCCCGGTCCCGATTCGACGCCATCAACGCCGACGTCGCCGAGAACGGGAAGATCAAACTTCTCCGCGAATCACTCGACCTCGTCCGGGCCGCCCGCGCCATGCTGCCCAACGGGGTGGCCGACATTCCTGCTGACCAGTAGGCGGCTCCCGCCGCACCGGACGATCGCACCGCGACGCCTGATCGTCCAGGCCGGCAACCGGGGTCGGTGGCCCCATGGCTCGCGGACATACACGCGAAAGAATGGAGGGATTCCCCGATGACTACTCGTGATGTCGTCGAACGATTCTTCGGCATGCTCGGCGGCGGCGCCGACCCGGATGACATAGCCATGCTCTTCAGCGACCCAGTTGACTGGGACGTACCCGGATCGCCGTCGATACCGTGGACGGGTAGGCGTTCCAGGCCGGCCGACGTCGCTGACTACCTGCGGACACTCGGCGCGAACATCGTGCCGGAGGAGAACGTCGACGAGATCGAGGCGATCCTGTACGACGGAGAGCACGCGGTGATGCTGGGACGGTTCGGACGCGTCGCACGCAACACCGGCCGACGGTACGAGATGGCCGTGGCCATGCATTTCCAGGTCAGCGGTGACAAGATCGTCAGGTTCCGCCTCTACGAGGACTCGTTCCAGGTCGCCGCCGCCTACGCCGAATAACTGCCGACACACTCGGCATCATCGGCCCACAGCCGGCTGTTACGTCCACCGTGATTCTGCCATCAGCGAGCAGTCCTATCCCCCGGCGGGAATCACCTGGCACAGTTCCGGCATGAAACTGCTCGTACTCGGCGGCACGGGCTTCGTCGGACGCGCCATCGTCGACGAAGCCCGAGCTCGTCGGGCCCACGTCACTGTCCTCAACCGCGGCCACCGCCGCACCCCGGACGGGATCACCGCCCTCATCGGTGATCGCACCACCCCGGACGGCCTCGCAGCCCTGCGCACCGGCACCTGGGACGTCGTCGTCGACACCTGGTCTGGTGCACCCGCCGCCGTGGGTGACGTCGGCACCGTTCTCGCCGGCCGCATCGGGCACTACACCTACATCTCCAGCCGCTCGGTCTACACCTACCCGCCCGCCGCGCATCTCGCCGAAGACGGACCTGTGGTCGCGGGCTCACCCGACAGTGACGGGGTCGACGTCGACTACGCTGCCATCAAGCGTGGTGCTGAGATCGCCGCCGAACAGGCATTCAACGGGGAAGCCCTGCTCGCCCGCGCCGGCCTCATCCTCGGACCGTACGAAGACATCGGCCGTCTGCCGTACTGGCTGCTCCGCATCGCCCGCGGCGGCACCGTGGCCGCGCCCGGCCCACGCGACCTCGACCTGCAATACGTCGACGCGCGCGACCTCGCCGCTTTCGTCCTCGACGCCGGCGCCGCTGGGCTCGCCGGCCCCTACAACGTGGTCAGTCCTCCCGGCCACACCACCACCGGCGATCTGCTCGACACCTGCGTGCGGGCCACCGGCTCGGACGCCACGCTGCGCTGGATCGACCCCGCCGCGATCGCTGCTGCCGGCGTCGCTCCCTGGACGCAGCTGCCATGCTGGCTACCGCCCGGACCTGAGCACGACGGAATGCATCGCGGCGACGTCAGCAAGGCTCTCGCGGCCGGCCTGCGATGCCGACCCGTCCGCGACACCGTCATCGACACCTGGGCCTGGCTGCAGACCCTCGATGGCCCTCCCTACCAACGCCCCGACCGACCGCAACCCGGACTCAGCGTGGAGGCGGAGGCCGCGCTGCTCGCCGCCGCCTGATGTGCCGCACCCACAGATCTGCTCAGCGCGGGCTGCGGAGCTCCGCAGCGGTTACTGACCTCGGTCCGGGTGGAGGAAGCAGGACAGCAGTTGCCTGAACTCGTGCGGGTGCTCGATCGCCGGCACGTGCCCGCATCGGCCGAACACGTGCAGGCGGACATCGGCCAGGTGGTCGAGCAGGGGCTGGGCTGCCGTTTCGAGCGGGGTGACCCGGTCCTCGGCACCGTGCACGAGCAGCACGGGCGCGCGCACCGCTGCCAACGTCTGCGCCGAGAGGGTGAGGTCGTCGACCCACCGTGCCCTGGGTGGAGGGAACAACGACGCGAATGCGGCCGCCCCCGCTCGCATCGCAGCCGTACGGGCATCGATGGCCGAGTCGGTCACGAGCGCCTGGTCGAGGACGAGGCGGCTCAGCATGTCTCGTGCCCCGTCCGGGCCGGCGGGGGCGGCCCAGATCGCGTCGAGCTCGGCGGACAGCGGCGCCCCGGGAGCGCCCATCGTCGAGACCGCCACGACATGGGTGACCTGCTGGGGACGCGCGGCCGCCAACGCCAGCGCCACGGCACCGCCCATCGAGTGACCCACCACGGCGTAGTGCTCGATACCGAGAGCGTCCATCAGGCCCGCGGCCTGCTCCGTCCACAGCCGGAGCCCACCCCGGGAGCCCGCCGGGACAGGTGTACGACCGAAACCCGCCTGGTCAGGAGCCACCAGGTGCCGGGACGGGCCCAGCGCCTGCGCCGTCGGTGCCCAGGCGCCGGACCCGGTCGTGCCGGGTCCGGAGCCGTGCAGCATCAGCACCGCGGGCCCGGTGCCGCTTTCCAGAAGGTGGACCGGGGATCCGTCGACGGTGACCGTCCGAAGTGCCGTCACCGGGGCAGGCCAGGTGTGCTCATGCCGACGCGGAGTCGACCGACTTCGAGAAGAGCTCCATCATCGCCCTGCCGAACTGCGGCATGTCGGGCCAGCCCCGGCAGGAGACGAGGTTGCCGTCCACGACGTCGGGGGCGTCGATGACCGTCGCGCCCGCGTTCTCCATGTCACCGGTGATGGGGGGAAAGCACGCCGTCTTCCGACCCTTCAGCAGCCCGTACACCGCTGGCACCTGCGCGCCGTGGCACACCAGTGCGATGGGGAGGTTGCGCGCGAAGAAGTGCTCGGTGATGCGCCTGACGTCGGCGTCGACCCGGATCCACTCGGGGGCACGTCCCCCGGGGATGATGAGGGCGTCGTAACGCTCGACGTCGACGTCGGCCCAGGGCACGTCGACCGGCAACTTGCGGCCGTTCTTCTCCACGTACGCGTCGGAGTTGGGGTCGAACTCGTGGATGACCAGTTGCACGTCACGCGTCGTCCGGGACGAGACGTCGACGTCCCAGCCACCCTCCTGGACGCGATAGTAGGGATACATCGTGTCGAGTTCCTCGGCGGCGTCGCCGGTCAGGAGCAGCGCTCGGGGCACCTGCTTCTCCTCACAACTGGGGGGACGGGTGAGGTGGATCCAATCCGATCCGATCCGATCGATTGCTAGCATTCCCCGGCCCAGCCCGCCCGTCAAGCCTCTACCGCCACTCCGTCCGCGTCCTTGACCTCGTCGAACAATCGGCGGAAACGCTCGCCGGATCGGAGGATGTGCCGGCGCATCGCGTAGGCGGCGGCATCCGGGTCACGCGCGGCGATCGCGGCCACGACGTCCTCGTGCTCGGCCATGGCCAAGTGGGTGACCTGGGTGTCGAAGTGCAGTCGGAAGAGGTGCACGTGGCTGTGCAGGCGAGCGAGCGCCTCACGGATGACCTGGTTCTCCGCGCTCAGGGCGACGAGATCGTGAAAAGCGGCATCGCGTAGCCCGAAGGCGCCGTAGGCCATCGGCCCACTGCCCCCCTCCAGCTCCGCCATCTCCTCCAGCATCCGTCGCAGACCGGCCACCTGCTCCAGCGACGCGCGCTCGGCGGATCGGCGCGCCGCCGCCGGCTCGAGGAGCAGGCGGACCTCGAGCATGTCCTCGAAACGGTGCCGGGTGATCTGGGGCGGAATGCGGTAGCCGGCATGGGGCACACGCACGACCAGACCCTCGGCCTCCATGCGGTTCAGAGCGTCTCGGATCGGCGTCTGCGAGACCCCCAACTCCCGCGCCAGGACGTCGATCGTGACGCGGGAGCCAGGCTCGATCCGTAGCGACATCAGCTGTCCGAGCAGGGTGTCGTACACCTCGTCGGCAAGCCGGCCGCCAGATCTTCCCGGCGGCGTTCCGCCTGCCACGGCCCTGCGGCCCGGCGCCATCATCGCTTCCTCGTCCATCGTGACGTGAGGTCCTTTCTTGCGTCTTCGGGAACCTGTTGACATCAGTCACAACGCTGCGGGATGCTGACGCCCCACCAAATCGTATAGGAAATGCGCCGGATGCTTGTCATCCTGCACCATCGCGGAACCGCCCGTCCATCGCTCCGCTTCGATCCCTGGAGCTCCCGTGAGCATGCTCGACGTCCCGCTCGGCGCGTCAGTGGGCCGCAGGTGGCCGATGGACGTCTCCCGCGACAGCCCGGCGACGCGCCTGAACAACCAGCAACTGCACGGCGAAGCGCATAGCGAGGCCCTTGGAAGTCCCCACCAGAAGGCAGGCGAGAAGATGCGGAATCCGAAGCGAACACGAATGTCCGATCCCCGGCGAAAGGTACAGCTGGCGACGGCGGCCATGCTGCTGGTGGCCACGACCATGACGGCTTGCGGCGATGACAAGGACGGCGACGCGAAGGCGAGCGCCCCCAAGGCGCCGGCGACCATCCCGGAACTCACCCAGGATCCGCTGACCCTCAGCTTCATCTGGTTCGACTGGCCGCCCGCCAAGGCACTGGAGGACTTCGCGAACGCGGAGTACAAGAAGGAGCGGCCGAACGCGACCATCAAGGTCAACACCGTGCCGAACGCCAACTGGCACGACGCGATGTTCACCCAGTTCGCGGCACGCAAGACGGACTTCGACATCGCGATCCTGGACTCGCAACACATCGGCGAGGCCGTGACGAACGGCAACATCCTCGACCTCACCGACTTCGTCAAGAAGAACATCGACGTCACGGCCTACAACCCGTACCTCCTGGCCGCCTACGGCCAGTACCCCCAGGCGGAGACCGGCAAGCGCGACGAGAACGCCAGCCTGTACGGACTGCCGCTGCTCGGCGACACCTGGACGATGATCTACCGCAAGGACCTGATCGGCGACAAGCCCCCGCAGACCTGGGACCAGATGATCTCAGCCGCCGAGAAGTGCCAGTCGGAGAACCCCGGCGTCAGCGGGCTGGCCTTCCACCAGGCCAACGGTTCCGACGCCGCGGCCGTCACCTACAACACGGTGAACGGCGTCTACGGCGGCAACCTCTGGGACCCCAAGGCGCGCAAGATCGACGGCGTCCTCAACGACACCGCGGGCCAGGAGGCGATGGACGTCCTGGTCAACAAGATGAAGCCGCTGACCGCCAAGGGCTCCGGCAACTGGTTCATCGACGAGGTGAACGCGGCGGTCGCCCAGGGCAAGGCCTGCATCGCGTTCAACTGGATCGCCGCCAGCGGCGGCCTGCTCGATCCGAAGGAGTCGACGCTCGGCACCACGCGGGAGCAGATTCTCGACAAGCTGGGCTTTGCCACCCTGCCGACCCAGAAGACGAACCTGGTCCCGCTCGGCGGTATGGGGATGCACGTGTCGGCCTACTCCGCCGCGGCGAACCAGGCCGAGGCGCTGAACTTCATGGAGTGGTTCGAGCGGGCCGACGTCCAGAAGAAGTGGGCCGCGGCCGGTGGCGTGCCCTCGCGTACGGACGCCCTGCAGTCGCCCGAGTTCCTCAACGCCGGGCCGTTCAACCAGGTGTACACCGACTCGGTTCCGCGAATGCGGGACATGTGGAACGTGCCCGAGTACGCCCGGCTCGTCAACATTGAGAACACCAACGTGAACGCGGCTCTCAACGGTGCGAAGAAGCCGAAGGATGCGCTCGACGACATCGCCAAGGAGCAGCAGGGCGTGCTCGACTCCGGCAACCGCAAGGGTGGCGGCGGACTGTGAGTGACTCCGTCCCTCTGACGACCGACCGTCCCGGGCAGGTGGCGTCCGCGACGCCGCCTGCACCGGGGCGGTCCCGCCGGCTGAGCGACCGCGGGCTCGCCGTGGCCTTCATCTCCCCCGCGCTGCTGCTGTTGCTCGCCATGTCGGTGTTCCCGTTGCTGTGGGCGTTGTACCTGTCCTTCACCGACTACTCGGCCACCCGCGGGGGACCCGCCAACTTCATCGGGTTCGGGAACTACACCGCCATCCTGACGTCGGCGCAGGTCCACACGAGGGCCCTGACGACGTTGATCTACGTGGTCGGCGCGGTCGGCCTGCAGACCGTGCTCGGATTCGGCATCGCCTACCTGATCTCCCGGCGCACGCACGGGCGAGGAGTGCTGACCACCCTGTTCCTGGTCCCGATGATGCTGTCGCCGGTCGTGGTCGGGCTGTTCTGGCGGTTCATGCTCGACGCGCAGTTCGGCGTCGTCAACAGCATGCTCGGCTCGCTCGGCCTGGGGCAGGTGGAGTGGCTCACCCGACAGCGAACGGCACTGATCTCCCTGATCGTGGTCGACACCTGGCAGTGGACGCCGTTCATCATGCTCATCGCACTCGCGGGCCTTACCGCGGTTCCCAAGTACCTGTACGAGGCCGCCTCGATCGACCGGGCGTCCGAGTGGTTCAAGTTCCGCACCATCACCCTTCCGCTGGTGTGGCCGCTGCTCCTCATTGCCGTGATGTTCCGGGCCATCGAGGCGTTCCGGCTGTTCGACCTCGTCTACATCCTCACCAACGGTGGGCCGGGTGTCTCCACCGAGACGTTGTCGTTCCACATCTACAAGGTCGCGTTCCTGGGCTTCAACACCGGAACCGCCTCGGCGTACGGGATCCTCATGGTCCTCGTCGTCATCGTCCTCACGCAGCTCTACCTGCGCTATCTGAACAAGCTCAAGGAGGGCTGATGGCCGTCTCCGTCGACGAGGCCGTGTCCACAGGTCATGCCCGGGATCACACGCCCCCCGCGCGCCGCCTCGGCAGCCGAGGCCGCTCCGTGCTGGAGGTCACGCTGCTGACCGTGCTGGCCGTCGTCATGCTCTTTCCGGTGCTGTGGATGATCGAGACGTCCATCAAGGAGAACCGGGACGTCTACGCGATCCCGGCCAAGTTCTTCGACTTCAAGGTCACCCTGGCCCACTACCGGGACGTGTTCGTCGACCCCGACGGCGGCCGATCCGCCCTGTCCGTCTCGTTCCTCAACTCCGTCGTGGTCGCCGGAGTCTCCACGGTGCTGGCCACCGTGCTGGGGGTCCCGGCGGCCTGGGCCTACTCACGCTTCGCCGTGAAGGCCAAGAAGGACCAACTGTTCTTCATCCTGTCCACCCGCTTCATGCCGCCCGTGGTGGTCGTGATCCCGATCTTCCTCATGTACCGCCAGGTCGGACTCATCGACAACAAGCTCGGCCTGATCCTCATCTACGCCGCGTTCAACGTCCCGTTCACGATCTGGATGATGAAGGGGTTCGTCGACGAGGTGCCCGCCGAGTACGAGGATGCCGCCATGCTCGACGGCTACACCCGGTTGCAGGCGTTCCGGCGATTCACCCTGCCCCTGCTCGTGCCCGGCATCGCCGCGACGGCGGTCTTCGCCCTCATCTTCTCCTGGAACGAGTTCGTGTTCGCCACCTTCCTCACCTCGAGCGACAGTGTCCGGACGGCCCCACCCGCCATCGCCGGCCTCATCGGCGGCACCACCACGGACTGGGGTCTCGTGGCCGCCGCCTCCGTGGTGTTCGCCCTCCCGGTGCTCGTCTTCGCCTACCTGGTGCGCAAGCACCTCATCGCCGGTGTGACGCTCGGGGCGGTGCGACGCTGATGGCGGGCATCGAGGTGACCGCGCTGCACAAGCGCTACCCGGACGGAACGGTCGCGGTCGAGCACGTCGACCTGTCCATCGGCGACGGTGAGCTGTTCGTGATGCTCGGCCCTTCGGGTTGCGGCAAGACGACCACGCTGCGGGCCATCGCCGGCCTGGAGAGGCAGACGACGGGCGACATCCGCATCGGCAACACGCTGGTCAACGACCTGCCGCCCGCCGAACGCGACATCGCCATGGTGTTCCAGTTCTACGCTCTCTACCCGCATCTGAAGACCCGCGACAACCTGGCGTTCCCACTGCGGGCCGAGGGACTACCCAAGCCGGAGGTGCACGAGCGGGTCGAGGAGGCCGCCCGGCTGATGCGGCTTGGTCCACTCCTGGACCGACGACCGCGCCAGCTGTCCGGCGGGGAGCAGCAGCGCGTCGCGCTCGCTCGCGCCCTGGTACGACGACCGCGCGCCTTCCTCATGGACGAACCCCTCACCAATCTGGACGCGGAGCTGAGGGCGGACATGCGCACGGAGATCAAGCACCTGCAGGGGGAACTGGGGGCGACGATGGTCTACGTCACCCACGACCAGGTCGAGGCGATGTCACTCGGTCACCGGATCGCCATCCTCAACAAGGGCCGCGTCGAGCAGATCGGCACGCCGCTGGAGGTCTACGACCGTCCGGCGAGTCTCTTCTGCGCCGCGTTCATCGGCTCGCCGCCGATGAACCTCATCGAGGTGGAGGTGGCCGACGGGAAGCTGCGCGGTCAGGGCGGACTGGTCCTCACGCCACCGCAGGGCCTGCCGCGCGACCGTCGCCTGGTCGCGGGCGTACGGCCGGAGGCGCTGGAAGTCACCGCACCAGGGGCGGAACGGTCTGTCCCGGCCCGCGTGGTCTCGGCGGAGTGGCTGGGCGACGAGATCATCTACGTGGTCGACCACAGCGGCGAGCGCGACGTACGGGTTCGGATGCCACCGACTGTCCGTTTCGCCGCTGACGCAACGGTCGGGCTGCGGCACACCGGCGGGACCCCGGCGGTCTACGACGTGAGCACGGAAGAGCTGGTGGCCTGATGGGAACCGTGGCAGTACAGGGGCTGTGCAAGTCCTTCGGTAAGGTCCAGGCCCTGGACGGTGTGACGCTGGACGTGCCGGACGGCTCGTTCTTCGTCGTACTCGGGCCCTCCGGGGCAGGCAAGACGACGACCCTGCGGGCGATCGCCGGCCTGGACAAGCTCGACGCCGGGTCGGTGCGTCTGGACGGCAGGGACGCGACCGGTGACGCCCCGGCCGCACGCGACCTGGCCATGGTCTTCCAGAGCTACGCCCTCTACCCGCGACACACGGTGTACGAGAACATCGCCTCGCCGCTGCGGGCACGCCGCCGCTCGTCGGGTGAGATCGCCGCCGCCGTCGAGCAGATGTCGAACCTGCTGCACATCGAACGTCTGCTGCAGCGTCGTCCCGCGCAGTTGTCGGGCGGTGAGATGCAGCGGGTCGCCCTGGCCCGGGCGCTGGTCCGTAGCCCGCGCGCGTTCCTCATGGACGAGCCGCTGACGAACCTCGACCTCAAACTCCGCGTCGAGATGCGCACCGAGCTCACCCGCATCCACCGGAGCCTCGGCGCAACCTTCGTCTACGTGACCAACGACCAGGTCGAGGCCCTGTCCATGGCCGACCAGGTCGCGGTCCTCAAGGAGGGGAAGGTGCAACAGGTCGGAACGCCGACCGAGGTGTACGAGCGTCCCGCCAACACGTGGGTAGCCGGATTCGTCGGGAGCCCGCCGATCAGTCTGCTCGCCTGCCACGCCGAGGGAGACCGTCTGGTCGGCGCGGAGGGGTGGACGCTGCCGCGGCCCCGCTGGACCACGGCTGAGGACGGTCGTGCCCTGCTGCTGGGCCTGCGCGCCGAGGACCTGTCCGTCGAGCAGCGTGGCGACGCGTCGTTGTCGGGAGAGCTCTACGGGCTCGAACCGCTCGGTGACCGAACGGTGGTCGACGTCCTGGTGGGGGCGGAGATCCTCAAGGTCAAGGCACGACCCACCGTCACCGGTACGCCGGGCGAGCGGCTGCAGGTCACGGTCGACCTGGACCGAGCGCACCTGTTCGATGCGGACACCGGGCTGTCGCTGTCCGAGGCTGGGCGCTGACCCACGGGCGGCGACAGCACCGTGCGCCACCTTCCACCCGCTCGGCAACCTCGCCCCCGACGAGGGTGTGTGACCCGTCCGACTACGCGTACAGCCCGATCGCTGCGGCACGCCGGACAGCACCAAGAAGATCACAGGAGGCGACGCAATGAGTGACCCGATGAACGTCCTGCCCCCCGAGCACCGGCGGCTCCGGATCGGCGACGCCTGGCGCGACGCCGCGAGCGGAGCCACCTTTGCCGTCGAGGACCCCGCCACCGGCAAGACCATCGCCGAGGTGGCCGACGCCGACGTCGTGGACGGGCTCGCCGCTCTGGACGCGGCGAGCTCGGCAATGGCGGAGTGGGCGGCGACCCCGCCGCGGAGAAGGTCCGAGTTGTTGACCGCGACGTACCGGGCACTGACCGAGCGGTCCGAGGAGGTCGCCCGGCTGATCACGCTCGAGATGGGCAAGCCCCTCGCCGAGGCTCGGGGGGAGGTGGCCTACGGCGCCGAGTTCTTCCGTTGGTTCGCCGAGGAGGCGGTGCGCGTCGAGGGGCGCTACAGCATCGCCCCCGCGGGTGGATACCGCATCCTCACCGTACCGAAGCCGGTCGGACCGTGCGTCTTCGTGACGCCCTGGAACTTCCCGTTGGCCATGGGTGCCCGCAAGATCGCTCCCGCGCTGGCTGCGGGCTGTACGACGATCACGAAGCCGGCGGGCCAGACGCCGCTCACCATGCTGTTGCTGGCCCGCATCATGGAGGAGGTCGGCGTACCCCCGGGTGTTGTCAACGTGGTGACCACCAAGCGTTCCGGCGCGGTGGTCTCCGCTCTGCTGGCCGACAGTCGGACCCGCAAGCTCTCGTTCACCGGGTCGACCGAGGTCGGGCGCGTGCTGCTGCGACAGGCCGCGGACAACGTGCTGCGTACCTCCATGGAACTGGGCGGCAACGCGGCCCTGATCGTGTGTGCCGACGCCGACCTGGACGTCGCGGTCAACGGCGCCATGGTGGCCAAGATGCGCAACATCGGGGAGTCCTGCATCGCGGCCAACCGGATCTACGTCGAGGAGCCGGTGCGCGAGGAGTTCACGGCACGTTTCGCCGAGCGGATGGGCGCGCTGTCGGTGGGCCATGGTCTCGACGACGGCGTGGACGTCGGGGCGTTGATCGACGAGGCCTCGGTCAGCACGATCGACGAGCTCGTCGCCGACGCGGTCGATCGCGGCGCCCGGGTCCTGGTGGGCGGCGAGCGTCCGGACGGACCGGGCCACTTCTACCCGCCCACGGTCCTCGTCGACGTGCCGGAAGACGCACGGATGCTCCGGGCGGAGATCTTCGGCCCGGTGGCGCCGATCATCTCGTTCACGTCCGACGACGAGGTGCTGGCGCAGGCCAACGACACCGAGCACGGCCTGGTCGGGTACGTCTTCACCCGTGACCTCCAGCGAGCGCTCCGGTTCGCCGAGGGGCTGGACACGGGGATGGTCGGCATCAACCGTGGGCTGATCTCGGACCCGTCAGCTCCGTTCGGAGGCGTGAAGCAGTCCGGGATCGGCAAGGAGGGGTCGCACGAGGGCATCCTCGAGTACCTCGACCTCACCTACGCGGCGATCGACCTGCCGTGACCGGCCCGCTGACCCGGGCGCGCGGCTGCGTCACCCGGGCCGCCAACCTTGCCGTCGCCGTCCCGGTCTCGCAGGTGACCTGGATGTCCACCCAGCACATCGCCGCCGACGTTCCGGAGAGGCACCGACATGCTTGAGACCGTCCGCGGACCACGCCAGCTGATCGTGGGTGAAGGGGTCGCGCAGAACATCCCACGAGTGGTGGCCGAGAGCGGCTCGCGCGTCCTCATCGTGACCGACCGGGTTCTGCTGGGGCAGCCGGGCGTGGCCGCGATCGTGGCCGCGGTGCGGGAGAAGGTCCAGGTCGTCGAGGTGTTCTCCGACGCGACCCCGGACGTGCCCCTCACCGACGTCGCCCTGGCCGTCGCGGCCGCCGCCAGGGTGGACGCCGACGTCATCCTCGCCATCGGGGGTGGCACGGTGATCGACCTCGCCAAGATCGTCGGCGTCATCCGGCGCCACGGTGGGTCACCGCGCGACTTCTACGGCGAGTCGAAGGTGCCGGGGCCGACGATTCCTCTCGTCGCGGTACCGACGACGTCAGGTACCGGCTCCGAGCTCACACCCGTCTCGGTGTTGACCGACCCGGATCGCGCGCTGAAGGTCGGGGTCTCCAGCGTCCACATCGTGCCCGACTTCGCCATCGTCGACCCCGAACTCACCTACACCTGCCCCGCGACCGTCACCGCCCACTCCGGCATCGACGCGTTCTGTCACGCGGTGGAGAGCTACACCGCGCGACCCCGCCCCCACGGACCGCGCGACCCCGTGGAGCAGGTGTTCCTCGGCCGCAACCAGATCACCGACCACTACGCGCTCCTGGCCGCGGAGCGGATCGCCCGTAGCCTGCGTCGTGCTGTCTTGGACGGCGGAGACACGGACGCGCGCGCGGACATGTCCTACGGGTCCATGCTCGCCGGGCTCGCCTTCTCCCACGCGGGCAACGCGGCCCCGCACGCTCTGCAGTACCCCATCGGCGCGGCCACGCACACGCCGCACGGGCTGGGCGTGGGGCTGCTCCTGCCCTACGCGCTGGACGCGGCCGGGGATGCCATCAGCGACAGGTTGGCCAACCTCGCCGGGGTGTGCGGGCTCGACGTGACCGACGCCTCGGATGCCGAGGCCGCAGACACGTTCCTCACCTGGCTCGACGGGCTCCTTGCCGACATCGGCATCCCTCCCACCCTGGCGGACATCGGCGTGGCACGCGCCGACCTTCCCCGCTTCGCGGAGATGGCCAGTGGCGTCACCCGCCTGATCCAGAACCATCCGGGCCCGACCGACACCGCCAGCCTGACCGCGATCCTCGAAGCGGCCTGGACCGGGGACCGGACCCGACGCGTCCTGACGACGAGCAGAGACAGTGGCCGGCCTCGACCATGACGACGTGTTCCTGCCCCGCCCGGTAATCCGATTGGCTGCGGGTGGATCGCAGCTAGCGGGCGGGCGGGCGCGCGCCGATGCTCTCGGCGGGTTCGCCCTCAGTTCGGCGTTCAAGCGCGTGTACGGCATCAGCCCGCAGGAGCATCGCGGGGCCGCGCTGGCACGATGAACACGGACGGCGCTTCATTCCCACCCGCGATCGAGGCCCTACCGAGCATCCGACGAGTCGCCCGGATGGCGAGAGCGGGCGGCTGACTGGTGCAGGCCCGGGTGGACGCCGGCCGGGCTCCCCGTGTGCTCGGCGAGCCGTTGCAGGACGGTGATGAGCCGGGCGCGTTCGCTGGCGTCGAGCGGGGTGAGGATCTCGCCCTCGTGCTGGTCGGCGACCCGGCGAGCGCGAGGCAGCAGCTCGCGTGCGGCGTCGGTCAGGTGGATGGCGTGGGCGCGACGGTCGCTGGGATGCCGCCGACGTTCGACCAGATCGCGCTGTTCGAGGTCGTCGAGCAAGCCGACCATGACCTTGCGGTGGATGCCCAGCGCGTCGGCGAGCTGCTGCTGGGTGTTGCCTTCGCTTCGCTCCAGGTGCATGAGCAGTCCGAAGTGGTTCGGCGCGATGCCCAGCGGCGCCAGCCGCGCGGTGAACGTCTGCGCGACGTGGAGCCCGAGCTGTGACAGCTGAAGGTGACCGTCTTCGGTGCGACCGGCGGCATCGGCAGCCAGGTCGTACGCCAGGCACTCGACCGCGGGTTGACCGTGACCGCGGTCGTCCGCGACCCGGTCCGCCTCGACGTACGTCATCCGGCGCTGGAGGTCACGACGGTGCCGACGCTCGACGACGCCGATGCGTTGGGGCCCGTGGTGCGCGGCAGTGACGCGGTCCTGTCCGGCGTGGGTCCGCGCGGACGCCGCGACGGGCCGGTCGCCTCCACCGCCACGCGAGCGATCCTGACAGCGATGCAGGCCGAAGGCGTCCACCGACTCGTCACGGTCAGCGCCGCCCCCGTCGGCCCGGCACCCGACGGGGACAGTTTCCTCAACCGCCGCATTGTTCTGCCGGTCATCAGTGCCCTGCTCAGAGATCTGTACGCGGACCTGCGCGCCATGGAGCACGCGATGGCCGACAGCCCGGCGCAGTGGACGGTGGTGCGGCCGCCGAAGCTCGTGAACAAGACGATGACCGGCCGGTACCGAACCGCAATCGACGGCAACGTCGCCCGCGGCTACACGATCTCGCGGGCCGACGTGGCCCACGCCATGCTCGCCGCCGCAGGCGACCCCGCGACGATCCGCCGGGCGATCGGCATCGCGTACTGACCGACCGCCGCCCACCGTCTGTCCCGAAGGACGCGCGTGATGCTCGGTCAACGGAGACCGCCGTGCGCCTTCCTCGCCTCGCCGGCATCGCCGGCCTGGGTTTCCCTCATCGTGGCGAATCTGCTGCTCACCATTGCGGCTTTCCCACCCCGTCCGAAGCCGCGTCCCTCGACGAGATTCCCACGGTCTTCGCCGCCGGATCCGGGTCGCCGGCTGGCTCCTCTGACTGGTGTGGATCGTGGCGTACAGCGTCCTCCTGATCCGACGCGCACCCGAGCTGGCGGACGGACACCCGGGTGGGCCGGTCAGTGGTGGATAGGCTCGTCCTGTCCTGCCGCGCACGGGGGACGCGCGACCCTTCCCGGATCGACCACGGAGGGAATTCGATGACGGACCAAGAACTCCCCGCACTGACCCGCGCCGAGCAGGAACTCGTGGACCGCTACCTGCGCATCATCGACCTGGTGGGCCGGCTCAACCCGGCTCGGGACAGCGGCCACTTCGACGCACGGGGTTGCGTCCTCGCCGCGCAGGCCCTGGCGGCGGAGGCCAGGGCCATCGGCGTGGCGGCGGAGACCATGCTCGAACGCGGCGAGGACGAGCTGCACGCCGCGACGCTGGCCCGGGCGATGCGCGCTTTGGACGGCGAGCGCCGCATCGCGCGGCTGCGCCTACCCGAGAACTGAACGTCGCGCCCCTGGGAGGAGCAGGGCGCGCCGGTCAGGCGGAAACGCGGTCGACCGGCGCCGCGACGCCGCCGGCGCGGGCCAGTCGACGCCGCTGCCGCCCGGCCGGGACCACCATCGGGGTGTCCGTCTCCGGATCGGTCATCACCCGGCAGGGCATCGCGAAGACCGTCTCCACCAGCTCCGCCGTCATCACCTCGGCCGGTGGGCCCTGGGCGAGGACCTGACCCTCCCGCATCACGATCAGCTCGGTGGCGTACCGGCAGGCGTGGTTGAGGTCGTGCAGGACGGCAACGACCGTACGGCCCTGCTCGTGCAGGTCGGCGCAGAGGTCCAACACCTCGAACTGATGCGACAGGTCGAGGAACGTGGTCGGTTCGTCGAGCAGCAGGATCGGCGTCTGCTGGGCCAGCGCCATCGCCAGCCAGACCCGCTGCCGCTGACCACCGGAGAGTTCGTCGACGAACCGGTCGGCCAGGTCGGTCACCTCGGTCTGGCGCATCGCGTCGGCGACCGCCGCCTCATCCTCCGGCGACCACTGCCGCAGCAGGCGCTGGTGGGCGAAGCGACCCCGGGCGACCAGCTCCTCCACCACGATCCCGCCGGGCGCCACCGACGACTGCGGCAGCATGCCGAGCTGCCGCGCCACCTGCTTCGACGGCTGCGACGCGATGGTCTGACCATCCAGGTAGACGGCACCGGCCTGGGGCTTGAGCACCCGGGCCAGTGACCGCAGCAGCGTCGACTTGCCGCAGGCGTTGGGGCCGACGATGACGGTGAACGACCCGTCGGTGATCTGGACGTCGAGGTCCCGGACGACCACCCTCTTGTCGTACGCCAGGGTCAGCGCGTCGGCCCGCAGCCGCGACTCGGTCATCGCTGTGCTCCTTGTCCGCGGTTACGTCGCTCGTGGAAGAGCAACCAGGTCAGGTAGATGCCACCCAGGGCAGCGGTGACGAGCCCGACCGGGACGTCGTCGTCGGGCAGGAGGCGCTGGGCGACCCAGTCACTCGCCGTCAACAGGGCGGCGCCCATCAACGCGGCCGGCAGGATCCCGGCGTTCGGCGACCGGGTCAGTCGAGCGGCCAACGGTGGCGCGGCGAGAGCGACGAACGCGATCGGCCCGGCCGCGGCCGTGGCGCCGGCCGCGAGCCCGACGCCGGCCAGCGCGAGGACGACCCTGCTGCGTTCGACAGGTACGCCGTGCAGCATCGCCGGCTCGTCGCCCAGGGCCAACATGTCGAGATGCCGGCCGTGGTAGAGCGCGACCGGCAGCAGCACCGCGACGGCCACGGCGACGAGCGTCACCTCGGTCCACCCGGGGCCGTTGACGCTGCCGATCAACCAGACCTGGGCGGCGATCGCCTCGTCCAGTCGGCTGCGGTAGATCAGGAACGAGTTGAACGAGTCGAGCAGCGCGGCCACTCCGACACCCATCAGCACCAGCCGGAACGGCTGCACCCCACGGCGGAACGCGAGCAGGTAGATGGCGACCGAGGTGGCCAGGCAGCCGACGATCGCACCGGCCGCGACCTGGAAGCCCGTGCCGTTGAGCAGCAGCAGGACGATCAGCGCGCCGGTCGCCGCGCCCACCGTCAAGCCGACAAAGTCGGGGCTGCCCAGGGGGTTACGGGTCAACCCCTGGAAGATCGTGCCGCTCGCGCCCAGGGCCGTACCGACCAGCAGAGTGATCAGCACGCGGGGTAGCCGCAGCTCGTGCACGATGAAGTCGGTGCCCGGGTCGCCCTGGCCGACGAGGCTGCGCAGCACGTCGGGCACGGGGATCGGGAAGTCGCCGCTGGAGAGGTTGACAAGCGCGACACCCAGGGCCGTGAGCAGCAGTGCGGTGCCGGCGATCAGCGCTCGCAGGTGCACCCGCAGCGAGAGCCGGCCGCCCCGACTGCGGACCACCAGCCGGGTCGTCCGTCCGGAGGGGCGTAGCTGCAGCAGCGGCCCGCTCACAGGGTGCTCAGCCGGCGTCGACGGCACAGCGCGATGAACAGGGGCGCGCCGAGGAACGCGGTGACCACCCCGACCGGCAGTTCGGCCGGGGCCACCAGGACCCGTCCGAGCACGTCCGAGACGAGCAGCAGGGTGGGCCCGAGGACCAGCGAGTAGGCCAGGATCCAGCGGTGGTCCGAGCCGGTGAACATCCGGGCCGCGTACGGGACGGCCAGGCCGACGAACCAGATCGGCCCGCAGGCGGCTGTCGCGGCGCCACACAGCAGCGTGATCGTGATCATGCCGAGCACCCGGACCCGCCCCGGGTGGGCGCCGACCGAGGTCGCTGCGTCGTCGCCCATGCTCAGCGCGTTGAGTTGGCGGCCCAGCAGCAGCGCGAGCAGGACGCCGACGGTCAGAAACGGCGCCAACTGGGTGATCGTGCTGGTCTCCCGGTCGGCGAGCGATCCGACGTCCCAGTGCCGGTACCTGTCGAACGCCTCCCGATGGGTCACCAGGATCGCCCAGATTCCGGCGCCGAGCACCGAGGTGAGGGAGATCCCGGCAAGCACCTGCCGTTCCGGTGTGGGTGCCCGGCCGGCGCCGCCGAGCGCGAAGACGGCCGCCGAGGTGAGCCCGGCACCGGCGATGGCAAACCACACGTACCCGTTCGCGCTTGTCACTCCGAGCAGCGCGATGGCCAGCACCACGCCGGTGGACGCGCCCAGGCTCACCCCGAGCAACCCGGGTTCGGCAAGCGGGTTGCGGGTGAGCGCCTGCATCACCGTGCCGGCCAGGCCCAGCGCCGCGCCCACGGCGAAGCCGAGGATCGTCCGAGGCACCCGTAGCCGATGCACGATCTCGGCGGCGGCGGAGCCGTCGTCGTGCCAGAGCACCTGCCAGACCGTGCCGAGGCCGAGCGAACGGCTGCCGACGGCGATGCTCAGCGCCAGGGCGGCGGCGAGGGCGACGACGCCGACGGCGAGCCCCGTCCAGCGGCGAGCGGTGCGCGACAACGGCTCGCGCGGTGCCGTGGTGGGTGAGACGGTCCGGGGCTCCGGGCGGATTCCGGTGCCTGAGGTCAACACGTGCTCCATCCGTCCACCCGTTCGCATTACTAAGTTAGGTGAGGCTAACCTACACTCCCGTTCGAGGTCATCACCCTGGGGCCTCGCTGCAGAAAGGAACAGCCGTGCGGCTTACCTCAATCCGCCGGAGCGCCGCGGTCGCGGCGACCGCGCTCCTGCTTCTCCCCGCGGCCTGCGGCGGTGGGTCGGAGCCGTCGGCCCCCTCGTCCGGTGCCGCCACCTCCACCGCCTTCCCGGTCTCGATCGAGCACAAGTTCGGCACCACCACCATTCCGGCCGAGCCCAAGCGGATCGCCGTGGTCGGCCTGGTCGAGCAGGACGCCCTGCTGTCGCTGGGCGTCGTGCCGGTGGCGACCACCGAGTGGTTCGGCGAGAAGCCGGGCGCCATCTGGCCCTGGGCCGAAGCGGCGCTGGGTGCGGCCGCCAAGCCGCAGGTGCTCACCAACACCGATGGCGTCCAGTTCGAGAAGGTGGCGGCGCTGCGGCCCGACCTCATCCTCGGCGTCTATTCGGGGTTGACGAGCGAGGACTACGCGAAGCTTGCCAAGATCGCGCCGACCGTGGCGCAGCCGAAGGGCTCCGTCGACTATGGCGTGTCCTGGCAGGACGTCACCCGTACGGTCGGCACCGCCGTCGGGCGCAAGGCTCAGGCGGACAAGGTCGTCACCGACGTCGAGGCCAAGTTCGCGGCGGTACGCACGGCGAACCCGGCCTTCGCCGGCGCGACCGGCCTGATGGCCACCACCTACGAGGGCTACTACGTGTACGGCCCGCAGGACGCGCGCGGCCGGTTCCTCACCGATCTGGGCTTCACGCTGCCGTCCGGGCTGGCCGAGGTGACCGGCAAGGAGTTCGGGGCGAACCTGAGCCGGGAGCGCACCGACATGCTCGATACCGGCGTGCTGATCTGGCTGGTCGACAGCTACGACACCGACAAGGCGAAGGTGCAGGCCGACCCGCTCTACAGCAAGCTCAAGGTCAAGACCGAGGGTCGCGACATCTACCTGGAGAACGAGGAACTCGTCGGCGCCGCGACCTCGTTCATCACCCCGTTGAGCCTGCCGTTCCTGCTCGACAAGATCGTTCCGCAGTTGACCGCGGCGGTGGACGGCAACCCGGCCACGGCGGTGCAGCGGACCGCTGCCTGACGATCCGGCGGGGAACTGCACCTGACAAGGCAGTTCCCCGCCGGGCGGGCCGCAGCGGCACAGTTCGGGCACCGTAGCCGCCGGCGGCGGTCTTCTCCCCCACGACCCAGCCGTCGGGGCACACCGGCTCGCCGTTACAGCCAGTCGTGTTCGCGGGCGTAGCGGGCCGCTTCGTGGCGCGTCCGGGTCTGGGTCTTACGCATCGCGTTGGAGAGGTAGTTGCGGACGGTGCCCGGAGCGAGGTAGAGCCGCGCGGCGATGTCGGCGACCGAGTACCCCTCACCGGTGACCCGCAGGACGTCGGCCTCACGCTCGGTCAGGGGGCAGTCCTCGGTGACGGCGAGCGCGGACACGTCCGGGTCGATCCAGCGTTTCCCCGCATGCAGGGTGGCGATGACCGAGGTGATGTGCGCTGGCTCGGCGGACTTGCTGACGAAGCCCTGGACGCCGAGCTTCAACGCCTTGCGCAGCACCCCGGGGCGGGCGTGCCGGGTCAGCATGAGGATCACCTGCTCCGGCCGATCGCGGCGGATCTCGGCGACCGCGCCCAGGCCGTCCACGCCCGGCATCTCCAGGTCGATGACCAGCACGTCGGGACGGTGCCGCAGCGTGGCGTCGATCGCCGTCTGACCGTCCTGCGCCTCGGCGAGGACGGTGATGTCGCCCTCCATCGGCAGCAGCGCAGCCAGGGCCGTGCGCAGCAGCGCCTCGTCGTCGGCGAGCACGATGGTGATCATTGGCGGTCCTTCCCCCGGACTGTCGGGGCCCCGTCGGCCCGCACGGGTGGGAAGACCGCTGCGGTCAGGAACCGCTGGTCCTTCTGTTCCACGGTCAGCTCACCTCCGTCGCCGGCCAGCCGTTGCCTCAGTGCCGCCAGTCCCCGGAGCTCGGGGGCCGTGGTGGCGGTCACGCCGTCGTTGACGATGGTGATGCCCGACGCGGCGAGCGTGATCTGCACCTGGGTGGCCTGCGCGTGCCGCAGGATGTTGGTGGTCGTCTCCCGGAGCACCTGCCCGAGCAGTTCGCTGGCGCGGGCATCGACCTCGGCCTCCCGCGTCACCCGGACCCGGATGCCGGCGGCCTCGAACAGGTTCTTCGCGTTCTCGATCTCCGCGGTGAGGTTGAGCCGCCGCTGCGCGTAGGCGAGTTCCTTGGTCTGCGCGATGGTGTCGCTGACCAGCGCGTACGTCTCCCGTAGCTCCTTCTCCGCCCGAGCGGTGTCGCGCAGCAGCAGTCGCTGGGCCAGGGCGATCTTCAGCTTGACCACGTGCAGGGTGTGGCCCTGGATGTCGTGCAGGTCGCTGGCGAACCGCACGCGCTCCCGGACCACCGCCAACTCCGCCTCCCGCTCCCGGGTCTGTTCGAGCTCCCGGATGAGGTCGTAGAACCGCTCCCCCACCACGGTGAGGATCGTCACGACGACGGTGAGGACGGTCGGGATGAGGACGTAGGTGAGCAGGACGTGACCGACGTCGTCCCGCTGCACCAGCAGCCGCGCCGTACCGACGGCGGCGACATAGGTGAACAGCCCGGCCACCGCCAGCTTCCGGTGCCGTCGCACCTCGCGCAGGGCGAGCGAGCCCACGGCGCAGAAACCCCAGTAGGCATTGGGGCTGCCGGTCACCAGGACCCCGAGCGGCCAGACCGCCGCCGCCACGACCAGGCAGGGCAGCGCGACCCGGGCGAGGTCGTTGGCCGTCCACCGTTCGAAGGCCACCACGCCCGCCACGGCCCCGGGCGCCAGGACGACGACGTGCCACCAGGTACGCGCGTCAGTCCAGATCAGGACCACCGCGGCGAACAGCACCGGCGGCAGTGCCGTGGCGAGGTTGAGCCGGCGCAGCCTTCCCTGCGTCGACTCGGTGAAGCGCGGCGATCTCGCGGTCACCACACCAGTATCGGGCAGCCAGGGGCCGCGACCAGTGACACCACGTCACATGCGGTGATGACGTGGTGCCACTGACGGGTCGACCGCGCCCGCGCTGTCATGGGTGCATGTCCACCACACCTGTCATCGAAGTCGAGCGGCTGAACCTCACCTACGGCGACTTCCACGCCGTGAAGGACCTCTCCTTCGAGGTACGGCCCGGAGAGCTCTACGCACTGCTGGGCACCAACGGGGCCGGGAAGACCTCGACCCTGGAGGTTGTCGAGGGACACCGGAGACCGACCTCGGGCACGGTACGCGTCTTCGGGCAACGCCCCGACGACCGGCGAGCGGTACGTCCCCGAATGGGCGTCATGCTCCAGGAGAGCGGATTCTCCCCGGACCTCACCGTCCGTGAGTCCGTCGGCCTGGTCGGCCGGCTCACCCGACGCACCGACGACGTCGACCGGGTGCTCGACCTGGTCGACCTCACCGGTCGAGCCCGGCGCAAGGTCTCCCAGTTGTCCGGCGGGGAGAAACGGCGGCTGGACTTCGCCACCGCGGTCTACGGCAGCCCGGAGCTGATCTTCCTGGACGAGCCGACCACCGGCCTCGACATCCAGTCCCGCGACGCCGTCTGGGCGACGGTGGACCGGCTGCGGGAGGACGGCACGACCATCGTGCTCACCACGCACTACCTGGAGGAAGCGCAACAACGCGCGGACCGGATCGGGCTGATGCACGAGGGCGCCTTCCACCGGGAAGGCACCGTCTCCGAGCTGACCCGCACGCTGCCCGCGGTCATCCGCTTCTCCCTTGCCGCACCGACGCCGACGCTGCCGGTGCGGGCCGCCGTCGACCTGGACGGGAAGGTCGTGGTCGAGACCTTCGAGCTGCAGAAGGACCTGCACCTCCTCCTCGGCTGGGCGCAGGACCACGCCGTGGAGCTGCGGGACCTGGCGGCGGGGCCGACCCGGCTCGACGACGTCTTCCGTGCCATCAACAGTTGATTCGTTCTTCCGACAGGAGCGGCACCGTGTTGTCCATCGCGTCCAGCGAACTGATCCAACTCTTCCGCAACCGGCTGGTGCTGATCACCAGCCTCATCATCCCGGTAGTGGTCAGCGCGTACTTCGTCCGTCAGCACGAGACCTTCGCCGCCATCGGGAGCCTCGGCTACATCGCCGCGATCGTGATGTTCACGATCGCCGCGTTCGGGCTCTACGCCACCGCCGTGACCACCCTGGCGTCCCGGCGGCAGAACCTCTTCCTCAAGCGGCTGCGCTCCACCGCCGAAGGCGATGCCGGCATCCTCGGCGGGCTACTGCTGCCCGTGGTCGTGCTCTCCGTGGTGCAGGTGACCGCGATCCTGACCGCCCTGGCCGTGGTCGCCGACGGACCGGCAAACGTCGCCCTGCTGGTGGTGGCGACCATCGCGGCCCTGGCCATGATGATCGGTCTGGCGCTGGCCACCGCCGGTCTGACCAACTCCCCCGAACACGCCCAGGTCACCACTCTGCCCGTCACACTCGGGGTGATCGCCGTGGCCAGTTGGGTGGGCATCTCCGGCACCGAGAACCTCGCCTGGCTCAAGCGACTCCTGCCCGGCGGCGCCGCCACCGAACTGACCATGAACGCCTGGAACGGCGGCGTCGCCGTGACCGACTCCCTGCTCCTGCTCGCGCCCACCCTTGCCTGGGTCGCCATCGCCGTCGCCCTCGCCACCCGACTCTTCCGCTGGGAGCCCCGCCGATGACCACCGAACCCCAGTTCGACGCTCCGACCCTGGTGGAAGATCTCCTACTGCTCCTGTTCCAACCCAGGTCCGGGACCATCGCGGGAGAGAACACGCTCTTCTACGTCCTCGGCGGTGCCGTCCTCGCGGATCTCGCCCTCGGCGACCATCTGACCACGGAGGCCCGGGGGCGGGTCAGCAGCGTGGCGGGTCACCCACCGTCGGACAGCCTCCTCCGCCCGGCATGGGACTACCTCGCCGAGAAACCAAGGGGGGTGCAGACGGCACTGGCGGCGATCGGTCCCGCCCTGCGCGCGCCCGTGTTGGAGCGGCTCGTCGCGCGAGGCGACATCGACCAGGAGCCCCGTAAGGTGCTCGGCCTGTTCCGGACGACGGCCCTGCGGGAGGGCAGGACCGAACGACGGGCCCGCCTGCTCGCCGACGTTCGGCAGGTCCTCGTGGACGGCGCGGAGCCGCAAGCCCGTGTCGCCGCGCTCGCGGCGCTGCTCTCGGCGAGCGGGACGCTCCCGCAGTTCCACCGTGAGATCCCGTGGACGTCATCGGTGATCAGCCGGGCCAAGGAACTCGAGCGGGGCGACTGGGGTGCCGACGCCGCAGCGGCAGCCGTGACCCGCACCGTGACGGCCACCGTCGTCAACAGCGCCATCGCGGCCATCACCGTGCTTCCTCGAGGCTAGGTCCTGTTGCACAAGAACTGGATCAGACATCCGTCTGACGCCCATCCCGTACCGCAGAGGAGGCCCGCGTGACCGCGCCGCCGCACCCACCGCGTCGTCCACGACGGCGATGGCTGCGGATCGTCTCCGGCGTCCTCGTCACCGCCGTGGCCGCCGTCAGCGTCGGCGTCGCCGCTCTTCAGCTCGGCCTGCCCTGGCAGATGGGCGAGGGCGACCGCAACCACGTCTACAACGGCGACGCCGGTTCGCAGCGCTACCAGGTCCACCTTCCTCCCCAACACGCCGGGACGGCCCGACTGCCGGTCGTCATGGCGATCCACGGCTGTGCGATGACCGGCTACGGGTGGAACTCCATGAAGTCCACGACCCAGTTCAACCGCCTGGCCGACCGGGAGGGCTTCATCGTCGTCTACCCCACGCAACTGATCTCGCGCAACGTGATCGCCTGCTGGAACTCGACCGACCCCCGGGAGCAGCACCGCGACAGCGGCGAACCCGCGCTGCTCGCCGGTGTCGCCCGCCAGGTGGTCGAGACGTACGGCGCGGATCCGGATCGGGTGCACGTGGCCGGCGCCTCGTCGGGCGCGGGGACCGCGGTCATCCTCGCGGTCACCTACCCCGACGTCTTCGCCACGGCGACCTCGGTCGCCGGTGGGGAGTACGGGCTCGACCAGGTCGACCCGGACAACCCGGACTCGACGTCGCCGCTGGACACGGCACGTCAAGCCTGGGCCCAGATGGGTGAGCGGGCCCGGCGGGTGCCGCTGCTGGTCGTCCAGGGCGAGCAGGACGAGGTCGTGCCACCCCTGGTCGCCACCCGACTCGTCGCCCACTGGACCGCTCTGGGCGACCTCGTCGATGACGGACTGCCCAATGACAGCCTCGATCCGACCGAGGAGACCGTGTCCGTGCCGGCCGAGGCGGGCCGGCACGCGTACACGCACTCGACGACCACGGCACCGGACGGCTCGTCGATCGTCGAGGCGTACCGCGTCCAGAACATGGGGCACGCCTGGCCCGGCCCGGACGGCGACGGCGACGGCGCAGAGCCTCACCGACCGCATCCGCTGAGTGGGCGCTGGCCCACCTCGTTCTCTCGCGGCTGCTCGGGGTGCTAGCTGGGGGCGCGCAGCGCCTGCCACAGCGTGCGGTAGAAGTCGGTGTAGGTCCGCTCGACGTGGGTGGCGAACCGCCTCGTCTCCTCGTGCCGGGCGGGAAGTTGGTTGATGGGTACGCTCATCGCGGCGTGGTGCTCGATGTGCAGGTTGTTGCCGTTGGTGTACCAGGTACTCAACCAGCTTCCCCGGATCGAACGGGTGTTGTGGAGCACGTTTGTGGTCTCGGTGTCGCAGAGGATGTGCTCGGGCAGCTCGACGAGGAAGTGCATCGGCACGGCGGCGACGAGCGGCAGCACCCAGAGCAGCAACACGTACTCTCCGAGACCGGCGAGGGCCAGACCGGTGGCGGTGAGCACCGCGGCGCCCTGGACCAGGTGCTCCTGCACGACGTGACGCCGCATCTTCGGGCTGATGTCACCGAACTCGTAGGTCCACCGGCCGGTCGCGCTGCGGACGACATCCCGCAGCACGACCAGGACGCGGTGGTAGTCGAACGTGCCGCGCAGCAGTGTGGCGAGCGTGAGCGACTGTCGCGTGTCGAACCCGAAGAACTCGGTGTCGTGCGGGGTGCCCAGGAAGCGGTGGTGCTGCAGGTGCCGTACGCGATAGTGGCTGTAGACGACGAACAGTGGGAGGCCGAGTGGCACCCCGACCAGGCGGTGGGGCCAGGCCCTACGGAACGCGGAGTGGTGCAGTACCTGGTGTTGGAGCTCGACCGCGTGGGTGTACATGGCAGCCAGCAGCAGCACGCCCGCGACGACGGCGATCGGCTCCGGGCGCAGGGCGAGGGTGGCCCCCGCCGCGGTGATCAGGGCCAGGACACCGAGCTTGCCGAGGAAGACGCGCTCGTCGACGCCTGTGGTGCGGGCGCGGGCGAACAGCAGGGTGGGCGCGGGGGCAGGGATGGACGCGGGAACGGCGGTGAGCGTCATGCTTCTTCCTCGGGGGCGGGGTGTGGGCGGGATCAGCGGCCGCTGAGCAGGACGACGTGGGTTCCGGTCAACGCGGTGCCGCGGGCGTACGCGAGCAGCCCGGCCAGGGCGACCGAGCCGGCGGCGGTGGGCTGGGCGCCGTACTCGGCGAGCAGGTGCCGCGCGGTGAGCAGTTCGTCGTCGGTGGCGGCGTGCACGGCACCGCCACTGGCTCTGATCGCGTCGAGGGCCTCGGGTCCCTGTAGTGCGTGCCAGTTGACGAGCGGCTGGTTGTGGTCGGTCGTGCTGACGTCGTCCGGGTCGAGCATCCGGTACGGTCCCGGCCAGCTCGTCACCAGCGGGTTGTTACCGGCCGAGCCGACTCCGTGCAGCGGCACGTTCCACCCGAGCTGACCCAGCGCCCGGTGTACGGCGATGACTGTGGTGCCGTTGCCGACCGGGATCCACAGCGCCGCCGGCGGTTCGTCCAGCTCGGCGTGCAGGGCGTGCGCGACGGTGCCGTGGCCGGTGAACACCGCCTCGACGTAGGGTCCGTCGACGTTGCCGTCGACCGCGCCGTCGAGGGCAGCCAGTCGCCTGGACTCGTCGACCGCGTCCTCGTAGCTGCCGTCGATCAGGTGCACGTCCGCGCCGGCCGAGCGCATGAAGGCGCCGCCGTCGCTCCAGCCGGTGGGCAGCACGACGGTGCAGGGCATGCCGATGGCACCGCAGGCCATGGCCATCGCGCGTCCGTAGTTGCCGCAGGTGGCGATGACGATGCGCCGTCGACCCTCGGCGATCGCCCGAGTGACGACCTGGCGGGCGGCCGGTTCCTTGTGGCTTCCGGACGCGTACCGGGTCTCGTCCTTGACGAGGATCCGGGCGCCGGGCACGAGGTCGAGCGCGTCGATCAGGGGGGTTCCGTACGCGTCGGTGGGGTGTTCGAGGTGGGTGTCGACGGACACGTGGCGGCCTTTCGCGAGGGTGGGTGTCAGCGGGGGGGTGCGCAGGGCGGCGTCGGCCGCGCGCTGCAGGTCGTCGCGGGAGCCGATCTCGGCGGGTGGGAGGGCGTCGGGCAGGTCGTCCTCGAGCAGGCGCAGTCGGCGGTCGAGCCAGCCCCGTGCGGCCCACGCGAGTTGCAGCAGGCCACTGACGGTCACCAGCAGCGCGAGTCCGCGGCCGGGGCCGGTGCCGAGCACCTCGCCGACGCTGCCGGCCAGGGCGCCGCCGGGTTCGAGCAGCGGCTGGACGTACCGCTCGGCGAGAGGGCCGACCACCAGGTAGCCGATCGGCATCGTGAGCATCATCAGCGAGATGAAGATCGACAGGACGCGGCCCTGCAACTCGAATCCGACCTTCGTCTGCACGACGGCGATCCAGTGCCCCTCGGCGAGCGACTCGCCGAAGGTCAGCAGGAACATGCCCACGATCACCCACACCGGGCCGGCGCCGAGCCCGACGACGGTCATCGCGATGCTCGCGAGGCCCATGAAGAGGATGAGGCCGTGGGCGCGGCGGACGGTCCCGCCCCAGACGCCCATGGCGACGCTGCCGGCGAGCCCTCCGACGCCCGCGGCGCCCAGGGCCAGACCGAGCACCGCCGGGCTCTGTTCGATGAGCAGCATCGGGGTGATGACGGCGAAGCCGAGCGTGTAGAAGGCATGGTCGACGATGAAGAACCGCAATGCGGCCCGTAGCCCCGGGCGGCGGGTGATGTAGCGCCAGCCGTTGGCGATCTCGGTGCGGAACGTCTCCTCCCGGCGTCGGAACATCAGGTTCGGGAACCGGACGAGCAGGAGGGACAGGACCCCGACCGCGAACGTGGCGGTGTCGATGAGCAGCACGCCGGAGACGCCGATGGTGGCGATCAGGCCGGCACCGAGCAGCGGGGCGAACACGGTGCCGACCGAGACACCGAGCTGGTTGATCCCGGTGGCGTGCCCGAGGAACCGTTTGGGCACCAGTTGGGCGACGGCCGCGAGGTAGGCGGGCCGTTGGAACGCGCCAGCCATCGAGGTGAGCGACACCGCCAGGTAGATCTGCCAGAGCTGCAGGCCGCCACCCGCGAACACCGTCACGGCCAGCGTGGCCATGGACAGTCCCGCCACGGCGTCGCTGGCGAGCATCACCCGTCGCCGGTCCCAGCGGTCGGCGACCGCGCCGGCGACCGGCCCGACGAGAATGCCGGGCAGCAGGCCGATCGCGTTGACGACGGCGAAGTCGGTGAGGGATCCGGTGCGTTGGAAGACCCAGATGCTGAGTACGAGAGCGCTGAGCCCACTGCCGATCATCGAGAGGAACTGGCCGGCAGCGACAGTCGCGAACCGCGCGAGACTTGGGGCCGGCCCCGCCTGGTGGTTCTGCTGCACGGGTTCGGTCGTCGCGCCGCCCGCGAACGCCACGAGTTCGGCGGCCAGCGGCTGCGCGTGCGACCTGACGAAGAAGTGCCCGGCCTTGGGCAGGACCGCGAGGCGCACACCGCCCGCGCCGAAGTGCTCCCACTCGTGGAAGCGCTCCTGGTAGTGCTCGGTCACCCGGTCGCGTGAGCCCACGACGGCCAGCACGGGAGCCTTCAGTCGGGTGGTCTGTCCCCCGCCGTAGGCGGCGGTGAAGAACTCCTCGGCGTCGCGGGCGTCGTGCCGGACGTTGCGCAGCACGAACGCCTGCTGCTGCGGGTCGTCGACATCGGTGAATCCGCCGCGGCCGCGCAGGTAGGCCAGGTACTCGCGGTCCGAGGTGAACGCGTCGGTGGGCACGAACCGGTAGAACCAGTCGAAGATCCGTCCCGGCAGCCGGGCCGTCGGGAAGCCCGCGCCGAGCGCCACACCCGCGAGCTCGACGCCCTCCTCCTCGGCGCGCCGCGCGATCTGCATGGTGACGGCGACACCGAGGCAGTGGCCGTACAGCAGCACCGGTCCGCTGACCTCGCGCAGCTCGGCGAGCACCCGCTCGGCGACCTCGGCCGAGGGCAGCAGCGGCTCGTCGGGGCGGGCGTAGTCGTGCCCGGGCAGCTCGACGGCCAGCAGTGCCCAGGTGGATGGCAGCGCGTCCGCCAGCGGCTGGTAGGCGACCGCGCTGCCACCGGAGTACGGCACACCGACGACGGTCATGCCGCCGGCGGTGAGGTCCGCGTCGCGGAGGGTGAGCCGGTGCAGCATCCGCCGCTCGGCGGGTGGGCTCTCCGCGCGGCTGTCCAGCAGTGCCGCGAGTCGACGTACTGTCGGTTGCTGGTAGAGGTCGAGGAGCGTGGGCGCCGGCGTGATCTGCCGGACCACCTTCAGCGCCGCGAACGAGTCCCCGCCGAGGGCGAAGAAGCTGTCGTCGAGACCGATGTCGGCGACACCGAGCACGGCGGTCCACGCCTCGGCGATCGCCTTCTCGCGTGGTGTTCCCGGCGCGGGGCCGGGCACGGTGGCACCGGTCTGCGGCGGCGCGGGCAGACGACGCCTGTCGAGTTTGCCGTTGGGGGTCAGCGGCAGCGTGCTCAGGGTCAGCACGCGGGCGGGGACCATGTGCACGGGCAGGGAGCGGCCGAGCGCGTCGCGGAGCGCGGCCTCGTCGGCCTCCGCGCCGGTCGCCGTGACCACGTATCCGATCAGCCGGGCGACACCCGAGGTCGGGGTGTGCACTGCGACCGCGCACGACGCGACGCCCGGCAGGGCGCCCAGCGCGGCCTCCACCTCACCCAGTTCGATCCGGTAACCGTTGACCTTGACCTGGTCGTCGAGGCGGCCGAGGAAGTCGACGGTGCCGTCGGCGTGGAAGCGGGCGGCGTCGCCGGTGCGGTACATGCGCGCCCCCGATTCGGGGGTGTGCGGGTCGTCGACGAAACGGTCGGCGGTCAGCTCGGGGCGCCGGTGGTATCCGGGGGCGACACCGGCTCCGCCCAGGTACAGCTCGCCGACCACACCTGCGGGTACCGGCTCGCCGTGGGCGTCCAGCACGTACACGCGGTTGCGGGCAAACGGGCGCCCGATCGGCAGCGGCGCCTCGGCCGGCAGGTGTGCCGCCGAGCCGTCGAACCAGACGTTGTCGACTGTCACCTCGGTCACGCCGTACGCGTTGACCACCCGGCCGTGTGGCCCGACCAGGCGGCGGGCCAGCTCGTACTCGTGCACGTGCCACTTCTCGCCGCCGCCGATGAGCATCCGCAGCCAGCCAAGGCCCGCACCCGTGCGGTCCGCGTGCGCGAGCAGCCCGCGCAGCACGGCCGGGACCAGTTCGGTGCACTCGACCTGTTCGGCGCGCATCAACTCGTACAGGTCGGCCGGGTCGAGGAGCGTCTCCCGGGGCACGACGACCAGCCGCCCGCCGGTGGTGTGTGCCCGCAGCGTCTCCCCGACGAACATGTCGAAGGAGAAGCTGGCCGCCTGCTGGTACGTCCATTCCGGACGCAGGTCGTAGGCGCGCTGCCACATGTCGGCGGCGTGCACCAGGTTGCGGTGTGTCACGACGACGCCCTTGGCCCTGCCGGTGGAGCCGGAGGTGTAGATGACGTACGCCGGGTCGTCGGCCGCGGCGGCAGGCGGCAGGTCAGTGCCGTCCTCCGGCAGCGGCTCCTGCAGGTACGCGTCGTCGACGAGCACGGCCGCGCCGCTGTCGGCGAGCATGTAGTCGAGCCGTTCGCGTGGGTAGGCGGGGTCGAGCGGCACGTAGGCCGCGCCCGCCTTGAGCACGCCCCACATCGCGACGAACAGATCCAGGCCCCGGTCCAGGCAGATCGCCACGCGGTCGCCGGGTTGGACACCCGCGGCCCGCAACCGTCGGGCGAGACGGTTGGCCCGCGTGTTCACGTCGCCGTAGCTCATCGTGTCACCGCGGAACGTCAGCGCTGGCGCGTCGGGGGTGGCCGCGGCGTGCCGCTCGAACAGCTCGTGGACCGTCGTCGCGTCCGGAACGGGTGCCGCGACGTCATTCCAGTCGTGCAGGATCCGGTGCCGTTCCTCGGCGGTCAGCAGCGGCAGGCGTAGCACCTCGGTGTCCGGGTCGCTCGCGCCGGCGGTCAGCAGGGTGAGCAGATGGTCCGCCAGCGCCGCCACCCGCGACTCGTCGAACAGTTCGGTGGCGAAGTCGATGGTCAGCAGCGGTCCGTCGACCGGAAAATCAAGGCCGACGGCGAGGTCCACCATGGTCGCGGCGGGCGCGATTTCCCCGGCGTATTGGACGGCCGTGTCGCGCGGCGCCGGCGTGTTGTGCACGGTGAGCATCACCGGACTGAGCCGGTTCCGGTTGCCGCTGCCGGGCCGCGCCAACGCGGCAACCAGGTCGGGCAGCGCGAGCGTCTGGTGGTCGAGGTCGGCCAGGACAGCGTCGCGGACCCGCGCGACCAGCTGGGCGAACGTCGGTGCGCCGGCCACGTCGCCTCGCATGGGCAGGATGTTGAGCAGCGGCCCGACCAGGGCTGCCTCGCCCGGTCCGGTGCGCCCGGCGACCGGAGTCAGCACGGTCACGTCGGTTCGGCCGGTGTAGCGGGCGAGGACCGTCTGCAGCCCGGCCAGCACCACCATGAACAGGCTCGCGCGCTCGCCTCGGCCGTAGGCGCGCAGCCGTTCCAGCAGCGCGGGGTCGACGGGACGGGTCAGCCGCGCGGCGGCGAAGGACCGGGCCACCGGGCGCGGCCGGTCGGCGGGCAGTTCCAGGTCGAGGTCCGCGTCAGCGAACCGCTGCCGCCAGTACGCCCGCAACTCGGCGTCGGAGCGGGCGACCGCGTTCCGGGCCGCCAGGTCGGGCAGCGCGACCGCAGGGGCCAGGTCGGGCTCCGCCCCAGTACGGGCGGCGCGGTACAGCGCGGCCAGCTCCTCCCCGACGACCGTGGCGGACCAGCCGTCGAACACCAGATGGTGCACGACCAGAACCAGTTCCGTACCGTCGCCGCCCAGGTACGCCCGCGCGAGCGGCCCGGCGGCGAGATCGAACTTCGCCCGGACCGGCTCCCCCTCCACCAGTTCGAGCAGGGCGTCGGAGCCGATCACCATCCGCGGCTCGGCACCGTCGTCGGGAAACCGGGCGCGCAGCAGTGGGTGTCGACGAGCCAACGCGGTGAGGGCTCGGAACAGCGCGGCGGGGTCGACCGGCTCGGCGAAGCGGTAGCGGATGCCCAGGGTGTGCGCGGGCAGGTCGGCGCAGACCTGCTCGGCGACCCAGAAGTCCCGCTGTAGTGAACTCAACGCCACCTCGATGCCCTCGGCCACGGCGACCGGCTCGGCCGCCGTGGCGGTGCCGGTGCTCGGGACGAGATTCGCCACCTCGGCCAGGGTGGGTGCCGAGTACAGCCGGCTCAACGTCAGTTCCACGCCGTGCTCGTGCCGCAGGGCACTGATCATCCGTACGGCGTCGAGTGAGTCGCCGCCGAGTGCGAGAAAGTCGTCGCCCTGGCGTACCTGCGGGATGCCGAGCACCGCCGTCCAGATCCGGGCCACCGCGCGCTGCGCCGGGGTGAGGCCGGTGTCCACGACCGGGCCGTCCGGGACAACCGCGGCCAGGGCCCGCCGATCGACCTTGCCCTGCACGGTGAGCGGCAGGCGGTCGTGGCGCACCAGAGCTGCCGGGACCAGGTACGCGGGAAGCTCCTCGGCCAGGGCGGCGCGCACCGCGGTCAGGTCGATCCCGCCGGCGGCCACCACGTGCCCGGTCAGCCGCGCCTGGCCGCCCCGCTCACCGAGCACCACAACGGCGTCCTCGATGCCCGGCGCGGTCCGCAGCGCCGCCTCGATCTCCCCCGGCTCCACCCGGAAACCACGGATCTTCAGCTGCGCGTCGAGGCGCCCCAGGAACTCCAGCGACCCGTCCGCGGCACGGCGCACCCGGTCCCCGGTGCGGTACTCGCGGCCGGTGGGTCCCGGCCGGAACCGCTCGGTGGTCAGGTCCGGCCGGCGCAGATACCCGGTGGCGAGCTGGGCTCCGCCGATCACCAGCTCCCCGGCGTCGCCGTCGGGGGCCTCGGCGCCGTCCGCGGCCAGTACGCGGCAGGTGACGCCGGGCAGTGGGTGCCCGATCGGCACGGCGTCGCCGGCCCAACCGGTCAGGTCGGCGACGGTGGCGACGACCGTGGTCTCGGTCGGCCCGTAGGTGTTGAGCAGCCGTACCCCGGGGCCGGCGGCACGCTGCCACCGACGCACCGCGTCGGGCCGCGCGGCCTCGCCCCCGATGATCGCCAGCCGGACCGTGGCGGGCAGGGTCGCCTCGGCACGGTCCAGGGCGGCGACCAGGTCGTGCCAGTACGCGGTCGGCAGGTCCAGCACGGTGATACCGAGTCGCGCGCAGCCGTCCAGGAACAGGTCGGGGCGACTGATCATGTCCTCGTCGCGCAGTACGAGGGCCGCCCCGCAGGTCAGCGCCGGGAAGATCTCCTCGACGCTGGCGTCGAAGCTCATCGACGCGAACTGCAGGACGCGGTCGGCGGCGCTGATCTCGTAGCGCTGGCTGGCGGCGGCGCAGAACGCGGCGAGCGCGGACACCGGCACGACCACGCCCTTGGGCCGCCCGGTCGACCCGGACGTGTACACGACGTACGCCGCTCCCGCGCCAGCCGCCTCGTGCGCCTCCGTTCCGACCAGGGTCTCCGTCGCGGCGACGCCGTCCGGGGTGATGACCGCGCGGGGTCTGGCGTCAGAGAGGATGAGCTGCTGACGCGCCGCCGGATAGGCCGGGTCGATCGGCACGTAGCCCGCGCCCACCCGCAGGACCGCAAGCATGGCCACGACGGCGTCCCGGCCTCGCGGCATGCGCAGTCCCACCAGGTCGCCGCCCGACACCCCGGCCGCCGTCAACTCCGCCGCCCGCTCCTCGACGCGGGCAACCAACTCCCCGTAGGTCAGGTCACCCGCGCCGTCGACCACCGCCGCAGCCGCGGGCCGGCGCCGGGCCTGCGCGACGATCGCCTGCCACAGTGGACCCTCCTCCACCGGCGAGGTGCGGATGTCGATGGCCTGACTCATGAAGGGCTCCCGGGTGTCGCAGACAGCGAAAGGCGTGCCGGCGCAAGACCCTAGGGACCAACTGAGGTTCGCGGATGAACGCCGGCCGACGCTCGGAAGGACCTTGATCATGGGCGCGTTCACCTGGTGAACGCCACGGCCCACCGGTCGACGATGCCGCCGCCTGCGGTTACGCCGTTGACGAGGTCCGGTTGCGATGAACTGTGCGTGAACTCGGCGGGGCAGGCGTGGGGTGGTGGTTGCGCACCGTGGGAGGGGTCGGATGACCGGCGCGAGCGCTGGTGCGAATGCTCACCACGTCACGGTGGGATGACCCAACCCGCAGCCCAGTGGGGCTCTCGTCGGTCGTCGGCGGCAGGTCGCAGCCGTTCGGTGTTCGCGGAAGGGGGTCGCTGTGGTGGTGGACACGAAGCCGCTACGTGGCCCTCTCTTCCGGCCCCGTGCGACGTAGCGTTGAGGGCTGCCCAGGGCGGGTCCGCATGCCGCACGCCTGGTTGACGCCGATCCTTGAGAAGAAGATGGTGAACGCCCGGTGCCCGTGACGAGTGATCCCCAGGTGGTCGCGCTACCACCGACAGTCGCCGCACCGGTGGTTCCCGCGGTGTTCCGATCCGCCCCGGCGGCGGCCCGCCGCACACTTGTCGACATCCTCGACGACTCCGTACGCGCGCACGCCGAGGCTCTCGCACTCGACGACGGCGCCACGGCTCTGACGTACCGCGACCTGGCCGACGAGGTCGAGGCCGTCCGGAGGTCGCTGGCCGGGCACGGCATCGGTGTCGGCGACCGCGTGGGAGTCCGACTGACCTCCGGTACGGTCGAGCTGTACCTGGCGATCCTCGGCGTTCTCGCGGCGGGAGCGGCCTACGTGCCGGTGGACGCGGACGATCCCGAGGAACGCGCCGAGCTCGTCTTCGCCGAGGCGGGAGTCGCGGCGGTGCTCGGTGACGGCCTGGCGGTGTCGGTGCGTCGTACCCCGGTGGGTCGGATCGGCCGACCTGACCCGGACGACGACGCCTGGGTCATCTTCACCTCCGGCTCGACGGGCACTCCGAAGGGTGTGGCGGTCCGCCACGGCGCGGCGGCGGCTTTCGTCGACGCCGAGGCGCTGTTGTTCCTCGCCGACGAGGCCAGCGAGGCGATCGGTCCGCAGGACCGGGTCCTGGCCGGGCTGTCGGTGGCGTTCGACGCGTCCTGCGAGGAGATGTGGCTGGCGTGGCGGCACGGCGCCTGCCTGGTGCCGGCCGCGCGGTCGCTGGTCCGCAGCGGCGTCGACCTCGGTCCGTGGCTCGCCGAGCAGCGCATCTCGGTGGTGTCGACGGTCCCGACGCTCGCCGCCCTGTGGCCGGTCGAGGCGCTGGAGGAGGTCCGGTTGCTGATCTTCGGTGGCGAGGCCTGCCCACCGGAGCTGGCGCAGCGCCTGGCCGTCGAGGGCCGCGAGGTCTGGAACACCTACGGGCCGACCGAGGCGACAGTGGTCGCCTGCGCCGCGCGGATGACCGGCGAGGGACCGGTCCGCATCGGTTTGCCGCTGGCCGGCTGGGAGCTCGCCGTGGTCGACGCCTCCGGCGCTCCGGTCGCGATGGGTGAGACCGGCGAGCTGGTCATCGGCGGGGTGGGGCTCGCCCGCTACCTGGACCCGGGCAGGGACGCCGAGAAGTTCGCGGCGCTGCCCGCGCTCGGCTGGCAGCGGGCGTACCGCAGCGGTGACATCGTCCGGGCGGAGCCCGAGGGGCTCCTGTTCGTCGGCCGCGGTGACGAACAGGTGAAGCTCGGCGGACGCCGGATCGAGTTGGGTGAGATCGACGCCGCACTGCAGGCGCTGCCCGACGTCGCCGGTGCCGCCGCGGCGGTGCGGCGCACCGCCGCGGGCAACCAACTACTGGTGGGGTACGTCGTTCCGCACGACGGCGTCGCCTTCGATGCCGCGTCGGCGGCGCTGCGGATCCGTGCGCAGTTGCCGGCCGCGCTCGTGCCGCTGCTGGCCGTGGTGGACGCGTTGCCGACCCGGACGTCCGGCAAGGTGGATCGGGCCGCGCTGCCCTGGCCGCTGGCCACCGGGCAGGACACCGTGGGCGAGCTGACCGCGACGGAGGAATGGCTCGCCGGCGGTTGGGCGGAGATCCTTGGTGTACGTCCCACCGAGGCGGACGCGGACTTCTTCACCCACGGCGGCGGCAGCTTGAACGCGGCGCAACTGGTGGCCTGGATCCGGCGCCGGCACCCGCGGGTCTCGGTGGCCGACATCTACCTCCACCCGAAACTGTCGCGGCTCGCGGCCGTGCTCGACGCGCTCGACACCACGGCGGCGACGCGCCGGGAGGTCCGGCCGACGCCGAGGCGCGCCGGGCTGATCCAGGCGGCGATGTTGGTGCCGATGCTCGCGCTGGTCGGGCTGCGCTGGCTGACCGTCCTGGCCGCCCTCGGCAACGTCCTCGCCCTGTTCGCGCCGGCACCCTGGGCACCTGTCGTGTCCTGGTGGTGGGTGGCGTTGGGTTGGCTTCTGCTGTTCAGCCCGGTGGGCCGGATCGCCGTGGCCGCCGCGGGAGCGCGACTGCTGCTGCGCGGGGTACGCCCCGGCAGCTACCCGCGCGGTGGCAGCGTGCACCTGCGGCTGTGGGCCGCCGAACGCCTCGCCGAGCTGACCGGCGCCACAAGCGTCGCCGGGGCATCCTGGATGATCACTTATGCCCGGGCGCTCGGCGCGTCCATCGCTCCCGACGTCGACCTGCACTCCGCGCCGCCGGTCACCGGCCTGCTGAAACTGGGCCGCGGCGCGGCGATCGAGCCAGAGGTCGATCTCGCCGGCCACTGGGTCGACGGCGACGTCGTCCATGTCGGTCGGGTGCGCGTCGGGGCGGGCGCCCGGGTCGGTTCCCGCAGCACCCTGATGCCCGGCGCCCGCGTCGGCAAGGGCGCGCGCATCGCCGCCGGGTCGACCGTGACCGGCGCCGTACCGGCGAATCAGCGCTGGGCCGGCTCACCTGCCACACCCGCTGCCAAGGATCCCGCCGAGTGGCCCGGCCAGCGTCCCCCGCGAACGCGACTTCGGTCCCGCGGCTGGCCGATCGCGTACGCCCTGACCGCCCAACTGCTGGGGCTGGTGCCGGTCGTGGCCGCCCTGCCGGCGCTCGCCCTGCTCGGCTGGACGCTCGCCGTCCGGCCAACTGTCGGCGCGGTGCTGGCCACCGTCGCGGTGGCTACTGTCGCCTACGTGGTGGGCTACGCGCTGCTGGTACTCGGGGCCGTCCGGGCGCTCAGCATCGGCCTGCGCGCCGGATACCACCGGGTGCAGGGGCGGGTGGCGTGGCAGGTCTGGACGACCGAGCGGCTGATGGGGATGGCGCGGGTCGGGCTGTTCCCGCTCTACGCCAGCCTCTTCACGCCGGTGTGGCTTCGGCTGCTGGGCGCCAGGGTGGGACGCGGGGTGGAGGCATCAACAGTGCTCGCACTGCCGGCGATGACCACTGTCGCCGACGGGGCCTTCCTGGCGGATGACACCATGGTCGCGACCTACGAGCTGAGCCACGGGTGGCTGCGCGTCGCCCCGGCCCGCATCGGTAAGCAGGCGTTCCTCGGCAACTCGGGAATGGCGGCCCCCGGGCGTTCGGTGCCCAAACGTGGGCTTGTCGGCGTGTTGTCGTCGGCGCCGTTCAAGGCGAAGAAGGGCTCGTCGTGGCTCGGCGCGCCGCCGATGCCGCTGCGCCGGACCGTGGAAGCCGCCGACACCAGCCGTACCTTCGACCCGCCACTCCGGCTGAAGCTGGCCCGGGCCGCGATCGAGGTGTGCCGGATCGTCCCGGTGATGTGCGCCGGCGCCCTGGCGGTCGGCGTCCTGGCCGTACTCGCGATCGCCTGGCGGGCCGGCGGGTGGTGGGCGGCCGCGCTCGCCGCCGGGCCGGTGCTGCTCGCCGCGGCGGTCACCGCCGCCGCCATCGCGACGGCCGCGAAGTGGCTGCTGGTCGGACGCTTCCGGGTCACCGAGCGCGCGCTGTGGACCTCCTTCGTCTGGCGCAACGAACTCGCCGACACGTTCGTCGAGGCCCTCGCCGCGCCGTGGCTGGTCCGCTTCGCGACCGGTACGCCACTGCTCACCGCCTGGCTGCGCACGCTCGGTGCGAAGATAGGCCGGGGCGTCTGGCTGGAGACCTACTGGCTGCCCGAGTACGACCTGGTGCGCCTCGGCGACGGCGCCACGGTGAACCGCGGTTGTGTGGTGCAGACCCACCTGTTCCATGATCGTGTGATGAGCATGGACGAGGTGACACTGGGCGCGGGCGCCGCGCTGGGTCCGCACGGCATCGTCCTGCCCGGCGCGAGCATCGGCGCGCGGACCACCGTCGGGCCCGGTTCACTGGTGACCCGCGGCGACGCCGTGCCGAGCGACAGCCGCTGGTTGGGTAACCCGATCACCACCTGGCCGGCGCCAGCGGCACGGTCGGCATGAATCCGAAGACGGCGTCGAGCGGCGCAACGCCCGGCGCCGGTCGCTCCGGCGACTCCTACCTGCCCGAGCACGGCAACGGCGGCTACCGGGTGCGGCACTACGACCTCGACCTCGACTACCGGGTCATGTCGAACCGGCTCGCCGGCCGGGCCGACATCACCGCGGTGGCCACACAGTCGCTCTCCCGGTTCACCCTCGACCTCGGTCGCCTCCGCGTCCAGGACGTCCGGGTGGACGGGCGCCCGGCGAAGTACCTGCACCGCCCGGACAAACTGCAGATCAAACCCGAGCGGCCGATCAACGCCGGGGACACCTTCCGGGTGGACATCCGGTACGCGGGAAAGCCGGTGCCCATCTCCGGCCGCTGGGGCGAACTCGGGTGGGAGGAACTCACCGACGGGGTGCTCGTGGCCAGCCAGCCGAACGGGTCGCCGTCGTGGTTCCCGTGCGACGACCAGCCCGGCGCGAAGGCCACCTTCCGGGTGGCGGTCACGGCCCCCTCCCCGTACACGGTGCTGGTGACCGGTGATCCCGTGCACCAACGCCGGGGCGCGGGCGGCACCGCGTGGGTCTACGAGCGGCGCGAGCCCACCTCGCCGTACCTGATGAGCGTCCAGATCGGCCGCTACGACATGGTGGACCTCGCGGGCGGTGCGGTGGTGCAGCGCGCCGCGATCCCACCCGCGCTACGCCGCAACGCCGCTCACGACTTCGGCCGGCACGGCCAGATCATGTCGGCGTTGCAGCGACTCTTCGGGCCGTACCCCTTCCGGGAGTACGTCGTCGTGGTCGCCGACGACGACCTCGACGATCCGGTCGAAGCGCAGGGCATGGCGGTCTTCGGGCGAAACCACGTCGACGGGCGGCGCACGCACGAGCGGCTCGTGGTGCACGAGCTGGCCCACCAGTGGTTCGGCAACAGCCTCACGGTGGCGGACTGGCGGCACATCTGGCTCAACGAGGGCTTCGCCACGTACGCCGAGTGGCTGTGGTCCGGCGTCTGCGGCGACCTGCCCACCGACGCCCTGGCCGCGCAGTGGTACGCGTGGGTCGCGGATCGCCCGCGCGACGTCGTCGTCGCGGATCCCGGCGTCGACCGGATGTTCGACCCGCTTGTCTACAAGCGCGGCGCGCTGACCGTGCACGCCCTGCGCAAGAGGGTCGGCGACGAGTCGTTCTTCGCGCTCCTGCGAGCCTGGGTCGCCGAGCACCCGCACGCGACGGTGACGACCGAGCAGTTCCGTCTGCACGCCCAGCGCTTCGCCCGCGAGCCCCTGGACGATCTGTTCGCCGCCTGGCTCGACAGCCCGGCGCTGCCTCCACCACCTCGCTGACCACGCCGGACGCGAACGGTTGGAGACGGGTGCCCTTGCCCGACTGCTTGACCAGGGGCACCCGCCGAATCGCCCTGGCAACAGCCGGATCAGGCGATCTACGTGGTGCATATCCGCAGCGAGGGTGGTGCCACCAGACAGCGGGTGGCGACCTGCGCCTGCCGCAAAGGTGATGCGTATCGTGGATAGAAGTGGTCGCCGAGAGTACGGGCGGGAGGGGCGTGGACATGACAGATGGCACGGTCTACTCCGGTTCACACTGGCAGCGCTACGCCACCAACGACACCGATGAGGCGCACGCCTACATCCGGCGGGCATTCCTCGACATCAAGGTGCGGTCGTCCGGTGTGGGCCGCGACGGAGCCGGCCTGCGCACCGTCACCACCGCGCTCGCCGACCTCGGCGTGACCCGACTGCACTACTCGGCGCGCACCCAGGCCCGGACGGCCCCGGACGGCGATCTGAACATCACCCACCTGGTGGGCGGGCGCTTCACCATCGCCAGGGACAAGGACGAATACCGGTTACGGCCCGGGGACGTGATGCTGATCCTGCCGGACCAGTCCGCAGACCTCGCCTACGACAACGTCGACACGTTCGTCGCCCGACTCCCCGCGTCCTGCTCGAAGAGGTCGCCCACGCGCAGACCGGCATCAGCAGCGCCGACCTGCGCTTCGACAGCTTCCGGCCGATCTCGGCGGCGCTCGGTCGGCACTGGACCCAGACTGTCTCCCACCTGACCCGCAGCGTGCTGTCCGACCCTGCCCTGATGGCCAACCCGCTGGTCGCCGGGACCACCCGCCACCTGCTCGCGGCGACGGCCCTTACCGTGTTCCCCAACACCGCCCACGCCGCGACCCTGCGCCCCGCCGGCGGGGTCACCCCGCAGGCGTTACGCCGAGCCGTGAGCTACATCGACGACCACGCGGACCGGCCGATCACGGTCGACCAGATCGCCGCCGCGGCCGGTGTGCGTCCCCGGGCCCTGCAACTGGCGTTCCGCCGCCACCACGACACGACACCGATGCAGTACGTCCGCGAGGTCCGCCTCGAACGCGCGCACCGCGACCTGCGGGCCGCCGACCCGACCACCGGTGCCACCGTCGCCACGATCGCCAGACACTGGGGCTTCACCCACCTCGGACGCTTCAGCACCGACTACCGCGCCGCCTACGGGTGCAGCCCCAGCCACACCCTGCGCACCTGACGCCCGCTCGGGGTGATCGCTGGTTCAGGTCGTGGGGGCGACCTTCAGCCAGCCGGGACTCGGACCCGGACTGTCAGCTCAGACGGCCGTGCGGCCACCGTTCACGTCCAGGATCACGCCGGTGACGAACCGCGCGTCGTCACTGACGAGGAACGCGATGACGGCGGCGATGTCCTCCGGATCGGCGATGAAACCCAGCGGGGCCTGTGCCGCGAGCTGCGTCAGGCCCTCCCCCAGGGCCTCGGATCCGGGAGTACGGGTCGGGCCGGGGCGTACGGAGTTCACGCGTACGCCGGCCGGGCCGAATTCGGCCGCCCAGCTCTTGGTCAGCAGGTCCAGGGCGGCCTTGCTCGCGCCGTAGACCGACAGGCCCGGGAGCGCGACTTCGGCGGCGAGCGTGGAGACGTTGACGATCGCTCCACCGCCTCGTGCCGCCATCGCGGGCGCAAGGTTCGCGACCAGGTAGAACGGCGCCTTCAGGTTGGTGCCGAAAACCGCGTCGACTGTCGCTTCCGCGGTGCCCGCGGTTGGTCCACCAGCGCCGATCGCCGCGTTGTTGACGAGGATGTCGAGAGTTCCGCCCGCGGACTCGGCGGCCTGGGTGGCCTTGGCCGCGAGTTCTACCGCGGACTGCGCGTCGCGGAGGTCGGCGGCGACAAAGTCGGCCTCCCCTCCCTCGGCGCGGATCTGCTGCACCACTGCCAGACCTCGTTCGACACTGCGCCCGGAGACGACGACACGGACGCCCTCGCGGGCGAGCTTGAGTGCGGTGGCGCGGCCGATTCCGCTCGTCGACCCGGTGATGAGGGCGGTCTTGGTTGCCATGGAATCTCCTTGCTGGGTGATCTCAATTGGGTGTGAAGGGTGCGACGGGACGGCGTCGCTCGGGCCTGAGCGCGGGCGTGTCACAGGCTCCTCAGGAAGGCGATGCGCTCGGCGATCGCGCTGCGTGCCACCCGAGACTCGGGAGCGAACTGGTCGAAGCCGTGGACCGCGCCGGGGCGTACGGTGAGGTGCACTGTCACGTTGTGGTCCATGAGCCGTGTGGCGTGGGCGACTGTCTCCGCGCAGAAGAGGTCCAGTTGACCGACCTCGAGGTAGGTCGCGGGCAGATCGTGGAGTGACTCCGCGCGGGCGACCGACGCCGACGCGGGCACGTCGTCGGTGCCGTAGGTGGCGCCGAGGTAGGCGCGCCAGCCGGTGATGTTGTCGGCTACCGACCAGCCGAGGAAGGGCTCGACGGCCGGGTCGGCAACCGCAGTCCGGTCATCGAGCATCGGGTAGACCAGGATCTGCGCGGCCAGCGGCCCGATCTCCCGGTCGCGGCAGATCAGGGCCGTCGCGGCCGCGAGGCCACCGCCGGCGGAGTCACCCATGACCGCGACCCGCGCGCCTGGTACGCGCACCGCCGCATGCTCGATCGCCCAGCGGACCGCCGCGACACAGTCTTCGACGGCGGCGGGAAACGGCGCCTCGGGTGCCAGCCGGTAGTCGACCGCGATGACCGCGACCCCTGCCTCCGTCGCGTAGTGGCGGCAGAGGTGGTCGTATCCGTCCAGGCTTCCGGCGATGAACCCACCACCGTGGAGGTAGACGACGAGAGCGTGCGGTGGGTGCATCGGCTTGTACAGACGCAGGGCGAGGGTGTGCCCGTCCGTCGACGGCACGGTGAAGTCGACGACGTCGACACGGTTGTCGGGTGTCACGGCGGCCGCCAGCCCGCGGTAGACGGCGTCGATGGTGGCCCGTCGAGTCCTCCAGTCGCCAACGGCGGGCGGTGTTGGTGGGACTGCGGCGGTGATCGCGCCGACGGCCTCGAGAAGTTCGTTGTCGATGCTGAGCACTCTGATCCTCCACCTTCCAACCCGGATACGTACAACGTACGTAAGCGTGCCTCGCGTACAACGTACGTGCCAAGTGACCTGGCGCACGTCCTCCCCGGCATGCGTACGACGCACGTCCAGTACCGTCAGTCACGTACGCCGTACCTGTCTCGGGGAGCAGCCACCATGAGAGCCCGCTTCACCCTCACGGACATCCAGCAACACGCGCTGGCGATCGTCGACCGGGATGGCCTGACCGGGCTCACCATGCGCTCCCTCGCGGCCTCCCTGAAGACCGGCCCCATGACCCTCTACAACTACGTCGAGAGCCGCGAAGCGCTTGAGGAGCTTGTGGTCGACGCCGTCTCCGCCCGGGTCCAGATACCGGAGCCGACGGACGACTGGCTGGCCGACACGCGAGCCGTGGCCACCGCCCTGTGGCGCACCTTCCGGGCCCATCCGGCAGTCATCCCGCTCATCCTCACCAGACGTACCTCGTCCCGCGCCAGCCTCGCCCCCGCCGAGGCGCTGGCGGCAGCACTCGCCCGCGGAGGCCTGGAAGGACTCGACCTGTTTGTCGCATTCCGCGCCGTATCGGCATTTGTCACGGGTATCGCGCAGAACGAGCTGGCCGGCGCGCTGATGCGCGAGACGGACCCGGCATCCGCCGCCCGACGGATCGAAGCACTTGCCCAGGGCGCGTTACCGACCCTCGCCGAGCTGGCCCCGGTCGGGGCGGAGTTCACGGGCCAGGAATTCGAGCGTGGACTGACGCTGGTCCTCAACGGCATCAGGCACACGCCGCGCCCGTTCAGCCCCGACCAGCAGGCAGACCACTGATGCTCTCGGTGGCGGGCGAGCTAAACGGAGATGCATCTTCGGTTATAGTCGGTTCATGCGAACTCGAACCCTCGGCCCGTACACGGTCTCCGCCATCGGTTTGGGCGCCATGCCCATGTCGATGAGCCATGACGGCGCCTCCACCCCGGAAGACCGGGCCATCGCCACCATTCACGCGGCGCTCGATGCGGGCGTCACCCTGATCGACACCGCTGACGTCTATGCGCCATCCTGGGACAGGCTTGGACACAACGAGAGGATCGTCGCCAAAGCCCTCAAGTCCCACGCCACCAACCGGGATGGCATCATCGTGGCCACCAAGGGCGGCGTCGTTCGCAGCGAGGGCGAACAGTGGTCCTTCAACGCCTCCATCGGCTACCTGCGCAGCGCGGTCGAGCGTTCACTGCGGGCACTGGGCACGGATGTGATCGACCTGTACCAGTGGCACGTACCTGACCAGAGCATCCCGTACGAAGAGGGCGTCGCCAACTTCAAACAGCTCATGGACGAGGGCAAGATCCGTGCGGTCGGAATCTCGAACGCGAGCGTCGAGCAGATCACGATCGCCCTCGACGTGCTCGGCGACAACGGGCTGGCCAGCGTGCAGAACGAGTTCTCGCCCAAGGCGCTCGGCAACGACGACACACTCGCGCTCTGCGCGAAGATCGGCACCGCCTTCCTGCCCTACCAGCCCCTGGGCGGCACTGACGGCAGCGGACGTACGGTGGGCGAGAGCTTCCCGCTGTTCGCCGCCATCGGACACGACCACGGCGTCAGCCCGCAACAGGTGGTGCTCGCCTGGGAACTCGCCAGGAGTCAAACGGTCATCCCCATCCCCGGCGCCCGCCGACCGGAGTCCATCACGGACTCGGCCAAGGCCGCTGACCTCGAACTGAGCCAGGCGGAACTCACGAAGCTCACCGATTCGCTCACCCCAGCCGCACCTGGTCAGAACTAGGAGATGCCAGCCCGGTGCGTCCGCACCCCGCCGGGGCGTCAGCGAGGTACGGACGCGGCGCGGGCCTGGCTCGCGATTCCAGCGATGAACTGCTCTCTGCTGAGCGGCTCGGCAACCAGCGTCGTGGTCGACCCCGGGCGCAGACCGTCGAGGACAAGCGCCGCGAACCGTTCCCAACTGTCCGGTGCCACCGCCCCGAACAGTCGCACCGCCTCACCGAGCAGCGTGGCAAGCACGGCGAGGTCGGAAACCACCACGTCCCCACGAACCGTGCCCTGCCGTTGGGCCCTCTCCAGGAGCGTGCCGAGGCACTCACCGACGCGCCGGTGAACCTCCACCATCGGCGGCGACTCAGGGTCAGTGGACAGCATCTCCCGAAGTGCCTGTTGAGTCGCCTGCGGACGTATCGTGACATCGAAGAACTCGACCAGGCCCGCCCACCCGTCGGACACGGTCGCGGCACGTTCGGCTGCCACCAGCATGGAGTCCACCGACGCCTCCAAGGCCGCGAACGCCAGGTCCGTCTTGTTCGCGAAATGGCGATACGCGGTGGCGACACCCAGGCCGGCCGCACGGGCGACGTCGTCGAGTGTCGGCGCGAGCCCACGTTCATTGAATATCTCGAGCGCAGCGTCGAGAAGGGCCTGACGGTTCTGCGCCGCGTCCCTGCGCACGACATCCCCCTGGTTGAACAGCTATCGGAGAAGCATCTCCGCATACGCTACCGGACGAAAACGGAGAGTTATCTCCGCCCAGCAGGATACGGAGCGAACGCATGGAACACCTACCCATCTCGCGAATCGTCCTGGGCACCATGACCTTCGGCTACCACGGACACGGCACACGCGTCTCCGACCCGAACGTCGTCCAGGACTGCCTCGACGAACTGGCCGCCCGCGGGCATCGCCAACTCGACACCTGCTACGTCTACGGCGACACGACCTGCGAACAGATGCTCGGCGAGCTATTCGCGGCCGACACCTTCGGCCTGGCCATCCGGTTCGACCCCCTCGCGACCCCGCACGGTCACGAGCCCGAGGTGCTGATCGCCAACGTCCGGGCGAGCCTGCGGCGTCTGAAGACCGACCGGGTTGATCTGCTCTACCTCTCACTGCGTGACCCCGCCACGCCGATCGAGGCGACGTTGGCCGCCGTACAGCAGCTGCACGACGAAGGCGTGTTCGGCGAACTGGGCCTGAGCAACGTCAGTGCGGCCGACGTCGCCGAGTACGTCTCGATCGCCCAGCAACACTCGTGGATCCGACCGACGGCCTACCAGGGGTTGTACAACGCACTCAGTCGCGCGGCCCAGATCGAACTGCTGCCCGAACTGCGTCGACTCGGTGTCCGCTTCCTCGCCTACAACCCTCTCGCCGGTGGCGCGTTCGCCAACGGCTTCGGCCGGGAGGATCTCGTCAGGCATGGATCGCGCTTCGACGACAGGCAGGACCAAGGAAGGTTCTACCGCTCCCGCTACTGGAACGAGAGCTACCTGTCGGCACTGACCGTCATACGTGACGAGTGCGCACGCGCGGACATCCAGCCGACGGACGCGGCACTCCGATGGCTGGTCCACCACTCCGCGCTCGGCTCCGAGCACGACGACGGCGTCATCCTCGGAGCGTCCTCACTCGAGCATCTCCGGCAGAACCTCGACGCCGTAGCGACGGGACCGCTCCCCAACGACATCCTCGCGGCCATCGACAGTGCAGCCGAGATCACCCGCCCCGTCTGGCCTCCCACCTCGAGAACGATCTAGGTGAGTGCGGGGCGCCGCAGGTCGCGGCCGAGGTGAGCATCGACCCGGTGTCTACCGGCTGGCCCGATGACCTCGACGTGCACGGTCATCCGCTGATCGCCTGGCCCGAGTCAGACGACGACGTCAGCATCCTCCGTGACTGCTACGTCTTCCGCATCTGAGGTGATCAGCAAAGCTCCGTACCGGTAGCAACGGCAGCGCAACCAGGAACGTGCCTTCCAAGGGCAGCACTCCGTGTCAAACGGTGCCGTTCGACTGTGCCCGGTGCCCGTCAGTGGCAGTGCTGGCGCTCTGCGCCGACCGGCCCGGCTCCTGGCCTGGTCCATTGCGGTACGGGTCGGCCGTCCCTGCGCCACCTCGTATAGGTGGGCTCCTGCGGCCAGCCCTCCGGCGAGTCCTCCCAGACCTCCTGCCGGCCGTAGGCGGTCATGTCGAGCAGCTTGTGCGACGCCATGATCGCCTCGACGCCCCGGCCGGTCGTCTCGTACGTCAGGAAGAACCGGTCGTCCCGGCGCAGGAAGCAGGCGATCTGGCCACCGCCGGCATAGGCGGGGTCCTCGATGCCGTGCGTGGAGTACCACGGGTGCGAGTAGCCCATGAAGTCCCGGAAGGGAGCCACCTCCTCGTACGGCCCCTCGCAGAAGACCGCGAAGGAGATGCCGCGCTCCTCAAGGTAGGCCGCGTTCTGGACGTCCCAGATGGTGGCGGTGCAGCCTTCGCACTGGTCCTCGAACGGCTTGCCGAGGTGCCACATGTGCCGGTAGACGACGAGTTGGTCACGGCCGGCGAAGATGTCCTGCAGTGGTGTCGGGCCGTGCGCTCCGATGAGCGGGACAGGCGTCACCTCGGTCATCGGCAGGCGGCGCCGGGCGGCGGCTATCGCGTCGCCTTCGCGGGTGTGCGCCTTCTCGCGGACGAGCAGCGCCTCGCGCTCGCCGAGCCAGGTCTCGCGATCGACGACTGGAGGCAGAGGGGTCGTGGTGCGGACGGCCGTCATGTCGATATCCTAAGCATAGTGTCGGCTTGTTTAAACATAGCTAGCGGGAAAGGTGGTGAGGCGGTCGTGCCGACCAAGCGGACCTTTCGGGATCTCGGGGACGCCTGCCACGCCGCGAATGCTCTTGACCTGGTGGGTGATCGGTGGACGCTGATCGTGGTGCGTGAGGTGATCCTCGGGCCCAAGCGGTTCGCCGACCTCCAGGAGTCGGTCCGGGGCATCACCCCGACCGTTCTCATCGACCGGCTACGGTCGCTGCAGGAGAGCGGGATCGTCGAGCAGGTCGTACTGCCGGACCTGGCCCGCACCCGGGCGTACGTCGCGACGGACTGGGGCCGCGAGTTGGAGCCCGTCCTGGCATCGCTGGGGCGTTGGTACGCCGCCGGCCCCGACCCGAGCACGGACGGCGGCATGACTCCCGATGGGACGGTCCTCGCCATGCGGACGACAGCTCCGAACGTGCCAGGCGATCTGCCGGTCCTGGCCCTTCGGCTGTACGACGGCCGGCGCTCCGACCCGCCAACGCGCGACTACCGGGTGGCCGCGACCGATGGGCGCCTGGACGTTCGGGCGGGTGTGGCGACGAAGCCGGCGGCGACGGTGAACGCGGAGTCGACGGTCTGGAGTCAGCTTCTCTTCGCCGAGATGCCACTCGCGGATGCCGAGCGCGACGGGACCGTGCGTGTCGAGGGCGACCGGGAAGCCGTCGTACGGCTCCTGCATCTCTTTGCCTGAGCGCTCTACTCCCGCGCCCGGTTGCGGCGGTGGTGGACGATCAGCGCGACCGCGCAGAGCAGCGCCACCAGGCCGAACGCCGAGCTGAGCCACTGGTTGTCCGCGGCGGTCGACAGCACCACGTTGGCCGCCGCGCTGACGAAGAGCACCAGCCACAGCAGCGGGCGGAGCAGGCCGCCCGGCTTCTTCGGTGCGGCGACCGGGGCCTCGGTGATGCGATACGGATCGGTCATGACAGCCTCCTCCGGTGAACGTTCCTCGACGCCGTCAACGCTAGGCGGGCGGCACGGCGGGGACGATCCCGCCAGCTCGACGACAGTGGTACAGCAGGCTGTACCTTCCACGCCGAGCGTTGCCGGGCCGGGCCCGCGGTGGCCTATGTTGGCGGAGGAGGTGGGTCGATGGCGTACGTGCGGGGCCGGGTTCGCGCCTCGGTCGACGCCCTGGAGCACCTCGTCGGAGGGCTGGGCACCGCCACGCTGGCGCTTGGCGCGCTGCTCTGGGCGGCGATCGTGGCGGTGGCCTGCCTGGTCGGGGTGGGGCTGCTGGCGGCGCCCGGTGCGTTGCGGGCGGTGCGCTCGGCGGCCGACCGTGAGCGGGCCCGGCTGTCCCGCTGGGGCGAGCCGATCCCCATGCCGGGGCCGGGGCCGACCGGGTTGCGGACGGCGGTGCGTGATCCCTTCGTACGCCGGGAGCTGGGCTGGGTCGGGCTTTCCTCGCTCGTCGGCCTGGTGACCGGGCTGGTCGGCCTCGTGCTGCCACTATCTGCCGTGCAGTACGTCACGTTCCCGCTGTACTACCGGCTGATCCCTGCCGACGCGGGCTCGCCGGGGATCGTCTGGTGGCGCGTCGACGGATTGTCCGAGGCACTCGCGGTCGGGGTGCTCGGGGTGGGTTGGCTGGCCGCCGCGATCTGGTTCAGCCCGGTCCTGGCCCGTCTCCAGGCGTGGCCGGGCCGGTTGCTGCTGCCTCCGCCACCGGGTGTCGACCTGTCGCTGCGGGTGGCCGAGCTGACCGCCACCCGCGCTGCGGCGCTGGACGCCCACGCGGTCGAACTGCGCCGGATCGAGCGGTCGCTGCACGACGGCACCCAGAACCGGTTGGTCGCGGTCAACGTGTTGCTGGGTGCCGCGCGGCGGGCCGCGCGCCGCAATCCGGACCGCGTCGACGAGATCCTCGGGCAGGCGCAGGACGCTGCGGAACAGGCGCTCGGCGAGCTGCGGACGGTGGTGCGCGGGATCCTGCCGCCCGTGCTTGACGACCGGGGTCTCGCCGGCGCGCTGGCGGGCCTGGCCGGCACCTGTGTGGTGCCCTGCCGACTGGAGGTGGACGTGGCGGTGCGGTGCGCGGCGTCGGTCGAGGCCACCGCCTACTTCGTGGTGGCCGAGGCGCTGACAAACGTCGTCCGGCACAGCGGTGCGAGCCAGGTGGACGTGGCCGTGCGCCGCGAGCGCGGCCGGCTGCTGGTGTGCGTCGAGGACGACGGGCACGGCGACGCGGATGAGACACGTGGCTCAGGGCTCGCCGGTATCCGCCGACGGGTCGAGGCGTACGACGGCCGGATGACACTGACGAGCCCGCCGGGAGGGCCGACGAGAATGGACGTGGAGCTGCCATGCGGATCGTGATCGCCGAGGACGACCCGCTGCTGCGTGAGGGGTTGGCTCTGCTGCTGCGGGCGGAGGATCTGGACGTGGTCGCCACGGCCGGCACTCCGGGCGAGTTCCTGGTCGCCGTCGACGACCATGCGCCGGACGTCGCGATCGTGGACGTACGGATGCCGCCGACCCACACCGACGAGGGCATCGTGGCCGCGGTGGAGGCCCGGCGGCGGCGCCCCGGCCTCGCGGTGCTGGTCCTGTCGGCGTACGTGGAGCAGGCGTTCGCCACCGACCTGTTCTCGGTCGGCGCCGCCGGGCTCGGTTATCTGTTGAAGGAGCGGGTGGGCCGGGTCGAGGAGTTCCTCACCGCGCTGCACCGCGTCGCGGACGGCGGCAGCGTGATCGACCCGGAGGTGGTGGCGCAGCTGCTCGCCCGCAACCGCCGGACGGACACGGCGCTGAGCGAACTGTCGCCGCGTGAGCGTGAGGTGCTGGGGTTGATGGCCGAAGGGCTTGGCAACGGCGCGATCGCCGAGCGGCTGTTCGTCACCGACGGCGCGGTGCACAAGCACATCCGCAGCATCTTCGCGAAGCTTCAGCTTCCACCGGACGACCAGGCCGACCGCCGGGTCACCGCGGTGCTGCGCTACCTGGACGGTGATCGGCGGTAGCGCCTGCTGTACCCGGACCTGGCAGCCCACGGGATGGTCGCCGTTCTCGCACGTCAATAGCGTTTCTGGTGCGCGCAGTTCTTGCCGATGACACGGAGAGAGGCCACCAGAATGCCGGATTATCCGGAACAGACAATCGAACCGGCGGTACGCGTCGAACAACTCACCCGCGTATACACCGCCGGCCGTAACCAGGTGACTGCGCTCGCGGGCATCGATGTCGGCTTCGACCGGGGCACTTTCACGGCGGTGATGGGGCCCTCGGGCTCCGGCAAGAGCACGCTGCTGCAGACCGCCGCCGGGCTCGACCGGCCCACCTCCGGTCGGGTGGTCATCGGCGGCACCGACCTGTCGGGGCTGTCCGAGACCCGCCTGACCGAGCTGCGTCGTACCCGGATCGGGTTCGTCTTCCAGGCATTCAACCTGATCGGCGCGCTCACCGTCGAGGAGAACATCCTGCTGCCCCTGCGCCTGGCCGGCGTTCGTCCGGACCGGGCCTGGCTGGCCCAGGTGGTCGAGCGGGTCGGCCTCACCGACCGGCTGCACCACCGGCCGGCCGCGCTGTCCGGCGGCCAGCAACAGCGGGTGGCGATCGCGCGGGCGCTGGCCACCCGCCCCGAGGTGATCTTCTCGGACGAGCCCACCGGCGCCCTCGACTCGCGGACCGCCGCGGAGGTGCTGACGCTGCTTCGCGCGGTCGTGGACGAACACGGGCTGACCGTGGTGATGGTGACCCACGATCCGATCGCCGCGTCGTACGCGGACCGGGTGCTCGTGTTGGCCGACGGTGCGATCGTCGCCGACCTTCCACAGCTCGGAGCCGCCGGTATCGCCGAGCACCTGGCATCGCTGGATCGGCGGGTCCTCCGATGATCGGCCTCGCCGCCCGCCTGCTGCGACACCGCGCCGGCCCCGCCGCCGCGACCCTGCTGGCCCTGATCATCGGTGTGCTGATCCTGGTGGCGATGGGCACGCTCGTCGAGTCCGGGCTGCGTTTCCGCACGGAGCCACGGCTCTGGGCAACGGCCGACGCGGTCGTCGCCAACCGCACGGTCAGCCACACGTTCAGGGAGTTCGGCGGCGACACCACCACGAGCACCGTCACGCTGCCCGAGGGCGGCACGGTGGACGCCGCACTGGTGGACCGGATCCGCCAGGTGCCGGGCGTCGCGGCCGTCACCGGCGACGAACGGGTGCTGATCGGCTCACCCGCTGCCGTGGGTCACGGCTGGGACACGTACGCCTTCACCGGTCGTCCCATCGCTGCGGGCGCCGCGCCACGGGCCGACGACGAGGTGCTTGTCGACACCCGTCTCGGCATGGCACCCGGCGACCACATCGACCTGGTCGTCGGCGGGGTCGGGCGGTCGTTCCGGGTGAGCGGAACCGCCGAGACCGGTTCGGCGGCGGTGTTCTTCACCGACGCGCAGGCCGCCCGGTTGTCCGCCCACCCGGGCCGGGTGGAGGCCATCGGCGTGCGGATGGTGCCCGGCGCCGACCTCGGCGCGGTACGCGAGCTCGCGTCGGCGGCCGGCGCCACGACGTACGCCGGGAAAGACCGTGGGAACGTCGAGCAGTCGGAGAACCAGACCGCCCGGACGCTGCTGATCGAGGTCGGATCGGTGTTCGGGGGGTACGTCGTCCTGCTGATCGTCTTCGTGGTGGCCGGCATCATCGGGTTGTCCGTTCGGCACCGTCGACGGGACCTGGCGTTACTACGCGCGGTCGCGGCCACGCCGGGGCAGGTACGTCGCATGCTGGTCGCCGAGGCCGCGCTGCTCGCCCTGCTCGGCTCCGCGATCGGCGGCCCGGCCGGCCTGCTGGCGGCCCGCTGGGTGCACGACGAGTTGGTCGGACGGGGGTTCGTGCCGGCCGGCTTCCCGATGACCGGCGGCCTGTTCGCGGTGCCGGCCGCAGTCCTCGTGGCGGTCCTCGTGGCGGTGCTCGCCGCGCTGGTCGCCGCACGCCGGATCACCGGAATCAAGCCGATCGAGGCGCTTGGCGAGATCGCTGTCGAGCCTCGGCGTAGCGGCCGGGTGCGGCTGATCGCCGGCGTGCTGACGTTGGCGGCGGCCGGCGCCTCCGGGGCGTTCACACTCGGTGCGGCCGGGTCGACCGGGGCACTGGCCGGCGCGGTCGGCATGCTGTACCTGTTCGTCATCGCGGTGGCGCTGCTCGCACCGAGGATCAACGCGTACGCGGCACGCCTGCTCACACCGTTGCTGCCGCGAATGTGGCGGGTCAGCGGCTACCTGGCCGCGGCCAATCTGCGGGCCAACGCGCAGGGCATGGCGACCGTCCTGACCGCCCTCGTGCTGTCCGTGGGGTTCGGCGGCTCGGTCTGGTTCCTGCAGAACAACCTGGAACGGCAGACCACCAGGCAGAGCAGCGCGGGAACCCTCGCCGAGCGGGTGCTTGTCGCTCCGGGTGGGCTGCCGGCGGACGCGGCGCGGGAGGTCCGTGAGTTGCCCGGGGTGCGGGCGGCCACTGGTGTGCGTCGTACGCAGGTGGTGGTGCGGGCGCTCGGCGGAATCGAGCCGGTCAGCGCGCAGTCGGTCGACCCGGCGGGCATCACGTCGACGATGGACCTCGCCGTGCGCGAGGGCAACCTGGCCGACCTACGGGCGGGCACTGTCGCCCTGTCCGCGATGCAGGCGTCCTCTTCCGGCTGGGACGTCGGCGACCAGGCGGAACTCTGGCTGGGCGACGGCACCCCCGTCACGTTGGACGTCGTCGCGATCTACGGCCGTGGCCTCGGCTTCGGCGACGTCACGCTGGCCACCGAGACGGTCGCCGGGCACACGGCCGGGGGTACCGACGACGAGATCCTGGTCCGCGCCGGCCCGGAGGCCGACACCGCCCTGGCCGCCTGGTCGGCTGGGCGTCCGGGCACCGAGGTTCTCGACGCCGCCACCCGTACGCGCCTGCTCAGCACCGATCTGGCGCTCGGCGCCTGGCTGAACCGGCTGCTGATCGGCGTGATGGTGGGGTACGCGGCGCTGGCGGCGGCCACCACGATGGTGCTGGCCGCGCTGGCCCGCCGCCGCGAGTTGGCGTTGCTGCAACTGGTCGGGGTCACCCGCCGGCAGATTCGGGGAATGGTCCAGGCCGAACAGGCCGGGCTGCTCGGCACCGCGGTGCTGATCGGCGCGACCATCGCGGCGCTGACCCTGAGCGCGATCGTCAACGGACTGACCGGCAGCCCGATCCCGTACGTCCCGCCGCTCGGTTGGGTGGCGGTGCTCGGCGGTGCGACACTGCTGGCGCTGACAACCACTGTGTGGCCGGTCCGACGGCTGCTCGGCGCACCTCCGATCGACAACATCGGTGTGAAGGAGTAGGCGTCGCGGCTCGTATATCGGCGACCGTGCCGCCGGTGTCGGAAGCCAGGACCGGCAAGGTGCGGATTCGTCTCGACATCTCCGTCGACCAGATCGACGAGGCGATGGCCCTGGTCGTCGATCTCGGTGGCCGGTTCACCGGGGAGCGGCACGACTACGACGAGGGCGTGGTCGTCGTCATGGCCGACCCCGAGGACCACGAGTTCTGCCCGGTCGAGTACCACCGCTGACAGTGGACGCGTTTTCGCTCGGTCCGGACGGGATGCGAGGCTGAACGCGTGGCCTCCGGATCGACGTACACGTGGTCAACCCCGCTACCCGGCCCGCCGGTGACGCCCGGATGAGCCTGGCGTCGGCGTTCGTACCGATCTGGATCCTTACCGCGGTCGGCTACGCGGCCTGTCGTTGGGGCTTGCTGGGCGAGGCGGCGGCGGCGGTGCTCGGCCGATTCGTGTTCCATCTTGCGATGCCGTCCGCCCTGTTCCTGGCCCTGTCCCGAATGCCGCTGTCCGGGTTCGCCGGCGGCCCGCTGCTCGCCTTCGGGGTGAGCACGGCCGCGGTCGTCGGGTTCGGGTGGGTCGGCGCGAGCCGGCTGTTCGGTCGCCGGCCCGGCGAACGGCCGATCTGGGGCATGGCCGCCGGGTACGTGAACTCGGCGAACCTCGGCATCCCGATCGCGACGCAGGTGCTCGGCAACGTGTCGTTCCTGGCGGAGGTGGTACTGCTGCAGGTGCTGGTGGTGACGCCCGTGATCCTGGTCGCCCTGGACCGGCACAGCGACCCGGCCGGGCGGATACGGGTCGGACGAATCGCCTCCCTGCCGGTCCGCAACCCGGTGATCCTGGCGTCGCTGCTCGGTGTCGCGTGCTCGGCCACCGGCCTGCAGCTGCCCTCGACGGTCGGCGCGTCACTCACCCTGCTGTCGGGCGCCGCGGTTCCGGCCGCCCTGGTCGCGCTCGGCGCGTCGATGCACCGCACGGCGCCGTCGCGGGCCGAGCCGGCCCAGCTGGGCGAGCTGGCCGTGATCACCGCGCTGAAGCTCGTCGCACAGCCGGTCATCGCGTACGCGGCCGGGCTGGCCCTGCACCTGTCCGCGCCGCAGTTGCTCGCCGTGGTGGTCTGCGCGGGCCTGCCGACAGCGCAGAACACGTTCATCTTCAGCCAGGAGTACGGCGTCGGCGAGGCCGTGGCCAACCGGGCGGTGGTGGTGACCACGACACTGTCGCTGGCCACCCTGGCCGCTGCGGCGGCGCTGCTCGGGTAGGTCCGTCAGCTACTCGTCCGGCAATCGTGGTGAGTCACGCCGACCAAGGCGCTGGCGGCCAGTCCTCAACGGTCGACGCCGCCCGGGGACCAGCCGGTGGCGGCAGCCCATTCCTCCGCGACGGTCACGACGAGGTCGACCACCGGGTCTTTGACGTCCGTGTAGACGTCCAGGTCGCCGACGGCGGCGGCCAGAGCGTCCTTGAACCGTGCGTACGCTGGCACTGCTGCCGGGTGCGCCCGGAACCAGTCCCGGAACAGCAGGGCGAGCCGCTCATTCGGTGAGCCTTCGAGCCGACAGTGCAGGTTGACCTGCGGCTCACTGGCGCTTCGCTTGTTCCAGTACCGCTTGGCCCACCTGTGTGGCGGGTCGTCCCGACCGGCCGGTACGTGGTCTCGTTCGTATGGTCGTCGGCAGAATCCGAGGGCGGCCAGTGGTTCATCGAACGCGGCTACGGCGGCGTCGAGGTCAGCGACGCTGACCTGCAGGTCGAACACCGGCTTGGCTGCCATGCCGGGGATCGAGGTGCTGCCGATGTGATCCACCCGCCGCGCCACCGGTGCCAATACCGTCCGCAACTCGCGGACGAGCGCGGCGCCCTGTTGCGGCCAAGCCGGGTCGGGCGCGGCGATGAACGTGGAGGCGTAAGAATCTGGGACGACCACGGGTGGCACGGTAGCGCAGCGGTCGGGGTCGAGCCGCGGCCGCCGTGCTGATCAGCGTTCAGACGCGGCTGGCGCGATCTGGTCGAGGTGTGCGCCGACGGTGGCTTCGGCGGTTGCGTTCGAGGTCCGGCCGGGGCGCAGGAGGGCGTGCAGGATCACTCCGTCGACGAGGGCGTAGAGACGTTCTGCCTCGACCTTCTGATCGAGCCCGGGGCGGAGCGCACCGGCGTCGGCCAGTCGCCGGATCATGGTGGTGAAGGCGTCGGTGAGCCGACTGTCGATCTCCTTGCGCAGGCCGGCCATTGTCGGTTCCACGACGGCGCGTGCCGTGAACGCGAGCCACACCTCGCACTCGCCGCGCCGCGTCCGGTCCAGCGGCAGCATCTCGTCGATCATCGACCGGACCACCGCACGCTGGTCGCCCGTGGTGTCCACGGCTCGGATCCGCTCCTCGATCCGTTCTCCCACCAGCCGTAGGGCGAATCCGAGGAGTTCGGACTGGGTGGTGAAGTAGTGGCGCAACGAGCCCATGGACAGCCCGGCCTCGCGTGCCACGTTTCGCACCGATGCCTGCTCCAGCCCGTCCCGCATCACGATTCGCCAGACCGCCTCGGCGAGCTCGGTCCGTCGGGTCTGCGCATCCACCAGCTTCGGCACCACTTTTTATAACACACTCGTGTTACCGTCTTGCTGCTAACACAACTGTGCTAGATAAGCGGGGGCTTCTGTGTCACGTCGAGAACAAGCCTGGCTCACGGCAGCGGTGGTCGGCTGGATCGCACTCAACGGCGCGGTACTGCTCCTCGCGCCCGGCGACGCCCCCTTCGACTGGCCGGCCCAGCACGACCCGCCATCCGGGCCCGGCCAGGTGATCGTCGCTCAGGCCACCCTCGTCGAGTTGGTACTGCTCGCCGCCATCGGATACGCGCTCACCCGTGGTCGCCCCGCACCGGTGATCGCCGAGCGCGCACCGACGCTCCCGACCGCGCGCCGCGAAACAGGACTCGTCCTGGCGTACGGCGTCCTCGCCCAACTCGGTGGCCTGCTCATCGGCCGAGGGCTCGGCTGGCACCCGATCGGCTTCCACCTGCCCGGTACGCTCGTCGGTGCCACCGATCCGGTCGGGCCCGCCGAGGCGCTCGGCTGGGCCACGTACAACGTTGTGGTCTACGCGTTGTTGCCACTCCTGTGGTTCCGGCGGCGGTACACCGCCCACCAGATGTGTCTGCGCTCGGCGGATCGGCGCGGCGACGCCATCCTCATCCTCGCCGTCCTGGTCGTCGAATCGCTCGCGCAATGGGTGGTGCTCGGCCACGCGTTCGCCGGCCTGACCCCGGGTCAACTCGCCGTCGGAGGGCCACTGACGTTCCTGCTGTACTTCGCTGGCACGGTGCTGCCCACGGTCATCTTCGTGCAGAGCATCCTCGTCCCCCGCTACGCCCGTCTGACCGGCTCCACCACCGCGACCCTCGTTCTCGGCGGCCTGACGTACGCGGTCCTGCACGTGTTCGAGGGCTGGGGCAGATTCGGGTCACCGCGCGAGGCCACGCTGACGATCCTCTTCGTGCTTCTCATCTACACGCTGCCCGGCGCATTCAAGACCTGGCTCACCGTACGGACCGGCAACGCCTGGGTGCACGCGTGGGCGTACCACGCCTTCGCGCCACACACGATGCACGACACCGGGCTGATAGTTCGGATCTTCCGCCTCTGACATGTGCGGCACTGCCACCGGCCCGCCGCTGACGCCGGCCGACTGCGTCCGGTTGTTTGTCAATTACGCATTTTCGTGCTGGGGCGACGACCCTGTTGCCGAGGCGTCGTTCAGGGCAAGCTCCGCCGGATAGCTGTCGAAGTGCTTCAGGTTGAACTTGCGCACCGCCGTGGCCCACGGGTTGTGCGTGGCCAGGTGGACCAGGTGCTCGAAATGGGACAGGCACGTCTCGCCCCGCTGGGCACGCTCGGCGAGGATGTAGGGCTCCAGGACGCGCCAGGCCTGCCGGGAGCGGTAGCTGACCGTACCCACGAGGAGCCTCGGATCGACCGCCGCAAACGCGAGCATCTGGCCCAGGCCGTCGTAGTACAGGGCGCCTCGGTGCCGGCGCCGATGTCGCCATCCGCCATCACCTGCCGCCTCACTTCGCCGCCTCGCCGTCAGGTGCGGATTCGCCGTCCGGATCGGGCTTGTAGATGGTGTCGGCGATCTCCGACATCCACGGTTCCGGCGCGACCGCGTCCGGCCCGATGACGCGGATCGACGCCATCACGGTGAGCAGCATCCCGGTGGCCAGGAACTCGCGAGTCTCCTCGGCGGTCGCCCCGGTCAGGTCCCGGACCAGCTGATAGATCCGGCCGAAGGAGGCGCGTACGGCGGAGCCGATCGTCGGGTCGGAGCTGGCCGCATACCCGTGCAGCAGCACGGCGAGCAGGTCATGCTCGGTCAGTAGTTCGTCGTAGGCGGTGGCCAGGCTCGCCAGGTCCTCCTGTCGTTCGGCCGCCCGCCGGAATGCCTGCTCGATCCGGCCGGCCGCATGTTCGACAGTGGCGATGAACAGGCGCTGCTTGGAGCCGAACAACCGGATCACGTACGGCTGCGAGACACCGGCCAGCCGAGCCACGTCATCGGTGCTGGTGCCGGCGTAACCGGCGGTGGCGAACGCCTTGACCGCCGCCGCCACCAGTTGTTCGCCGCGCTCGCTGGCGGTCAGCCGGGTCCTGGTCATCGATGCTCCTTCGCAGGGACGTTGACATGTTATCAGTCGATAGCTACTTTCACAGGTGCCTAGTTATCATCGGATAACAACAAGGAGTCCCTGATGCCCGGTGCAAACACCGTCACCGAGAGCGCCGCCGTGCTTCCTCCCGGCCCACCCGACCGGCCCGACGGCCCACCCCTGGCCGCCGTGCTCGCCGCCGTCGGCGTACCGATGTTCATGGTCACCTTGGACAATCTCGTCGTGACGACGGCACTGCCCGTGATCAGGACGGAACTCGGCGCCTCCCTGACCGACCTGCAGTGGTTCGTCAACGCGTACACGCTTCCCTTCGCCGCGTTGCTGCTCACCGCCGCCGCGCTCGGCGACCGGATCGGCCGCCGCCGGCTGTTCCTCGCCGGGATCGGCCTGTTCACGCTGGCCTCCGCCGCCTGCGCCCTGGCCACCGAGCCGTGGATGCTCACCGCCGCCCGGGCAGTCCAGGGAGCGGCCGGAGCGGCCGTCATGCCGCTGTCGCTCACCCTGCTCGCCGCCGCCATCCCCGAGCAGCGCCGCAACGCCGCCATCGGAATCTGGGGCGGAATCAGCGGTCTCGGTGTCGCTGTCGGCCCACTGGTGGGCGGAGCGGTGGTCGAAGGGCTCGACTGGACGTGGATCTTCTGGCTCAACGTACCGATCGGACTGCTCGCCATCGGGCTGGCCGCGATGACCCTGCGCGAATCGCGTCGCCCGTCGTCCCGGCTGGACCCGGCCGGCCTGACCCTCTCCACCGTCGGCGTGCTGGCCCTGGTCTGGGGCGTGGTGCACGGCGAGGAGCACGGGTGGATGTCGACCGGGGTGGTGGCGGCGCTGGCCGGAGGCGTCGCGCTGATCTGCGGCTTCCTCTGGTGGGAGCGGCGAACCTCGGCCCCGATGCTGCCGCTGCGGCTCTTCCGTTCCCGCACCTTCAGCCTCGTCACCGCGGTGGCGTTCACGTTCTCGGTCGGCGTCTTCGGCTCGGTGTTCCTGCTCGCCCAGTTCTTCCAGGTGGTGCAGAAACTGAGTCCACTGGAGGCAGGGATACGCACGATGCCGTGGACCATGGCGCCGATGGTGGTTGCCCCGCTGGCCGGGCTCCTGGTGGGCAGGCTCGGCGTCCGCAACCTGATCGTCGCCGGCCAGAGCATCCTGGCCATCGCACTCGGCTGGCTCGCCCTGGTCGTTGCGGCCGACGTCGCCTACGGCGTGCTCGCCGTACCACTGGCGCTGGCCGGCATCGGGATGGGACTGACCTTCGCCCCGATCAGCACCGCGACCATGGCCAGTGTGCCGGAAGGCGCCCGGGGCGCCGCCTCCGGCACCAACAACTCCGTCCGCGAACTCGGCGTAGCCGTCGGAGTCGCCGCGCTCGCCTCGGTCTTCGCCGCCAACGGCGGGTACGCCACCGGCGCGACCTTCGTGGACGGCCTGACGCCGGCGGTCGCGGCGGGCGCGGCCGTGGTCGCCCTCGGTGCCCTACTCGCCCTGGGGCTCCCCCGAACCACCATCCCGTCGACAACAGAACACTGAGCGAGAGCGCTGATGGAAAACGTGGCCGGTCACGCCGCATGATCAAGGTCAAGGCCCTCTGGACGCCCGGCCGGTCCGGCCTCCACCACTGATCGCCAACCTCCGCCCCCGCGTAGGACCCGGCCCGGCAAGGAATCCGGGCCCTCCGCGACAGGCCCGGCCGCGCGGCGTTTCAGCGGCAATCGGACGCGCGGGCGCACGTCCGTCTGCCGTCTGGTCACTGACGTGCCGAGTGATCAGCGGCGGCGCAACGCCGGCTCGAGCAGAGCGGGCGGGGTGTCGTTCTTCTCGTGGGCGGCGAGGTCGACGCCGGGAGCCACGATCGTGTCGATCGCGTCCAGCACGTCGGCCGAGAGCACCGTGTCCGCGGCGGCGAGCTGCGAGCGGAGGTGGTCCGTCGTGCGGGGGCCGATGATCGCGCTGGTCACGCCCGGGTGCGCGGTGACGAAGCCGAGCGCGAGCTGGATGAGGCTGAGGCCGGCCTCGTCGGCAACTGCGGCAAGCTGCTCGACGGCGTCGAGCTTGGCGCGGTTGGCGGGGACGCTGATGTCGTAGCGCTGCTGCATGAAGCCCGAGCGGTTCGTGCTGATGTCCTGTCCGGCGCGGATCGCGCCGGACAGCCAGCCCGATGCCAGCGGGCTCCAGGCGAGCACACCCATGCCGTACTCCTGCGTCGCGGGCAGCACGTGGGCCTCGATGCCACGCTGCAGGATCGAGTAGTTCGGCTGCTCGGTCGCGTAACGGCTCAGATGTCCCTCGCGGGCGGCCCACTGCGCCTGCACGATGCGGTAGGCGGGGAAGGTCGAGGAGCCGAAGTAGCGGATCTTGCCCGCGCGCTGCAGGTCCGTCAGCGCCGACAGCGTCTCGTCGTCGCTGGTCGTCGGATCCCACCGGTGCATCTGGTAGAGGTCGACGTGGTCGACGCCGAGGCGGCGCAGGCTGTTCTCCAGCGCGGTGACCAGCCAGCGGCGCGAACCGCCCCGCTGGTTGCGCTCGTCGCCCATCGGCAGGGTCGCCTTGGTGGCCAGAACGACGTCGTCGCGGCGCCCGGCGATGGCCTTGCCGACCATCTCCTCGGACTGGCCGCCGCTGTAGACGTCGGCGGTGTCGATGAGGTTGATCCCCGCCTGGAGCGCTGCGTCGACGATGGCGGTGGCGTCCTCCTGGGTGGTGTTGCCGATCCTGCCGAAGTTCATCGCGCCGAGCACGAGGGTGCTGACCTGCACACCTGTGCGACCCAAGGTGCGGTACTGCATGACTGTTCTCCTTCACGTCCGGCGGTCCACGGTTTGGTGGCAGCCCGTGCGGTCAGTATGGTGAGCAAGCGGAACGATGTTCCGATAGCCAACATACGGAACGGCGTTCCGGTTGCCAAGTGACGTGACGGAGGTAACGCGACGTGGCCGACATCGACAGCGGCTCGGCGCAACCGGCCCCGCGCAAGCGTGCCGACGCCCGGCGCAACGAGAGGGCCTTGCTCGACGCTGCCGCCGCGGCGTTCGTCACCTCCGGCGTCGACGTCCCCGTGCGGGACATCGCCGTACGGGCGGGCGTCGGCGTAGGCACGATCTACCGCCACTTCCCCAGCCGGGCCGACCTCATCGTCGCCGTCTACCGGCACCAGATCGAGGCGTGCGCCGAGGCGGGACCGGCCCTGCTGGCGGACAGCGACACCCCGTACGCCGCTCTGGCGCGGTGGATCGACCTGTTCGTCGACTTCCTGGTCACCAAGCACGGTCTCGCCGCAGCCCTACAGTCCGACGACGCCGCCTTCCAGACCCTGCACGCCTACTTCCTCGACCGGCTCGTGCCGGTCTGCGACCAGCTCCTCGACGCCGCCGTCGCCGCCGGCGAAATCCGCCCCGACCTGGACGCCTACGGGCTACTGCGCGGCGTCGGCAATCTCTGCATCGGCGCGGGCAACGATCCCCGTTACGACGCACGCCGCCTGGTCGACCTCCTCGTGGCCGGGCTTGGCGTCCGCTAGGTGTTCAGCCCAGCAAGGTTGGGGACGTGACCGGGTCGAACGCGGGCCGCGCACCTGGACGTCCGACCTGCTCCCCCACCGGCGGGAGCCCGGCGATGAGGCGATCATGGTGCATGAGCACCCCGGTAGGCCGTCCGGATTCCGACGGCCCACCGGGGGTACGACGGGTCAGCGGCGGCCGGCCGGTTCCGGGCGCGCGTCTGGTTTGACCAGCGCCGGGAGCTTGCGCTCGAATCGGTTGAAGAGATTCGTCGACGGCAGGATGGGCCGGGTGCCCGTGGCCTGCTGGGCGACCTGGGCGCCCCAGACCGAGGCCCGCAGGCGCTGGTTCGGGGTGCCGTGGTGACCGGGGTCGTCGAAGTAGCAGTCGCCGACCTCGTAGAACGTCTGTTGCGCCTGGTGGATCTGGACGCCGTTGAAGTTGAGCCCGCGCGGGTGGGTGACGAAGTAGGTGCCGAAGCCGTCGGCCATCAGTTCGGTGCGGCGGGTCGCCTCGGCGCCGGTCAGCGGGCTGTCGAACAGGCCCTGTTCGAATTGGACGTGGTGGGCCATCTCGTGGGCGAGGATCGCGCGCGCGCCGGCTGTTCCCAGGCCGAGTGCGCCGATCGCGGTGAGCAGGCCCTCGCCGAAGACGACCTTGTCCGGGACGTCGCGCAGCAGCGGGTCGGCCTCACCCTCGGTCGTAAAGGCGTAGGCGTTCAGGGTGAAGATCGGGTTGCGTCCTCCGTCGAGCGCGGGGACGGAGCCGATGATGGCCATGATCTCGGCGGCGGCTGCTGCCGCCTGCTCCTCGTCCAGTCCCCAGATGAAGGCGACCATCCGAGCCACTCGCGCGGGATCCTGCAGCATGTCGTTCTGCATGGCCATGAGCTTGACGTCGAACAGGTTGACGTCCCAGAACTGCTGTGCGTCCTTGAAGGTCCGCTTCAACGTGCTCTTGTGGCTGGCGGGCAGGCCGTAGTCCGCCTCGTTGTTGGGCTGGCCGTAGATGAGCGCGTCGTAGGCCGCGTAATCCAGGACGCCAAGATTGAGCAGGACCAGCAGGGTGTCCGGGTCGACGCCTTCGAGCAGGCCCCGCGTGTACGTGGTGAACTGGGTGTCCTGGCACTGGTAGAGCGACGGGTCGATCGCGTCCGCGACCAACTGCTGCGCGAGGGACGGTTGCAGGCCCATCCTCTCCCGCTTGTCGACGAGCATGGCCTGCCAGTTGTCCGGTAGCAGCGCGGCGATGGCGGCGATGCGTGCCTGGGTCTTCGGGTCCGCGCCGGCGCGGGCGGTCGCGTAGTCGAACCGCGGCGGGGCGACGACGCCCCCGCCTGCGCTGACGCTCGCGAGGGGCGCCGCGTGGACGGGCCCCGGGGCCAGTCCCAGGCCGAGGACGGTTGCCGCCAGCAGTGCGGGTATCCGTCGCCTCATGCACACTCCTCGTTGTCCTGCGAGCCTCAGGTGTTGCGGCCACGATCAACTATTCGGTAGAGGCATTGAAACACGTGGGTGTCTGGTTGCACACCGTCAGAGATCGGATTGCCCCACGAGGGGGCTGCCGAAGGCGACAAGGGGGCGGCCGAGGCAGCGACCTCGCCCACGACGTGAGCGACGGTGTCGGGGAAACGCGGTGGACGGGACGTTTCACCCCGCCCACCGCGTTTCGCGATTGTTCAGTGCCCTGAGGTGGCCGCCGACTCCGAAGGGCTGGCCCCGGCCGGCGTTGCCGAAGGATCGGAGCGGGCGGCGTCGCCGTGCCCCGGCCACCAAGCGGCGTGGCCGAGGAGCGCGGTGACGCCGGGGACGAGGAGCAGCGACATGATGAACGCCGACAGCACGATTCCCACCGAGACCGCGAAGCCCATCTCGGTCAGGAACGACACCCCGGCGAACAGCATCGAGGTGAACGTGCCGGCGAGGATCAGACCGGCCGCGGCCACCGACGGTCCAGCGTGGTGGATCGCCAACGAGGCGGCGGTGCGGGGGTCGTTGCCGGCTCGTGCCTCTTCGCGGAGCCGGGCGATCATGAGAATGTTGTAGTCGGTGCCGATCGCCACCACGAACAGATACAGGATGATCGGCAGGGAGAAGGACACTCCAGCACGGTCGCCGATGCCCTGGAAGGCCAGGACGGTCGCCCCGAGGGTCGCCACGAAGCCGAGGCCGACTGCGATCATGAGGTAGACCGGGGCGACGATGCTGCGCAGGAGCAGCCCCAGGATCACGGCGATCAGCACCCCGGCCACCGGGAAGATCACCAACAGGTCGCGGTTGTTCGCGTCGCGGATGTCGGCGAAGACGGAGCTGACACCGCCGACCAGCGCGGTTGTTCCGGCGGGGGCCTGGTCGTGCGCCACCTGCCGGAGGTCGTCACCGGCCAGGTCGAGGGCCGCCGTCGAGTACGGGCTGGTGTTCAGCAGCAGGTTGATCTGGGCGATAGCGCCGTCGGAGCTGACGGTGGCAGGGCTGCCGTCGGGACCGGGCATCAGGCTACCGACACCGGGCACCTGGGCCAGTGCCTGCGCATACCCGGTGAGTGTTGCCGGGTCGAGGCGCTGGCCGTTGTCGGCGCGGACGTAGACGGTGGTCGGGTTGAGGGCTCCAGCCGGAAAGCCGGTCTTCAGGTCGTCCAGGGCGCGCGCCGACTCGGTGTTGGCGGGCAGCTGCGCGACCTGGTCATAGTCGACCTTCAGGCCGAACACGCCCAGCGCCAGTGCGACCATGACGCCGCCCGAGGCGAGGGCGACCACCGCCGGCCGACGTCCGGTGAGCCGACCCAGGCGTTGAAAGACGCTACCCCGCGGCGCGCGCTGCCAGGATTTCGACGGCCAGAACACCTTGGGGCCGATGAGCGAGACGATTGCCGGCACCAGCGTGACCGCGGCGATCGCCATGACGACCACCCCGATCGCAAGGCCTGGGCCGAGACTCCGGAAGCCGCCGAACACCGCGAGCAGAAGGGCGCCGAACGCGATCACGATCGCCGCGGCGGCCGACGCGATCACCTCACCGACCCGGCTGACGGCCGTGGCGAGCGCGTTCTTCGGGGCGTCACCGGCACGTAGCCGCTCCCGGTAGCGGAACAGCAGGAAGACGATGTAGTCGGTTCCCACGCCGTAGAGCACCACGGTGAGGATGGTCGTCAACGACTGGTCCACCTGCATGCCGAACGCCTTGACGAACAGGGCGATGACCGCACTCGACACCGCCGAGACCACGCCGACGACCACGACCGGCAGGAGGGCCGCGACCGGGCTGCGATAGATGATGAGCAGGAGGCCGACGACCAGTGCCAGGGTCACGATGCTGACCACCAGCAGCGCGGTGTCGAAGGCGTCCTGGTTGTCGACGAGGAGGGCGACGTCTCCGGTCACCGCGTGCGACAGGCCCGAACCCTCCAGGGTGGATTTCGTCTTGTCGCGGATGGACACGACCGCGTCGCCGAGCACCGGGTCGGCGGGTGGACCGGTGAGCGAGATGTTGACGAGCTGCACCAGCTTGTTCGGCGAAACCGCCTGCGGCCCGGTGACGGCGGCACCGACCCGGTCGATGCCGGCGCCCTGGATCGCCTGGGCGAGTTGATTGACCCGGTCGGTGTCGGCGGCGCCAAGGGGCTGGCCATCGCCGCGCTTGACGACGATCGTGGCGCTCGCCCCGTCGCCCTGGCCGAACGCGCGCTCCGCCACCTGCTGCGCCTGCACCGACTCGTAGCGGGACGGCAGGAAGCTGGCCTGATCGGTGCTGACCTGATCAGTCAGGGACGGCGCGAAGAACGAGCCGATGAGCAGCACGAGCCATACCGCGATCACTTTCCATGGATTGAGGACGATGGCGCGTCCGAATCTGGCGAACATGCGGGAGAACTCCTGTCATCGGTGATCAGTTGCCGCGACGTCCACCCGCCACGGACTGCCAACCAGGCGGCGGAGAACGGCGGACTGGGTTGCCATGTACGAAAGCAGTGCCTGTTCAACAACGTCGCCGCGTGCGGGCCGTGACGGGAGACCTCGACCGCGTCGCCTGATAGAAGTCTCGACATGCGGCTCTCGCCGCACACCTGAACCGGTGTGGTGCCATTCTGGCACCGCCTGGCTCAGCATGCAACCATCCTGGCTCAGAAAGGCACCACCCGGCACGGTCCCGTCGGGATGTCCTCACCGTGGTCAAGGCTCACGAGATGCGCAAGGCAATTCCGGTCATGGTGTTCACGAGCTCCGCCGTTGACGCAGCCGACGTGCAGAGCACCTGAAGCGCCTACGACTACGTCACGAAGCGCATCGACCTGGGCGCTCTCCAGCGCGGGGCCCCGCTGACTCGCAACCTCGCCCAAGGCAGGGGTCTGGGCCAGGTGAACGGTGTTCAGCGGGTGGCGTGCTCACCATGGTCGCCAACTTGCGCGTCGAACCAGTGGTGCAGAGCGTTGCGGAGCTCGGTGTCACTGGTGGTGTAGGTGACGCGGCCCCCGCCGGGGGTGGCTTCGTAGTCGATGGTGATGCGTCCGCCGTGCGCACGTAGCGCTTGCAGGCCGGGCATCTGGTTGCCGTGGATCGCGGCCGGGTCGGTGAAGTCGCCGCGGCGGAAGCGGGAGCTCTCCTCGTGCAGGTGCTGCTGGATGAGGGCGACCTGGTTGCCGTCCTGCGGGTCGTCGGCGGTCACGGTCTGGACGCCGCCGCTACCGCTCTTGGTGAATTGGTGCGTGGTGCGTTCCAGGTCGAACGGCATGACTGAGGCGCCCCGCTCGGCCACCTCGGCCTGTCGGCTGGAGGTCACCGGTGTCGGCGTCGAGTCGTCGGCGCATCCGCTGCTCAGGGTGATGGCGGTGGCGGTGGCAGCGACGATGAGCAGGCTCCGGGCTCGGGAGTGGCGGTCAGGACGGATCATCCGCGGCCTCCGCGAGAGTCTGCAGCGCGCGCACCACGGCGGCGTGCTGGTCATCGGGTACGCGAGCGAGCAGAGCGGTGAGCCGGTGCCGGCGGGCGTCGGCCTGCCGAGCAGCAGCGGTGATTCCGGCCTCGGTGAGCAGCAGCACGACACCGCGGCCGTCATTGTCGGCCGTCTCGCGGTGCACCCAACCCCGGTTGACCAGGTTGGTGACCAGGCGGCTGACGGTGCTCTTCTCCAGCCGCAGCCGGCGGGCCAGCTCCGCCTGACGGATGCCCGTGTCGCGGGCGATCTCCACCATGGCGTGCGCCTCGGAGACCGGCAGTGGCTGCCCGCATGGCGTGCGATCGGGCTGGTGGAGGCCGAAGTTACGGATGAACCGCATCAGGGCCTCCTGCGCCGCATCCACCTCCTCACCCTGCATGGTTCGACGGTACAACCAAGTCGTTCGATGACACAACCACTTCAGCGATTAAATGGGGGGCGGCCCCCGCGGTCCAGACCTGAATCGTCCGGGTGGCGTAGCTGCACGCGGCGCAGGAGTTGGGCGTTGAGCGCGACCACGATCGTGGAGGCGGACATCAGCACCGCGGCGACCGCGGGACTCAGGCTCACACCGGCCCAGGCCAGAGCACCGGCGGCCAAGGGCAGGGCGACGACGTTGTAGCCGGCGGCCCAGGCCAGATTCTGGATCATCTTGCGGTACGAGGCACGCGAGAGGCGGATGACTCCGGTGACCCCGCGCGGGTCGGAGGAGGCGAGCACGACACCTGCGGATTCGATCGCGACGTCGGTGCCGGCGCCGATGGCGATGCCGACGTCGGCGCGGGCCAGCGCGGGAGCGTCGTTCACGCCGTCACCGACCATCGCCACCCGCAGCCCCCGGCGTTGCAGCTCACCGACCGCCTCGTCCTTGTCGGCGGGCAGCACCTCGGCGAACACCTCGTCCTCACCGGGCCGGAATCCGAGGTCGGCGGCGACCGCCTCGGCCACCGGCCGCGCGTCCCCGGTGATCATGACGATCTTGCGAATGCCCTGTTGGCGGAGGTCGGCGATGGCTTGGCGCGCCTCGGGGCGGATCTGGTCTTCCAGGGCGAGGGCGCCGATGACGGTTGCCCGTTCGCCGTCGAGGCGCAGCAGGTGCAGTACCGCCGCTCCCCGCCGAGACCACTCGGCCCGGTGCTCATCGAGGTCGCCGGGTGCCGTGGCGTCGAGTTCGCGCAGCAGGGCGGGTCCCCCGACGGCGTAACCGACGCCGTCGACGTCGGCCCGTACCCCGCGACCGGTCAGCGACCGGAAACCGGTCGCGGTGCGTCGGGCGCCCTGTTGGGCGGCGGCGGTGACGATGGCCCGCGCGAGGGGGTGTTCACTGTCGGCCTCCACCGCCGCCGCGACGGCCAGCACCTCCGTCTCGCTGACGCCGCCAGTGGCGGCGACACCGGCGACGACGTGCGCGCCGCGGGTCAGGGTGCCGGTCTTGTCGAACAACACCGTGTCGATGGTGCGCATCCGCTCCAGGGCGAGGCGGTCCTTGACCAGGATGCCGCCCTTCGCCGCCACGGCGGTCGACAGGGCGATCACCAGCGGGATGGCCAGCCCCAGCGCGTGCGGGCAGGCGATCACCAACACCGTGACGGTACGCACGACGGCCTCGTCGAGGTTCCCGACCAGTGTCCAGATCAGCAGCGTCGCAGCGGCGGTGGCGGTGGCGATGTAGAACAGCCAGGCCGCGAACCGGTCGGCGAGGACCTGCGCCCGGCCGCTGGACTGCTGGGCCTGCGCGACCAGGCGTTGGATGCCGGCCAGGGCGGTGTCCTCGCCGACGGCCTCGACGCGCACCCGGATGGCCGCGTCGGTGGCGACCGTGCCCGCCACCACCCGGTCGCCGCGTTCGCGGCCGACCGGCCGGGACTCTCCGGTGATCATCGACTCGTCCAACTCCGCGCGACCGTCGGTGATGCGCCCGTCGGCCGGCACCCGCCCACCGGGACGTACCAGGACCACGTTGCCGACACCCAGGTCGCTGACCCGCACGCGTTCGGGCTGCCCGTCGCCGCCGAGGCGTTCGGCGTCGTCGGGCAGCAGCGCGGCCAGGGCCGACAGAGCGCCCTGGGCCTGACCGATGGCCTTCATCTCCTGCCAGTGCCCGAGCAGCATGATCGTGACCAGCGCCGCCAGCTCCCACCAGAAGTCCAGATCGAACACGCCCAGCGCGGTCGCCCCCGAGGCCACGTACGCGACGGTGATGGCCATCGCGATCAGCAGCATCATCCCCGGCGCCCGGTCACGGACCTCCCGCACCGCGCCCTGCAGGAACGGCCACCCGCCGTAGACGAACACCACAGTGCCCAGCCCCGGTCCCACCCAGTCGACGCCGGGGAAGTCCAGCCGATAGCCGAACCAGTCCATCACCATGTGACTGGTCAGCACGATCGGCACCGTCAGGACCAGGCTCAGCCAGAACTTGCGGCGGAACAGCTCCGGGTCGTGCCCGGCATGCTTGTCATGCCCGCCATGTCCGCCAGTACCGGCGTGCCCGGCATGGTCGTCGTGGGCGCCGGACTGAACGCGCTGCCCGCCCAGACCCGCTCGGCCGCTTTGGTCATCACCCTGGACCCCGTGTCGTTCCACGGCCTCACCCGGGGTCCGCATCTGGTGGTGCTCATCGTGCGACATCCGCATCGCCTCCTCACCGTCAAGATACCCCCCCGGGGTATAGTCGTCCAGGTGTGTCGATGTTCCGCACGTCACCCACGTGAACTCAGCATTTGTCAGCGACGCGGGACGGGCGACCGCAGTTGGTCACTTCGCCACCAAAGGAGCACCGGCAGACGTGATCGCCGACCAAAAGCGTTGGTACGACACGGCCTCTGCGGAGCCTCACCAGATGCGGTGCACCCCGGAACAGCCTGGGCCGGGCACCGGAAGCAGCTACCGGCCTCGCTCACCGGCGCCCCTGAGGTGGGTGCGAGCACGAGAGCGGATTCTCTCTGAATCCACTGCAGTCATCGGGGTGAACTTCTAGGCTGCGTGGGCGGGTGCCCGGTTCGACGAGGACGTCGCGGTGGCGCTGTACGGGCTGGTCGGGGTGCGTCTCTCGGCGGCCAGCTCGACCACTACCGCAGTCGGCACGGGAGCCGCCGCGACGGCGCGTGACGCCCCCGGCTCTCGCCCTCAGGGACCGAGACCGGCTACGGTGAGGAGCACCGATGACGCAGAGTGACCAGGACCGCCCGGAGATCGTCGTCGGACTGGTGGCGACCCCGCCGGACCACCCGGCCCGGGTGGCTGCGCCGCTCACCGCCGAGTTGGCCGCCCGACTGGCTGACGGGGTGGACGGTGACGTGCGGTGGACTGTCCGGGAAGGCTGGGGCGACGTGGCGCCGCGTCGCGACGGCGGAGTTGAGGCACTGCTCGACGATCTTGCGCAGCGGCGCGCCGACGACCGGTGGGACATTGCCATCTGCCTGACCGACCTGCCACTGCACGCCGCGCGGATGCCGCTGGTGGCACAGACCTCGGCTCGGCGTCGAGTCGCGGTGGTGTCCCTGCCCGCGCTGGGACTGCATCAGCTGCGCGCGGCCCGCGCGGCCGTTCCGGACCTGGTGAGCAGCCTGCTGACCGACGCTTCGGACCAGCGGGTGCCGCCGGCCGGCTGGGAACCGGCCGACATGGCACGCCGGATTCCCGCCGTCCACCGGGTGATCGGCGAGGCCGACCCCGGTGAGCGGCGCTACGTCGCCTCGGGGCTGGTTGGACGGATCCGCCTGGTGACCGGGATGGTCCGCGCCAACCGCCCGGGGCGCGCCTTGCTGGGCCTGTCCAAGTTGCTGGTCGGCGCGTTCGGCACGGCCGCGTTCGCGCTCACCACGGACACCATCTGGCAGATGGGCGATGCGCTCGGCGGAATTCGGCTCGCCGTGATCATGCTACTCGGACTGGCCGCGTTGGTGACCTGGCTGATCGTCGCGCACGACCTCTGGGAGAAACCAGACCGCGAGACACCGACTGAGCTGGCGCGGCTGTTCAACCTGGGGACGATCCTCACTCTCACGCTGGCCACGGCAGTGTCCTACGTGGTGCTGTTCGTGGGAACGGTGCTCGTCGGCGCATTGCTGATCGACACATCCGTGCTGGAACAGACCCTGCAACGGCCGATCGACTTCACCGACTATCTGACGCTCGCCTGGATCACCAGCTCACTGGCCACGGTCGGCGGCGCGATCGGCTCCGGGCTGGAAAACGAGGAGACGGTCCGGGCCGCCGCGTACGGCTACCACCCTCAACCCGACGGCTGGCGGGACGAGAAAGGCGGGCAGCCGCACCGCAAAGGATAGGCGGGCGCCCGGCCCCGAATGTGTCGGTCAGCTAGTGGGCTGGAAGACGGCCCGCACGCATCCGTCGGCTTTCTCTTTGAACATCGCGTAGCCGCGCGGAGCTTCGTCCAACGACATGGTGTGCGTCGCGAGATGCTCCGTGACCAGCTCGCCGCGGGCCATCCGCTCCAGCAGCATGGGGATGTAGCGCTGTCCGTGCTGCTGTGCGCCGCGCAGCGTCAGCCCCTTGTTCATCACCGCTCCGAGCGGAAACTTGTCCACCAGGCCGGCGAACACGCCCAGGATGAACACACTGCCGCCCTTGCGGCAGTTGTAGATCGCCTCCCGCGCAGCGATAGGGCGGTCGGACTCGATGCGCAGCTGCTGCTTGACCTGGTCGTACAGGAATTGCGGACCGCTGCTGTGCGACTCCATACCGACCGCCTCGATGCACACGTCCGGGCCACGGCCGCCACTGCGTTCCAGCAACTCGCCGCTGACGTCCTGCTGCTCGTAGTTCAGCGTCTCGACGCCGAGATGCTTCTGGGCCATCTGGAGCCGGTTGTCGAGTCGGTCGATAACGATCACCCGATCGGCACCGAGCAGCACAGAGGCGCGGGCCGCCATCTGCCCTACCCCACCGGCGCCCCACACCGCCACGACATCACCCGGTTTGACACCGCCGAGGTCGGCGCCCATCCAGCCGGTCGGCGCGGCGTCGGAGGCGAACAGCGCGCGCTCGTCGCTCACCTCGTCCGGGACGGTGAAGGCACCCTGGTCGGCGTAGGGGACGCGGATGTATTCGGCGTGGCTGCCGGCGAAGCCGCCGAGTGCGTGCGAGTAGCCGTAGCAGCCTCCGGGCGCAGCACCCCAGACGTTCTCGGTGATCATCGGGTTCGTGTTTCCGTTGTCGCACAGCGAGAACTGTTGGTGCTGGCAGTACCAGCACTTGCCGCAGGAGACGAACGAACAGACGACGACCCGGTCGCCTATCTTGTGGTTGCGTACCTGGGGGCCGACCTCGACGATGTCGCCGAGGAACTCGTGCCCGAGGACGTCGCCGCGTTCCATGAACGGGATGTACCCGCCGAGCAGGTGCAGATCCGAACCGCAGGTCACCGTCCGACGGACCCGGACAATCACGTCCTGCTCATTGCGGATCTGCGGGTCCGGAACCTGCCGCACCGCGAGCTCGTTGGCTCCCTCCCAGACCAGCGCCTTCACAGTCGTCCCTCCCGCCGACCCTGTTGGGTGGCCATCCGCAGTGGCTTGTTCATCGGGGTCGGTTCGGTGGTGGGTGGATAGTCCGGGTGCAGGACCTCACCGGTCTCGATCAGCTGCTTCGATTCTCGCAGCGCAGCCCGGATCGCCTGCTCGGGATCCCGGCCGGTGACCCGTCGAGCGGCGGACGCAACGGGCAGTCGGGAGCCATCACGCAGCCGTACCGCGATCTCTGTCCCCCGGCCGCCGGCGGCAGGCCGGACCTGGACTTCGACGGCGTCGCCAAGCCCGGCCAGCGGCTCGGGGAGCTGCCCGCCGGGAGCGATGTCAGTGGCTGGTCGGTTCACCGTCGCCAGGTGCCACCGCGGCCGGCGCCTCCGTGCCTGGTCCTGTTGCCAGTGGCCAGCACCCTGGTCAGTCCCGCCGAGCAGGCGCCGCGCGACCATCCCGCCGGCAACCGCGACCGCTCCGCCAATCAGCCACCTCATGTCCGCCCCCATCGCTTGGTCTGCTCGTGCGGGTGCCGTCGAGATCCGCAACCTTCATCGCAAACACTTTCATATAGGGCAACCCGGGCGGGTGCTTCTGGCACTGAAAGGGTTCCCGCTGCCAGCTGACTCCCGCCGGACAGGCCGCAGGCCCTACAACATCTCCAGCGGTTGCGGGCCGGCCGGCGGCGGGAACGCCACGTCGAGTGCCGCCACGTCCTCCTCGGTCAGCTGGACGTCCTGCGCCTCCGCGTTCTCCCGAGTGTGTTCGGGATTGGACGATCGGGGTATGGCGGCGATCATCTCCTGCCGGAGCAGCCAGGCCAGCGCGACCTGGGCGGGTGTGGCCTCGTGCCGGGCGGCGACCTCTTCGACCTGGGGGTGGCCGAGCAGTCGGCCCTGCTCGATCGGCGAGTACGCCATCACCGGAATCCGATGCTCGCGGAGGAACGGTAGGAGGTCGTACTCGGGACCGCGGCGGGTGAGGTTGTACAGGATCTGATTCGTCGCGCAGGCGCTTCCGCCCGCCTCAAGGAGGTCGGTCATGTCCGAGGGATCGAAGTTGCTCACGCCCCACTGCCCGATGTCACCGGCGTCGACGAGTTCGGTGAACGCCTCGATCGTCTCCGCGAGTGGATGCGTGCCGCGCCAGTGCAGCAGGTAGAGGTCGATGTGGTCGACGCCGAGTCGTTGCAGGCTGCGGCGGCAGGCCTGCACGGTCCCCCGTCGGCTGGCGTTGGACGGCAACACCTTGTCGACCAGAAAGACGTCGGCGCGTCGTCCGGTGATCGCCTCGCCGACGAGTTCCTCGGAAGCGCCGTCACCGTACATCTCTGCGGTGTCGATCATGGTCATGCCCAGGTCGAGCCCGGTACGCAGGGCGGCCAGCTCGTCCTGTCGCCGTGCGGGGTGCTCGCCGAGGTACCACGTTCCCTGCCCGAGCACGGGCATGGTCTGACCGGACGGTAGCTCGATCGCGTTGGCAGGCAGCGTCATGTCGGCCTCTCCGGGTAACAGTGGATGGGTGGTCTGGGTTACCCGCCGCAAGGGGCAGCACGCGCACGTAAGGCGGCCTACTCCCCCGCAGGCAGTCGCAGCGCAGCGGCCACTGCTCCCGGATTGTCCGTCCTTGATCGGGCTTCGCTGCCCAGTTTGCCGATTCCCGCACCGGGAAGGCGACCGCGATCCAACGACGCGCCGCCGACGGGGCGGCGCCGCCAAGGGGAGGCCGCCGAAATGGCGCAGAGCCAGCAGCCACTGACCGGCAAGCGAGTCGCTTGCCTCGCCGCCGACGGGGTGGAGGACGTGGAATACACGCAGTCCCGAGCCGCCGCGGAGCAGGCCGGCGCCGAGGTCCACCTGATCTCGTTGCAATCCGGCGAGATCCAGTCGATGAACCAGGACATCAACCCGGCCAACCGCTATCGGGTGGACCGGACCGTGAGCGAGGTCAATGCGGCCGACTACGACGCCCTGTTGCTGCCGGGCGGGACGGTCAACCCCGACCGGCTCCGGATGAACCCACAGGCGATGGACTTCGTCCGGGCGTTCTTCCAACAACAGAAGCCGGTGGCGGCGATCTGCCACGGCCCGTGGTCTCTGGTCGAGACCGGCATGGTCAACGGTCGGACCCTCACCTCGTTCCCCAGCCTGCGCACCGACATCCGCAACGCCGGCGGGAACTGGGTCGACCAGCAGGTGCAGGTCGACAACGGCCTCGTCACCAGCCGCAACCCCAGCGACCTGCCGGCCTTCTGCGAGAAGATGGTCGAGGAGTTCGCCCAGGGTGAAGACGTCCACCAGATGGCGACGGCCTGACCAGGGTGTTCGGCTGTTTGCCGCAGGAGACCCTGGGTAGGCGCGATCGGTGAGTGGGCCAGACACAGAACTAGGCACCCGATCGGACACCAGCCGTGCCGTGGCGTTCAGTGATGCGATCTTCGCCATCATCATCACGCTGCTGGTCCTGGACCTCCGGATACCGGACGTTCCGCCTGGCCGTCTCCTGTTCGGCCTGCTGGATCAGTGGCCGTCGTACGTCGCCTATCTCGCGTCCTACGCGTACGTGGCCGTCGTCTGGCTCAACCACAAGGCGGCGTTCAACCGCATTCGGGAGGCCGATCGTGGCCTGCACTGGGTGAACCTGCTCGTACTGTTCAGCACGGCGCTGCTGCCGTTTCCGACGATCGTCGTGTCGCACGCGCTACAGGAGCACAACAACACGGACCAGCGTGTGGCCATCGCCTTCTACGCGCTGATCGGCGCGTTGCTGTGCGCGACGTGGCTGGCGTTCTACCACTACCTGGCCCGGAACCCCGACCTGCTGAAGGAACAGGTCAAGGACGCCTTCTTTCGCGCCGAGCGGGTCCGGGCCATCGCCGGGGTCGTCCTGTACGTCCTCGCAGGGCTGATCGGCTACCTGGTGGCCCCCTTGGTCGGCCTGGTCGTCTTTCTCCTCCCTCCCGTGTTCTACGCCATCACCAGCGCCGGCCTGTACCAGTCGCGGGTCACCCGGCGTATCACTCACCGCCCTCCCCCACCATGAGGGCGGGCGAATCGCCGTTTCACCGCGGCGGGGGCGGGAACCCGCCGCCGTCCGGCTCAAGAAGGGACCCGAGGTGAACTACAGCGAATTCATTCAGTCTGTGGCGGCACGACCCGAGGTTCCGCCTGGGCAGGCGGAACCGATCATCCGCGCCACGCTTGAGACTGTGGCAAGACGGATCACCGGTGGCCAGGCAAGGGATCTCGCCTCCCAACTCCCCGATGAGCTACGCGGCTTGGTGTCCAGGCCCACCGAAGATCCGGAACGGTTCGGTCTCACCGAATTCCTGGAACAGGTGCAGTCTCGGGCAGGGGTGGATCGCCAGACGGCCACCGACGGAGCGCGGGCCGTGATGGATACCCTGCGTGAGGCTGCCAGCGCGAAGGAGTACGGGGACTTTGTCGACCAGTTGCCGCAGGAGTTCTGGCAGCTGACCGGGCCAGGGTCAGGACAGCTCCAGCCCCGCCGGATCGGCACCTAGGCCACACCCTCACCGCGGTGGCGCTCAGGCTGATCTACCGATGGTGGGCTCCATCCGGTCCAGACGTTAGGCGAGGCCCGAGGAGTGCGGGATGACCGAACCGGAGAGTCGGCACACGGGCGCACGGGAGTCGCCGGAGCAGCCGCGTGAGCAGGTTGATGGGCAGCGCGACGCCGGGGAAGGCCCGGAATCCGCCGGTCGGTGCCAGAACCTCGACGCGGCCGGCGGGCCAACAGGTGCCAAGCCCGGCGAACGCCCTGTCGTCCCGAGAAGTGGTGCGCCCGGCCTTCCTCAGCCGGTTGGCGGCCACAGCAGCAAAACGATGTCGGATCCGGATGTCGTCCTTCAGATTCCGCAGGTGAAGGTCGAACAGATCTACGTCGAGGTCGACAATCTGGATGCCTCTGTTTCGCTGCGAGCCCGGCTGGGCAGCCTCCTCCAGCTCGACGTGGGCGTTCAGGCGCATCTCGGCACGGTGAAGATCGACATCAGGGGCGTCGAGGCCGAGGCGATGCTCGAGGTTCGCCTCGATGAGCTACGGGGCATTCTCGACAGCGCCCTCCGCACGATCGAACGCAACCCTCAGATCATCGAGTCGGTGGTGAAGACGGTGGACAACGCCGTGAACCAGGTCGGGCAGACGGCGCAGGAGGCGCTGGGGCCCAATGGGCCGCTGTCGCAGACGCTGCAGCAGGCCACCCAGCAGGTCGGCCAACAACTCGGACAGGCCACCCAGCAACTGGCTCAGAGCAGCGGGACGGTGACTGGCGGCGGCATGGGGGGTCTCGGTGGCGTGCTGGGCGGGTCTCCGGCCCACGCCGCATGGCAACGGATGAAGGAGATCGTCAACAGCAGCCAGCCACTGAGGCAGGTCACGACGTGGCTGGCCGGGCCGCAGGGGCAACAGCCGCGGAGCTGATCGACGTACGCCGTGGTGGCATAGCGGCTGGCCACATCACGCCACTGCACGTTGTGCGAGGTCACGATTGGCCCAGATTGGTGACCAGGTTGACGGCGACGGCCAGGATGCCGGTTCCGAAGGTGTAGGAGAGCAGCGCATGCCCGAGCGCGATCCGGCGCACGCGGTTGCTTGTCGGTTCGTTCTCACCCGGGGCGTAGGACATGCCGACCGTGAAGGCGACGTACGCGAAGTCGGCGTACGCCGGTGGATCTTCCTGCTTGAAGTCGATGCCGCCGTCGTGGAGGTAGTAGAGCCTGGCGTACTTGAGTGCGAAGACCGTATTCACCAGTGCCCACGCCAGGACGACCGCGACGACGCTGAGGATCACCAGCGTGACAGCCGTGACGTCCTGCTGATTCGAGGCGCGGATGAGTGCCTCGGCCACGGCGGCGAGGCTGATGGCGGACGCGATCAGGATGGCCGCATCGGTGGACCGGGACTGCTGCTCCGCCTCGGCAAGCTGCTCGGTACGCCCTGGGCTCGCCGACCAGCACGCCCGCCACACCCAGACGAGGATCGTGCCCGCCGCGATCGTCCAGATCACCAGCGGCGTCAGCTCCGGTCCCCCGACCAGCGCGGTGACGGTCCCCGCGACGACACCGACGGCCAACGACCACAGGGCACGCCTGACCGACAGCAGCCGTCCCCGCGCCGGTCGTCCCGAATGCTGCTCCACCCGCTCAGCGTTCCTGCTCGAACGGATCATCGAGGGAATACTCGAAGTGATTACCGGATCAGGTTGTCAAGATCCCGGAATCGAGGAGGCTCTCCTTGATCAACCCATGAACGGCAATAGCGGGCGCGGGCGGCTCGCAGGAGCTGAGGCTCAGGGCTGATACTGGCTTCGGGTGCGGGGCAGCCACTGGGGATGATGGTCGCGCAGGTAGCAGATCAACCCCTCGCGCAGGTCGCAGCGCAGATCCCACGCGCTGGCGCCGTCGGCAGCCGAGGCCTGCACCTGGACGACCACCGTCTGCGGGGTGGAGTCGACCATCTGCAGCACCCAACTGCCGCGATCCCACAGCGGCGAGGACTCGACCAGCCGGCGCGCCTCCCGGCGCAGGTCGTCCAGGTCGGCGGTGTGGTCGACATGAATCTGCACCTTGCCGACGACCCGAGACTCGTTCCGGGTCCAGTTCTGAAACGGCCGCTCGGTGAAGTACGTGGTCGGCAGGATGAGCATCCGCTCGTCCCAGAGCCGGATCACCACATTGGTCAGCTTCACCTCCTCAACCCGGCCCCATTCGCCGTCCACCACCAGCACGTCGCCGACGTGCAGACCATCGGCGAAGGCGACCTGGACGCCGGCGAACGCGTTGCCGAGCGCGGTACGGGCCGACAGGCCGATCAACGCCCCGACCACCCCCGCCGACGTCAGGACGGAGACGCCGAAGAGGCGTACCGGCCGAAAGGTGATCATGATCAGGCCGATCGCGACGATCGTGACCACGGCGACGGTGAGCCGCCGCACGGGACGAATCTGCGTCCGGGCCCGCCGGACCCGCCGACTGCCAGCCGCGTCATCCGGGAGTCGACTGAACGCGACCGCCTCGGCGACGTGCAACGCCTTGATCACCAACCATGCCCCGGACACCACCAACGCCACCAGGACGATGTGCCGCAGATTGTCCTGCCATCCGGCCGGACCCACCGGCAGCGCGTAGTACAGCGCCCCAACGAGCAGCGCCGCCGCCGCCGGGCGGCGGCAGGCATGCCGCAGCGGCTCCAGCAACCACCGGTAACGGCCACGGGCCACCCGACGGACCAGCACGCCAGAGGTCAGGTCCACGACCACCGCCGCCGCCAACGCGGCTACCACGATCAACGCGGTACGCATCAGAGGCCGTTCACCGTAACCCCGATGCCAGATTCCCCCCGGCTCACTGCCCAGTCCACGTGCCCAGCGTGCCACCCCGCCCGGTGGCAGGCGGCCAACATCGGCGAACAACCCCTGACCACAGCTGCGTCAGCCGCCCGACCGCCGCTCTCCGGTTGCCGCCATGACCGCACAGCTCACTCCGGGGCCGCTGGAAGTCGACGGTGGACGTCCGGCCGTAGAACGCGAACCCCAGCCCATCCTCAGCGGTGACGATCCGCCGATTGAGCAGGCTTGCCTGCGGCGAACAGTCGAGCGGAGGCGTGTAACGCGGTGACGACGGCCGCTACCGCCGGCATCTCGGCCGCGCCGCGGCGGTACCCGATGCGGGTGCGTCGTCGAGTCGGCGCGGCGATCAGCCGCACTCCCGTCGCCGGCGCGAGCACTGCTAGTTCAGGCACCAGTGCGACCCCCTGCCCGGCCCGGACCAGGGCAAGTACGGCAGCGAAGTCGTCGATGTGGTGCCGTGCACGAGGCGTGAAGCCGGCGCCCCGGCACACCCGCAGAGCGAGGTCGTGGCACAGCGTCCCCGGGCTGGCCAGGATCCACGAGGTGTCGTGGGCCTCGGCGAGCGTGGTAACCCGCGCGTCCGCCGCGACGGCGAGGTAAACGGCCTCGTGCAGCAGTGGAACCGATTCCAGCGACGGGTCCGTGACGGCCGGCACGATGTCGTAGTCGTGCAGCAGGCCCACGTCGAGCCGGCGGTCGCGCAGGGCGCCAGGCACCGCGGCCGGGTCGAGTTCGCTGACCGACAGCTCCAGCCCTGGATGGTCGCGGCCGAGCGAGACCAGCGCCGCCGGCAGCACCGTGTGCACGGCGGAGGGATGGGCACCGATACGGATCTGCCCGGCGGGTTCGGAGCGTACGGCGGCGACCGCGGCGGCGGCCTCCTCCAGCGCGGTGAGCACCGTCGCGGCATGACGCACGAGCACCCGGCCGGCGGCGGTGAACTCCACCCGGCGGCCACTGCGCCTCAGCAGCGCGACACCCGCTTCGCGTTCCAACGCGGCCAGTTGCTGGGACACCGCCGACGGCGTGTACGCGTGGACGGCGGCGACGGCGGCGATCGTGCCCAGCCGATCCAGGTCACTGAGAAGCCGCAACCGGCGCCCATCGAGCATCAGCTCACCTTACGCATCAGCCAAGGAATCGGAACTGGATCTTACGGGTGCCGTCGGCCAGGCTGCATTCATGACGTTGAACGGCGTACACGTTCCCCTGATCACTCCCTTCGACGAGGCCGGGGCGGTGGACCTGGGCGTACTGGAAGAACTCGCGTACGAGGTGCTGACCGACGGCGCTGCCGGTCTGGTGGCCCTGGGCACCACCGCCGAAGCCACCACCTTGAGCGCTGCGGAGCGTCACCAGGTGCTGGAGGTGTTGACCGGGGTGTGCGGGAGGCGAGGCGCCCCGTTACTGGTCGGTGCCAACACCGCCGAGGAACTGCGGGCGCTGGCCGCCCGCCGGTCGGTGGTCGCCGCGCTGTGTCTGGTGCCGCCGTTCGTGCGCCCCGGGGAGGACGGCGTCGTGGCACACTTCGACGCCCTCGCGGCGGCCAGCCCGGTGCCGCTCGTGGTCTACCACGTACCGCACCGCACCGGACAAGACCTGTCGACCGGTGCGGTACGGCGGCTGGCGGCGATCGACGCGGTGATCGGCATCAAGTACGCGCCAGGCGCCATCGACGGTGACGCGGTCGATCTGCTCACCGACCCACCTCACGGGTTCACCGTCCTGGCCGGCACGGACGAATTGCTGTCGCCGATGCTGGCACTCGGCGCACCCGGTGCCATCCTCGCCTCGGCACACGTGGCCACCGCACAGTTCCTCGCGCTGGCCGCAGCCTTCCAGGCAGGGCCGGCGGATCGGGCGCGGCCACTAGGACGCCAGCTCAGGCGACTATCCGCAGCCCTGTTCGCCGAGCCCAACCCCGCCGTGATCAAGGGAGTACTGCACGCACAAGGCCGTATCCCGACCCCGAGAGTACGGCTGCCGCTGCTGCCAGCGGCCGCGGCCAGCATCGACGCGGCGGTCCGACACCTCGGTGTGACGACTAGGGGTCGGTACGCCATAGCGTGATCTCGCAGCGTTGCCCGCGCGAGATCGGCGCCTGCGGTGGGGTGGCACCTCTCGCCTGAAGGAGCAGAAGCACGCGACTGTGCAGGCCGACGGACAGACACGATTCTCGCGGGACTCATTCAGGCGGCGACGCACTGCGTTGACCTGGCAGCACACCGTAGTTAACGTTGTCAGTTTCGTCCACCTTAGAGAGATCCCACCCCGACCAAGGAGGATCAGTTGAGACTGCGACAGCGAAGGCCACGTCCCGGGCTGAGTCGCAAGGGTAGAGGTGTCGCGGTCCTGGCACTGGGTGCGCTTCTTTCGGTCTCGTTCGCGGCGACGCCCTCGCACGCTGCCGAAGAGCAGATCAACGAGGGTCTGGTGCACCACTTCGCCCTCGACGAGACCAGTGGGACGACGTTGGTCAACTCGGGTAGCGCGGGCGCGGCGGCGAACGCCACGCTCGTGAATCCCGAGAAGGCGGCCTTGACCGGCGAAGGAGTCAGGTTCAACCCCGACTCCTACGAGAGTGCCCTCGACGGCGCATACGTGGCACTGCCGAAGGACATCACCGCCGGCATGTCCAACCTCACCGTCGACTACGACGTGTGGGTCGACCCGGCAAACGTCGGCGAGCACCAGATGTGGGGCTTTGGCCGCAAGTCCGGCTCGTGCGACGTCGACACCGGCGCCGAGGGCTCCATCTTCGCGTCGAACACCCAGCGGTTCCGCGTCGCGGTGGGCCCGGCGAATCTCCAACAGAACCGGGTCCGCATGCTCGAGGGAGCGTGGACTCATGTCACCTACACCCAGTCACTCAACTCCAACGGAACGAGCTGGACCGGCAGGCTCTACCTCGACGGCGTGCTGCACGCGACGTCGGCTGACCTGACCACGGCGCCGTCGGTGAACGCTGCGGGGACCAACTGCAACTTCCTCGGTCGCTCGCAGACGTCGGGCCACTACTCGTTCCGCGGAACGATCCGGGACTTCCGCGTGTACGACCGGGCGGTGCGTCTCGACGAGACACTCGTTCTGGCCGAGAAGACCGTCTCCGACGGGGTACGCGCCGACGCGGCGGCCATCGACCTCGGCCTGACCAGTGCTGTCGTACGCGATGTCGTTCTGCCCAAGGTGGGCTCCGTGGCGGGCTCGACGATCACCTGGACGAGTTCGGACCCGTCGGTCGTCGAGGTCAACACCCCGCCAGCCCTCCCCAGCGCACGCAAGGTTGCGGTGACCGGCAGGATCACCCGGCCCGCGCAGGGACAGCCCGACGCGACAGCCACGCTCACGGCGACTGTCCGCAAGGGCGCCCAGGAGGTCACCACCCGGGAGATCCCGGTCGTGGTGAAGGCCGAGTTCGACGACGCGCAGGCGGTCGACCGGGACGCCTTCGACCTGGCCCTGAACGCCACCGACGACGTACGCGGAAACCTCGACCTCGCTGCCAAGGGCGAGTTCGGATCCACAATCACCTGGAAGTCGACCACCCGCCTCGTCACCTCGACGGGTGCGGTCAGCCGCCCGGCCTTCGGTCACGAGGATGTTGCCGCCACCCTGACGGCGACCATCGCCAAGGGTTCGGCCTCGGAGAAGAAGTCGTTCCCGGTGACCATCGCCGCCATGCCGCGAACCGAAGAGTACGAGCGGTACTTCATGGGGTACTTCAAGGGCGAGGGTATTGCCGACGGCGAGCAGATCATGTTCGCCACCTCCAACGGAAACACCGCCCTGGACTGGACCGGTCTGACCGGAGGTCGGCCGTCGCTCGTCTCCCAACTGGGCGACCAGGGGCTTCGTGACCCGCACATCGTCCGCTCACCCGACGGCGACACGTTCTACATGATCGCCACGGACCTGAACTGGTACGACCAGGGTGGATACGCCATCAACGACACCCAGTACATCGAGGTGTTCGAGTCGCACGATCTGGTGAACTGGACCCCTCAGCGGCACGTGAAGGTCGCACCCGACAACGCGGGCAACGCCTTCGCACCAGAGTCGCTGTGGGTCGAGGAGATCGGCGCCTACGTCGTGTTCTGGGCGCAGTCGCTATGGAGCGACCCCGTGAACCGCACCGGTCAGGGCAACGCGCAGATGTGGTATGCGACGACGCGAGACTTCCAGACGTTCTCGGCTCCCCAGGTCTGGCAGGATCCGGCCCCGCTGTCGCGGATCGACACGACCGCTATCCGGGTCGGTGACCACTACTACCGGGTGACCAAGAACGAGGCGGGCAACCAGGGCTCGGACATCTTCTCGGAGAAGCACACCGACTTCCTGGACAGCAACATCGACAACTGGTCGTTGGTCGCGCCGGCTCTGGGGCGCACGACCTGGGTCGCCAACCAGGGGTACGAGGGACCGGTCATCTTCAAGGCGAACCCCGGTGACACCTCCTGCCCCGGCCAGTTCTACCTCTGGGGTGACCGGTACACGAACGGTGGCGGATACCAGGCCGCGTGTCACGAGAACGTGGAGGCCCCGACCTGGAACGCCAAGGCGATCACGATGACCAACGCGGGTGTCGTCCGTCCGCGTCACGGCACCGTGATCCCGCTGACCGTCCGCGAGTGGAACGATATCCGCGAGATTCCGAACAGCGATGTCACGACCACCACCGAGGTGGCAGTCGAGCCGTACGCGAGCGGCGCCCAGACGACCACGGCCACCGTGACGGTCACCGCAGCTGACGGGTTCGAGACCGGAGGTCAGGTGCGGCTCAGCATCGGCTCGTGGTCGAAGCTCGCCCAGCTGAGCGACGGCGCAGCCACGGTCACGCTGCCGACAGGTCTCCCGGCGGGTGCTCGGACGGTCAAGGCCGAGTACCTCGGCTTCGACTACCTGAAGGCGTCGGCGGGTACGGCATCGTTCGGGGTGCCCTCCGGCCCGGCCGCCGTCAAGGTCCAGGCGAAGGCCGCGCCGGCATCGGTTGTCCGCGGGGGCACGTTCAAATTGAACGTGACTGTTGAGCCGGGCGGGCGCAAGCACCACGCTCCGACCCCGTCCGGCGAGGTCACGGTCACCTTCGGCGGCACCGTGCACGTCGTGCCACTGGCGGACGGTAGGGCCGCCGTCGAACTGCCGACCGCCAATCTGCAGCCCGGGGCCTACCGGGTCCACGTTGCCTACTCCGGCAACCCGACCTACCGGCCCCACGCCGCCGATTACCAGACGTTGACAGTGCGGAAGCCGCATGGGCACCCCTAGCTGGGCGTGCTGAGATGCATCACAAGTAGGGGCGGGCGAGATCTTTTGATCTCGCCCGCTCCTCCTGCACGGCCCAGCATCCGAACTATCGAGTGAGCATGCCCTTCTCGACGGCCAGGTTGTAGTTCTCCCCGAAGACGTTGAGTTCGTGGACGCCGACCTTGACGGTCTCGGTCGTACCCAGGACCTTCAGCCGGACTGCGTTCGTCAGCACCCGGTCGAAGGTGACGTAGTCGGCCGTGTACGCGGTGGAGTTCGTACTCCTGTCGACCAGGGGACGCCACGTGTTGGTGGGAATGTCCTTGTACTCCAGCGTGTACTGCACCGCGTTGTCCTTGGTGAACGTGCGGCCGAGCTCCTTCCACTGGGTCTGCGCGGCAGAGATGTGGAAGACGGTCCCGAAGCCCCTGATGTACGTGGGGGCGGTATCGCTGTCAGCCGGCTCCCACCAGGTCGACAGGGAGCGGTCGCTTCCGTAGTACGGGTTGCGGCCGGACGCGTAGCTGCTTGCCCAGTACGCCTGGCTGTTGGTGGCCACATTGTAGAGTCCGGTGTCGTCCCGGCCCGAGATCTTCTTCCCCGGGGCCAGTTGCGGCGTGTTGGACAGCTCGCAATCGATCGCTCCCCGTTTCGGACCGGCGGGAGTCACGGTGCAGATGTCCATCCCCAGTCGCCGCTCGAAGAACTCCTCGTACGCGATGACATAGGTGTAGAAGAACACCAGGTTGCCGGACTTGTCGAGTACGAAACTGCCGTGCCCAGCGTTCGGATATACCGCACTCGGGTGATTGTTTCCGTAGCCGATCGGGTTCTGCTGGGTGACCTTGTACCCGGACAGTGGCTTCTTTGACGTCATCACGCCGGTCGCGTACGTGGTGAACTCCGTGCCGCCGGACGCGACCGAGAGGTAGTACGTGTCCCCCACCTTGAACAGCTGCGAACCCTCCACGTACCCATGCGTGTAGGTCGCCTTGTTGTCACCGATGTGCTGCCACTCCTGGCGCGGGTCGAAGGTCCAGAGCACGACCGGGTCGCTGATGAGTTGCCGAGGGTTGTTCGGGTCGAGTTCGACGCCCATGATCGGCGAGCCGATGTTGTACGTCAGGTACAGCCGGCCGTCGGTGTCCGGGAAGAACTGCACGTCGCCAACGCTCAGGGTCTGGCCGCTCGGGCGCAGGAAGCTTCCCATGCTGGTCCACGGCCCGGTGGGCGAGTCCGCTTGATAGACCGGCGTGTTGTTGCCGGCCATGTAGAACTTGTCGCCGAGCTGCACGACGGTTGGTGCGACCAGGCCCAGGTTCATCTGGTGGGGCGTCCACGTGAGGTAGTCGGTGGTGGACCAGACAGTGCGGTTGTTGTTCGGTGCGTTCTGCATGGCACCTGATGCGTAGAGATAGATGGTCCCGTCGACGTTCAGCGCGGACCAGTCCGCCCCGGTCCGTGCGGAGTTCTCGGAAATCCTGGTGAACCCGGCGGTGGATCGGCTCGCGAGAGTCCGCCCGGACGCTGCCGTCCACGTCTCCAGGTTCAGGCTGGCCGGGATCTGCGAAGTGTCTGCGACATTCTCGTCCGTAGGCGGCATCGTCCCGACGATGTTGCGCACGGCCATCCCGGGCAAATTGATCGGGTTCACGTATGTCTGAGCCATGTCGACGCCGGCCAGGGGCACCTTGGCGGACGGGGTTTGCGGTCCGCCGCCGGGTGCCGCCGGCGGCACGGGCTTCTCCGCCGAGGCCGGCACGATCGGCGTCAGTTGACCCACGCCCATTCCTACCGCAAGAGCAAGGCCAATAGCCGCCAACCCTCGACGTCGATTGCCGGCAGTCCTCTCGATGACCATTGGGTCCCACCTTCCGTCTGGGCGTATTTAGCGCTAACAACGGGCGGTCTGATTTGCGAATAGCCGGCCTGACGTGGCTAATTGCTGGATGCGAGGCATCGCTCGACCGTGATCACGAAGGGTGGGAGAAGCTTTCCGACCAGTTGGGCTTCCAGCGCACACGCCCATCGACTCGGTCTCGTCCGGCGCGGATCAGCGACCGGCGGCTGTTAGCGCTAACAACGTTTCGGTGATGTTAACGGTGCTATTTGGAGCGTGTCAAGTGCATCAATGCGATGCGACCAGGCTGAGGATGGTGTGTCGGGCTGTTGGGCATGCGGCTGGCGTGGTTGACGGAGTCACCCGGAAGCGAGCGGGCACGATGACGAATCGCGTTGCTCCGGGTCGCTCGCGTCGGGCCGGCACCGTGCGACAAGCCTTTCGTCCTACCTTTGCTGCGGCTTTTGTTGGGATTGATGGCAATTTATGCTTAGGAGCATGACATAGATGAGCCCAAATCCTTGACTCGGTGCCCGTGTTGCCGGTTAATCACATCTACATGTCGGCTGTGTTGACCCGCCCGGGTGGTCGGCGACGTCGATAAACCGTCGCATCGATGCGACTACGGCCGGCGCGCACGCCTTGACTCGAAGCCATGAGGCTGTCGGGTGAGTCACAGGAGGTAACCGTGCATCGTACGAACTTCCGCTGGGGCGGCCGATTGTCGGCGTCGGCCCGAGTGCTGGCCGCGACCGTGGCGCTCAGCCTGCCCGCCTGACCAGCACCAGAGGTGGTCGACAAGCCCAACCGCCGGTGACCGCCTGTCGATCGTTGTGATGTCTGGTCGGGCGCGGGGGCTCCCTCGCCCGAGTAGACCACGACCCGATCTCACGCCGCCCATCTTCTTGCCGAATCGATTCGAACATGCAGAACCGTTGTCCGTAGCCCAGAACCACCGGGCTGCGGCCGCCGGACGATCTGACGCACAACCTTCAGCCTCGGTGTCGAGAGGAACTTCTGATGACAGACCTACCCGTGAGCCGTAGGCGCCTGCTCGCCACCGCCGCGCTGACCACCGGCTCGGCGGCCCTGATCCCGGCCGTGGGCGCCGGACGGGCCGCCGCCGCCGCGCTCCAGGTCACGCTGCCCGAGCGCGGGATCTACGACGCGACTGCGGCGACAACCTGGACGGACGGGTTCCTCACCGGCAACGGCGAGTACGGCGCGGTCCTGTACGGAACGCCGACCCTCGAGAAGGTGATCTTCAATCACCACCGATTCGTGCTGCCCAACGGCAGCCGGGGTGTGACCCCGCCGGTAATCTCCGGGCGGCTGGCCGGCGTGCGGGACAAGGCGTTGGCCGGGAACTACGCCGGAGCCAACACGGACTTCGCGGCCGGCTGGAACCTGCGCTGGACCCAGACCTACCACCCCGGCTTCGAGTTGCAGATCAACACGCCCGGCATGACCACCGCCAACGGGTACGCCCGCAGCACCGACTTCCGGACCGGGGAGGTCACCTCCACCTGGACCGACAGCAACGGCACCTGGACTCGTCGCGCATTCGCCTCCCGGGCCGACGATGTCGTCGTACACGAACTGACCCCGGCATCCGGCCGATTGATCGACGCGACGCTGAGCGTGAACACTTCCCTCGCCGGCGTCCCCGGCTCGGTCCGTTTCACCACCCTGGCCAGCGTCGTCGACGGCTCGGGCTACCTGAACCTGCGCGGCACCTACCCGTCCGGGCAGGGCGCGTTCGGCTTCGAGGGCGTCACCCGGGTCGTCGCCACCGGTGGCACGGTAGCCGCGAACGGGTCGAGCATCGTCGTCACCGCGGCAACCAGGCTCGTCCTGCTGACCAAACTCGACAGGTACGAGTCGCCCACGGCCTGGGACAGCAAGCCGTTGCACGCGGCGCTGGCCGCGGTGCGCGCCGACTATGCCGAGCTGCGGACCCGGCACGTCACCCTGCACTCGGCGATGTACGACCGCTCCCGCCTCGACCTGAACGTCTCCGCCGCCGACCGGCAGCTGTCGACCACCGAGCTGATCGCCCGGCAGAACGCCAACCGCAACACCATCGATGTGGCCCTGCTGGAGCGGCTCTACGACAGCGGCCGTTACCTGTTCATCAGCTCCAGCGGCGTACTGCCGCCGCGGTTGACTGGAATCTGGACCGGCACCTGGAATGGCGCCTGGGCCGACGATTTCACCACCGATGCCAACATCAACCTCCAGGTCGCCGGCGGCAACATTCTCGACCTCACCGATGCCATGCAGGGCTACTTCAACCTGATCCTCGGCCAGCTCGCGCACTGGCGCACGAACGCCCGCAACCTGTACGGCGCCCGCGGCTTCCTGGCCCCATCACGGACCGACGGCGAGTACGGATACATGCTGCACTTCGACCCCGGCTTCCCCGGCCAGTGCTGGACCGGTGGCGCGGACTGGCTGCTCTACCCGCTGCTGGAGTACTACCAGGTCACCGGGGACCGGACGTTCCTGGCTGAGAAGCTGGGACCGGCGCTGATGGAGCTGGCGCTGTTCTACGAGGACTTCCTGACCCGCACCGACTCGGCCGGCCGTGTGGTGTTCGTACCGTCGTTCTCGATGGAGAACTCGCCGGCCAGCACGAACGTCCTGCTGGCGATCAACGCCACCGGCGACATCCAGGCCGGCAGACACGCCCTGCGGGCGGCTGTCGAGGCCGCCAACGCGCTCGGTGTCGAACAGGGCGCCGGCCAAGGTGTCGCACGCTGGACGGCCCTGCTGGCGAAGCTCCCGCCCTACACCATCAATGGCAGCGGCGCCCTCGCCGAATGGTCCTGGCCGGGACTTACGGATCGCTACAACCATCGGCACGTCCATCACCTGTACGGCGCGTGGCCCCTGCACGAGATCAATCCCGAGGAGGCGCCCGGGCTGGTCACCGCCGCGCTCCGGGCCCTGGCACTGCGCGGTGACGAGAACACCTCGGCGCACGGCAGTCTGCATCGAGCCCTCGCCTCCGCTCGACTCAAGGACGGCGCCGGCGTCTACAGCAACCTCCGCAAGATCATCGGCAACAACATGATCTTCCGGTCGCTGATGACAGCGCACAACCCGAATCTGGAGACCTACAACGCCGATGCGGCCAACACGCTGCCGGCCGTGCTCAGCGAAGCGCTTGTGTACACCAGGCCCGGCGTCATCGAGCTGCTGCCCGCCGTGCCCGGTCAGCTCGCCAGGGGCACCATCACCGGGGTCCGCGGCCGCAACCAGGTCCGCATTCACAGCCTCTCCTGGGATCTTCCCGGTCGCTCGGCAACCGTGGTACTCACCTCGACGATCACCCAGGCGATCACCCTCCTCAGCCGGCGCGGGATGGCATCCATCACCACGTCCGCGACGGTCGCCCCCTCGCCGCTCGGTCCGCAGGCCCGGGTGATCTCGTTGACGGCCGGGCAACAGGTACAGGTCGTCGTAGGTCTGCCCGCCGCCGCCGGCGGCGTCGTTCGACTTGTCAACCGGCGCAGCGCAAAGGTGCTGGACGTCAACGGCGGCTCCACCACGGACGGGGCAACTGTCATCCAGTGGCCGTGGACTGGCGCGGCCAACCAGCAGTGGCGGCTGCTGCCCAACAGCGATGGCTCATTCCGGCTGTCCGGTGTCAAGAGCGGGAAGGTCCTGGACAGTCCAGGTGGCTCGGGCCAGGGCGCGGCACTCGTTCAATGGACCGACAACGGCGGACGTAACCAGTGGTGGAGACTCGTCCCGGCGACGACCAGCGGATATTACCGGTTCGTCAATGTGAGCAACGGCTGGTGTGTCGGGGTCGAAGGCGGCTCCACCGCAGACGGCGCAAGGGCGGTCCAGCAACCGGTCAGCGGCGAGATCAGCCAGGAATGGCAGATCCTTGATGCCTGAGACAGGAGGTCAGAGGCGCTGGTCGCAACAGCTCCGGCCGATTGGCCGCCAGGGACCTGTGCAAGGGCAAGCGCCGCCACACTGAATTGACCACGTTCTATCTCCGTTGTTAACATATGACGTCTGATGAATGTTGGACGCCGTGACACCCTCGAAACTCGGGCGACGTCCTCGTCAACGTTCCGCTTCTCCTGCCAAGCGATCGGCACGACCGGGGCGGCTGGGGCTGCTGCTGCGTCGCCCGGCTGCACGAAGGAGACAAGATGCCTGAAGTGACACGAAGGAAACTTCTCGGAGCCGGTGCGGCTGGGGCTGGTGTCACGCTGCTGCCGGCGGGGTGGACCGCAGCCGCTCGGGCCGGGTCGACCGCACCCCCACAGGTGCTGGCAGCCAACGACATGGCGTTGTGGTACGACGAGCCGGCGGGTACGGATTGGTTACGTGCTCTGCCGATTGGTAACGGCCGGCTGGGCGCGATGGTGTTCGGGAATGTCGACACCGAGCGGCTGCAGCTGAACGAGGACACCGTCTGGGCCGGTGGCCCGTATGACTCGGCCAACACCCGCGGTGCGGCCAACCTGGCGGAGATTCGGCGGCGGGTCTTCGCCGATCAGTGGACGCAGGCGCAGGATCTGATCAACCAGACCATGCTGGGCAGCCCGGTCGGGCAGTTGGCCTACCAGCCGGTCGGCGACCTTCGGCTGGCTTTTGGCAGTGCCAGCGGGGCGTCGCAGTACCAGCGGACCCTCGATCTGACCACGGCCACCACTACCACCAGCTACGTCCTCAACGGGGTGCGGTTTCAGCGTGAGGTCTTCGCCAGCGCACCGGGCCAGGTGATCGTGATCCGGTTGACCGCTGACCGGGCAAACGCGATCACGTTCACCGCCACGTTCGGCAGCCCGCAACGGACGACCGTGTCCAGCCCGGACGCCGCCACGATCGGCCTCGACGGTGTTTCCGGCAACATGGAGGGCATCACCGGGCAGGTCCGGTTCCTCGCCCTGGCCAATGCCGCCGTGAGCGGCGGTACGGTCAGCAGCTCCGGCGGCACGCTGCGGGTCTCCGGCGCGACAAGCGTCACCCTGTTGGTGTCGATCGGTTCCAGTTACGTCAACTATCGAACCGTCAACGGCGACCACCAGGGCATCGCGCGGCGGCACCTCGACGCGGCCCGCGCCATCGGCTTCGACCAGTTGCGCGGCCGACATGTGGCCGACTATCAGACGCTGTTCAACCGGGTGTCGATCGATCTGGGACGCACGACGGCCGCCGACCAAACCACCGACGTGCGGATCGCCCAGCACGCGAGCGTCAACGATCCCCAGTTCTCCGCGCTGCTGTTCCAGTACGGTCGCTACCTGCTGATCTCCTCCTCGCGGCCGGGCAGCCAACCGGCGAACCTGCAGGGGATCTGGAATGACCAGATGGCCCCGTCCTGGGACTCGAAGTACACAATCAACGCGAACCTGCCGATGAACTACTGGCCGGCCGACACCACCAACCTGGCCGAGTGTTACCTGCCGGTCTTCGACATGATCAAAGATCTGACGGTGACCGGCGCCCGCACTGCGCAGGCGCAGTACGGCGCAGGGGGTTGGGTCACCCACCACAACACCGACGCGTGGCGCGGCTCGTCGGTGGTCGACGAGGCCCTGTGGGGAATGTGGCAGACCGGCGGCGCCTGGCTGGCCACCATGATCTGGGACCACTACCAGTTCACCGGAGACGTCGAGTTCCTGCGCGCCAACTACCCGGCCATGAAGGGTGCTGCCCAGTTCTTCCTCGACACGCTGGTCAGCCACCCGACGCTCGGCTACCTCGTCACCAATCCGTCGAACTCACCCGAGCTGCGTCATCACACGAACGCCAGCGTGTGCGCGGGGCCGACGATGGACAATCAGATCCTGCGTGACCTGTTCAATGGCGTCGCATGGGCCGCCGAAGTCCTCAACGTGGATGCCACCTACCGCGCCCAGGTACTGACTGCCCGGGACCGGCTGCCGCCGACGCGGGTCGGGTCCCGCGGCAACGTCCAGGAATGGCTCGCCGACTGGGTGGAGACCGAGCGGACTCACCGGCACGTCTCCCACCTGTACGGGCTGCACCCCAGCAACCAGATCACCAAACGCGGCACACCACAACTGCACCAGGCCGCCCGACAGACCCTGGAACTGCGCGGCGACGACGGCACCGGCTGGTCACTCGCCTGGAAGATCAACTATTGGGCTCGACTGGAAGAGGCCACCCGCGCCCACAAGCTCCTCGGCGACCTGGTGCGCACCGACCGGCTCGCACCGAACATGTTCGACCTGCACCCGCCCTTCCAGATCGACGGCAACTTCGGCGCCACCTCCGGCATCGCCGAAATGCTGCTCCAAAGCCACAACAACGAACTGCACCTACTGCCCGCACTACCACCCGCCTGGCCAACCGGACAGGTCACCGGGCTCCGGGGCCGCGGCGGATACACCGTCGGCGCCGCGTGGAGCAGCAGCCGAATCGAGCTCGTCGTCACTCCCGATCGCGCCGGACCCATCCGCGTTCGCAACCGGATCTTCGCCGGCACCTTCGAACTGCGCGACGAGACGAGCGGCAGCGCCGTCCAGCCAACGCGGATCGACGCCGATCTCGTGGAGTTCACCGGCCAGGCCGGCCACACCTACCGCGCGGCCGGGGTCAACTCGGGGCCGGTCGAGGCGGGTGCGTACTACCGGCTCGTGGCCCAGCACAGCGGCAAGGCCGCCGACATCAACGGTGCGTCCACCGCCGCCGGTGCGTCGCTGATCCAGTGGCAGAGCTCCAGCGGACAGAACCAGCAGTTCGAGTTTCTGTCGGCGGACGGGGGCCACTTCCGGATCAGGGCGCGGCACAGCGGCCTGTTCCTGCAGGCCGTCAGCAACAGCACTGGCGCCGACATCACCCAGCAACCCGGCACAACCAACGCCGCCAGCCAGCAATGGCGGGTCGACGACCAGGGCGGCGGGGTGGTCAGACTCATCAACCGGCAAAGCGGTCTGGCAATGGACGTTTGGCAGGCTTCGACCGCCGACGGTGCCCGCATCTCCCAGTGGACACCCGGCACCGGCGCCAACCAGCGATTCAAACTCCAACGAATCTAGCGTGTGTCAAAGACCTCGGTCGAGCCCGCCGCAGGCCGGCCAGGGGCTTTGCACACGCCCCAGGGGCCTTCGAGGCTGTCTCGTAGCTACAGACCGGGCAAGGGCAGGGTGGTCCACTGCGTGTCGGTGTATCGGGTGTGTTGTCAGCGCCGCGTCAATCGCGGCTCTGACACTCACTCGGATAGTGATCTTTGCGGTGGGTCACGGTGTGGCCCTTACTCAGTTGTAGGTGAGACGTCACAGTTCGCCTGCGACCACCGGTCGGCGTGATCTGCCAGAAGGCGCTGGTTAGCCCGGCACGCCCGGCGGCGGATCCGGAGGCTGATAAGCCACGCCCCGCACATACACAACTGGCGCTCGTACACCCGAGGCGGGTGGTCGTCGTTCGGTGACGGCCACCCGCCTCGGGTGGGTTGGTGTGCGATCGTCCGGCCGGTGTCGTCTCAGCGGTGTGGTGCTGCCTCAGCATCGTGGTCGGTCGGACCGGTCGGGTCCTCCCCTACCAGCGCCACCAGTAGTACAGGGAGTTGTTGGCCGAGCGTGCCGGCGGGGCGCCCCAGCCCTGCGACCAGTTGGCCTCGTAGTAGTTCTTGTAGCGCTGGTAGTAGTTGCCGCTCACCACCTGATGGACGTTGCTGTGTTCGAGTCCCTGGTTCGCGTCGTAGCGAAGATAGTGGCCGGCGGTCATGCCGAGCGCGGACTCGGTTGAGATGGTGTCGTCGTCGTCCGAGCCGATGAGGGTCCAGTCGGTGCCCTGCGCTGACTGCGGACTCTGATAGAGCGCGTTGAGCAACGCGGAGCCGGGGGACATCTCGGCGCACTGCCGGTAGCCGTAGGTGGCTGCGCAGGCGCTCGCCCGGTTCGTGCCGCGGTGGGGCGTGCCGATGGTCACGACGTCCTCGATATAGAGGTACGGGGGCCACCCGCTGCCCTTGGCGGCCACACCGGTCAGCGCCGAGCGGACGATGAGTCCGCCCATGGAATGAGCTACGACGTCGACCGAGATGTTGTTCTTCGAGAAGGAGGTGTAGATGTTCCAGGCCAGGAGGCGACCCAGCTCGTAGATGGACACATCACGATCTCCGTTCTCCCGGATGACCGTGTTGCAGCCGTTGTCGCCCTTGTAGAAGCTCACCGTGTGGTACGAGCCCTTCCAGCCCCACGAGCGCATGGCATCCGCCGTCGGCTTCCAATAACCCTCCCAGCAGTGGTGGCCGGGATCGCGCCCCAGCAGGTCGAAGGTGAACCCGGGCACGAAGTAGACAGGTTCGTTGAAGCTGTCGTCGCGAGCGGGCGCTGCGTGCGCGGCAGCGCCGGTGCCCACCACTCCCACGACCGTAGCCAGTGCCGCTGTCACGACGAGCGCCAACATCTTCTTCAGCAAGTCTGACCTCCGAGCGATGGATGATGATGATGGTCTGCTCATCGCAGCACCGGAGGGGGAACGAACTCAATGCATCGATGCGTGCGGAACCATGCCGAACAGCCTCGAACGCGGTATCTGAACGCGCTGCTCAACGCGATCTCCGGCTATGAGGGGAGGTTGTCGTGAAAGGACAGTTGGTCGTGCCGGCATCTCCGCCGCCGAGTCCGGATGAGGTCAGCAGCATCGCGGAGTTCGTCGCGGCCCTACGCCGAATGAGAGACTGGTCAGGGCAGACCTATCGGCAGCTCACGCGTCGCGCGGAGACTGCCGGCGACATCCTGCCCGCGAGCACGACGGTGACCATGCTGAGCCGCTCCAGCCTTCCCCGAGAAGAGTTGGTCTCGGCGTTCGTCCGGGCTTGCGGGCTGGACGAGGCCACTGCCGCTCGCTGGGTAGCCCTTCGTGGTGCCCTCGCGTCCAACTCCACCTCCGGCGGGGGCACATCGCCGATCCCACGCGAAGGCCGGTGGCACGCTCTCGAACGCGACGTCGTGCCGGCCATGCTGCCCACGGACATCGCCGATTTCACCGGCCGCGAAGAGGACGTCACGGCGTTGTGTCAGCATTTGTTGGGCCTGGATCAGGACACGCGTCGCCACCATGCCACGCCCGTCGCGACCATCAGCGGTATGGGCGGCGTGGGCAAGACAACTCTCGCAGTGCACGTCGGGCATCGGCTGACCACGGCGTATCCGGATGGCCAACTCTATGTGAACCTGCGTGGAGTCGATACGTCACCGCTGCGGTCCGGCGATGTGCTGGCAAAGTTCCTCCGCGCGCTGGGCGTGGACAGCCGGATGATTCCCGCCGACGAGGCCGAGCGTGCCGAACTGCTCCGTACCCACCTCGCTGGCCGGCGGGTGCTGCTGTTGCTGGACAACGCCGCCAGCGAGGAGCAGGTCCGACCCATCATCCCAGGGACCGCGACATGCGCGGTGGTGATTACCAGCCGATCGCGGCTGACAGGCATCGAGGGCGCGCGGCGACTCGACGTGGATGTGTTTCCACCGGCCGCCGCGCTGCGGCTGCTGGCCGCTGTCGCCGGGGGCGACCGAGTCACCGCGGAGCACCTTGATGCGACGCAGATCGTCACCCTGTGCGGCGGGCTACCGCTCGCGATCCGCGTGGCTGGCGCCCGGCTCGCCGGCCGACCCGCCTGGCGTCTCGGACATCTGGCGACGATGCTCGGCGACGAGCGACGACGACTGGACTGGTTGGCAACCGGTGACCTGGCCGTTCGCGCCTCGCTGACGTTGAGTTACCAAGCGCTCGATGAGCGGACACGTGGGCTGTTGCGCCTTCTGAGCGTCTTCGACCTGCCGGACTTCCCAGCGTGGTTGGTCGCGGTCGTGCTCGAGGAGACGCTCGCGAGCGGCGTCGCACATGCCGAGGCGCTGGTGGACGCCCAACTGCTCACTGCCGCCGGCAGCGATGTCTGCGGCCAGCAGCGGTACCGGATTCATGATCTGGTCCGGCTGTTCGCGAGGGAACGTGCCAGTCAGGAGGAGACCGGCGAGGCCGTGGCGACGGCCCTGCGTCGTGGTTTCGGTGGGTGGCTCGCCATCGCCGAGCGGATGGCTAGGCACATGCCGGGGCCCTGCTACGCGGCGATCAGTGGTCCGGCCCGGCGCCCGCCGATGGACTGGTCCCACCCGGACCTGTCGGCCCCCGATCCAGGACTGTGGTTCGACGCCGAACGGGCGACGCTGCTCTCCACCATCCGCCAAGCGTGCGCGCTCGGTTATGACGATTTCGCGTTCGACCTGGCGGGATGCATGGAGAAGTACTTCGACGTGCGCGGCATGTACCGCGACTGGGCCGACGTCAACACCGAGGTCATGTCCGTGTGCCAGGCCGCAGGCAACCGTCTGGGTGAGGCGGTCATGCTGCGCGGACTCATCGACCTCACCACGTGGATCGACGACCGGCCGGCCGGCGACGCCATGTCCCGCCAGCATGACGAAGCGGCGCGGCTGCTGGAGATGTTCACCCACCTGCGGCACGAGCCGGGCATGTCCGACGCCGCGGTGATGTGTGCGTGGGCACTCGCGGCCGCCGGCGACCATTCCGCGGCCGCTGCCCGTGCCAGTGAGGCTCTGCAGCTCGCCGAACGGTCGGGTCATCGAGGCGGTCGGATCCGAGCTCGGCTCGCGCTGTCCCTGATCAGCTACGAGCAGGGACGATTCGCCGACGCCGCGCTGCTCACCGAGATGCTCGACGAGGCACGTGCGTTGAACAATCCGCGCTGGGTCGCGACCGTACTGCAGTTCGCCGGCACCGCGCTTGCCGATCTCGGTCACTTCGCCCGCAGCCAACAGATGCTGCACGAGTCGCTGAGCATCGCCCAGCGCTACGGCGACACCTACACCGAGGTGTTCACGCTTGTCGCCTTGGCCCGCCTCGACCTGCGGCGGGGAGCGTCGACCGCACGGGAGACGGCCGAGGCGGCGGTGGCGCTCAGCCGCGAATACAACATGACCCACCACCTGGCCGAGGCGCTGCTCCTCCTGGGCGAGATCGAGTTGACCGAGGACCACGCCGCGGAGGCGATCGACCGCCTGGAGGAGTCCGTGGCGCTCTGGAGGACACGTGGCTGGCATTCGCTGCACGCCACGGCACTCGAACGCCTCGGCCACGCCTATGCGCGCACTGGTTCGCCAGCCGCCCAACAAGCGTTCGACGAGGCCCGCGTGCTCTCCGCCCGCCTCCTCGTCACCGCCGGACGCGGACTGAAAATCGACCAGAGAGCGAAGCCGGCGTAGGGAGTGGTCGCCAGCAGCGGGCCAACCGTCCGAGGGCGCGCGGTCAGCCGCGTTTGGCGGTGTTCCGAACACAGCCGAACGCCGAATCCGTTGTGTCGCTTGCTCGACAGCTGATGCGATGACCACACATTTCCGAACCGCCTCTTCGAGAGGAACGTGATCACGTGCGAACCACCACAGGGCTGCGACGCGTATTCGTGACCGCCTTGGTCGTCCTGCTCAGCCCGGTCGTACTCGTCCAACCGGCGCAGGCCAACGCGGAACGCTGCGTGGACAACTGGAGCGGCAACCTGTGCCTGCAAACGACCAACTCCGGCGCCACCGTGTCCAGGGCCAAGGCCATCCTGAGGTTCCATTCCTGGTACTGCGGCGGCCCGTTCGGGGCGGACCGGGACGACACCGAGATGTACTTCACGCTCTGGGGGACCCGGAGCAACGGTTCCAGTTTCGCCATGAGCGGCTCGGGTGCGTGCGACGTCAACGGCACATACGCCCGCCCGGCGGAAGCGGAGTACAAGACCTTCGTCGTCAACACGACGTTCAAGTCGCGGTCCAAGCTGTGCCTGCGGGCCGACTTCCAGTCCTCCACGTCCGGCGACGACAACTACGCCTGCTACATCGTGCCGTGAGCAACGTTCCCCCGTACCGAAGGAAGGTTTCCTCATCATGCGTCTGACGGCGCGGGTCGCGACGGTGCTCTCTCTGGCTGCTGTCGCCGTGGCCACGGCGGCAGCGCCGGCCGCGGCGGAAAAACTGACGGCATACTGCGGAGACACCTATGGCCCTGATAACGGCTGGCACCGATGTGGGATCGCGACATTCGACGATCCCGGCAACATCGAGAAGATCACGGTCATGGACCAGAACAGGGACGGCCACAGCGTTGTCGCCGTCTGGCAGAACCAGTCGACCGGTGCGTACAGCAACGTGTGGCACGTCGACGGCGTCGCGAACAGCACGGTGGAATACGTCGACTACCTCGCCGAGGGCACGCCGGTGCGCTTCAAGGTGTGTGCCGGTGAAGGCGGCAGTCTGCAGATTCTCAGTTCGACCTGCAGCCAGTGGATTCACCTCACCGCGTAGCCCATCCGGAGGAGCACCCCTATGCGCTACCAACATCGTCTTGCCGCCCGGATCGCGCTCGTCGCCACCGGGATCGTCGCCACCCTGCTGCTCGGCACTGCCCCAGCATCCGCTGCGGAGGGCGACATCAGGGTCAGCAGCTCGTCCTCGCCCTACAGCGAATGCTGGTACGACGGATTCGACGGCAGCTGGAGCGGTGACGCCAGCTCGTCCGGATCCAGGATCACGTTCAACATCTGTTGGAGCGGTAACCGTGCCGTAGTCGACGGAGCGGTGTATGACACCGCACCGGACGGCCGGGCAGGCCGGGCCTGGCTGCAGTACCAATACTGGAACAACCCCATCGAAGGCTGGCGTTGGCACGCGCCGGTCCTACTCGCCACCACGTCCGGCGGCCAGGGTGCCGTGCGGTACTTCAGCGGCAACAGCGAACTCCTCAATGTCCGCAACTACCAGATCAGGACCTGCGCCGGGCCTGGCACCGACCGGTGCAGCAACTGGCGATAGCCCGTTACCTCCGGATGGTCTCCGGCCGGAGGCTCCTTCACCGCCCGGCTCGGCAGGACGCGCCACCGATCATACGGCTGATCGGAGGTGTCATCGCCGAGCCGGGCAGCGTCGGTGAGGGCCGCCGGACGGGCTCATGCTCTCCGCGATCGCAGATGCCCGTCCGGGATACCGGCCGGGCATCGTCCTGCTCAATCGCCGCTCAGGATCCGTCGCCTGTAGCGGCGCGCAGGCCCGCCGAGCCGCTGAGCTCGCGGGTGCGACTGCGTCGGACAAGGCGACCGGCGGCACGGCGGTGCCGACCGGCCGTGGGACCCGAGGGTCGCAGAGCGTTACGACCTCGGTATGGCTCGGAAACAGTGTCCGGCAAGCATCGGACAGGTGAGCGCATCGTCCATGATCGATACGCACTGCCCCTACTGCGCCATGCAGTGCGGGATATCCCTGACCATCGGCGACGGGCCGCCTCGGCTGGCACCCACCGAGTTCCCGGTCAACAGGGGCGGTCTGTGCGCCAAGGGATGGACGGCTGCCGACCTTATCGACCACGGTGACCGGCTGCTGAACCCGCTCGTCCGTAAGGATCCCGCCGACCGCACCAGCCCGTTGCGACCGGCAAGCTGGGACGAGGCCCTCGACCGTATCGTCGACGCCATCCGTACCAGCCAACACCGGTACGGCCCGGACAGCGTCGGGGCCTTCGGTGGCGGCGGGCTGACCAACGAGAAGGCGTACGCGCTGGGCAAGTTCGTCCGGGTGGCGCTGCGGTCGGCGTCGATCGACTACAACGGCCGGTTCTGTATGTCGTCCGCGGCGACCGCTTCGAACCGCTCCCTCGGGATCGACCGTGGCCTGCCGTTTCCCCTGGCCGACATCGCCCAGGCGCAGGCCGTGCTGCTGGTCGGCGCAAATCCGGCTGACGCGTTGCCGCCGTCCATGCAGTACTTCGACGCCGGTCGGGCCGCCGGCGCACGGCACGTCGTCGTCGACCCCCGCCGTACGACCACCGCGGGGGGCGCTCATCTCCACCTGCAGCCACTGCCGGGCACGGACCTCGCACTGGCGAACGGGCTGCTGCACGTCGCGATCCGCGAGGGCCTGGTCGACGAGACGTACGTGCGCGACCGCACGAGCGGCTTCGACGCGGTCCGGGCCACCGTGGCGGCGTACTGGCCGGACCGGGTGGAGCGGATGACCGGCGTACCGGAACGGGACCTGCGGGAGACGGTACGGCTGCTGGCGACCGCGACGTCGGCGATGGTGCTCACGGCTCGCGGCGCCGAGCAGCACAGCAACGGCACGGACACCGCGCAGGCGTACCTCAATCTGGCCCTCGCCCTGGGCCTGCCCGGTCGGCCCTACTCCGGCTACGGCACGATCACCGGGCAGGGCAACGGGCAGGGTGGCCGCGAGCACGGGCAGAAAGCCGATCAACTGCCCGGCTACCGGCGCCTGGACGACCCCGCGGCGCGCGCACACGTCGCCGCCGTCTGGGGCATCGACCCGGACGAGCTGCCCCGGCCGGGCCGGTCGGCCTGGGAGATGCTCGATCGGCTCGGGACCGACGACGGGGTACGCGTGCTGCTCGTGCTCGCCAGCAACATCGCCGTGTCGGCCCCGCACGCCAACCGGGTGATGGACCGCCTGCGGGCGCTGGACCTGCTGGTCGTCTCCGACATCTTCCTCTCCGAGACCGCAGCCGTGGCCGACGTGGTGCTGCCCACGGCCCAGTGGGCGGAGGAGGACGGCACGATGACGAATCTGGAGGGGCGCGTCATCCGCCGTAGGCGGGCCCTGTCGCCGCCGCCGCAGGTCCGCACCGACCTGCGGATGCTCGCCGACCTCGCCGGCCGGCTCGGGCGCGGCCGCTACTTCGACGACGATCCGCGCCGCGTCTTCGACGAGTTGCGCCGGGCCAGCGCCGGTGGGACAGCCGACTACGCCGGGATCACGTACGAGCGCATCGACGCGGAGCAGGGGGTCTTCTGGCCGTGCCCGAGCGAGGACCATCCCGGTACGCCACGGCTGTTCACCGACCGGTTCCCGACCGCCGACGGGCGGGCGAGGTTCTTCCGGGTGGAGCACCGCGATCCGGCGGAGATGCCCGACGCCGACTATCCGTACGTGCTGACCACCGGCCGCAACATGCAGCAGTACCAGAGCGGCAACCAGACCCGCCGGGTCGGCGCCCTGACCATGGCGCTGCCGGACGCCCGGGCGGAGCTGCACCCGGACCTCGCCCGTCGGTACGGCATCGCCGACAACGACGTGGTGGAACTGCGCAGTCGACGCGGGCGGGCGCTCTTCCGGGCGCGCCTCACCAACGGCATCCGCCGGGACACCATCTTCGCACCGTTCCACTGGGCCGGCAGCTCCGCCGTGAACGCGCTGACCGACCCGGCGCTGGACCGCCATTCGCGGATGCCGGCCTTCAAGGCCTGCGCGGTGTCGATCGCGCGCGCGGGCGGCCCGGACGACACCGACCTGTTGACCAACCCACCGCCCAATCCAGCATCTCTTTGAGCAAGGGAGCGTCGCTGTGCACACCACTCCCCGTTTCTTGCAAGGCGTCTACAGCTTCGAGGGCAAGGGCCTCGACCGGCCCGGCCTGGTCGACGGCTCGCTCAGCTACGTGGTGCCGGACGGCGTCGTCGCCCAGCCGGTCTACTTCCGGGGCGGCAATGCCAGTGATGAGTTGATCTGTGTCCTGCTCGTGCGCGACGGCCAGCCGATGCGGTACTTCCCGATCGGCGCGAAGTCCGACGTCCACGTGCCGCTGCGGGTGGTCGAGGACCTCGACTCCGGCACCGGTCTCGAGGTGCACGTGGCGGCGCCTGCCGGGGTGTCCGGCACCGTGATCGTCGACCTGGGGCTGGTCGAGGTCTGATGGACGACGTCGACAAGCGCCGGCGCCTCGTCGTGGTGGGCAACGGGATGGCCGGCGCCCGCACGGTCGAGGAGGTCCTCGAACGCGGCGGGGGCGACCAGTTCGCCATCACGATGTTCGGCGAGGAGCCGTACGGCAACTACAACCGCATCCTGCTCTCCAACGTGCTCTCCGGGGTCGACGACGAGGCGGGCATCTTCCTCAACGACATGTCGTGGTACGCGGAGAACGGCATCACCCTGCACGCCGGCACCCGGGTCACCCGCATCGACCGCTTCGCGCGACGGATCTACGCGGACGACGGCACCGAGACGCCGTACGACAAGCTGATCATCGCCACCGGCAGCCGGGCGTTCGTCCCGCCGATTCCCGGCCTCCACCGCCCTGGGCGCGGCTACCACCAGGGAGTGTTCGCGTTTCGCACCATCGACGACACCCGCAACATGATCCGGTACGCCCGCGAGCACGAGCGCGCGGTGGTGATCGGGGGCGGCCTGCTCGGTCTGGAGGCCGCCCGCGGCCTGCAGAACCACCTGGCCCACGTGACCCTGGTGCACGCCGCCGGCCATCTGATGAACGCTCAGCTGGACGCTCAGGCGGGCGCGATCCTGCGGCGCAGCATCGAGCGACTCGGCATCGAGGTCGTCCTCGGCGCGCACACCACCGAGGTGCTCGGCAAGCACGCCGTGACGGGGGTCAAGCTCAAGGACGGTCGGAGCATCGCCTGCGACGTCGTCGTCGTGGCCGCCGGCATCCGGGCGAACGCCGAGATGGCCGCGACCAGCGGGCTGCCGGTGGAGCGGGGCATCGTCGTCGACGACCAGATGCGCGTGCAGGACGAGGTCGACATCTACTCGGTCGGCGAGTGCGCCCAGCACCGCGGCGAGACGTACGGTCTGGTGGCTCCGCTGTGGGAGCAGGCGCGGGTGCTCGCCGACCACATCACCGGGACGAACCCGAACGCGGCGTACCACGGCTCCCGGCTGGCCACGAAGCTCAAGGTGGCGGGCGTGGACGTCGCCTCGATGGGGTTGAAGGAGGCGGAACGCGACGACGACGAGACGGTCGTCTTCGCCGAGCCGCGCAAGGGCGTCTACAAGAGCATCATCATCCGTGACGACCGGCTCGTCGGCGCGACGCTCCTCGGCGACGTGCGGAAGGTCGCGTTCCTCATGCAGGCCTTCGACCGTGGGCTCGCCCTGCCGACGGAGCGGGTCGAGATGTTGTTCGACCTCGGCGCGCCGTCGGCCGACGTGAGTGCCGCGGAGCTCGGCGACGACGTGCAGGTGTGCAACTGCAACGGAGTCACCAAACGGGCGCTTGTCGGCACCGTGCAGGGCGGCGTGAAGACGCTCACCGGTGTCATGGACGCCACCCGTGCCGGCAAGGGCTGCGGGTCGTGCAAGGGCCTGGTCGCCCAGATCGTCGAGTGGGCCGCCGACGGCAGGGTGGAGGACGACCCGGCCGCGAGCTGGTACGTCCCCGGTTTGCCGATGCCCAAGGCGGAGCTGATGGCGGTGATCCGCGAACGCGGCCTGAAATCCGTCTCCGCGGTGTTCGCCACCCTCGTGCCCGGCGGCGAGGAGGATGCGAAGAGCAAGATGGGCCTGGCCTCGCTGCTGCGGATGATGTGGGGCGACGAGTACGTCGACGAACGCGACGCCCGCTTCATCAACGACCGGGTACACGCCAACATCCAGCGAGACGGCACCTTCTCGGTCGTCCCCCAGATCAAGGGCGGCGTGACCACACCGGCGCAGCTCAAGCGGATCGCCGAGGTGGCCGAGAAGTACTCCGTACCGCTGGTGAAGATCACCGGCGGCCAGCGCATCGATCTGCTCGGCATCCGCAAGGAAGACCTGCCGAAGGTGTGGGCGGACCTCGACATGCCCTCCGGGTACGCGTACGGCAAGAGCTTCCGTACGGTCAAGACCTGCGTCGGCTCCGACTTCTGCCGCTTCGGTGTCGGCGACTCCACCGCTCTCGGCATCGCGATCGAGGACCGGTTCAAGGCCATCGAGGGCCCCGGCAAGATGAAGCTCGCCGTCACCGGCTGCCCCCGTAACTGCGCCGAGGCGTACGTGAAGGATCTTGGTGTGGTCGCCGTCGACGGCGGCAGGTGGGAGATCTACGTCGGCGGGGCCGCCGGCGCCCACGTACGCAAGGGGGACCTCCTGGCCGTCGTCGACTCGCCCGACGAGGTCATCACGCTGACCGGCCGGTTCCTGCAGTACTACCGCGAGAGCGCGAACTGGTTGGAACGCACGTACGCGTGGGTGCCCCGGCTGGGCATCGACCACATCCGGGCGGTGGTGGTCGACGACAGCGACGGCATCGCGGCACGGCTCGACGCGGCCATGGCTGCCTCCGTGGCCGCGTACCGGGACCCGTGGCTGGAACGGCGCGAGCCGGTCACTCCGGGGCAGTTCCGTACCTCCCTGCCGTTGACGGTCCTGCCTCAGGTGCCGGTCCGCGAAGCCGTCCCGGTCCCGGGGCCGGGGCCGGTGGTGCCGTCGATCGGCTCCGCGGTGCCGGGGGGTGGCCCGGCTGCCGTGCCGGGGGGCGACTCGGCCGGCAACGGCCACGGTGGCAACGGCCTTCAGGGGCGCGGCGACAACGGGAACGGCGCCGGTCCGGCATCCGCGAGGTGGTCTTGATGGCCAGGCTCATCGCTGTGGAACACCGGCTCGGGCCGGTCGACGAGATCCCCCTCGGGGAGGGGCGTGCCTACGCCGTGGGTGACGACATGATCGCCATCTTCCGGCTGCGTGATGGCAGCCTGCGCGCGGTGTCGGCGGTCTGCCCGCACGCCGGCGGGCCACTCGCGGACGGCCTGGTGGATATGCGGGTCGTCGTCTGCCCCCTGCACCAGAACACCTTCGAGTTGGCGACCGGCTGTTCGACCACCGGACAGTCCCCACTCACCGTGTACCGGGTCCGCGCCGACGCCGACGGACACCTGGTGGTGGGTCTGCCGCCGGCCTGAGGAGCGAACCGAGCACGGTGTCGAGCGGACCGAGGACTCACCTGGGAGGAACCATGACCACGGCCGTGCCCGGCAGCATCGAGCAGGACCGGCGCAGCCTGACCCTTCGCGGGCACTGGATCGACGACTGGCGGCCCGAGGACCCCATCTTCTGGGAACGCCGGGGAGCCCGCATTGCCCGGCGCAACCTGATCTTCTCCATCTTCTCCGAACACATCGGCTTCTCCATCTGGACGATGTGGTCGGTGCTGGTGCTGTTCCTCGGTCCGCAGTACGGCATCGATCCGGCCGGGAAATTCCTGCTCACCGCCGTGCCCGCACTGGTCGGGTCGGTGCTGCGGATCCCGTACACCCTCGCCGTGGCCCGGTTCGGCGGCCGCAACTGGACGATCATCAGTGCGTCGCTGCTGCTGGTCCCGAGCCTGCTCGGTGCCCTCCTGATCCAGCCCGGCGTCTCGTACTCGACGCTGGTGCTCATCGCCGCGCTGGCCGGCGTCGGCGGCGGGAACTTCGCCTCCTCGATGGCGAACATCAACGCGTACTACCCCGACCGGCTCAAGGGCTGGGCGCTCGGCATCAACGCCGGCGGCGGCAACCTCGGCGTCGCCGCGGTCCAGCTCGTCGGCCTGTTCGTGCTGGCGGTCCTGGGGACGGCCAGTCCCGGCGTCGTCGCCGGCATCTACCTGCCGGCGATCGTGCTGGCCGCACTCGGATCCGCGATGTTCATGGACAATCTCAGCCATGCCCGCAACGAGAAACGGGCCATGCGTGACGTCACCCGCGAACCGCACACCTGGATCATGTCCCTGCTCTACATCGGCACGTTCGGGTCGTTCATCGGCTTCGGGTTCGCCTTCGGCCAGGTGCTTCAGGTGCAGTTCGCCGACACCTTCAACACCCCGGTGAAGGCCGCGTACCTGACGTTCCTCGGACCGCTGCTCGGCTCGCTCATCCGTCCCGTGGGCGGTGTCCTGGCCGACCGGCTCGGCGGGGCCCGGGTCACCTTCGTGAACTTCGTGGCGATGGCGGTCGGCGCGTCGATCGTCCTGCTCGCCTCCCAGCAACGTTCGCTGCCGTTGTACCTGCTCGGCTTCATCGCGCTGTTCGTGTTCAGCGGCATCGGCAACGGCTCGACGTACAAGATGATCCCGGCGATCTTCCGGGCCAGGTGCGGCGTGCAGGTGACCGCCGGCGGCGCGGCCGATCCGCCCGACCGGGCGGCGGAGCACGAGGCCCGGCGCCTCTCCGGCGCGCTCATCGGCGTCGCCGGTGCCATCGGCGCGTTCGGCGGTGTCCTCGTCAATCTTGCCTTCCGGCAGTCGTTCCTGACCTACCAGACCGCGGATGCGGCCTACGTCGCCTTCATCGCCTTCTACGCGATCTGCTTCGTCATCACCTGGTACGTGTACCTGCGCCCGTCACCCGGGAGGCTTGAGGGCGTCTGACAGCCGTGGGTCAAACTCGTCAGCGGTGGTCTCCCACCGAATATCGGTGCCAATACCTCGATGACTCGCCGGGTTACCGTGTGCGCATGATCGTTGAGGACAACTCGCAGATCCCGTCGGACGCCAGCGCGGTGACCGTGGCTCGCTGGCTATCGCTGCGCGATGCTGTCGTCAGCGAGCTTCGCGCTGTTGGACTTCCTGCCTTTGCCTCGTGCAACGGCCGGACAGACAGCGACGGGCGGGTCGTCGGGATTCTTGTCGATGTCAGCACCCTGGCAGACGAGGGTGGTGTCCAGATCGACTGGCATCAGCCGGACGAGAGGTTGACGCCGATCACCCAGGCTCTCGAAGCAGGCACGGCACGCGAGGTCGTCGAGTCGATGATGGTGCGCTATGGCGGAGTCGGTCAGGTGTTGACCAACGCGGCGGTACTGGTGCTGGGCATAGCTGGATTCACTCTCGAACCATCGCGACGGACCTACAGCGCCCTCGAATACGACGTGCTGCACGGACCTGGCGAGATCGAGTTGGACGACCGCCACCAGTAGCCGATGAGCGGCGTCCGCCAGCAGCTGCCAGGTGCAACTCCGCAGCAAGGACGTTGGGGTGGTATCGGATCGGCCGGGTACTTGTGCCCGGCCATCCGGGCCGTGGACAGCCAATCATCGGCTTGTCGAAGACCGGCACGAGCCGTTTCGACACCGCACGGGTGAACGGCCACAGCCGGCTCCCGGCCCGCCGCAATATGTGCACTTACTCGGACCGGATGAAATCGGCTCCACCGGCGACGAGGATCTTCACGCTCCCGGCAGTTTACGTGATCTTGTCGCATGATACGGGGTGACGTACGTCGATCGATTGCGGTTACGATCCTTAGGTGCGCGGAATCCTTCTAGCCGGCGGCGCCCCGGAGAGCAGCGCTCCGGGGACCGGTCGGTCGATCCTGCTCGGCATGCAGACACTGCTCGACGCCGCGCTGCGGCACGAAACGCCAGGCCGGCCCGGACAGGCTCGCGCCAGCCGCCGACCGCAAGGGCCCACGACCGTCGCCACTCCCCCGACATCAGCAAGATCATGAGTGAGGTCGGAAACGCGCGAGGCATCGATCTGGAGTACGGGCTGATTGCGACAGTGCAGTGGTATCGAGACGACCGGACCTGATGGGAGCCGCTCACGGGCGACGCCACCGTGGTGATCAACGAGTGACGTAGACCATGTGTGGACACCACGCAGGTGACGGCCACCCGCATCCACGGATCGGGACGCCGCAAGGCGCCGTATCGACCTGCCGGCTTCAGCACTTCGTCGATGGAGGAGCAATGCAGCGTTCGGTCGATTGGGAACCCGGCTGCGTCGTCGCTGTCGACCAGACGACACTCCCTCACGAGATGACGGTCCTGCACATGACCGGCATCGACCAGATCATCACAGCGATTCAGCGCCTGGCGATCCGGGGCGCTCCGACCCTCGGACTGGCGGGTGGGCTCGGCGTGGCCCTGTCGGCGCACCTACGATCCGTCGCCGGCGAGGTCGATCATGCTGCCGTACGGGCGGACGCCGAACTGCTCGCGGCCGCCCGACCAACCGCCGTGAACCTGCGTTGGGGTGTCCACCGGGCGCTCGGCCGGCTCGCGGACGGCCCGGACGCCGTCCTGCAAGAGGCCCTCGACATGATCACCGAGGACGAGCGGACGAACCGTGCCGCGGCGACACGTGCCGCGGCCCTCATCCGTGAGGTGTCCCCGCGGCGGCCGATGCACGTCCTCACTCACTGCAACACCGGCCGATTGGCGACCGGTGGCTGGGGAACGGCCCTGGGCGCGATCCGAGAGCTGGCGGCCAGCCATGACCTCGGTTCGGTGCTCGCGACCGAGACCCGGCCGCTGCTGCAGGGTGCCCGACTCACCGCCTGGGAGCTGGCCGAGGCAGGCATCCCGCACCGGCTGTGTATCGACTCGGCCGCCGCGTCGGCCATGGCCGGTGGGCTGGTCGATTGCGTCGTCGTCGGCGCGGACCGCATCGCCGCGAACGGCGACACCGCCAACAAGATCGGTACCTATGCGTTGGCTCTGGCCGCAGCGCGCCACGGCATCCCGTTCATCGTCGTCGCACCGGAGTCGTCGGTCGACGTCACCACGCCGCAGGGCGCTGACATCCCCATCGAGGACCGGCCCGCCGACGAGGTTCTGGAGATCGCGGGTGCACAGATCGCGCAGCCCGGGACAGCGGTGTACAACCCCGCTTTCGACGTCACACCGATCGACTTGATCACCGCCATTGTCACCGAGGACCGGATCATCCGACCCACCCGGATCGGCGACCCCCCGCTGATCCGCCACGTGGCCGACTTCCCACAGCCGGGCGTCACCTTCCGCGATCTCGCCGGCATATACACGGACGCGCATGCTCTTGCGGCCCTCGCCCGTCGTCTGGCGGATACCTTCCGCGGACAGTGCGACCATGTCCTCGCCATCGAACCCCGGGGCTTGCCCGTCGGCACACTTGTCGCGCAACTGCTCGGCTGCCCGCTGACGTTCGCCCGCAAGGCCGGCAAGCTGCCCGGCGCGGTGCACAGCGTCCAGTACGGCCTCGAGTACGGCGCTGACACGCTCCAGGTGCAGAGGGACGCCCTTCCTCCCGGCGCCATGGTGCTGATCGTCGATGACGTCCTTGCCACCGGAGGAACCCTCGCCGCCGCAGCCGAACTGGTCTCTGCCAGCCATGCCCGCACCACGGGCTTCGGTGTGCTGCTCGAGGTCGCCGGGCTCGGCGGTATCGAGCGCCTCAACGGGCATCGCCTGGTCGTTGCCCTCGCTGCGGAAGGAGCCACCGCGTGACAGGCATCATCGACATCCGCGGCGCCGCTCACCTGGTGCGAGAAGCCGGGGAGCTGTACCTGCGGGGATGGCTCGAGGGAACGTCCGGCAACCTCTCCACGCGGCTCGACGACGCCAGCGACACGATACTCATCACCACGAGCGGACGCAGCAAGGGACGGCTGACAGAGAGCGACACCGTACCCGTCAGCGTGCGGACCGGGTTGCCCGTGCAGCCCGACGGGCCGAAGCCGTCCGCCGAGACCAGCATCCACACCGCCATCTACGCCGCCGATCCGCGCTGTGGCGCGGTCATCCACGTGCACTCCCCGCACGCCACCGCTGTCGCCGTGTTGGCGGCCCGAGCCAGCCGGACGTCGGTGCGGTTCGCCGATCTTGAGCTGATCAAGGGCCTCGGCGTCGTCGACCCGGCCAGCGTCCGCGTTCCGGTTCTTCCCAACTGGCCGGACGTCGCACGCATCGGTACCGACGTAACGAACTACCTGGCGGAGTCCGCGGCGGCACCGCCGGTGCTCCTGCTCGCCTGGCACGGCGTCACTGCCTGGGGTCCGTCGCTCGAGGTGGCCCGCAATCGCCTCGAATGCCTTGAGGCGATGTGCCAGTTGATCCTGCTCACCGCAAGTGCCGCACCGAACACCGATCTGTTCCAGGAGGGTCTGCTATGACACTGCTCCAGGTGATGCCCGCTACCGACGGCACCGACATTCGACTGCGTACCACCGACGAGGACCGCATCCGCGTCGAACTGTCCCGCTGGAACATCGTGTTCGAGCGATGGGCCACGACCCAGTCGCTCGACGCTGCCGCCGACTCCGGTCAGGTGCTCGAGGCCTACCGCGATGACGTACGCAGGATCAGCGAGGCCGGCGGCTACCGACTGGTGGACGTCGTACGCATGCGGCCCAACGACGCCGACCCGGACTGGCCAGCCACAGCCCGAGCGGCACGGGAGAAGTTTCTCGAGGAACACGTGCACGACGAGGACGAGGTCCGGTTCTTCGTCGAGGGCCGCGGGTGCTTCTATCTGAATCTGGACGGCATGGTGCATGCCGTCGTGTGCGAGGCCGGTGACCTGCTCTCCGTGCCGCGCGGCACGCGGCACTGGTTCGACATGGGCCGGCAGCCCCAGTTCACGGCGATCCGGTTCTTCCAGGAGGAGGACGGGTGGGTCGCCGACTTCACCGGCGAGCCGACCGCCCGGCAGATTCCTTACCTCGACGAGTTGATCGGCATGATCGGCACTGGTCGGTGATCCATGCCGACGCAGTCGTCCTGGACGTCGAGGGCACGTTAGGTTCCCTCGCCTTCGTCCGCGATGTTCTCTTTCCCTACTCACGGGAGCGAGTCGCCACGTACCTCGAACGCGACACGACGGATGTCCAGGACGTACTCCGGGCCACCGCGGCTCTGGTGGGCAAGCCGACGGCAACACGCGCAGAATTGGTCGTCGTCATCAACGGCTGGATCGACCAGGATGTCAAAGCGCCACCGCTCAAGGCGCTGCAGGGGATGATCTGGGCGGACGGGTACGCGAGCGGAGCGCTCACCGCACACGTCTTCGACGACGTCCCCACCGCGTTGCGGACGTGGCGTGCCGGCGGCCTCGGCGTACACCTGTTCTCCTCCGGGTCCGTCCAGGCGCAACACGACTGGCTGCGCCACACCGAGCTGGGTGATCTGCGACCGCTGGTCGACCGGCTCTTCGACGCGCAGGGCATGGGCGCCAAGACCGATCCTGCGGCGTACCAACGGATCAGCCGGGAGATCGGCGTAGCCGCGGACCGGATCCTGTTCGCCTCGGACCGGCCCGCCGAACTGGCCGCTGCCCGTACCGCCGGCTGGCACACCCTGGGTGTGCACCGGCCCGGGAACCCGCCAACGGATTTCGGCGCCCACGCCTGGGTCACTGACTTCTCGTCGGTGCGCCCGCAGCCGGCCGGCCGACCGACATGAGCCGGTCGCGGCATCAGCGTGCGACGACACCGAGATGACGGAGCTCGCGCACCGGTGCAGTGTGGTCGCCATTCCGGCACAGGCATTTCCCGACGACGTCGGTGCGGGCCGGCCGACCGTCCGGGTCGCGTTGTGGATGGGCCGTGCGGCCATCGACGGGGCAATCCGTCGACTCACGAAATTCCCTGCATGAGGAGAGAGATCATGTCAGCGCCACAAGCGTCGTTGGCGGTCATCGGCGGAAGCGGCTTCTATTCGCTGCTGGACGATGCCCGTGAACTGCAGGTCAGCACCCCGTACGGCGAACCGTCGGACGCCGTCCTCCTCGGTCGCGTCGGCGACCGCGAGGTGGCGTTCCTGCCCCGGCACGGCCGCGACCACCGATACCCGCCGCACCGGATCAACTATCGCGCCAACCTCTGGGCACTGCACTCGATCGGCGTCCGCCAGATCATCGCCCCGTGCGCCGTCGGCTCACTGCGACCCGAGCTCGGTCCGGGAAGCCTCGTGATCCCGGACCAACTCGTCGACCGCACCAGCGGCCGCCAGCAGACCTACTACGACTCCGGCGCGGCGCATGTACCGTTCGCCGACCCATACTGTCCGCGGGGACGTGAGGTAGTCAGCGCGGCATCGCGTCGCGAGGGGATGCCCGTGACGGATGGCGGCACCATGGTCGTCATCGAGGGACCCCGATTTTCGACCCGGGCCGAGTCACAGTGGTACGCGGCTCAGGGCTGGTCCGTGGTCAACATGACCGGCCTTCCGGAAGCAGTTCTGGCTCGCGAACTCGCGATGTGCTACTCGGCGGTGGCGCTGGTCACCGACCTCGACGCCGGTCTGGACAGTGCCTCTGCCGTCAACCAGAGCGAGGTGTTCGAGGTCTTCGCGAAGAACACCGACCGCCTTCGGTCGATTGTCATGAATGCCTTGGTCGACCTGCCGGCCGATCGAACCTGCCCGTGCCGGGAAAGCCTCGACGGCATCGCGGTCGCTCAGGATGCCGTGCCCGGCTGACACGGATCTGATCCGCCTCATCGACAAGGAGCGTCAGTCGTGGGCCGACGTCGCCACGGTCCTACGTAGCTGGTTGCTCTGCCGGCGATGACCCACCCGTCGACTCGACCTCTAGCCGGAAGGCACGCCGAAGCGACGACAACGTGAGAGCGACCTCTGCCTCGTCGCGGGCGCGGAAAAGAACGACCCCGGGCGTCGACGACGAGTTGAGGTCCGACGTGACCACGTCGCCGACGCTCATGGTCATGCGCATGTCGATCAGTCCAGGAATCGCCGCGCGGATTTCCTCCTCGGAGGACATCTCGACGATTCGGCCAGGACGGATCGGAAGGTTCACGTTGACGACAATGCCGTCGGTCGACATGACGTCGAGCGTGGGTGCGTCCCCGAGCCCCAGGGACCAGAAGGCCTCCCACAGATCGACTCCGTGCTGGTGCCCGATGGCTTCGACGATGCCACCGCCCGCGGGTCGGCACGCCGCCTCGCCGACCCGGAAGCCATCGTGGGAGCGGTAGAGCTCCACGTGGGCGACCCCGTCGCGGAGCCCCAACTCGGTAGTGGCCCGGCTGGCGACCTCCAGCGCCTCTTCATGGTCGGGGTGGTCGGGGGGGACGATCCACGATCCGTCGAAGTCGTCGATCCGGCCCAGCAGCGGGTCGAAGTAGATCGACACGGCGGCGAACAGCACCTTGCCCTCGTGGAGAACGGCGTCGACGTGGAACTCCCGGTCCATCGCCACGTACTGCTCCACGGCCACCGGCATCTCCTCGGCGCGCAGACGCGATCCGGTCGGCCCGGTCGCCCAGGCCCTCGCGGCCTCCGGCCCGTCGATCCTGGTTACGTCCATACAGAGGGCGCCGAACGTCGGCTTGACGACGACCGGCCATCCCAGGCTGTCGCCCGCCTTCGGGACGTCGGCCGGGTCGAAAACTCGCTGGACCTGAGCTGTCTTCAGGCCTGCCTCGACGAGGCGTCGCTTCATCAGGAACTTGTCGGAGAAGGCGAGTGCGACATCGTACGTATCCCCGGGGATCCCGAGTGAGGACCGCAGGAACCCGGCGGTCGGTACACCGAACTCGACCGGCGAGATGATCCGATCCACAGGACGTGACGCGGCCACCCGACGGACGGCGGCGAGCACCTGGGTCGTGTCGCGGATGTCGTCGACCTCGATGACCCGCATGGTGGGTAGACGGGACGCGCCGCCGCCGTCGGGGAAGTGGTGGGGGTGGCCGGCCTCCGCCACGATGGTCACGTGGTCGACGGTTGCGGCGTCGAGCAGACGGAACGGGAAGGCGCGGCGCACGGTGGTCAGGACCACGGCGTGGGCGGTCACTACGGCACCATCCTTTCGATGGGATCTTGGAAGTAGGTCTCGTCGGGACTCGGCGAAGATCAAGCTCGACCACCGTCGACGATGAGTGAGGCCAGGACCGCGTCGATCTCCGAGCGGAACGCCGCAGCGTCCGTGGTGGGGAGCTGGGCCAGGATCGACCCGGCGAGCTCCTCGATCTCCTTCTTCGACGTCGTGGTGCCGGGTGCCACCGCCCACAGGCCACGGACCCGCGCCCCTCGCCGACACTTGGCCTCGTAGCTGCGGGTGCCGAGGTGCAGCGACTCGATGCCGTTCTCCTGGGCGAACCGCACGGGCCCGTGCACCAGGAGCACCGCGTACTCCGCGGCATTGCGCAGCGCTCCGTAGTCCAGGCCGATCGAACGAAGCGCGAGTTCCTGGCCCGACCGGTAACCGAGCGAGTACCCGATCATGCGCGAGCCGTCGAAGACGGCGTGCGCCACGGCCTCCTCGCGCAGGATACGGGCCTGGCGGCCGAGGGTTGCCCGCAGGTTTTCTTCCTCGTGCTGGTTGCCGTACTTGAGCTCGACCTGCTGCAGCAGCGGAGCCCCGCACGCGACGATCTCGTCGATCGACACCTGCCGGAGCTCGAGACCGCTCCTGACGAAGCGCCGCCACTCGCGGCGCCAGTGTCGAACCTGCGACTTTGTCAGCTTCGACTCGAACGGCCCATCCGCAGGAACCTGCTGCACGATGCAGTCGGCGTCGACGAGGTGCACCCCGGGGGTCTCACCGGTGAGCGAACGCGCGGCCGCCACGACGTGCGGCACGTCCTCCGACGGCAGGTACGGCCACCACCAGGCGCCGCGCACCTCGGGAAACGCCTCGAGGGCCGCGCCCATGAGCTCCGCCAGCGCTGAGGGCGACCGACGAATCCCGATCACCGGGGAGCAGAATCCCCGGCGTCCACCGAGCAGCAGCCGCGCACGGTCGTCCTCGCTGTCGAGCAGGGTTTCGAAGCGATAGTCCGGATGACCTTCGTCCGGCGCATGGTGGGCGACGAGCCCGGCACCGTCCTCCGTCAGGTAGGCGGGACGGCCGACGCCGTCGGAGTCGACGAAGCGCAGCCAGTTCGGCGAAGAGTAGAAGCTCCTTGGGTGAGGCCAGGCTGATGGGACAGTAGAGCTGATCATTTCTCCGGCCTTCGTCTGTCGCAGACCCGTGCACCGACGTCGTCACGACGCGCCGTCCAACATCGATCAGTATAACGGTGATCACCGTGCTACTCGGCCCCCGCGTGCCTGGCCAGCGAGGGACCCACGAGCCGGGCGGCCAGCGCGCCGACCGCAGCGATCACGACGAGAAGCACCACGGCGACATCGACCTGATCGGCGAAGGGGGCAACGACGAGTGCACCCATGGCGAAGCCCAGCGCGAGGCTCGTGTTGACCCAGGACTGCGCCTCGGTCCGCTGCCCCGGGGGGGTGGTCGCCGCCGAGAGCGAGAAGACCGTGGCCAGGCAGGGTGCCGTGGTGGCGCCGACCAGGGGGGCGACGACGACGAAGGTCCAAGGCTCGGCCTGACCCAGGAGCAGCATCAGGATGCCGCAGGCCGTCAGCAGCAGCATGATCGGCAACCAGCTCTGCGGAGTGCGTCCACTGCCGTACGCGCCGAAGACGAGTCCTCCGACGAGGCTGCCCACGGCCATCCCCGCCAGCAGCAGTCCTCCCGCCCACTCGTAGCCGCCGGAGTGGCTGATCGTCAGCAACAGCACCTCGACGGCGGCGCTGGCCAGGGACGGGACCAGCGCGAGCAGCAGGGTCGTCCGGAATGGCGAAGACGCAACCGGTCCCCACCCGCCCTTGCTCCGGGAGGAGAGCACCTGGTCGGCCGGTTCCGACCGGATCACCGAGACCGCGGACAGGACCAGCAGGGCGATGACGGGCAGGACCGCGACGGCCGGATCCGTCCAGGTCGCCAGCAGGCCCGCCGCCGCGGGACCGACGACGAAGGCCACCTCGAGCAGGACAGCGTCGAGGGCCATCGCTGTGTGCCGGCCCTTTCCCGGGAGGGTGAGGGCGATCCAGAGTCCGCGGATCGTGGCAGCGACCGGCGGCATGAAGGCGCCGGTCAGCACGGCGACTCCTGCGATCACCAGCATCGACGCGTCCTCGATGACGGCGACCAGGGCCGCCACCAGCAGGATGTACAGGCTGGTGGTGACGAGGAGCACGGGTCGCGCGCCTCGGCGGTCGATCCATCGGCCTCGTGCGGGGGCCGTGAGTGCCTGGCCCACCGTATAGGCGGCCAACGCCAGGGCGGCCGACGACTCGTCGCGTCGGTCGGCCACGAGCAGGAACAGCACGACCGACCACATGCTCATGGTCAGGCGCGCTACCAGGGCCGCGACGGCCAACCGGCGCATGCCGCGCTCGCCGAGCAGTGCCCTGTAGGCCTGTACCCCCGTGCCGGATTCCTTGCTCACGCGGGAATCAGCCCACGACGGCGCACAGTCGACCCCGCGGTGCGAGGTCATGTTCGAGGTCGCCGCACCGGCTCGGCGTGGAGTGCGTCATGCCGACAACGTAACCGGTGGCGCGTGCCAATGGGATGATCGGCAGGGGCCGCACCCAGGTCGAGGGGCAGGATCCGGAGCACACACTCCGACCCGAGACCACCCTGCTGGGCTAGACGACGAACCCCTTCGGCCAGGTCATCATGGCCATGGCCACCCGATTCGATCCGACGGATCTGTGGACGAGGCTGAGGTCCGGGCGGTTGTCTCGAGCACCTCATCGCCAATGGTCACGACGGTGTCGCCGTCATCGGCACGACGGGGAGACCGCGACCCTGAACGACGACGAGAGCGCGGTCATCCGGATCGCGGTCGAGGCGGCGGCGGGCGGCATGGCGATCACTGCCGGCGTCGGATCCAGCCCCACCGCTCGCAGCAGCAACCTGGCCTCGCGGGCCGCCAAGGTCGGCGCGCAGGCTCTGCTGCTCGTCATGCCCTACTACCGCAAGCAGACCCGGTTTCGCCGCGCACTGCCGCGCTACGCCGCCATGATCGCCGCTGTCGAGGCCGGCGATCCCCCGGCGCCACGCGAGATCCACCAGCGGCTCATCCCCGTGCCGGACGCACTCGTGACGACGTCCCAGGGTGCGATCATGGTCAAGGCTGCCCGCGTGGAACTGGGCGTCATCGAGTCGGCGTTCGTCCGCCTGCCGTTCCTCGAGTCCACCCCGGGCACCTCAAAATCCTGCGCGCGGAACTGTCCGCGTCGGCGATCGAGCATGCCGGCCACCGCACGCGACCCGCCTCGCCGCGGACGATCAACGCTCCCGTGCGAGGAGCCGCACTGCTATGTGGAGGGGTTGACCGCGCGCAGTCACAATGCGATGATCCAATCGATTGTTCTCACTATCGGGGGTTTGATCTAGTTGCGATTCCGATTTCAGAAACCGACGCGTCCAATGGGGAGGCAGCGTCGATGAGCGAGATCTATTTCGCACAGATTCGCGAAGACTCACGCATCGAACGTCGACTACAGGCCAGCTACGAGGCCCGACGGGTCCTCACCATCGGCTCGGGCGGCTGCACGGCGTTCTCGCTGCTGGACGACGAGCTGGAGAGCCTCGTCGTCGTGGACGCGAACCCGGCCCAGTGCGCGCTCATCGAGCTCAAGAAGGCCGCCCTGATCGCTCTCGAGCGGGAGGATTACCTCGCCTTCATCGGCGAGCGGCCTGCCATGGACCGCCTCGGCACCTACCGCGAGCTGGAAGGTGCCCTGCCCGACGACGCCCGCGCGTATTGGCGGAGCCACCAGGCGCGCATCGCCTCGGGGATCAACGGCTGTGGCGTGACGGATCGCCTCTACAAGCTGGTTGGCGAGAACCTGACGCAGCTGGTCCTCGGCACCGAGACCGTCGACCTCCTCTTCGCGTGCTCGACCATGGACGAGCAGCGCGCCTTATTCGCCGAGCACCTCGACAACGACCGCTGGGACACCGCCGTACGGGTGTTGTTCAGCCGCTGGACCCAGTCGCACTTCTACCCACCGTTGTGGTCCGCACGTAGCCCCGAGTCCAGGTTCGGCGAGTTCTACGCGGCGCAAATCAAGGACGCCATCGTGGGCAAGCCGGTCGCCAACAATTACTTCCTACATCAGCTGCTCACCGGTCGCTACCTCCACGACCGGGTCGACGGCGCACCCGCGTATCTCTCCGACGACGGATACACGGCCGCGCGCCGCAACATCGACAAGATGCGACTGGTCAACAGCACGGTCGACCAGTGCCTCGACACCGTGACGGACGTGGACGCCTTCTACCTGTCCAACATCTTCGACTGGGGCAGCCCCTCGCAGCACGAGGCCCTCGCGGGCAAGGCTCGGAAGGCGTCGTCAGCCGACGGAGCAATCGTCCTGCATCGGAGTATGTATGGCGAGGGGCAGCTGGCACCGGTGTTCGGTGACCACCTCGAGATCCGTCAGGAACTGTCGAAAGAGCTGACAGAGCAGGAGCGTTCGATGCTCTATCGCGAGGTCACCGTCGGCGAGCTCGTGCGAGGAACTGGCGCCCGGTGAGTGGCGCGCGGCAGACCGCACGGTTAAAAGACTTCAGAATGGACGAAGGGGTAAAGCCCGGCATGACTGGAAGCGATGACGATTTTCTCGGAACGGTGCTGGAGTTCCTGCGCGACCTCAATCCTCCGACAGAGGCTCAGCTCTCGGCGACGAGAGCCGAGCTCGACGCGGACACGGACCTGATCCAGGCGGGCATCGTCGACAGCCTGTCGATCATGGAGCTGATCGTGTTCCTGGAGAAGGAGACCGGTGCGCACATCCCGCTGGAGGACCTGATGCTCGACAGCATCCGCACTGCCCGGACAATCGCTGCCGTCTACGGTTCGCATACGACCTCAGTTGACCGATGAGTCCGGTCGGCGCGCAATCGGGCTCGGGCGACGTCGAGGCACAGATCGACAGGATGCTCATCGGAATCCCCTCGTTCTCGGGTGCCGAGGAGCTCAAACTCTCCCCGCTGCTCCCCAGGAGCTCCGTCCTGGCAACGCACTACGTGCGCAGCTTTCCCCAGCACGCGTTGGTGGTGTCGGGCGCGATGGGCTCGGACTCCGGGTTCCTCCTGGCACCGACGACCTGCTACGCAGTGTTCGACCACCTGAGCGATCGCCAACTATCCAGTCCTTCCTTGTTCACGCACAAGAATCTCTGCTTCCGCAACGAGGAGACCTACCGTCCGGGCGAACGCCAGGCCTCGTTCCTCATGCGAGAGTTCGTCTTCCTGTCGACGGACCTGGGTCTGGTGCACGAGTGGATCGGGTGCATCGTTCGTGACGTACCGTCGTCACTCGCCGAGGAGTTCGGGGTGGACGCGGTCGTGCAGAAGGCGAGCGACCCGTTCTTCGACCCCAAGGACCTGCACCTGAAGTTCCAGAAGTCCGAAAACCTGAAGTCCGAGTTCGTCGTCGACGGCCTCGCCGTGGCATCGGTCAACCTGCACCTCGGGGCGTTCGCTCGAAGCTGCAACCTGCGCTCGGACGACGGGCAGCCCGTGTACAGCGCCTGCTTCGGCCTCGGATACGACCGGCTCGTCGCCAAGAGCGCAGCGGCACGGGCGGATGTCCATTTCGCAGCCGGTAACGGCCGGAAAGCGAGCGGATAGGCCCATGGAGGAACGTCTCAGGCTGGGCGACCCGGCAGACGTCGGCCGACTGCTTCGCGAGGAGAGGTTCCGCGTCGATCACCCGTTCCGGGTGTCACGCCGGATCTTCGGCGCGTCCACGCTGGACCTGGAGGGAAGCGAGCACCGCAAGAGAAAGCGCGGGTGGTGGACCGGCTTCGGGAAGCAGTGGGCCGGCAGCGTCACGGTCCAGGAGATGGTTGACTCTGCCGTCGCTGACGGATTCGCGCGTGCGCGCGCCAGCAACGACCTGTTGCAGGGCTGCGTCTACATCCCCAACCGCATCGTCCTGGACCTCCTGGACCTCCCCGAGGTCGACCCCATCGAGCACTACGAGAGCCTCAAGCCGGTGCTGCGGACCCTCGGCGGGCTTCCGGAGGCCGACGAATGCGTGGCGCAGGCGAAGGACTACATCCAACGCGTCGTCCGGGACGTGACGGTGCCGTGGTTCTCGGACCTGCCGGACGATGCCCGGTTGGCGGAGCTGGCCCTCTTCCTGGTGGCCGGCGCAGAGACTACCGTGGTCGCCTTGGAGGTCCTGACCTCCGCGTGGTGGAACGACGCCGATGCCGTGACGGACGACGTGCGCAGCGCGGGTTCCGGGAGTGTCGTCATGCGCCTGTTGACGCAGGACGCCCCATTGGGCCTGACGACACGCTATGCCTCCCGAGATGTGTTCATCGACGCGGTCGGCCAGATACCGCGAGGTGCCCTGATCGAGGTGGATCTGGCCAGTGCGAGTCTGCAGTCGGGCACCGGGGAGACAGACGATCGCCGCGTGGTTCAGAGTTTCGTCTTCGGGGCAGGAGCGCATCGCTGCCCTGGGGACCGCCTGGCCATGCTGGAGGCGCAGGCCTACCTGGAGGGGCTCCTCGACCTGGACGCCTCCGAGTACGCGCCCGTTGCCGCGGCCGAACCGCGGCCGTCGACGTTCCGGCATCTGCCATGGCAAGCACTGGAACGGACGACGAACTCGCATGCGGGCACTCCAGGTGAGAGACGCCTCCGGGATGCATAGAATTCTGGTGGGTACTGCCGGACCAGCACATTTTCCGAACTTCCAGTATGTGATTGCGGACCCTGAGACACGCCATGCCGTGGTCGTCGATCCTGCCTGGGACAGCGAGAGCATCGTCCGCAGAATTCAACGTGAAGGCTGGAGCCTGCAGGCAGTGGTGTTGACGCACGCGCATTCGGATCACGTCAACGGAGTTGCCGAACTGGTCGGTCTCCTGCCAGTTCCTGTGTACCTGTCGGGTGACGAAGCCGCCTTCTACGGCTTCGACGCACCGGGGATGGTGCACTGCCGCGATGGCGAGACGTTGAAGGCTGGCTCCATCGAGGTGGGTGTGATGGAGACACCCGGCCATACGGTGGGGTCGTGTTGCTTTCTTGTCGGCGACGCCCTCTTTGCTGGCGACACGCTGTTTCCTGAAGGCATAGGTTTTACGCACTTCGAGGGAGGCTCCGCCTCGGACCTCTACGACAGTGTGCGGCGGTTGGATCACGAGATCTCCGAGGACGTTCGGGTCTATTCCGGACACCGGTACCGGCGCGGACCCGGGCTGACCTTCGCTGAGCTTCGGCGACTCAACATCTATTTCCACCTGTCCAGCCGCAAGGAGTTTGTCGAGTTCGCCAACAGGCGGACGGTGGCAACATCTCACGATCGGCTCCTGACCAAGACGTCAACGACAGTCCCTGACATTCAGAGGTTGACTTGGGGTGATGGTGTGTTCCTCGGTGCTTGACACTGGGAATCCGCCAGCACGCGCTTCGGAGCTGCAACTCGATGCCGCGTCCGGCGGCGGCCCGTAGGGGAACTCCTCCCTGGTGCCCACGACCTGCGCGCCACCGGGGGCCGGGGTGAGCAGGATTGCGCCGGCCACGACGCCGACGTGCAGCGTGCGGGACGAACATCGCGTCGACGTCCCTGGTCACCCGTTTCGCATCGTAGGCGAGCGCCGTCCGCCACCGCGGCGGTCGGCGGCCGACACCACCATCATCATTCTCGGCTTTGATCGTCGAATCCACAGCCCGCACGTCGCGGCACACGTCGATGCCGTTGCCGTCCGGCAGCCGGGCGTCGAGCACCGCGACGTCGGGCCGTAACGCTGAGATCCGCCGGGTCGCCTCCTGCGCCAGACCGGACTCGCCGACCACCTCGATGTCCCCGGCGACCTGCAGCAGGTCGATGACGTGGCGAACCAACCGAGGTGTCTGTGCATCGCGTGCGAGTGGACGATCAGCTCGACGAGCATGGCCTGCGGTCGTAGACGCCGGGGCACGCCAGCTCGCCTCGGCCAGTGATCAGGACTTTGGTCCCGTACGAGTCGGGTGGTTCGACCCGGGCCGCGAGGCTTCGACCGGAGCAGAGTCGGGGACGGAAGAACGACCGAGGACGAACATTGACCACCATCGACCGGAGCCGCACGGCGCACCTCGAACACGTCGAGGCGCCCGGGGCCATGCTCACCAGGACCGCCGCCCGGGCCCTCGCCGTGCTACGGATCTCCACCGGGTTCGTCTTTCTGTGGGCGTTCCTGGACAAGGCCTTCGGCTTCGGCTACGCGACCCCCTCGGCCAAGTCTTGGATCAACGGCGGGTCACCGACCAGAGGTTTCCTGGCCAACGTCGAAGTAGGACCGGTGCAGGGTTTCTTCCACAGTATCGCCGGAGACGCCTCAGTGCGGCTCCGCAGGCGGTGATGCGCCACCGCCGATGACGATCGGCGCGACCTGAGACTCGCGGGTCACCTAACTGGACGTCTGCTCGCCCTCGCGTCGAAGAGGTCGCACAGCGAGTTGCGATGCATGGGTGGCGTTGCGGCTGAGTCCGGCCTCGGCTGCCAGAGGGAGCTACCGGTCGCCATGACGGTCAGGTCCTTGTCACCGGGCTTGGATTGACCGGACGAGGCGGCGGGGACAGGCGCCTGCCGAGATGTCGCAGGCGTCAGCCGTGTTGGTGGATGTGGTCCTGGATCTGCTGGGCGAAGCCTTCGGCGGTGGCGAGTTGCTCACGTAAGGCTTCGACGCGGTTCTGCGCGGCGGTGTGGAACATCGCGAGGCGGTCCTGCAGGGCGGCGCGGTCTTCTCCCTCGGCGGTGCTCAGTGCGTCGAGGATGGTCAGCAGGTCCCGCATTTCTTCGAGAGTGAATCCGAGCGGCTTCATTCGTTTGATGACGCGCAGACGGTCGAGGTCCGGTTCGGTGTAGAGCCGAAACCCTCCCTCGCTGCGTGCTGACGGGATGACGAGGCCAGCGTCCTCGTAGTGGCGGATGGTGCGGATGCTCAGCCCTACCCGTTCGGCGGCTTCGCCGATCTGCATGCGCCCTACGGTCATCGCATCAGTGTCCCTGGCGTCCATCAGTGGCCGACCCTGAGCTTGCCGGCGAGGTTCTCGTGGAACTGCGCGCTGACGGCGTTGAGCCCGATGATGTCCACCCGCTTGCCGCGGGTTTCGTACTTCGTGGTGATGGCGTCCAGGGCGGCGACCGACGAGGCGTCCCAGATGTGCGCGGCGCTCATGTCGATCACGACGTGGTCCGGGTCGTGCGCGTAGTCGAACTGGTAGACCAGGTCGTTGCTGGAGGCGAAGAAGAGTTCGCCGTGCACGCGGTAGATCCGGGTGGTCTCTTCGGGGTCGAGGACGCTGGTGACCTGCGCGAAGTGCGCGACCCGGCGGGCAAAGATCACCATGGCGGCGAGGACGCCGAGCACGACGCCGATAGCGAGGTTGTGCGTGAACAGGGTGGCGGCGACGGTGACCACCATGACGATGATCTCGCCGGCCGGCATCCGCTTGAGGGTGGCGGGGGCGATGCTGTGCCAGTCGAAGGTTCCCACCGAGACGATGATCATGACGGCGACCAGGGCGGCCATCGGGATCAGTGCGACGACGTCGCCCAGGGCCACGACGAGGATGAGCAGGAAGACCCCGGCCAGGAAGGTGGACAGGCGGGTGCGGGCGTTGGACGCCTTCACGTTGATCATTGTCTGGCCGATCATGGCGCAGCCGCCCATGCCGCCGAAGAACCCGGTGACGATGTTGGCCACGCCCTGCCCCCAGGATTCGCGGGTCTTGTTGGAGTGGGTGTCGGTGATGTCGTCGACGAGCTTGGCGGTCATCAGCGACTCCATCAGCCCGACCAGGGCGATTGCCAGGGCGTAGGGGGCGATGGTGGTCAGCGTGTCGAGTGTGAACGGCACGTCGGGCAGACCGAGGATCGGCAGGCTGTCGGGCAGGGTGCCTTCGTCGCCGACGTTGGGCACGTTCAGGTGTACGACGACGACAAGCGCGGTCAGCACAACGATGGCGATCAGCGGCGCCGGCACGGCGGTGGTGACCTTGGGCAGGAACACCATGATGGCCAACGCGGCCACCACCAGGGGGTACACCAGCCAGGGCACGCCGAGCAGGTGTGGCAGCTGGGCGGTGAAGATGAGGATGGCCAGGGCGTTGACGAAGCCCACCATGACGCTGCGTGGGACGAACCGCATCAGCTTCGCCACCCCGACCAGCGCCAGGACGATTTGGAAGACTCCACCGAGGATGACTGCGGCGACCAGGAAGCCCAGTCCGTGTTCACGCGCCAGGGGTGCCACGACCAGCGCGATGGCCCCGGTCGCGGCAGAGATCATGGCAGGTCGGCCGCCGGTGAAGGCGATGGTGACCGCCATCGTGAAGGAGGCGAACAGGCCCACCTTCGGGTCCACACCGGCGAGGATCGAGAACGAGATCGCCTCGGGAATCAGCGCCAACGCGACGACCAGTCCGGCGAGAACCTCGGTGCGCAACACGCGTGGCGAGGCCAACCACTGCGGGCGCGACCATCGGGGCGTCCGTACCGACTGCGAGGACATAACTCTCATTTCCACTCGACGCGCACGCGCTCAGACGTACGCCGGCAACGCCGACTGCGGGCGCGCTGCTTGCCCTACGGAATGCCGCGACCCGGCAGTAGCCGTCGCCGTGGCGCCGAAGGCTCTTCGCCAACGAAGGTTGTCGCTGCCCAGGGGCGTACGACGCCACATCTCGGCAACGCGCTCGACCCTGCTCTCCGGTGAGAGGAGAGTTGACCTGACCTCGACGTGTCGATCATCACCGCAACCAGTCGGCCAGGGGCCGCGGCCACGTCGGTACCCGGCCTCTCCCCCGCAGCCAGCTACCCCTTCGGCATGGGGCGGGTGGGCGATGAGGCCAAGCGATGACGAATCGCCCGAGTTGTCACCGACGCCTCAATGGCAATCGCGCTCGTCACGTTCTCCGTAGCGGATCAGCGTCCCCGGACCGTCTCACAGTAAGATCCCTCTTAGGTGCGCCGGGAAGTCTGGTCGGCAATGCCCGACCCGACCCCGAAAACTGGAGCGTTCATGACACCAGCACCGACCCGCAGCCCGCACGTGTTCGGTCGTGGCTCGTGGCCTGAAGCCCGCCGAATCGCTGACGTCCTCCGCAAGGAAACCATCGGCGGGGTCCTGCTGCTCGCCGGCGCCGTCGCCGCCCTGGTCTGGGCCAACTCACCGTGGGCCGACAGCTACGAGTCGGTGCGTTCATTCACGTTCGGCCCCGAGGTGCTGCACCTGAACCTGTCGTTAGGGACGTGGGCGGCGGACGGGTTGCTGGCGATCTTCTTCTTCGTCGCCGGCCTGGAACTCAAGCGGGAGTTCGTCGCTGGCGACCTGCGGGATCCTCGCCGCGCCGCCGTCCCGATCGCCGCCGCCGTCGGTGGCGTGATCGTCCCCGCTGTGTTGTACCTGGTGATCAACCTCGCCGCGGGCGAGGGCGACGGCAGGGGCTGGGCGATCCCGACCGCCACCGATATCGCGTTCGCCCTGGCCGTGCTCGCAGTGATCGGCCGCTTCCTGCCACACGCCATGCGCACGTTCCTGCTCACCCTCGCCGTCGTCGACGATCTGCTCGCCATCGTCATCATCGCCGTCTTCTACACCGCGAGTCTGTCGCTGCTGCCCCTGCTGGGTGCTCTGCTCCCGCTGGCCGCGTTCACCGTGCTGGTGCAACGCCGGGTTCGTTCGTGGTGGCTGCTGCTGCCGCTGGCGTTCGCCGCCTGGACGCTGATGCACGCCTCCGGTGTGCACGCGACGGTCGCGGGGGTCCTGTTGGGCTTCGCGGTCCCGGTGCTGCGCAGCCGTAAGGCGGGCGGGCCGCAGGCGGGCCCTGGTCTGGCTGAGCACTTCGAGCACCGTTTCCGGCCAATCTCCGCTGGCATCGCCGTGCCGATCTTCGCGTTCATGTCCGCCGGCGTCGCGGTCGGCGGGCTCGGTGGGCTCGGCTCCGCGCTGACCGATCCGGTCGCCGTCGGCATCGTCGTCGGGTTGGTCGTCGGCAAGCCGATCGGGATCACCGCCGCGACCTGGCTGGTCACCCGTTTCACCCGGGCGAAGATGGACACCGGCTTCGCCTGGATCGACGTGTTCGGCATGGCCGTGCTCGCCGGTATCGGCTTCACCGTGTCGCTGCTGATCGGCGAGCTGGCATTCGGGATCGGCAGTGAACGCGACGACCACGTCAAGGTCGCCGTACTGGCCGGTTCTCTGACCGCCGCGCTGCTGGCAACGGTCATCCTGCGGCTTCGCAACCGCACCTACCGGCGGATCCACGACGCCGAGACCGCCGACGCCAACCGTGACAACATCCCGGACGTCTACCAACAGGACACCCCCGACGTGCGGCGGAACGCCTGAGCGAAACCCGCATCCCTCCTCAACCCTGAAGGTCGCGTCGCCGATAGCCCATGACACCGGCCACGCACAGGGCAACGCCCAGCGTGATCATGATCAGCGTGCTGGTCCAGTCGACCGCGGTCAGCGGGACCGGCGCCAGGTGGGCGAACGGCGAGAGTCCGCGAACCCAGCCGGGTGCGCCGACGCTGTCGGCGATCACCAGGAGCAGGAACCCCCCGGTCGCGGGCAACGATCCGGCGAAGGCCGCCGCCCGCGGCGCCCAGCCGGCGGCGAGAGTCGCCGCGCCGAGACTGAGCAGCACGACCGACAGCGTGTTCCAGGCCCCACCCAGTGCTGCCGACAAGCTGAGATCACCTCCGGTCGCGGCGATGCCCGCCCAGACAGCGAACCCGGCGACACACACCTGGGCAATCGCGCCTGCGGCCGTGGCGGCGATCTCGGCGGTGAGCAGCCGGGACCGGGTGACCGGCTGGGCGGTCAGCAACGTGAGATTGCGGCTGTTCTCCGCCGCGACGAAGGCGGACACGCGGACCGCCGTGAACCCGCCGACGGGCAACGCGAGTAACGCGAACAGGGTCGCGGCGAACCCCTCAACCGCACCGAGCGCGGTGAACCCGGCACGCGCCGCCTCCTCGGCGAGGGCCGGATTGGCGGTCAGGAACTCGGTGACCGACACCGTGGTGAAGCCGATGAGCAGGTAGTAGGCGCCGATTCCCAGAACCCAACCGCTGAGGGGTCGCAGCATGCGCCGCACCGCGAACGCTCCCACGCCGGACAGCAGCATCAGCCGTGGGCGGCGGCCGGCAGCGACCGCGATCAGACCGCCACGCACATCCCGGCGGCCAGCGGCGGCAACCGCCGCGCCGGCCAGCAACACCGCCGCGGCCAGCAGAATCAGCAGCGGCATGATCCGGTTCCGCGCGTACGGTTCGCTGACAGCGAGCAGCCCCAACGGTGACAGCCAGCGCAACCACCCAAATCCGTTGAGGCCGTCGCCGACCATGCGCGTCAGCAGGGCGGCACCAAGCACCGCCACGGCGGTTCCCGTCGCGGCCGCCCGGGTGGGGAACACCTGCGCGGCCAGCCCGGCGACGGCGACGAAGAACAACCCGAGCACACCGACACCGGCGCCGTGCACGGCGGCGCCGGCCGAATCGGTACCGGCCAGCAGCAACACCACGGTCACGGCGACGCCCGCGGCGACCGGAACAACCATCACGGCGCCCAGATGGCGGGCCACCGCCTCTCGTAGCGGCACCCGTCCCGCCAGCAGCACGTCCCACCGGCCGGCGTCCTCCTCACCCCGGGTGATGCGGGTGGTGGCCAGGATCGCCCAGGCGGCGAGGAGGACAGCGAGAAAGGTGCCGACCCGCCAAACCGTGAATCCGCCAGCCTGTTCGAGGGCGATCGGTTCGCCGAACAGGGTCCGGATGGCCGGGTTGGCCGCGAGCGCGGCGATGCTACCCGCCGCGGCGGGATCCGCCATGACGCTGGTGTACGTACTTGCGACGAGTGCCGGTAGGGCGGCGACGAGCACCAGCACGATCAGGCCGCTGCGGCGTAGCTGCCGCACTGCCAGCCTGGTGACGGCTCTGCCGGGGAGGGCCGGCACGCTGATTCCGACGGCGGACGGGACCGTCCTGGTGATCATCGGGCGCCCTCCGCGGCGCCGTAGTAGTCGAGGAAGATCTCCTCAAGGTTCGGTTCACGGATTGCCAGCGCGGTGACCTCGGCCGCGGCGAGCGCCCGCAACGCCGGCGCCGGCGACCCGATGAGCGAGAACCGTAGTCGCCCGGGACTGACCTGCTCGACCGTGTCGACGCCAGGGACCAGATCAAGACCTGGCGGCGGTACGCCGATGTACGACACGGTCACCTCGGCGCGATGCAGACCCCGCAACTGCTCGATGGTGGCGATCTCGACGAGCCGGCCGGCCCGCAGGATCGCGACGCGGTCACAGACCGCCTCGACCTCGGCCAGCTGGTGCGAGCTGAGAAACACGGTCTGCCCACGGTCACGGGCCTCGGCGACAGCGATACGGAACTCGCGCTCCATCAGCGGATCGAGGCCGCTGGTCGGCTCGTCCAGGATCAGCAGCGGCGCCCGGGTCGCGAACGCCGCGACGAGCGCCACCTTCTGCCGGTTCCCCGTCGAGTAGGTACGGGCCGGCTTGCTGGTATCCAACGCGAACCGTCGCACCAACTCATCGCGGTACGCCAGATCGACGCCCGGCCCGGTACACGCCTGCAGGTGCAGGATCTCCGCTCCGGTCAGCTGCGGCCACAACGCCACATCGGCCGGCACGTACGCCAACGACCGATGCGCCCGGGCGACGTCCGCCGCGTCGCTGTCGAACACCCAGGCACGCCCCGCCGTCGGACGGACCTGCCCCAGCAGCAGGCGAATGGTAGTCGATTTGCCCGCGCCATTCGGACCGAGAAACCCGAACACCTCACCAACGGGCACCTCAAGGCACAGGTCATCGAGAGCCGTGAAACGGCCGTACCGTTTAGTCAGATTGATGGCGCGCAACGCGAGATCGTTCATGGCGGAAGTCCTCACCGGCCGACACGGATATGACCGCCGACCAGACTTCCCGGCACACCAGAGCCCACCGTACTCCCACATTCACCTGGTAGGAAGCCACCGCGTGGACACTCAGGACGGTCCTGGACGCAGAACGAGGCTCATCCCGATCGCGGCGGTTCATCCAGCAGCAGCCGCAGTATCGACCACGCCGCGCAGGAACACGTCGACCAGCGTCTCGACCCGGGTCTCCGCGCCCCCGGGTGCTCCTCGCCGGCCCATGAGAATGCCGAGGAAGATGGCGGCGAGTTGTTCGACCGGCAGTCGCAGTACGGCCCGGTCGGGTTCCAGTAGTCGGATCACCGCCTGGTGGGTGCGCTCGGTCGCTGTTGCTCGACCCCCGGGTCGCACTGCGATCAGCTGGCTCGCGTCGCTCACCTACGGAGTGAAGACTCACTCCGTCAACGGGAGTTGTAGTGACGGTTCGAGCGCGAGGCCTCGCTACCTCCCCCGTGCGGGGAGCCGAGCTTGCCGGCTATGTGGTCAGGGCTGCGGCGAACGCCTCAGGTCTGGGCGGTGGAGGGTCGCGGCGCGGCGGTTTTCGCTCGGGCGGTCATGCCGATGGCGGCGAACGCGCAGCAGGTGGCGGCGGCGACGAGCAGCAGCGTGTATCCACCAGTGGTGTGCAGGAGGGCGGCGGCTGCCAGGGGTGCGGTGGCTTTGACGATGGTGACGGGGGCCGCGAGGCGTCCGGCGACGCTGGCGTAGGCGGTGGTGCCGTAGCGGTCGACGAGCAGGGCTGGGGTGGCGAGGCTGGTGATGCCGAAGCCGAGCCCGAATCCCACGACGGTGATGACAGCGCCGGTGCGGGTGTCGGCGAGCAGGGGCATGGTGAGGATGGCGGCGGCTTGGATGGCGAAGACGGCGGCCACGATCGTGGTGACGCGTAGGTGTCGGCGGGCGGCGGTGAGGACGAGCCGGCCGGTGACCGACAGGACGCCGAGCAGGCCGGTGGCGGTGGCGGCGAAGGTGGCGGGGTGGCCGCGGCTGATCAGGTAGCCGACGAGGTGGACGGTCATGGTGCTGGTGGCCGCGCCCTGCGCGATGAACGTTGCGGTCAGGATCCAGAATCGGGCGTCGCGCATCGCGGCCTTGACGATCGCGCGCCGCTGGGCGTGGGCCGGTGGTGTGGGGTCAGCAGGTGTCGGCGCCGCTGATGTACGGGGTCGGCGGATGGCGAGTGCGTGCAGCGGCACGGTGAGCAGCCCGTGGATGACGGCGAGGACGAGCAGCGCGCCGCGCCAGCCGAGGTGCGCGGCCAGCAGGCCGGTCAGGGGCATGAAGATGGTGCTGGCGAAGCCGGCCACGATGGTGACGGCCAGCAGGGCTGTGGCGCGCCGGTCGGGCGGGAACCAGGCGATGATGACGGCGAAGGCTGGCTCGTAGAGCACCATCGCGCCGGTGAGGCCGATGCCGATCATGACGGCGTAGAGCTGGCCGATGGTCTGCACCTGGGACCAGGCCACGAGCAGGGCGGTGGCGGCGATCGACCCGATGGTCATCAGCGCGCGTCCGCCGTGGTGGTCGAGCCACCGTCCGACCGGGATGGCCATGACGGCACCAGCGAGGACGGAGACGGTGAGCGCGCCGGTGACGGCGGTGGTGGAGGCGTCGAGGGTGGCGGCCATGGGGCGCAGCACCACCGGGTAGGTGTAGTAAAGGGTGCCGTAGCCGACGGTGGAGGTGATGGCCAGGGCGGCGACGATTCGCCAGCCGTGGGCGTGCTGCCCGCCGACTGTGGGGTCGGCGGGCACCGTCGCGGTGGTGGGCATCAGCTGCAGCAGCCGCCGGCTTGAGCGCTGGCGGGGGCGGCGTCGAGGGTGACCAGGTTCAACGGTGTGGACAGCAGCCCGCCGGAGATGCCGGTGGCGAGTCCGCGCGCTGCGGGTTCGGCGGTGGGCGCCGGACCACAGCAGCCCTCGCCGGTGGCGGTGTCGGCGGGGTTGCTGTTGCAGACGCCGGTTTCGGGTAGGTCGAGTTGGACGTCGCGGGCGGCGGCCCAGTCGCCGGCGAGGGCGGCGACGACGGAGCGGACCTGCTCGTAGCCGGTGGCCATGAGGAACGTCGGCGCCCGGCCGTAGGACTTCATGCCGACGGCGTAGTAGCCGGTTTCCGGATGGGCGAGTTCGTTCACGCCGTGCGGCGGGACGGTGCCACAGGAATGCTCGTTCGGGTCGATCAGCGGCGCGAGGGCACGGGTGGCACCCATCACCGGGTCGAGGTCCAGGCGCAGCTCGGCGGCGATCGAGTGGTCGGGGCGGAAGCCGGTGGCGGCGACGATCCGGTCCACGGTGACGGTCAGCTCGCTGCCGTCGGCGTGGCGCACCACCACACTGACCCGACCGTCGGCCGGGGTGAGGGCGTGCACGGAGAAGCCGGTGAGCAGCCGGATCCGTCCGGCGTCGACGTGCGCGCGCAACCGTGCGCCCAGGGCACCGCGGGCGGGCAGCGCGTCGGCGTCCCCGCCGCCGTAGGTACGCGAAGGTGAGCTGGTCCGGATCGCCCAGGTCACCTCGGTGCCCGGCGCGGCCTCCGCCAGTTCGGCAAGGGCCAGCAGCGTGTTCGCGGCGGAGTGGCCGGCCCCGACGACGAGAGTGTGCCGGCCGGCGAAGCGGTCGCGGGCCGCGTCGAGAACGTCGGGCAACGCGTGCTCCAGGAACGCCGCGACAGTGCTCTCACCGCGGGCCGGGAGGCCGGACCCGCCCAGGACGTTCGGGGTGCCCCAGGTGCCGGACGCATCGATCACGGCGCGGGCTAGCAGTTCCTCGCCGTCGGCGAGGCGGATCAGGAACGGCGTGGACTCCCGGCCGGCGGTGCGCAGCCGGTCCAGGCCCAGGCGGCTGATCGCCTCTACCCGGGCGCCGTAGCGCAGGTGCGGCTTGAGCTGCGGCAGCTGCGCGAAGGGCTGAAGGTAGTCGCCGGCCAGCTCCGCTCCGGTCGGCAGGCCCTCCAGGTCGGGGCCGACCCAACCCGCCTCGTCGAGGAGCCGGCGGGCGGCCGGGTCGATGTTGTACCGCCATGGGGAGAAGACCCGCACGTGGCCCCACTGCCGCACGGCGGCGCCGGGAGTGTCGCCGGCTTCGAGGACGATGAAGGCGATGCCCCGCTCGTGCAGGTGCGCGGCGGCGGCCAGGCCGACCGGTCCGGCGCCGACGACCACGACGGGTAGCTCATTCAGGGTGGTCATCGAGCAAACTCCTCTGTGTTGATAACTGTCGAATCATCGAGGTAGACGGGACCCGCTGGTGCGGGGTCGGGGTTGGTCAGGTGACGACGGGGCTGCGTCGCTCGATCAGGACGACGTCGCGCCAGCGGCCGTGGTGGCGAGCGATTCGCTCGCGCACGCCGATGACCCGGAAGCCGGCCCGCTGGTGCAGGGTGAGGCTGGCGGCGTTGTCGGGGAAGACTCCGGACTGGATGGTCCAGATGCCGGCGGCCTCGGTGGAGGCGATCAGCGTGTCCAGCAGCAGCCGGGCGACGCCGCGGCCCTGCGCGGCGGGGTCGACGTAGACGGAGTGCTCGACCACGCCGGCGTAGACGGCGCGGGCCGAGGTGGGTGCGACCGCGATCCAACCGAGCACCGTGTCATCCGCGTCGACGGCAACGAAGCGGTGCGCGGGTAGCTTCGCCGCGTCGAACATCGGCCAGGTCGGCGCGGTCGTCTCGAAGCTGGCGTTACCGCCATCGAGGCCGGCCTGGTAGATGGTCAGGACCCGCTCGGCGTCGTCGTCGCGCAGGGGGCGCACGGTGATGTCGGCCATCAGCGCGTTCCGTTCGGGCTGGGGGCGGGTCGACCCATGACCACGTCCGCGGCGGAGGGGAAGCAGTCGACGCAGGCGTCGTTGATCCGGTAGTGCCGGGCGGTGCCGATCGGCTCGACGAGGACGAATCGCACTTCGGTGAGGATCTTCAGGTGCTGCGAGACGGTGGACTGCGCCAGGCCGATCGCGGTGACGATCTCCCCCACGCTCATCGCCTGAGCCTGGCGGGCAAGGTACTCCACGATCTGCACTCGGGTCGGGTCAGCCAGCGCCCGAAACCACGACGCGTATGTCCGCGCCGTGATCCGATCGAGTAGCTCGGCCACCCCCACCACCCCTTCATCGATCATCGCCGATAGACGATTGAGCTTACCAATCGCGAGCGGCGATCATCGGCCGAAGCTCGCGTGGGCGGCCCGTGCCGCGTCGAAGCGGCGCTGAGCACGCTGCTCGGTGGTGCTGACCTCGGCACAGGAGTCGCAAAATCGGACACCGGTCGTGGATGCCTTCGGTCGGCGCGTGAGCCTGAACATGATCTCCTCCATCCCACTGTCTTGACATCTGTCGAAACAGACAGTTGCACATTGATTAGAGGGATGTCAACCTAGAGGAATGTCGAAGCAAGCTGCGTCTCTCACTCTCACCGACGTGACCGCCGAGGCGTTCTGCTGCCAGCCCCTGGCGCAGCACCGCGTGCCGGCCGAGACCGCCGCGGTGCTCGCGCCGGCGTTCAAGGCCCTCGGCGACCCGGTGCGCCTGCAGCTGATGTCGATGATCGCCTCCGCCGACAACGGCGAGGCGTGCGTGTGTGACCTCACCCCCGCCTTCAACCTCAGCGGCCCGACCATCTCGCATCACCTCAAGAGCCTGCGCGAGGCTGGCCTCGTGGACTCCGAGCGGCGCGGCACGTGGGTGTACTACCGAGCCCGACCGGCGGTGCTGCGCCAACTCGCGGCGCTGCTCACCGTCGAACCGGTGACCGTCTCATAGCCGGCCGGCGGCGCCACGATCCGCCGGACTCGCCGCCAGGCAGGGCGGCGACGACGTGGTACGCAGTCGTACCTGATGAGCTGCTGCTGACCGCCAACTCCCCGGCGGAGCCGCTACGTCAACCGTGACCCCTGCCGATCAACCTCAACGCCAACCGCCTTCAGAACAGGCACCCGAGGTTCCGAGCAGCAACCCCTGCCGCCCTTCCGGCCTCTCGGCACACCCAAGAACGCTCCACCGGCCCGCGCGCCTCGACGCCGCTTGACAGCAACGTGATTAGTCAGTGATAGTTGAGTCAATGACTACCGAGTTTTCTTCTCTCCAGGCGCGCGCCCGGATCCACGCCGCGCTCGGCGATCCGGCGCGCCTGGCGATCGTCGACGCGCTCACCCTGGGCGACGCCTCCCCCGGCGAGATCGCCCACGATCTTCAGATGCCGACGAACCTGGTCGCCCACCACGTCAAGGTCCTCAGCGAAGCCGGCCTCGTCGTCCGCAGCCGATCCGAGGGCGACCGCCGTCGCACCTATCTGCAACTGCGACCCGAGGCCCTGACCGCGCTGACACCAGCACCGATGCCCGGCGTGGGTCGGGTGGTGTTCGTCTGCACCCGCAACTCCGCCCGCTCGCAGCTCGCCGCCGCCCTCTGGTCGGAGCGCACCCACACCTGCGCGGCATCGGCCGGAACGCAGCCAGCAGAGCGGGTTCACCCGCGCGCCGTCGCCGTAGCCCACCGCCATGGGCTGCACCTGGACGCGACCGGCACCACGCACGTCGCGGACATCGCGCGTGACGACGACCTGCTCATCGCCGTCTGCGACAACGCCCACGAGGAACTCACCGCCCCGGTCCGGCCCCGCCTGCACTGGTCGGTGCCCGACCCGGTCCGCGTCGACACCGACGCCGCGTTCGAGGCCGCGTTCGCCGACCTCGCCACCCGCATCGACCGCGTCGCCCCCATCGTCACCTCCTCCATGAGGTCGCCCGACCGTCATGACTGACACCAGCTCACTGCGTATTGACCGGGCGCAATCCGGTGCCCAACCACAGCGCATGAGCACGAGGCGTCCGCACGGTGGGGCGGACCAGACGTATCGGAGCCTGGTGAATACGTCGCGTAACGCCGGCCGCTACCGCCTGCTCGGCCACAACAACGACCCCACAGGTGCCCTGCCGGCGAGTTCTGACCCGGCGCCGGTCAACCGGCCCGCAACCCGTACTGCAAGGAAGGCTCCTGATGTCCGACAAGCCCAGCGTCCTGTTCGTCTGCGTGCACAACGCCGGCCGTTCCCAGATGGCCGCCGGCTGGCTGCGCCACCTCGCCGGTGACACCGTCGAGGTCCGCTCCGCAGGCTCCGCCCCCGCAGACACCGTCAACCCCGCCGCCGTCGAGGCCATGCGCGAGGTCGGCATCGACATCACCGACCAGACGCCGAAGCTGCTCGAGTACACCACCGCTGAGTCCTCGGACATCATCGTGACCATGGGCTGCGGTGACGCCTGCCCGGTCTTCCCCGGCAAGCGCTACGAGGACTGGAAGCTCGAAGACCCGGCCGGCAAGGGCGTCGACTCCGTGCGCCCGATCCGCGACGAGATCCGCACGAGGGTGGAGAAGCTCCTCGGCGAGCTGCGCACCGCCGCCTGATCCTTCACACCGCACCCCGCCAGGCGATCACCGCCGCCGGCACCGGCTGCGCTGCCGCCCTCGACGCCGGGCGGTACCTCGCCGCCCAGTCCTGAGCCGCCCCGGTGCGCCCGGGTCAACGGCCATTCGATCCCACCGGGAGGAACGTGATCTGCCTGCTCTCATCGACGCTGGCTCGCACACGGTCACCGCGACCATCTCGGACGGCACGCCCACCGATCGCGGACCCCACCCACTCGGACCGGCCGACGGCGTCCACACGCTGCACACCATGCACGACACCTACTGGACCTCCTACCGGAGTCGCAGGGCCGACCGGCCTGCGGGCGGCCGCATCCACTCAGGAACCAACAAGGGAACCGAGCACATGACGACACTGGCCACACCGTCGAGCACCACACCGCGGCTCTCGACGCTGGACCGGCTCCTGCCGCTGTGGATCGGCGCCGCCATGGTCGCTGGGCTTCTCCTGGGCCGGCTGATCCCCGGCCTCGACGACGCCCTCGACCACGTCAAGGTCGGCGGGATCTCCGTACCCATCGCCCTCGGTCTGCTGATCATGATGTACCCGGTCCTGGCCAAGGTCCACTACGACCGCCTCGACACCGTCACCTCCGACCGGCGCCTGCTGATCTCCTCCCTAGTGATCAACTGGCTTATCGGCCCCGCCGTCATGTTCGCCCTGGCCTGGCTGCTCCTGCCCGACCAGCCCGCGTACCGCACCGGCCTGATCATCGTCGGCCTGGCCCGCTGCATCGCGATGGTCATCATCTGGAACGACCTTGCCTGCGGCGACCGCGAAGCCGCCGCCGTCCTGGTCGCCCTCAACTCCGTCTTCCAGGTCCTCGCCTTCGGCCTGCTCGGCTGGTTCTACCTCACCGTCCTGCCCGGCTGGCTCGGCCTGGAGCAGGCCGGACTGTCCGTCTCCGGCTGGGACATCGCCGGCAGCGTCCTGGTCTTCCTCGGCATCCCCCTCGCCGCCGGCTACCTCACCCGCAAACTCGGCGAACGCGCCAAGGGCCGCGACTGGTACGAGGCGAAGTTCCTGCCCCGGATCGGGCCGGTCGCCCTGTACGGGCTGCTGTTCACCATCGTGCTGCTCTTCGCCCTGCAGGGCGACGCGGTCACCGCCCAGCCCTGGGACGTCGCCCGCATCGCGCTGCCCCTGCTCGCGTACTTCGCGATCATGTGGTTCGGCTCGTTCGCCATCGGTCGGGCGATCGGACTGACCTACGAACGCACCACCACGCTCGCCTTCACCGCCGCCGGCAACAACTTCGAACTCGCCATCGCCGTGGCGATCGGCGTGTTCGGCGTCACCAGCGGCCAGGCTCTCGCCGGAGTCGTCGGACCACTGATCGAGGTACCGGTCCTGGTCGCCCTCGTCTACGTCAGCCTCGCCGCCCGCCGCCGGTTCTCCCCCACCCAGGCGGCCAGCGCTACTGCAACGGCGGTAAGCGGCGAGGCGTCTTCATGATCGGCTCGTTGGGCATGGTGAGACGGATGTCGATACTGCGCAGTGGTCGGAGGAGCTGGACCGGTTGCATGCCAGTTCTGCGCACCGGTTCGGCCGGTCCCAGCCGCGACGGCGGGCCCGACAGTACCTGTCGGGGCTGGTTTTGCGGGTTTGGACCGCACGGACGGCTGGACCTTGGCTGAGCAGGCCAGGGACAGGTCGCCGGAGGTATGCAGCGTCTGCTGCGGTGGGCGGACTGGGATGTCAACGCGGTTCGTGACGATGTCCGGCGGGCGCCGGCGTTGAGGCCGACGTCGGCTGCGGAACCCAGGCGTAGGCGTCGTGTCCGCCTACGCCCGCGGAGCTCGTAATCCTTAAGCCTGCTCGATGTCCGAGAACAGCCCCTTGAACGTGACCTGCGTCCGCACGAGGGTGCCGAAGACATCAGCGGCAACGGTTGTCGCGACCGCTGCGGAGGCATCCTCGTAGCTGTCGAAGTAGAGGTCGAGCGTCCGGTACGCGGGGGCAGCGGTGCCATCCTCCTTCGGCCACACTTTCGCAGACTCGAGTCGCCGCAGCTTCGGGAACTTCGCTGCGGCAGCCTTCACGTCCGCGTAGGCCCGCTCGAAGTCGTCGGGGCTAGCAGGGTTATCGATGACGATAGTGATCTTGGTGGGCAAGGAAGTCTCCTCCAAGTGGAAAAATGTTCGTTCTATTTCCGGACGAACATGACGCCGCAGACCTGAATTTGAAATACCGATTGTTCTGCCTTGTCAATGACGGCGGCTATGCAGGAGCCAGCTCAGTGGCTCGCCTCCGAGGCGGGAACCGATCGCTGCGAGGACCTCGGGTCCACCTGAGAGGCACCACACCGATCGGCAACGGGATTCGTCCCCAGTGCACGGTAGTGGGACGGCGAGTCTCGTCCCGGCGCGAACAGCGCAGGGACGAGCGCTCGGTCCACCGTCAGCGGCCGTAGGTCTCCAACAGCCGCAGCCACACCTCACTGACGGTCGGGTAGGCCGGAACCGCGTGCCACAGCCGGTCCAACGGGACCTCGCCGACGATGGCGATGGTCGCGGCATGGATGAGTTCCGCGACGTCCGGGCCGGCGAGGGTGAAGCCGATGATCACCTTTCGGTCCTCGTCGACGACCATGCGGGCGTGTCCCTTGTAGCCATCGGCGTGCAGGGAAGCTCCGGCGACTGCCCCGAGGTCGTAGTCCACGACCCGGATCCGTATCCCAGCTGCCTCGGCCGCAGTCGCGGTCAGGCCCACCGACGCGATCTCCGGGTCGGTGAAGATCACCTGCGGCACCGCACGTTCGTCGGCCGTCGCCGCGTGCCGGCCCCACCTGCCGTCCTCGACCTTCTCGCCCTTCGCCCGGGCCACGATCACGTCGCCCACCGCCCGCGCCTGATACTTGCCCTGATGGGTCAACAGCACCCGCCGGTTCACATCGCCGGCGGCGTACAACCACTTCCCGCCACCCACGACGCGCAGCGTGTCATCGACCGCGAGCCAGGCACCCGGCGCCAGCCCGACCCGGTCGAGGCCGATGTCCTGGGTGTTCGGTGTGCGACCGATCGCCACCAACACCTCGTCGGCCTCGACCCGCTCGCCGGAGGCGGTCTTGATGTGGACGGTTCCGCTGTCGTCGCGGTTGACGGCGACGGCCTCCGCGCCGAGGCGTACCGACACACCGGCCTCGAGCAACGAATCGGTGACCAGTTCACCGGCGAACGGCTCCGCCGACGGCAGCACGCCGTCACGGGCCAGCACCGTCACCGAAGATCCCAGAGCGGCGAACGCGGTCGCCATCTCGGCCGCCACCACACCACCCCCGATGATCGCGAGCCGACGGGGAACCGAACTGGCCGAAGCCGCCTCGCGGCTGGACCAGGGCACCGCCTCCCGCAGCCCCGGGATATCCGGCAACAGAGCGCTGCTTCCGGTTGCAACGACCACCGCGTGCCGCGCGGTCAGCGTCTTGGTGACACCGTCGACGCCGGTCACCTCGACGACCCGGGCGGAACTGATCCGCCCCTGACCGCGGTGCAGCGCGATGCCAGCCGACTCGAGCCAGGACACCTGCCCGTCGTCCTGCCAGTGCGACGCGAAGGAGTCCCGCCGGCCAAGCACCGCCGCGACGTCCAGGACGCCCCTCACCGCCTCCCGCGCACCCGGCAGATGGCGAGCCGCCCGCAACGCCGACGCGCTGCGCAGCAACGCCTTCGTCGGCATGCACGCCCAGTACGAGCACTCACCACCGACCAACTCCCGCTCAACGATCGCGGCGGTCAGCCCGCCCCGCACGACCCCGTCGGCCACGTTCTCACCGACCGGACCGGCACCGATCACGATGACGTCGTACTCGGTTGTGGCCATGTCAGTTGCCCTTCGCGGCGCGGCCGAGGCGGATGGCGGCGATGAGGAAGAAGATGGCACCGGGAATGGCGTAGCCCGCAGCGCTGGTCAGCGACGGGTTGTCCGCGGAAGCGCCGGCGATGAAGGACCCACCGGCCAGAACCGAGATGCCGCCACTGATGATCATCGGCCACTGGCCGCCCATCTTGCGACGAGTGAGCCCCACGATCAACTGAACCAGACCAGCGACGACCGCCCAAGCGCCCCAGACCCGCAGGGCGGCGGGAATACCGGACGCCCCGGCAACACCCACGCCGACCGCCGTGACCAGGCTTACCGCGATGTTCACGTACAGCAGCGTTGACGAGCCCGTGGCCCGCGACGAACGGAGGTCATAGATGGCGGCACCCACGTCGAACAACGGGTAGAGCACGAACAGCGCCACCGCGAGCGGACCGATCTCCTTAGCGGTAGCGATCGTCACGCCAGCCCAGATGATGGCGAACGCGAAGCGGACGAAGTACAGCCGCCGCAGCGCGGAAGCCGTCTGGGAAATACCGGGCGAAGCAGCAGTGGTGGTCACGGGTGACCCTTTCAGCGGAGGGGTTGGAGAGACCGATCGTTCTGTCTTGTCCAGCATGGCAGACGCAGCCCGCATCGTCAAGACCGAACGTTCTATCCGCTGCCGCAGTCGTGCTCGAGCGCTGCACGCAACGCCTCCACTGACGGTCACCTGATCGGCTCGATCGCGCATCACGCGCGCCCTTACCGCCGGCGGCGGCGCGATCAACCTGCCCCTGCGCTGCTCGCTACCCATCGCCATCGACAGGTGCTGTCGAGCCTGCGTCCGCTCACTTCCCTTAGACCGAACGTTCTATCCGCTACGATGACGATATGACGTCCACCGCACCCGGTGCTCGGCCCTCCGAGGCGCGGCGCCGGCTCCTCACCACAGCAACCAGGATCTTTTACTCGGAGGGGATCCATTCCGTCGGCGTGGATCGGATCATCGCCGAGGCGAAGGTGACCCGGGCCACCTTCTACCGGCACTTCCCCAGCAAGGACGACCTCATCCTCGCCTACCTGCGTGAAGTCCATGAGATGGATCGCGGCGCGGTCGACACGGTCATCACCACCAATTCACGGCCGGTCGCCCCACTCCTGGCCATTGCCGACTCCATCGCGGAGAGCATCCAGTCCCCGGGGTTCCGTGGATGCGCGTTTCTGAACGCTGCGGCCGAGTATCCCGACACGGAACATCCCGTGCGTCAGGAGATCATCGCCCACCGGCAATGGTTCCTGGACACGCTCACCACGCTCATGGCGCAGGTCCAGGAGGAGACGGCCGAGTCCGCCGCGCGTCACTTCGTCATGCTCCGCGACGGTGCCATGGCAGCCGGATGCCTCTTCGACCCCGCGAAGGTGTCCGAGACTTTCCTCCGCGGCGTCGAAGGACTTCTCCGGGTCACTGCCGAGCGCCCGTCGACCGAATCCGCGGGCTAGTCCGCCGTGGCCGCGCGGTCAGGCTTCGGCGTCGGGATCGCCGGACGTCGCCCGCCCGATCGGCGAGGACGATGCCTCCAGCGGCCGTCCCCGGCTGCGCAACGCGTCGAGGAGCGCGACCAGGGCCAGCACGGAGCCCACCACACTCAGCCCGACCATCGGTGCCCACCGCGCCAACAGCGGCGTGAACAGCAACAGGACCACCAAGCCGATCACCCGGGACCAGAAAAGCCGACCGAAGATCTCATAGTCCAGCCGTATGCGAGCGACGAGAAACAACACCGGACCGCCCACCACGAACAGAAGCCAACTGGGCTGCGCCAGCCCATACGGATCATCGATCACCAACTCGTAGCCGACCGCCGTGACGAGCACGCTGAGCACGATCAGCAAATGCGTCCGTTCCGACGCCGTACCCAAGCGCCCAGGCATCACCGCCCGAGCCAACGCATCGCCCAGCAGCAGACCCGCGCGGTAGAAGTAGATTCGCCAGAGCAGCGCGCTGGTGGCGAACGCGACCGCGAAGGCGCACGCGCGCTCGGCGGAATAGTCCGCGCCGCTGAAAACCACGCCGATGACCAGAATCGACTCACCGAGGGCGATGAGAAACATCTGCTGGTAACGGTCGGCGAGGTGAGTCCCCGCGATCCGCCAGTGGGACACCTTCGAGACCCCGAGCCACGGCAGCGGCCAGCCCAGGCCCCAGGCGAGATAGTCGACAGCGAGGGCGGCAGCCCACAACGGCAGACGAAGTCGGTCCGGACCCAACGCGCCGGCCAGCCACAGAGGCGCGCTCACCAAAGCCCACCCGGCAAGCCGGAACGGCACCAACCGTCGCGGGTGGCCACGCAGCGCGGCGGCGATCACCAGCGGCCGCACCACCATCACCATCAGGTACGCCACCGCGAACGGCAGCGCACGCTCCTCCATGGCGCGCGGCAACGTCACCGCCATAATCAAGCCGGCGAACATCGTCCCAACAACCACGGCCTGGATGATCGGCTGCTCTGGTTCATACCGACTGGTGATCCAGGTGGTATGCGACCAAATCAACCACAGTGCCAAGAAGAGCAACAGGGTACGACCAACCCCACCGACCAGCACCCAGCCCGTGTCATCACGCAAGTCGGCGAACCGCTGCGACACCCGAGTAAGAGCCACAACGAACGCCAGATCAAAGAAGAGCTCCAGGAACGTCGCCCGACCCGAACTCGTGGCGGGACGCAGCAGCTTGGCACCCCGCCCAGCCGCCATAATCCGCCTCCATCCGCCCCTTGCCGCACCAACGAGCCGCCAGCCAGAGGGTTGCGTCGGCCCCCATTCCCGCAAGGACACCTGGTGGGCACACGAAGCCATCTCATTGAAGCGACCGAAGACCCTCCACGTCCGAGATAACCACCTACTCGGCCGCCTCTGTCACTACGCCGCCTCCGCCGACACCACCCCGCGTCACCACCCGAACGCCCGGGTTGACCCAGCTGATCGCGCTCGGTTGAAGCCGGAGCAAGCGGGTACGCCCGCAAATCGCCGACATGGTGGTACAGACGCTTGGCTAAACACGGGGGCTCAAAATCGGCAATGACTGCTCCGATGTGCACTCGGGTGCATAACCGTGCAGTAGTCGACAGGGATCTACCGCCTCACGAGACCAGGCGCGCCTCGACAAGTCGTCAAATAACCTGCACGGCCCGGCTTTTCAGACTCTGCTGACAGCAGCCTGGCCGACCTTAAATACTGGATACTGGCGCACCCGCACCCGCGTCGGCAATTGCGGGCCGTTGCACGACTGCCAGCGGGAACGCCGCCGAACATCCTCGTCGTCGGCCTGCGCTGCCAACCTCGGTGGACAGTGGGGCCCTTTGAAAGGAACCGCCGGATGAGTGCCGCTTCTGACAAGCCTGTCCAGGACGCAGGAATGCCCACCGTCGTACTCGTCCACGGTGCTTTCGCCGACTCATCGAGTTGGAACGGGGTGATCGCCAATCTCAAACGTCGAGGCTACCCGGTCATTGCCGTCGCAAACCCGCTCCGCGGCGTGCAGAAGGACGCTGCTTACGCTCGAGCTGTTGTGGACTCGGTGTCCGGCCCGGTCGTGATGGCGGCTCATTCGTACGGCGGAGCAGTGATGACCGAGGCTGCGGATGGCGCCCCCAACGTCAAGGCTCTGGTGTACGTCGCCAGCCTGAGCCCGGACGTCGGCGAGAGCGCGGCCGACTTGATCACCAAGTTCCCGGGAAGTGCGCTCCTCACCTCCGTCAAGATGGTGCCGACCCCTCTCGACGACGGCGGTACCACAATGGCGCAGTACGTCCACCAGGACCAGTTCCCGGCGGTGTTCGCCGCCGACGTCGACCCCGACACCGCTGCGCTGATGGCGGTAACGCAGCGGCCAGCCACTGAAGCCGCCCAGACCGAGAGCGTGACCAAGACTGCCTGGAAGACGATCCCGTCCTGGACCCTGATCACCACCCAGGACAAGGGCATTCCGCCGGACCTGCAGCGCCACCTGGCCAAGCGGGCCGGGTCGACGACGGTCGAGATCGACGCGTCCCACGCCGTGGCAGTCTCTCAACCCGGCCCGGTCGCCGACCTCATCGACACAGCCGCCCGCGCCACCGCCCAGTAGCACGGCAATGGCGGTAGGCGACTCGTGTTCGTAGATCTGCGTGTGGCGGACGTTGATGTTGATCGGTGGCATGGGGAGTTGGACCGCATCGAGTCACGCAACGTCGACCCGAACTGTCGACGACCAGGTCCGCAAGCACCTGATCCGGCGGGCGCGACGCGGAGGGCAACGGGCCGGAGATGGCCTCGAGCAGCGCTGCCTGGTCGATGGGAACTCCGAACGGACGGTCGGAGAGCGACGTTCGGTAGCTGTCCGGGTCAGGTAGTGCTGGATCTTCACCGTGGCCGGCCCACGTACCGCGAACTAGGTAGTTCTTGCCGATGTGTAGCGGTTGCCGCCTTGGCACGATCGCATCTGCCGGGTGTGGATCTAGCGGCTCGCTCTCATGCCCGGCGATCCGATGGTCAGTGACCGCAGAGAGGCTTCACGATGGACAACATTACGGACACCGACGAGGCCGGCATTGACGTGTCGGCCCCGGTGGTCAGCCGCCACAGCGTCACGGTGACCGCGTCGGCGGAAGCCGTGTGGCGGATCCTCACCGACATCGACGCATGGACAACCTGGCTGCCAGAAATCCCGTACGCACGCGTGGAAGCACCCGGTCCGCTCGCCCCGGGCTCCGTGTTCCGCTGGTCGGCCGCGGGCATGGAGATCGAGTCGACGATCGTTCAGGTACGGCCGCGGGAACGCCTCGTGTGGCGGGGATACGGTGACGGACCGGACGGGGTCCTCGGTGTCCACGTCTGGGCGCTCACTCCGGCCGGCGACGGTGTGGAGGTGTCGACCGAGGAGTCCTTCGCCGGCCCGCCTGTCGATGCCGACCCTGGGCCGTTCCAGGAGGGCCTCGACACGACCCTCGCCAGGTGGCTGGAACGACTCAAGGCCACCGCCGAGGCGGTGACCGCCCCGTGAAGAATCGTGTGTTTGCCGTCGCGACGGCAGTGGTCGTGGCCGGCCTCGTGGGCACCGCAGGTGCGCCGGCTCGGGCCGAGGTCAGGCGCGATGTCGGTACCGACCACGCGACGGTGCGATGTGCGGGAAGGACTGTCGACACCGCGGCGAAGATTCGCTATCGGACGGAGACGACGATCGACGCTCCGCTGCGAACCGTCTGGAAGTTGCAGACCGACGTGGAACGCTGGCCGTCGTGGCAGAAGCCGGTCTCCTCCAGCAAGCGGCTCGATCGTGGCCCACTGCGTCCCGGTTCATCCTTCCGATGGACGACACCGGTCCTCGAGACCGCGCTGAATCCCGCCACGACCCTCGTCGTCACGTCCACCGTCCGGCAGCTTCAACACCAGAGGTGCCTTCGGTGGGACGGCCCGGCGATCGGTGCGGGGCTGCGCATCGACGAGGGGGTCCACGTGTGGACGTTCGCCGAGATCGACGGTCGTGTTCTCGTGCGTACCGAGGAGACGTGGCGCGGGGACCAGGTGGAGCAGGACGTCGCCTTCTCCACCGTGGCTCTCGGGGCGGGCCTGGAGACGTGGCTGACGGAGCTGAAGACGCGCGCCGAACGGGAGTGTGACCGGGCCCGGCGCCCAGCGCTGACGTGACCCAGCGGGCCCCGCCGGTCTCGTACCGGCGGGGCCTTTTCGTCGCTCGGACGGCCCGGCTCCGTCAGTGGAGCAGTTCTCGTAGCTGCCGGCGTGAGGTGATGCCCAGCTTGCGGTAGAGGTTGCGCAGGTGGGCGTCGATCGTTCGCGGGCTGACGAACAGCAGCGCGGCGACTTCCTTGGTGCCTGCGCCGGAGGCGACCTTGCGGGCGACGAGTAGTTCGCGGGCGGTCAGCCCTGCCAGCGGATCGGCGTCGTCGGCCAGGGTCGGCTCACCGATGGCATCCAGTTCGCGGGCGGCGCGGCCGGCGAACCCCCGCGCGCCGATGGTGGAGAGCAGTTCGTGCGCGGCGCGCAGCTCCACCCGCGCCTCGGCGCGACGCCCGACCCGACGCAGCCACTGCCCGTAGAGCAGTCGGGCACGCGCGTAGTGGACTCGCATCCTGCTCCCGGCGAACCGGCTGATCGCGGCACGGTAGTGGTCCTGCGCGCCGAGCCCTGGGTCGAGCAGCGCACTCGCCAGTAGATGCGCACCGGTCGTCCACGCGTTCGGGTTGACCCGTGCGACATCCCCGATCCATTTAGCCGATTCCTCGGCTTCTTCGGGACGTCCGACGTACGCGGCGGCTTCGACCAGCTCGGGGTGGAAGACGGAGGCGGCGTACGCCCCGCGCCGGTGCTGGTCCCGTACGAGCAGCAACGCGTCGAGCGCGGCCTCATGATCGCCGCTGCCGTTGCACAGCACGCCCTCCGCGTAGTGCAGCGCGGTGAAATTCACCCCGACCCAGCCGCGCAGCTTCTCCCGGATCTCGCGGAACCGGTCGGCGTCTCCGCTCCAGGCGGCAAGCATCAGGTCGGACCCGACGAGGTTGGACGTCCCGGCGGCCTCGTCGACCGCACGCGCCTCGATGATGCAGACATACGCGTCGGCGAAGCGGCCCACGATCGTCCGGGCTGCCGCCTGAAAGCGCAACGCATGCGGAAGGATCGCGTAGGCGCCCTGCGCCCGGGCGAGTTCCACCTGACGGTCGGCGATCTGCTCCATGGCCTCGCTGTCACCGATGTCGACGCTCAACACACAGGCGCGTTCCATCCACCACGGATCCGCGTCGGGCGTACGGGCGTGGTCCCGGAAGGCATCGACCGTGCGGCGCATCAGGGGCATCGCCTCGTCCACCGGGCGGAGGTTCTGCTCGACCAACGCCTGCAGCAGCAGGTCGACCGGACGTGGCGGCTCACGCTGGGGCATCCGTTCCCGGATGTGCAGGGCGAGCCGCCGCAACCTCCCCGGCTCGTCGACGCTGAACATGAGCGATGCGAACGCCTCCAGGTAGGTCTCGCGGACCTCGTCGGGTCCCACGCCGTCGGCCGCGTCGATGAGCGCGATCGTCGCCGGGATGGTGCGCGCCACGTGATAGTCGATCGTGGCGCGCAGCAGCCGTGCGGCGCGGCGGTCGACGGGGTCCGGGTGGAGACGCTCGGCCTCGTCCACCAACTCCCGGGCGGCAGATGGTGCCCCCGAACCCAACCGCGCCCGGGCCGCGGCCAACAACCGGCGGGCCTGCCGCGACCGGCCGGGTGTCAGTCGGGCCGCACGCTCGAGGAACGCGGCCACGGCCGCGAGTCCGCCGCGGCGCTGTGCCCGCCCGGCCGAACGCTCCAGCTCGGCCGCGGTCTCCTCGTCCGAGCCGGTGATCGCGTTCGCCTGGTGCCAGGCGCGACGGTCGGGATCGACGTCGACGTCCGTACCGGCGGCGAGCGCCGCGTGTGCCTGCCGTCGCGCCCCGGCACCAGTCGACAGGTACACCGCGGAACGCGCCAACGGATGCCGGAAGTGCACCCGGGGCCCGGTCACCAACAGGCCGCTGTCCTCGGCCGCGGTCAGGTCCACGGCGTCCAGCCCCTGGATCGCCATCGCACGCCTCAGCAGAACGAGGTCACCTGTCGGCTCCGCCGCGGCCAGCGCCAGAACCGAGCGCGTGGGTGCCGGCAGCCGCAGGAACCGACTCGCGAACCGGTGTTCCACGGCGCGGTGCCCGGCGTCCCCGGGTAGCCCGAACGGTCCGGCGTCGCGGGCGAACTCCACCAGGGCGAGAGGATTGCCGGCCGCTTCGGCGAGGATCCGTTGCACGATCGCTGCCTCGTGGCCGAATGGTGCCCGATACCGCAGCAGGGTGAGGGCTTCCGAATCGGTGAGCCCGGTGAGAGTGCGGGCGGGTAGGCGACCGAGCTCCGACACCGAGGCGGCGTCGCGGGCAGCGAACACCATGGCGACCCGCTCCGCCGCAACGCGTGCCGCGACGAAGGCCAGTACCTGCCGCGAGCCGGCGTCGACCCACTGCACGTCGTCGACCACGCAGAACACCGGCCTGCGCCGGCCTACGGCACTCAGCAGGCCCAGGACGGCCAGCCCGACAAGCATCGGGGTCGGCGTGGCCCCGGCCTGCAGCCCGAACACCGCGTCGAGCGCGCTCCGCTGCGGCACGGGGAGCCCGGCGCGGTGGTCGAGCACGGGCGCGCACAACTGGTGCAGGGCCGAGTAGGGCAGCTCGCTCTCGAACTCGACACCACCGGCCCGCAGCACCCGCCATCCGTCGAGCCGCGAAGCGGCCGCACCGATGAGGGTCGACTTGCCGATCCCCGCATCACCGAGAACGAGCATCGCCCCGCCACGGCCCCGCGCCGCGGCTGCCGTCACCGAGGCGATCTCGCCCAACTCCGCCTCGCGAGCGACGAACAATCCCGACCTGATATCTGTCATCAGCTTCTGCGTGTCGCCGGACGAATGGTGCCCTCCGTTTGTTCGGCCCAACCGATGGTATCCAGAGCAGCGCACCGACCGGGACGGGCGCCGGGTCCGGAATCGGCGCTCCTACGAGGGCAACTCGAACAGTTCCAGCTGGAGGCCGTCCGGGTCACGGAGATAGAGGATCTTCGTCCCGGCCAGCGCCCCCGCTTCGACGCCATCGCCGTCCTGGAGCACCACCGGATCGGCGTTGACGTGCACGCCCCGCCGCACCAGGTCGCGATGCGCCGAGTCGAGATCGTCGACCTCAAAACACAGGTGCATCACCCCAACGTCAGAGTTGCGCCCGGTGAAGGGCCTCGGCTGCGGGCTGTCGTACTGGATGAGTTCCAGCAGGACGTTGTCACCGGCCAACGCGAAGGATGCCCGCATCGACGCGTTCTCGACCTCGACAACCGCACCGATCGCCGGGTTCGTCGCCGAGATCGTCACTCCGTTCGGCGTGATGCCGAGGACGTCCTCGTACCACCTCACCGACCGTGCCAAATCGCTGACTGGCACTCCGATGTGATGCATTCTGGTCACTTTGCTCATGATCCCCATCCTGAAGGGCCGAGCCAGCGCTGTGGAAGGCACAGGTCTTCCGCGTACCGCTGGTACCACCCAGCTCCCCGGAGGACCGATGGCGGATCATGGGGTTCATGAATGAGCTCGGAGCCGCGCTGCGGGCCTGGCGGGATCGCACGGACCCGGCCGCTGCTGGTCTCACGAACGCCTCACCTCGCCGCGTCGCCGGGCTACGACGCGGCGAGCTGGCAGCACTGGCCGGCATCTCCCCCGAGTACGTGGCACGCCTCGAACAGGGCCGGGCCGCCACACCGTCGGCGCAGGTGTGCACCTCCCTGGCCCGCGCGTTACGACTCTCCGACGACGAGGAGGCGCACCTGATGCGCCTTGCCGGCTTCGCCGCGGCCCCGGACCGGATACCCCACCTGATCCCCAGCAGCCTGCACCGCGTCATCGACCACCTCGGCGACACCCCGGCGGCCGTCTACGACGCCGTGTGGCGGCTGCTGCACTGGAACCGACTGTTCGCGGCCGTCTTCGGCGACCCGACGGGCGCCATCGCCGACGACCGCAACGCCTTGATCGTCCAGTTCGAATCCCGAAATCCCCGAGTCCGCCAGACCGACACCGAGCGCGCCTACTTCGAGCAGTCGTTGGTGGCCGACCTGCGCGCCACCAGCGCCCGCTATCCGAACGATCCCGACGTGGCGGCACTGATCTCGCGGATGGCCGGGAACGACAGGTTCTGCCGCCTCTGGGCCCTCCGCGCGGTGGCCAATCACGAGAGCGCGCACAAGACCGCCGTACACCCGGACGTGGGGGCCATCCCGCTGGACGCCAACGTTTTGACCACCCAGAACACCGACCTGCGCCTCGTGGTCCTCACGCCTCGGCCCGACACTGCCGCTCGCGAAAAGCTGGATCGACTGGGTTGACGACGCCGGACCCGGTCTGGGCCAGGGGACGTCGAGGCCGCCCAGGCAACAGGCGGCGTCCGAACTCGTCCGTCACCGCAGGTGAATCCCGATAGGTAACGGCGGATCGGACGCCGGCCAGCCCACCCCGGCCCGAATAGGCAATTTCCACCGATGCGGTGCGGGGCTCCGCTGCCGCATCGTCTCCGTGATCCCGGTGGCGGGCGACGAGGTCGGTCTGGAGGATCTGACGTGGGCGTGGTGCGCAGGCGGCTGGCCGCGATCATCGCATTGACGACGGTGTCGACGTTTCTGTACGCCCTGGAACCCCCGACACCGGCGGTAGCGGTGCCGCAGGACCGGGTCACCGCGTCCTGGAACCTGCAGGGCCAGCACCAGGGGGGCGAAGAGCCTCCGGAGTCGCGGTGGGTGGCCGCTGTGCAGCAGATGTTCCACCAGGAAGGGGTGCAGGTCGCCGCGCTCCAGGAGGCGGGCAGCCAACCTCCCCCCCGGGCGGTGTGGACCGATCGTCAGTTCACCGAGGCCGGCGTCACCGAGCATCTGTACAACATCGGCACGGGCGACCGCCCGGACCTGTTGCAGATCTACTGGGCCGACACCGGTCAGCAACGCAACGGCCTGGCCATCGTCACCCGGGAGACGGTGACCGACGCCGTGATCCTGCCGGTGGGCGGGCGGTTCAACTCGCGGCCGATGATGGGCGTCCAGATCGGCTCTGACTGGTACTTCACCGCCCACGCGCTGTCCAACGGTCGGAACAGTGCCAACGACGCCCCCGACATCATCGAGACGGCTCGGCAGTTCATGGCCGGTCGCCCCACTGGCGAATGGATGGTGCTGGCCGACTTCAACCAGGATCCCGCACGGATGCCGGCCGCGTTGCAGAGCCGCATCGTCGCGGCGGGCCAGCCCACCCACGAGGGCGGCGAGGAGCTGGACTTCGCCTACGCCAGCATCGGAAACAACAACACCATCAACGCTGAGGTGCGCGGCGGGAACTCCGACCACAGGTATGTCCGTTACGTCGTGAACGCCGGCTGTGGTTCCGGCGGTGGTCTCGCGCCCCGGACGACCGCCGAGCGGGACTGCTACGCCCCGGTCCCCGGCGACACGTACCGCTTCTTCGCCCGCCACCTGGAGCACGCGGTGATCGCGTTGAAGACGAACGACGGCGACGACATCGGACCACACGTCAGGACGCCGCGCGGCAGCCTCGACGAGGCCCTCCAGGTGCGCTTCAGCACGGCTGGAGGCCAGTACCAGCTCGCCTGGCCGCAGGCCGACCCGGCGACCGAGCGGTGCCTGTCCTGGGACGCGAACTCCCGGAGCACCGGCAGCACCCTCTGCTCGGAGCAGGCAGAGGTGTCCCGGTGGCAATTCAAGGACGGGCAGATCTTCACGCCCGGGCTCGGCGGCGCCCTGCAACCCTCCGCCAACGCTCTCGGAGCGCGGCTGGTGGTCGCGCAGGACTTCTACCAGTGGCGACCGGAGCCCCGCAACGGCATCGGCCCGCGCTGGGACCCGATCGGTGAGTTCCGGGACGCTGCCCCGGCCGGCTCGGAGACCCACTTCCCCGACCTCGACGGCGACGGCGACGCCGACCACGTCATCGTTCAGCCCGACGGTCGGCTACCGGCGTGGCGCAACAACGGCCCCCGATCCACCTGGACCGCCCTCGGTGACATCAGCCCACCGGACCGGGGTACGCCCGGGACGGTGCACTTCGGCGACCTCGACGGCGACGACCGGGACGACTACCTCCGGTTGCTGACCGCTGACGAGTCGCCCACCGGGACCCGGGTCATCTGGATGTCCCGCAGCGAGTCCGACGGCGCGCAGAAACGATGGGGATCACCCACCATCGTGGCCAACGACCTGCGCTACGAGAACCCGCGCTTCGTCGACATCGACGGCGACGGAGACGACGACCTGATCAACTCGGATCGGCTGAGCCACGCCAGCCTCTGGGAGAACCGGTCCCCGGGCCGGACGCCGGTGCCGGGCGACTGGCACTCGGTCAGCGGCTTCGCGACCCCCGCCGACGGCTATTACCAGACGTCGTTCACGGATGTCACAGGTGACCGCCGGGCCGACGTGCTGCGCGTCGACTACCCCAGCGGCAAAGTGCAGGCCTGGGAGAACACCGGCGCACCGTGGAGCGCGACGACCGGCTGGCGGTCACTGGGCCCGATCCGTGACGATGGCCCGTTCGCCGGCACCACCGGCCTGTTCGCCGACCTCGACGCCGACCTGATCAGCGACTTCGTCCTGGTCAGCGCCGCCTCCGGCGGCCTCGACGGTTGGCTGCTGCCCCGGTACGGCAGCGCGGATCCCGGCCCGGGACAGCCCGGCCAGGGCGGCGGGCAGGACCTGCCGGCGGGAACGCTGCCGGCGTACGGCGGTGGGCCACCGCGACCGCAGCTCGACGGCCGGCTGTTGCAGAACAGCACGTTCACCGGCACGGACAAGCCGTGGTGGGTGAACGCCGGAATGACGCCGAAGCTGGACGGCGGGACCTTCTGCGTGACCGCGCCCGCGTCCACCAACCCGTGGGACGTCCTGGTCGGCCACAACAGCATCTATCTGCCCGGCGGCGCCACGTACACGCTGCGCTTCCGCGCCCGGACGAACACGGCGGCGAACCCGCTGATCTACCTCGCGCCCTTCGACAACCCCACAAATGTCACGTACCTGAACAAGGGCTTCACCACCGGCACCGCCTGGAAGGAGTACGAGTACACCATCACCACGACCTACCCGGAGCCGTACCGGTTGGCCCAGCTCCAGTTCCGGCTCGGTAAGTCCAGCACGCCCTACGAGTTCTGCATGGACGACGTGACGCTCACCGGCGCCGAGTACGCGTACCGGGCCGACACCGGACCGGACCTGACGGTGAACCAGCACGGCTACCTGCCCAACGGGCCCAAACGGGCGACGTTGCGGTACGGCGCGTCCCACGCGGTGCCGTGGACGCTGCGCCGGGCCGACGGCGGCGCGACGGTGGCGACGGGCCGGACCACCCCGACCGGCTTCGACGCGTCGGCAAGCGCCGTCACCCACGTCATCGACTTCAGCCACGTCACGACCAGCGGCCGGTTCGAGTTGGTGTACGACGGCTGGGTCGACAAGCCCAGTCACCCGTTCGACATCCGCGCGGATCTGTACGACCGGCTGCGCACCGACGCGACGCGGTTTTTCTACACCAACCGCAGTGGCATCGCGATCGACGGGGGCATCGCCGGGGCGGCGTACGCCCGCCCGGCCGGGCACGTCGCGGAGTCACCAGGCGGTGGCGACACCCAGGTGCCCTGCCAGCAGCCGAAAGCGTTCCTGAACAACTGGACCTGCACCTACCGGCTGGACGTCACCGGCGGCTGGTACGACGCCGGCGACCACGGCAAGTACGTCGTCAACGGTGGCATCGCGACGTACCAGCTCCTGTCGGCCTGGGAGCGCAACCGGCCGGCGGCGCTCGGCGACGGCACCCTCGCCGTGCCGGAACGCGGAAACGGTGTCCCCGACATCCTCGACGAGGCCCGCTGGAACCTCGACTTCATGCTGAAGATGCAGGTGCCCGACGGTCTCCCCCTGGCCGGAATGGTCCACCACAAGGTGCACGACGAGACCTGGACCGGGCCGCCGATGCTGCCGCACCAGGACAAGAAACCACGGGAACTGCACCGCCCGTCGACCGCGGCCACCCTGAATCTGGCCGCCGTCGCGGCCCAGGCGGCGAGGATCTACCAGCCGTACGACGCCGGCTTCGCTGCCCGGCTGCGGGCGGCGGCCGAACGTGCGTACGCCGCCGCTCGGGCCAACCCGGCGCTCTTCGCGCCGTACGAGGACCGCAGCGGCGGGGGGCCCTACAACGACGGGGACGTCTCCGACGAGTTCTACTGGGCCGCGGCCGAGCTGTACCTGACCACCAAGGACGCCAGTTACCTCACCGCCGTCCGGGTCAGCCGGTTCCACACCGCCGGTGCGGCCTTCAGCCAGAACGGTTTCTACTGGGGTTCGGTGGCCGCGCTGGCCCAACTCGATCTGGCGCGGCTCGGCAGCGAGCTGAGCGACCGCGAACAGATCAAGGGATGGGTGGTCGCCGCCGCGGACCGGTTGATCTCGTTCCAGAAGGCCGAGCGCTTCGGGCAGACCTACACCCCCACCACGGGACGCTACGACTGGGGCTCCAACGCGTCCATGCTGAACAACCAGGTCGTCCTGGCCACCGCCTACGACCTCACCGGCAACGACAGGTACGCCGACGCCGTCTTCGAGGGGCTCGACTACCTGTTGGGCCGAAACGCCCTCGGGCAGTCCTACATCACCGGCTACGGCAGCAACGACGCGAAGAACCAGCACAGCCGGTGGTACGCGAAATCGTTCGATGCCCGGTTGCCGAGTCCGCCGGTGGGATCGGTTGCCGGTGGGCCCAACTCCAGCCTCCAGGACCCGCTCTCGGCGAGTTGGTTACACGGGTGCGCCCCACAGCTCTGCTACGTCGACAATCTCGAAGCCTGGTCGGTCAACGAGATCACCATCAACTGGAACTCCGCACTGACCTGGGTTGCCGCATTCGCCGCCGACGTGGCTGGCCGTCGATGACCGGGCTGACCGCGCGGGGCAGCCGATGGATCTGAGGCACGATGCTGACCTCCGCTGACTCTGCAGGGTTTCTGATCGGGCGCGTGCCCGAACTCGCGGAGCTGTGGGACGCCGTGCAACGGCTGCGTCTCGGCGCTGGCGGCGTGGTCTGGATCGAGGGCGAGCCGGGGATCGGCAAGTCGTCCCTGGTGGCGGCAGCTGCCCACGTTGGCAGAGAGCTGGGCTGCCAGGTGTCCGAGGGTGTCGCGGACCAGCTGGCTCATCCGCCACTGCTGGGCGTGCTACTCGACTGCCTGGAGATCAGGCCGCGCTCGGCGGATCCCCACCGGGCGCGGATCGCGGAGTTCCTGACCGACAGGCGATCCGTCCTCGATCTGGCGGACGCCGGTCACGCCGCGGCGGCCGTGGAAATGGTCGTCGCTCTGGTGGACGAGTTGTGCGCCGCCGGCCCGATGATGCTCCTCGTCGACGACGTGCAGTGGGCCGACGACGCGTCCATCGATGTGTGCCGCCGGCTGGCCTCGGTCGCCGCGTACCTGCCGTTGCTGCTGGTCCTCTCCTACCGTCCCGGCACTCACCGGTCGACCGTGCGGCGGTTGCGCGCCGTCGCACTCCGGCCGGACGTGGTCCGCGTCCCGCTCGGTCCCCTCGCCCCGGAGTCGGTCCGTGATCTGCTCGCCGCACTTGTGGGCGTGCCACCGGGGGGCGGCCTCGTCCGGCTCGCCGCTCAGGCGGTCGGCAATCCACTTTTCCTGCGGGAACTGGTCGAGTCACTGGTTCGCGAAGACCTGCTGGACATCGGCGCGCAGGCCGAGGTGCGCGACTCAGCTGTCGGCGTGGTCCCGAGGTCGCTGGCCGCGGCCCTCGAAGGCAGGCTGAGTTCCGTCCCGGCCGGCACCGTCGAGCTGATGCGGACGGCCGCGCTGCTCGGCGGCGAATTCGCGGTCACCGAACTCGCCGCGCTGCTCGGCCGTCCGGCGATCGACTTCTCCGCCGACCTCCAGGAGGCGGTGACGGCAGGCATCCTGGTCGAGGCCGGTCCTCGGATGCGGTTCCGGCATCCGTTGCTCCGGCAGGCCCTGTACGACGGGGTGCCGGCCGCGTTGCGAGCCGCACTGCACCTGGACGTGGCACGGGCCTTGGAGTCCGCCAGCGTCGAACCGCAGCGTGTCGCTCAGCATCTCCTCGCCTCCGGCGTTGTCGGGGACCGCTGGGCGCGGCGGTGGCTGGCCGAGGCCGGACCGGTGCTGGCCGGTTGGGCGCCGCACCTCGCGGCCGAGTTGCTCCGTCGCGAAGTGGACCACGACCCGGGTGACGAGGACGTACGGGTGGGGCTCTGCATGAACCTGGCGCGGGTCCTCGTCGACGGCGGCGAGCACGAGGAAGCCGCCCAACGGGTGCGGCAGACCCTGGGGTTGGTCGTCGACCCCGACGACCGCGGGCAGCTGCACTGGATGCTCGCCCGCGCGCTGTTCAGTGGCGGGCACAACACCGCGGCGGTGGCCCACCTGCACCGGGCCCTCGCCCGAGCTGACCTACCGGACGCCTGGCGGGCCCGGCTGCTCGCCTCGCTGGCGATGTTCCAGCGGGCGGGCTCCGGGGACCTGGCGGCGGCGGACGCCACCACTCGGGACGCGCTGCGCACGGCAGCCGTGGCCGGAGACGCCTTCGCAACGGCGTACGCGCTGACGGGTCTCTGGGCCAGCCACTCGGTGCGACGGCAGCACCGGCTCGCCCTGCACAGCGCGGAGGGGGCGATCGAGGCGCTGAGCTTCGTCCCCGACCACGTCGATCTGAGGGCGTTCGCCCTGCACGGACGGATCTTCTCGCTCCAGAACCTGAGCCGGTGGACGGACGCGGAGGCGGCGCTGCGTGAAGCCCGGGACTTTCTGCGCACGGCCAACCGCATGGACGACACGACCGCCGGGGTGACCGCCGCCGTCTTGCTGTTCTGGCTGGGGCGGTGGGACGACGCCCTGGCCGAACTCGACGCGGTCGCGCAGGACACCTCGACGTCGACGTACCGTGGGCTGCGCGATGGCGGCCCGGGGCGGCTCTGGCACGGTGTGTCCGCGCTCATCGCCGGCCATCGGGGCGAGCGGGTCAGGGCCGCCGCCCATCTTCGCGCGGGATTCGACCGCCCGGTCGTGACCGTCGCCGATCGGGAAAACCTCGACTTCCTGCTCGTGGCGCGGTCCCTCGCCGCCGAGCAGGACGGCGATCTGCGGATGGCGTTGGATCATTTGGGCGCTCTTCTCGACCGGCGGCCAGGGGAGATGACCCTGACCCACCAGTGGCTGCCCCGGTTCGTCCGACTCGCTCTCGCGGTTGACGACCGGTCAGCGGCGGAGGCCGGGGTACGCGCCTGCCTGGCGGAGGCGGCGGCAGAGCAGGTGCCGGCGCGAGCCGCCGCGTCCGCTGATCGGTGTCGCGGCCTGCGCAGCGGCGACCCGGCGACTATTCGATCCGCCGTGGCGCACTACCGGGCAAGCGGGGTGCCGGTGGAGCTCGCCGGGGCGCTGGAGGATCTCGCTGTGGTCCTGGCCGAGCGGGGCGACACCGCGCAGGCGCGGGTCGCCCTGCACGAGGCGAGCGACCTGTACGGCGGGTTCGGTGCTACCTGGGACATCCGCCGGGCCGAGGCCAGGCTGCGCAGTCGCGGGGTACGGCGGGGTGTACGGGGTACCCGGGCCAACCGTGCCAGGCATGGCTGGGCCGCGCTGACGCCAACCGAACGGAAGGTCGCGATGCTTGTCGCGGAGGGCCGTTCGACGTCGGACATCGCGCAGAGCCTGTTTCTCACCCGCCGGACGACCCAGACGCACATCTCGCGGATCCTGGCGAAACTCGGCCTGCGCAGCCGGGTGGAGATCGCGGGCGCGGCGCTGCGCGAGGGCCTGGCCGGCGTCGTGGACCGCTGACGGGCGCTACCGGACGGTGCCACCCGTCCGGGCCTCGCCGGGCCCGGACGGGTGGCACTCACACTGCCGCTAGCTGGCCGGACCGATGAGCCGCCAGGGTTCCAGGTCCGAGTTGGCCCCGGTGCCGGGCACGTTGCCCTGGGTCCACCACTTTGCCTGCCAGACCTTTCCGGCGTACTTGACGCTGATGTTCTCCACCGACTGGGTCGCCGGGTTGTAGATTTTGCCGGCGTCCCAGGCCGGTGCCGAGCATCCGCCGGTCGCCGGGATCACCTTCGCGGCACCCCGGTTCTGCTCCGGCACCGAGGCGAACGTGGTACCGCCCAGCTTGACTGTGGTGTTCACCGGCCCGGTCGCCGGGATGTAGTAGATGATCGGCACGTCCAGGCTCTGCCCGGCCGGGATGATCTGGCAGTAGTCCAGGGTGAGGCTGACCCGGTGGAAGGCGCCGGAGAGCCCGGTGCCGCCATTCGGGCCGGTGTGCCCGGCCTGCACCTTCCACCGGCCGCCCTGGGCGCCGGTCTGCCAGTTGCCGTCCTTGATCAGCGGGGGTGTCGAGGTCGGCAGGTCGAAGGAGATGACGTTGTCCCTGCCGCCACCGATGGTCACACCGGTGTTGTTGCTGATCCGGACGGTCGGGGTCAGCGGCCACATATTCGCCGTTTCGGTGGGGTAGCGGATCAGGTCGACTGTCACGTCGAGGGCCAGTGCCGGACGCTGCACCGAACTGCCGGCGCCGCGGCTGTCGCCGTATGCGGCGGCGCCCTGGAGCCGCTCGTGCAGCCGGTTGGTCAGGGTGTGGCCCATCACGCAGGGGTTGTCGGTGGTCGCCTCGGCCGGGCACTCGTAGTCGCCGGAGAGTTCCCACATCATCACGCCACCCGCGCCCTTGCGGTTGACGTAGTCGACGACCTGGTCCAGACCCTCGGTGTCCTGGATGGAGAGGTAGGTCTTCTTCTCCGGGTTCCACAGCCACGCGGTACGGGTCGTCGCGTCCCAGTACCGGTCGTACGTGCCGGTGCGCCTGTCGCTCGGGTCGCTGTCCGGCGTGAGGCCGACCGCCTTCGCGTAGCGGGGGGTGAGGTCGCGTTCCAGGTTCTTGGCGTGCCACATCGGGTTGACCCCCGCACCGACCTCCCGACCGTTGGCATCGACGTCGTGCCAGATGTTGTCGATGCCGACCGCGCCGTCGCCGCACGGACGGACCAGGCCGGTACCCGGCTGACAGTTGCTGCCGACGGATCTGCCCCACAATCCGTTGCTGCCACCGGTGACGTTGCGCCACCCCCGGGTGTAGTACGGGATGCCGATGTTGATCCGCCCGGCCTGCATCGCGCCGCGCAGGTGGTGGAAGGCCCAGTCGGTGTTGAAGTAACCGATCTTCTGACATTCCGGCGTGGAGTACAGGTCGCTCAGCTCCGGGTCCTTGCCGTCGTCGTGCAGTGCCGCGTTCGGACCGACCACGTCGTTCCAGGAGCCGTGGTAGTCGTACGCCATCAGGTTGGTGTAGTCCTGGTAGCGCAACGCCTTCTGGTTCTCCATGCCCCGGACCAGATAGCCGGAGGCCGACGTGGCGGAGGTGAGCAGGTGGTAGCGACCATTGGTGGCAGACGCCCGGTCCAACTTCTCCCGCAGCGTCTTCATCAGGGCCGTGTACGAGGCGGGCAGTCCCTTGCGACGGGACCGGGCATCGTTCCAGTCGTTCGGGTTGCCGGTGTCGTCCAGCGCGGTCGGGTACTCGAAGTCGATGTCGACTCCGTCGAAGCCGTACCGGCCGAGGAAGTCGACGACCGAGTCGGAGAAGGTGTTGATTCCGGCCTGGTTGGTCGTACCGTCGGCGTTGGTGGTCATGCCGTAGAAGCCCCTGCTCTCCGCCCAGCCGCCCACCGAGATCAGCGTCTTCACCCGGGGATGTAGACGCTTGTAGGTGGTCAACAGGTTGAAGTGCCCCCGGTACGGCAGGCTCTGGTCCATCTCGGTGCCGGGAACGTTCCAGGTCATGCCGGTTGCCGGGTTGTTCGGGCCATCCGCGCCGACCGAGATCCGGTTGTTCTCGACCCGGGCGAAGGCGTAGTTGATGTGGGTGAGCTTGGACCACGGCATGTTCTTGACCAGGTAGGAGGGCTTGCCGTCGGCTCCGGTACGGCTGCCGTTGAAGTAGCCGATCACCCGACGGCTCCGGCCCTGGCCGAGCCACTCCCGGCCGTCGCCCTGGTAGACGCGGCAGTAGGGGGTGGCGGTACCGGCGGTCGGAATCATGCCGTCCGGGCGGCACTGCGCGTGGTCGGTCGGCACCACCGGGCGGGTGCCGCCGTTGTCCCCGCCCGGATGCGCCTCCATCGGGTCGCCGGCGCCGCCGTTGCGGCTGCCACCAGCCCGGCCGGCGGGGTTGCGAGCGACGATCTCGTCGATCAACTTTCCGCCCGGGAAGTCCATCATCACGATGCCGAGCCGGTCCATGGTCTCTCGTCCGCCGAAGTTGCCCGCCCGGTTCGGATAGAACTCCGGGCACCTGTCGTTGCTGCCCCGCAGGCACTGGATGAGGAACTCGTTGACCCCGGTCGCCCCCGAGGTGCCGCCGGCGACCGTGTACGGATTGGTGAGGCCCCCCGTACCGCTGGTGAAGTTCATGTACAGGGCGCCCGGCTCGTGATTGTGTCGGGTCTGTTCGCCACGGTTGGCGTCCCACACCCCGTTGGTCTTGCGCAACTGCGTTCGGACCCTCTCCCACTTGTCGTCGATGTCGCTGATCTGGGGGACGCTGTAGTCGTCCTGCACGTAGCCGTCGTAGGAGCCGCCAGCGGGGTAGAGCTGCCCGATCCCGTAACCCCCGTAGATACCTCCGGCCGGTCCACGGAACCCGAGCAGGACGATCTTTCCGCGGACGGCGCCGAGGGTCGGCGTGGTCGTCTGCTCGACACCGTCGACCGAGTCGCTCCAGAACAGGCTGTCCCATGCCTTACCCTGTCTCGTCTCGTCGCCGTTGCCGGTGTGGTAGCGCCCGGTCAGGTACGAGTCGAACACCTTCCGCCGCCATTCGGTGCTGTCGTAGCCCTGCGCGTCGGCGCAACTCGCTCCGCTGCCCAGGCACTCGGCCTTGAGGTTCAGCAGCACCGTCTCGGTCGGGTTGGCCCGCAGGAAGGTTTCGATCTTGGTGAGCACGTCGGTGAAGTTGGCCCACTGGTAGTAGACCCCGTGGTGGACGGTGAACGTCAGCCCCGCGTCCCCTTGGTCCACCCGGACTCGGATGTCGATCGACCGGATACCAGCATCCAGCTGGGTGGCCAGGGTCTCGGCGCTGTACCCGAGGCGTTCCTGCGTCTGGGTGAGGCCTGTCGAGATGTACTCGCAGTCGCTGCCGTTCTGGCTCGCCGAGTAACCGCAGAGGGCGAGAGTGTCGTGGGTGCCGGGAATCGACAGGTCGGCGAGGCTGGCGTCGTCCGACACCCGTGACATCCAGTCCCGGTTGGCCTCGGCGGCGGATCCGATGCTGCTGTAGTGGTCGTTGGCGAAGGCCGGCGTGACCGGACCGGCCACAGCTGCCGCGGTCGTTGCGACCAGGGTCATGACGAGCAGGGCGATCCCTGCCCTCGGCTGTCGGGAGCGCCATGGCCACCGGAGAATCGGCTTCTTCGCCGGACCCGGTGGGGCGGATGCTGAGTGTGTCGTCGGCATGGCAGACCTCCGGCAGGCGTAGTCGCGCGTGCGAACACGCATCGATGGAACTGCCTGCAGTCTTGGTGCCGCGCCGCGTCGAGACATCTGTCAGATGACGACGATCTACGCTGATGACGACGGGGGGTCCCGCGGGGCCTATGCAGGGTGTAGGAGGAAGTCGGTCACGAAGCAGGCGATATCTCACCGAGGAGCAGGGGTGGCGCCGGACCGCCTCCGACCGGCGGTGCGGGAGTCGTCACCGGCGCCGATCCGCTCGGTCCGAGTATCCCGTGGGCAGGCTGTCAGGTTTCTGCGGGATCCGCGGCCGCGTCCCTGGTTGTGAACTGGAGCAAGAAATCTGGGACGCCGACCTCCTCCGTTACTTCAGACGTGGGCACCCCACGGCCGGCGGCGACCACGTTTCCCCATTCGGAGGGCACGAATGTCTTCCCAGCTGCGATGAAGGTCTTTACCTGCTCAACCTCCTCAGTCGGCAATCGTAGGTAGGTGTAGATTTCGTCACCGGCAGTGTTGCGGCCCATGATGAGCAACAGCGCGACACCCTCTTGGGCGGCGCGCGCGGCCCGCTGCGTCCCGGCCAGCCGGACCAACTCCTGGATAGAGACACCCGACATCGCGGCGCTGTCGAGCAGGGCATTGATCGGCCGCAGAGTCTCGGCGAAGATCTCGATCCCTTCCGCCGTCGCGAGGTGCCTCAGCTGGTGACGCAGAGCGTCCCGCGCTGGCACGCCGGTTGGTAGCAAGAGCGCCACCGTTTCTCCTCGGCCGCCCCTCACCGGCAAGGAGACGGTCGCGGACGGATCGGACACCGGATGCGCGTTCGCCGTCGCGCCCGGATCGAGCCGCTCCGCCGCACGGCGACACGCCTCAGCGAGCGACCCCAGCGATCCGATCCGGCCGTTGTACTCACGTAAGAGGTGCCGGCCGGCATCGGGGCGATCGATGGCGTACTGCACCGCGGCCAAGGCATCGCGCTGCTGCCCCGGCGCGAGCACCCCCTGCGCGGCCAGCGACGTGAGCACCTCGACGGCGAGGTACGCCTTGGTATGCAGCGGATCGGCCGTCGCGCGGACGAGCTCAGCCAAACCCGCCGGCGTCACCTGGTCTACCCACGGCAACGCGCTGAGCACCCGTTCGTTCACCGCATCGGTGTCACGCGCCAGGCCGAGCAGCGTTCTCATGCAGTGTTCGTTGCCGTCACCGAGGATCACCAGCAACGCGCCCGCGACCGCCCGTGTCAACCAACTCCACTCCTGATCGAGGAGGGCAACGAGCCGGCCGGGAAGGTCTCTCGTCTCGCGGCTCAACGCTTCCCGCAGAGCAGCCGGCTGTTCCAGCCCGACGCCGTACATCACCGCCAGGCCTTCGAATGTCCGCACCGGCGAGGTGGACATGACGCCGAGACGTGCGTCGATCCAGTCCAGGCCCGCGCCGATGAGGGACCCGAGCAGCGTGCCCCCTGGCACGTCACGGCCCGCAGTCGCTTCGGCGATCACGAATCGTGCCGCTCGACGCACATCGTGTTCCCATCTGTCACCGACGATGAATTCGTCGATGGCGGTGATGAGGGCGTGTAGCACGACCTTCGGGCGCAGCGTGGGATCGGCCTCCACCGCGATGCCCGCTCGCACCAGGGCCGTCGTCGCGGCAACTGCCAGTTCGTCGTCGAGGTCCGCGGCGAGAGACCGCAGTGCGCTCACCGCGTCGGCGACGTCGACCGTCGACGCGTCCGCGGCCATCCGCCCCAGCAGGTGTCCGAGCGCGTCACATCCGGCGATGGCGAGGTCGTCCTCGTAGATCGCCTCGCCCAACAGGGTCTCCACCGCTGGTCGCCCGAGCGGTGCGATCAGGCCCAGTAGTCGTAGCGCCTCACCGGCGACGTCGTCGCCACCTGTGCGCACGATGTGCCGGGCCAGTTCCGTGAGGGGATACAGCTGAGAGCTGTCGAGGCCGAAGCGGTCGGGCGTCCAGGCGATCGCCTGAAGCGCCCTGAGAAGGGCCATCTGGCCGGCGTTGCTCAGGCCGGCACACAGCGTTGGCAGGTTGTCGAGCACGGGGACGGCGACGTGCCCGAGGCTCCGCAGGAAGATGGTGCACGCTTCCTCGTCGGCTTCGAGCTCCTTCAGCACGGCGCGGAGGATGTCCGGGCTGTCGTGCAGGATGTCACGCACCGCCCAGTTCAGGTCGGCGTGCAGATGCCGGTGGCTGAGCCGGACGTCCACCAGGAGGCGGATCAGTCCGGCGATGGTGTTCGCACCCAGCCTGCTTGCTCGCAGCCGTGGCGGGCCGGGCATGCCGAGGTTCACGCTGGCGATCGCCGTGCGGGTCCGCAGGCGTACCCGATCGTCGGGGTCGCCCAGCAGCGCCGGGAGCCGGTCGACTCCACGCAGGTCCAGGTGCCCGGTTTCCATCAGCACGAGCGTCGCCAGGCGGGCGAACCGCTCGTCGGGATGGTGCTGCCAGGACAGCAGCAGAGGGTGGGTATCGGCGGCCGTCGCCATCGTCAGCAGGTCACCTGCGTCGTCTGCGAGGCCGGCATGGAGTAGAGCGGACAGACCGGTCAGGGCCGTCTCGTCGAGCCGCAGCGGCGCCACTTCCCGGCTGGCCCGCACCCGCAAGGCCGCGATAGCCGAGGCGCGGCTGGCCGCGTCGCGGAGCGCCGCCCAGCATGCCGTCTCGGTCCTGAACCGGGCGGCGGTGTCGTTGAGGGCGGCCAGTCCTCGCCCGCAGAACGCGGCGGTAGTCAAAGCTGACCATGCCGCTACGTGGCCAGTGTCCGCGGAGACCGGTTCGTAGCTGGCCAGGACCGCTGCGGTGTCCGCTCGGACGATGGCTTGGTCGCGCTGGGGCAGTTCGCTCGTGTGCCGGTCGATGAGCGCACGCAGGCCATCTCTGCGTGCGGTGGGCAGGGCACTCAGCACGCGCGTACGCTGCGCGACCGGCACGAACAACAGCCGCTCGAGGGCTTGTTCGAGGAGGTCCTCGGCGTTGGGGAACAGCCCGGAGCCAGCCAAGCGCACGTACCCACAGGCTCCGGCGAGCGGTTCGGTCGCGGCACCGGCGGTCTCGACGGCGAGGGCGAGCAGTTCGGGCCTGGGCTCGACGACGCGCAGCCGGACGGCCAGCTCGACCGACCGCAGTCGCTGGTGCGGGTCGGTGATCCTGGCCAGCGCCCCCGCCAGGCGTCGGACGCTCCAGCGTCGGCCGAGGATGGCGGCGTGCCGGATGCCGCCCCGCAGGTTCGGGTATGCCTGTTCGCTCCCGGTCAGTCCGGGTAGTCCGGTGGGGTCCGCCAGCCAACGCGTGGCCATGGTGTCCGGTGCGAGGGCCTGCGCCTGCCCGCTCGGCACCGATCCGCGGTGGGCGGTGATCAGCCGGACCATCGTGCGCTTGGCCGCCGTCCGGTGTAACGCCGCTGCCTCGTGGGCCAGGCAGAGCGCCTCGACCACATGACCGGCCGCGACGATCTGGCTGGTTAGCCGGTCCAGGAACCAGCAGCGTAGAAAACCCCAGCGTGCGTTCAGCCCGGCCAGCACGGTGAGCGCCTCGGCAAGGTCGCCGCCCGGTGGGCACGGTCGATCCAGGCACCAGTCATCGGTGGTCGCCCAGCGCGCCGACTCGCTGCCCGCCACGTCGGCCAGTACCCTCACCAGGCCGCCAGGCGTGTCGGCGATGTTCCGGCCGACGACGTCCAGCCACACCGCAAGGTTGCGCTCCTTGTCGTCGTCGTCGCCGCACACCGCAATCACCAGATCTTCGGCGAGGTGATGGTGGTCGTCGACCATGCCGGTACGGCTTGGTGGTCTCCCGACCGTCCACCATGCCCGGACCACGTCGGCGTAGGCATCGGCAGGGACGCGCCCGTCGACGGCGAGTGCGCCCGCGGCTGAGCGCGGGGCCAACGCCGCGAGGACGTCCCGGAACAGCATCTCGGTGCGGCCCAGGCGCCAGCGGGCCCGGAGCCGGACAGCCTTGTCGCTCGCGTCCTGCACGGAGATGACCGAGGCAATGACCGAGGCGGGGGAATCACCGGTGTCCAGCACCAGCAGCGCGGCCAACGCGTCGCCGCGAGCGTCCGGGCCGCCCCGGACATCGCCGGCGATCTCGGTTAGCCGGCGGGCCAGTTCCCCGCTCGGCACGCTGTCACGCAGCCACGCCAACACCTGCGCGGTCAATGGCGTGTCGACAGCGATCCGGTCCGATTGCAACACGGCAGCCTGCGCCACCGCCATGTCGAGCGCCGGCCTGATCACCGTGTCCAGCAGCACCGCAGCCCGGCGCCGTTCGGCCGGCGTGCTGCCCGGCGCGTCGAGGACCGCCTGTGCCTGCCGACGCCGTTGGAGCCACCGACCGGTGCCGAGGTAGGCCGTCCCCCCGTAGAGACAGCTGAAGACGCGGGTCCAGCCGATGTCGGCATGGATGCGGTCCAGTAGCCGTTTGTCATTCAGCGCCGCGCGCATCAGGTGCGGTACCGCCAGGTCGGCCGCGCCGCGCATCCTCGGACGGCGTGAGCCGGTGGTCACCCTGCCCGCTGGTACCTGATCCCATAGGGCGTTGAGCAACGCATGCTGGGGCTCGGTCAGCTCGGACAGCACCCGCTCGGCCTCGACTGGGCGGCCGGCCGCTAGCCGCCGCTGCTGCACCGCGAGCAGGGATCGCGTCACCTGCCAGTCATGCTCCGGGCCGTCACGGTACTGAGCTTCGTACAGCGCCCCGGCCGTCCTTCTGTCGTCCAGCCGCAGCAGGTCGATCAGGCGAGCGGCTGCAGCCGCGGCGGGCGCTGACTCACCGCGAACGTGCGCGCACAGCGCATCACGCGCGACCCGCACCGGCGACTGGCCCCGGACACCACCGTTCCACCGCACGATCGGTTCCAGCAGGGTGGGGCGATGATGTGACCCGCCGTCCGCCGTGTCGACGTGGTCCGACTCGACTTCGACCGCCACCCGCACCAGGGACCGCACATGCTGAGGGCTGAGGCCAACGAGGTCAGCCAGGCTCCGACTGATCATTTCGGCCGCCGCGCGGCGCGCCGGTCCGCTGAGAAGTCGGCCGATGACGTCGTCGAACAGGGGGGTGGAGATGCGGCCGAGCCGGCCTAGGGCCAACCGGACGGCCTCCAGCCAGCGGGTGTCGCCGAGATGTTCGACGAGCCTCTCGGTAACGACCTCCGCCTCCACCGCATCGATGAGCCGACAGCCGGCGAAAAACTCCTGCACGGTCATGTGGCGGAATCCGTAGAGCCCCTGGCCTCGGTCCACCAGCAGATCAAGGCCGGTGATCGCCAACTCGGCCCGCGCGGCGTCCGCCGGAAGCGGTTCGCCGACCATGGTGAAGGCGGTGGCGATCGTCCGGGACAGCGTGTCCCGATCGATGAGGCCGCTTCGCGAAACGCTGTGCATCTGATAGGCGACAGCAGCCTGCAGCCGGGTGAGGGTGGCGGCCGGGATCTGTGGCACCCGAAGCCCGCCCCGCTCGATGGCGTTGTCGACCATGGTGGCGTAGAGGTCGCCGCGTAGCCAGGAGTAGTCGCCGCCGTTCAACCGCGCCGTTCCGGACACAACCGCCGAGAGCAGAGCGACAAGGAGGTACGGATTGGCCGCTAGATCCCGCAGCCCGGCGCCGCCGGAGTCGAGCACACGGTAGACCTCGGAGCGCATCGACTCCTGGGATTCCGGCGGTCGTCCGGTCGTATCGCCGTAACCGGTGAGCCAGTAGTTCACGACGTCCCGCACGCCGCCGTCATCGAGGCGCCCGATGAGGAGCTGCTGAAAGCGCTCGCCCAGTGGAGACCCGTAGTAGCCGGCGATCCGGCTAGTGATGATCGCCTGGTTGCCCGGGGCCCTGCTCGGATTGTCGAGCCGGGCTCCACCGGCGGCGGCGAAGCCATCCAGCATCGCGGTTAGCAGCCGGCGGTCGGCGAGTGTGGGCACCTCGTCCAGACCGTCAACCACCAGCAACAGGCGGCGCTGCCGCAGCGCGGTCCGGGCCAGGCGACCAAGCCCCTGCGCGGACAGGCGGTCGCCGCTGAGCGGGTCGGCGGGCTGCTCGCCGGTCCAGCCGAGGCGGATGGCGAGCGTCGCCAGCCCTTCGACCGACTCTTCCGTTCCACCGAGCGCCGCAGCGAGATCGGCGGCGCGGCACAGAACCGGCAGGCGCCCCAGGCCGTGTTCGCCGGTGCCACTATCCAGGAGGCGGATGGCCGCGTCATGGGCGATGCGCCGCACCATGCTGCTCTTGCCGCTGCCCGGATCGCCCAGCACGACGCAGCGCCATTCGGTGTCGACGACGTGGCTCGGGGAGAGGCCCGCGCGGGCGGTGAACGCGGCCCGTTCCAGGGGGCCGGCCGGCGCCAGGTAGGTCGGCAACGGGTGATCGGCGAGTACGGCGAACTCGGCTTGCTCGGCATTGCGGACGTGGATCAGGCGACGCTCGGCCCGGGATCGAAGATGATCAACTTCGGTCACGCGAGCGGGAGCCGTGGAGCCGTCTCGTATGAGCAGCCCGGGAGGTGGACAGGAGACGATCGGCCTGGTGACCGGCTGACCAGCGATCACGCTGTCCATGCTTCGGTGTGTGTGGGCGACCCATCGTAGGTAGGCGTCACGCAGGGGCGTTAACGCCGCTTCGTCCTCGGTCGGTCGGTCCCGCAGCAGAACGGGCTCGCAACGCGGTGTCAGACGCACGACGCGGGCCAGTCGTCGAGCGGTGTCGCCATCCTCGCCTTCGACAACCACAACCGGCACACTGGAGAGCCGGGGATCGAGATGGTGCACCGGGCTGCCTGGCCGTGCCACCACCACCGTCCCCTCGCCGTCGGGATGGTTGTCCAGCCAGTAGGCGACCTGGTCCCGCATCTGGCGGTCCCGGGCAGCGTCCGGGCCGTGCGCGACCACGATCAGCAGCGCCGCCCTGTCCAGGGCAGCGTAGGTGGACCCCCAGTCCTCCGGCAGCGGCGGTGGCCCGGTGTTGTACGACAGGTGCAGCGCAAGCGAATCGAGGGCGGGCAGCAGCCAGGACTCCATCCACTCTCGCGCTGTGTCAAGGCAACTGACGAAGGCCCTGGCGCTCGGTTGGTCAGGCGCCGCAGTCATCGAGACGGTGAGACGCTCGATGACTCCGGTGTTCGCGATGTTCGTGCCACCGGAGTTCGCCTGTGTCGCGTCACCCTGTTGGAACAACGGTGATTCGCGGATCAGGGCGCCGACGGCTTCTCTGGCTGACGAGGTGAGCCTGTCGGCGCCGTCCTGATCGTCCGGGTGCGGGGTCACTGGTTCAGTGATACCTCCTGCCGGATAGACGGACATCCAACGCCTGACCCAACTTCGCTGGACGAAAGGCGCGGGCATGCCGCCACTGGGCACGGCATCATGGACGTGTGCACAGGAGATGGGTCTTCGTTCTCTGGGCCGTCGCGGCCGTGGCGTCGGCTGCGGTCTCGGTGCTTTTCCTGATCGGCGAAGGGCTCGAGCGAGCGAGCTGGTGGGCCGGAATAGGCAGCCTCACCGTCGCGGTGACGGCCGTGGTCGTGTCCGTGATCCGCTGGCGGACGAACCGGTCAGCTCCTGCCTCCGGTGACCAGCAGGCGACCCAGCCCGGCCCGGCAGGGCGTGAAGAGGGGCGGCCAGCGATACGGCAGGACAATTCCGGGGGCATAAACATCGCAAACACCGGCCGGATCGGCGATATCGACATCGGAGCTGAGCCGAAGTGACCAGGGCGTCCACAACGTACTTCATGATCCCGTGCAGATTCGGAACGACGACGGTGCCGGTCCCACTCCACATCGGCGAGCCCTCGCCGGGTGCGCATCCTCTGGAGCAGCAGGCCGACTGGCTGCAGCGGACCCAGAACGGGTCGATTCCCCTGGAAGTGATGGACTCGTTCGCGAAGTTGTTGAGCATCGCCAACGAAAATGATGTCTCCTTCAGGGAGCTCTGCGCCTACGCCATGGACATGGCCCTCGCCGACGTTGATGACAGTCCGGTTGCACCCGCCCCAATGGACGGATCATCTGATACCTAGGCGACGTCCGCCTCGTTCGCCTGGTTCGGTGGATCTATCCCAAGGCGCAGTTCCGGAGGCGGCACTGTTAGGCCACCGCGGTCCAAGGGTTCGCCGGGGCACGTAGAACGGGCAGGTCAGGACCTTGTCCTGACGGCCCTTCCTGGCTCCCCCGGGTGCATTCCACTCTCGTGTTCGCGGTAGTAGTCAGCGGAACATGGGTGGCGAAGACGGGCGTCCGGCGTAGCAGCCGGTGCAGGTGTCGCTGATATCCGCCGAGACGGTGCCGCCGAGATGACCGGGCGAGCGGCGCTCCCGCTTGGTCGCAGTGGAGACGAAGGTCAACGAGGGGCGATCAGTGGTGCAAAATCGGCGCGAGTGAGGGGCTGGTCGGACAGTGAACCGTCCGCGCGAGGCACCCTGAGGGGTCGGCCATCACGGGAGAACGTGACAGTGGTGACCTCGTCGCGGCTGGTGAGGGTGCAAACGATTTGCCCGAAGGCAAGGACCTCGTCGCTGCGGCCGGCGTCATCGCCGGGTTCGTCGACCCCAACGCGGGCCTGGGTGCCGGTCACTGTGACACCGGCGGCGTTGACCGCTCCCGGCAGCGCGCTGGTCGAGTCGGTAGCGCGTTCGGCGGCGGTGGGCCCGGCCAGCAGATGCCGCAGTTGGTCCTCGATCGTTGGTGGCCGCTCGACGCGCCGGACGAAAGAGATGATGCGGTTGTCGCGGACGAAGCAGAGCGTTTCGGCGGCAGGGCCGACTGGTGCGCTGGTGTCGGCGGGCGCAGAGCTCTGGAATGGTCCTTGCGGTGCCTGTACTACACGGGGGGCATCATCGGTGGGAATGCTGCAGCTGGTCAGCAGCGCGGCAAGCACCAGTACGACGAGATAACGACGGTTCATGGCAGGCTCTCCGGCAGGGTGACACGGAAGCAGGCGCCACCACCGGGTCGGTCACCGACGCTGACGTGTCCGGCGTGTGCTGCTGCATGCTGTGCGACCAGCGCGAGTCCGAGCCCTGTGCCGTCGCCGGTGCCGCGGGTGTGAGCTGCTCGTCCGCGGACGAAACGGTCGAATATCGCGGCGCGGTCCTCGACGGGCACACCGGGCCCGTCGTCCTCGACTTCGACGGTGCCGGCGCTACCGTCGCGGCCCAGCCGGACGCCTGCGGGGCCGCCTCCGTAGGTCACCGCGTTGTCGAGCAGGTTCGCCAGGATCTGTGCGACACGGCGCCGCTCGACCAGCCAGGTCGCCGGCACGTCGGGTGCGAGATGAACGAGCGTCGTGGGCAGGTCGAGGGCCCGGCAGGCCTCACGGGCCAGCGACACGACGTCCACGGGGCCCCGGTGGGCGGGCTGGTCACTGCGGGCCAGGTCGATCAGGTCATTGACGAGCCGCTGGAAACGGTCGATCTCGTCGGCGACGAGCCCGGCCGCGATGGCGGTTCGTTCGTCCTGGTGTTCCCGACGGCGGGCCAGGACGCTGGCCGCTGCGGCGAGGGTCTGCAGTGGTGAGCGCAGCTCGTGGCTGACGTCGGCGGCGAAGCGGCGGTCACGCTCGATGCGGTGGGCCAACTGGTCGACCATCTGGTTGAACGAGGAGGAGAGGCGGGTCAGGTCGGGGTCGGTGGCCGGGTCGAGGCGGGCGGTGAAGTCACCGGCGGCGATCTTCTCGGCCGCGTCGGCGACCGCCGTCAGCGGGCGCAGCCCGTGCCGGGTGGCATACCAGCCGAGCGCCGCGCCGGACCCGGCGACCATGATCGCGACAGTGGTCAGCGCGAGCGCCAAGACCTGGAACGTCTGTTCCAGCTCCCGGAGCGAGTTGACCTCGAAGTACGTCGCCGACGTGGACAGGGGCACCCCGACGACCAGGACGGATTGGCCGTCGACGCGTACCCGCTGCACCGCGGGCTCGCCGGCCGCGACGACCCGACGCAGCTCAACGGGGATGGCAGAGGTGGTGCTGGGGTCGGCGGTACGCGCATACCACTCGCCGTCCAGGTGCAGGACCGGCCGCCGACTCCCGCCCGTGTCCAGCGAACGAAGCACCTCCACCACATCGGGGGTGTCGGTGTCGAGGCCGGCACGGACGACGGTAGCGTCGAAGTAGGCCGCGCGCAGGGCGGTGCGTTCCCGTTCGTCGAGCAGGGACCGGCGGGTCAACTGGTAGGAGACCAGGGCCATCGACGCGGCGAGCAGGAGCGCGCCGACGGCGAACGCGGCGGTCACCCGGGTACGCAGTCCGAGGCGTCTCATCGTTGCAGCTTGTAGCCCAGGCCCCGCAGGGTGACCAGGTGCCGGGGGTTCGCCGGGTCCGCCTCGATCTTCTGCCGCAGCCGGCCGACATGCACGTCGACCAGCCGTTCGTCGCCGCTGTCGTACCCCCAGACCCGTTCGAGCAGTTGCTGGCGGGACAGCACCCGGCCGGCGTGTTCGGCCAGCTCGCACAGCAGCCGGAACTCGGTGCGAGTGACCGGAACGGGTTGTCCGGCTCGACGAACCTCTCCCCCGTCCGGGCTGATCTCCAGCTCGCCGACCACGAGCACGAGCACCGGCTTCGGCGCGTGCCCCGCGGCGCCGCTACGGGCCCGGCGGCGCAGGGCGCGCAGCCGCGCGGTCAGCTCCTTGATCGCCACCGGCTTGACGACGTAGTCGTCGGCACCGGCCTCCAGGGCGGCGACGATGTCGTGGGTGTCGTCGCGGGCGCTGACCACCACGATCGGCACGTCGTCGTCACGGCGCAGCTGCCGGATGCATTCGAAGCCGTCGAGACCGGGCAGCATCAGGTCGACCAGCACGTAGTCGGCGGGGTCGCGGCGCTGCACGCGCAGGCCCTCCTCGGCCGTGGCCGCGCCCACCGCGTCGTAGCCCTCGTCCTCCAGTGCGAGCAACAACGCCAGACGGATGCGGTCGTCGTCCTCGATCACCAGTACGGCCGTCATACCCGGCATCATCCCCAGACGACCGGCTCGCAGGCCAACCGTGACGGCCGGTTGGATGATTTGTCATGGAACTGTCACAGATCCGCGTGGTGGCCGCCAAACCCGCCCGGCAGGGTGACAGGCGACCGGATCCGCGAGGGAGAGGGGTGTGCCTGTGACCGGGCCCCTGGCAACTACGCCATGCACGCTGCCGCTGGTCGAGGTGCACGTCACCGAGTTCGACCTTTCCTGCCTGCCGGCGACCGGAGCCGTGTTCGACCGCCTGCTCGCCCTGCACCCCGCACAGGTGGTGGTCGACCTGTCCGGGTGCCGGCACATCGACGCCGCTGCCATCGGCCTGCTGCTCGATGTGCACCGGCGGTTGGCCCGTGCCGACGGGGTCCTCACCGTCCGCGATCCGAACCCGCGCATCCGGCGCATCCTGCACGCCGCCCGCCTGGACCAGATCCTGCCGGTCGTCGACACTGCCCCATCGTCGCCGCCCGGCACCCCGCCGGGCGGGCAGGCACCCACCCGCACCCAGCCGACGCTTGTCGCTCATGGTCGCGCCTCGGTAGAAGTCGCCCACTGACGACCGCCCAGCGGGCTCCCCTGCTTCGGGCGCAACGGCTATCAGCGCCGGAACGTCACGCTCAAGAGCCGGGCCTCCGCACCAAGCTCTGCACGATCGCCGTGTCCCACCCCATCGGTGGGCATGGCCCCAGAAAGGACCAGCAGAATGACCGTTGTCCCGGACGACCACCTCATGACCCTGATCTGCGACACCTGCGGCGACACCGTCAAGGCCACCGCGTGTGTGCTCCCCGATGCCGAGGTCGTCTGGACCCTGGTGTCCGAACAGGGCTGGAGCGGTTCCCCCTTCGCTACCGGCCCGCACCGCTGCCCACACTGCAGCCTCCTGCCGCTCCCTGGTGGCGGCCACGCGTCGTGCGGCGACCACGGTCCTGGCGGCATCCTCGGCATCGACCACCTCGACGACGTGACAGTTGTCGCCGCCGCCGGTGACGTCGATCTCGACACCGGGGACACCCTGCGCACCGCCCTGCGGCACGCAGCCGACATGGGCGGGCACGTCGTGGTCGACCTGAGCCGAGTACACCTCATCGACTCCACCGGCCTCGGTCACCTCGTCCGCGCCCACCGCGAAGCCCGAGATCGTGGGGCCACCCTCTGTCTGGCCGCGCCGTCGCGGTTCATCCGCACCGTCCTGCACACGATGCGCCTGGACGGCGCCTTCCCCATCTTCGACAGCCGCGACGACGCCCTCGCCCAACTGTCCGAGGGGTCGGTGTCGAGGCGGCCAACCGCCACCGCCGCCACCCGTTACTGATCGCACTCCTCCGGACCGAACGCATCCTCGCCGCCGGTAACGACAACCGACACACCTGGAATCGGATCACAAGGAGCCAGTGGCCATTCGAATGGCCGCTGATGGCGCGGCGAATCTCGAGAACCGGCCCGCAATTGTCGTAGCACTCGTACTTCAAGGAGATCCGAGGGAGCCCATGAGCATCGTTGGTCTCGTCACCGCGCTCCTCGTCGGCGTCGCTGTCGGCCTGCTCGGCAGGCTCGTCGTCCCAGGACGCCAGGAGACCCCGATCTGGCTGACCGTGTCCGTCGGGGTGGTCGCCGCGCTGGCGGGCAGCATCGTCGCCCGTCTCGCGGGTGTCGATACCAGCACCCTCAACCTCATGACACTCGTCGTCCAGGCCGGCCTCGCCGGCACCGGCGTCGTACTCGTCGTGGCCACCGCCAGGCCCGACCCATCCGACTCCCCCTGAACCGGAGACGACGCAGAACCAGCACCAGAAGGCCAGCCCCAAGCACGGTCAGGCCGGTTTCCGTTCACGTTCATGAGTCCCATCCGATCGGGTTTCTGAGCGGCCTGAGGACGTCACTGGCCCGCCATCCGCTATTCCGCCCGGCCTCGTCACACCAGGAGCTGACGATGTACATGCCATGGCCGTGTCGTGTGGCATGAGCTGCTCCTTCCGTAGCGTCTGCTTCCTTTGCGCTACCCACCGGGCGTCCCGGACTAGACGACGAAACGATGACGGTTCCTGCCCACTTCCGTGACGGCTGGCGCCGGTATCCTGGATCGCGTACGACCTGTGCGCATATGTCCGCTAGCTGAGGGGGGACCGTGCCCGATCAGATCGACCTCGCTCGCCTGCGGGACGTGCTCGACGGACCGTGGGCCGCAGTCCGCAACGCGCACCGGGAGCACCTCGACGCGCGCTTCCTCCCGGTCTACGGCGAGACTGGTGACCAGGCGCGGGAGCGGATCACCCGGTTGCTCACCGAACTCCCCGCCGAGCTGGGTATGGCGTCGGCCTTCCCCACCGAGTACGGCGGCAGCTCCGACGTCGGCGGGTCGATCATCGCCAGCGAGATGCTGGCGCAGGTCGACCTGTCACTGATGGTCAAGGCCGGAGTCCAGTGGGGCCTGTTCGGCGGCGCGGTCACAGCCCTCGGCACCCGCCGGCACCATGACGCCTATCTGCGGGACATCATCTCGGGCTCGATCTTCGGCTGCTTCGCGATGACCGAGACCGGGCACGGCTCCGACGTCCAGCAGCTGCGCACCACCTGCAGGTACGACCCGCGGACGCAGACCTTCGACCTGCACACCCCACACGAGGCGGCCCGGAAGGACTACATCGGCAACGCCGCCCGGGACGGGCGGATGGCGGTGGTCTTCGCGCAGCTGATCACGAACGGCGAGCGGCACGGCGTACACGCGTGGTTGGTGCCGATCCGCGACGCGCAGGGCAACCCGCTGCCCGGCGTGACCATCGGCGACGCCGGGCCCAAGGCCGGCCTGCTCGGCGTGGACAACGGGCGACTCAGCTTCGACCACGTACAGGTGCCGCGGGACATGCTGCTGGACCGCTACGGTCAGGTCGCGCAGGACGGCACGTACTCCAGCCCGATCGAGAACGACTCCCGGCGCTTCTTCACCATGCTCGGCACCCTGGTCCGCGGCCGGGTGAGCGTGGGCGGCGCCGCGTCGGCGGCCACCAAGTCGGCACTGACCATCGCGGTGCGCTACGGCGACATCCGCCGCCAGTTCGGCACACCCGACGCCGACCGGGAGGTGCTGCTCAACGACTACCTGGCCCACCAGCGCAAGCTGCTGCCCGCCCTGGCCACCACGTACGCGCTGCACTTCGCGCAGACCGAGCTGGTCGTAGCGCTCAGCGAGGTGCAGGGCGGCGACGGGCCGGTCGACGACCACCGGCAACGGGAGCTGGAGTCTCGGGCCGCCGGTCTCAAGGCCGCGCAGACCTGGCACGCGACCCGCACCATCCAGATGTGCCGCGAGGCGTGCGGCGGCGCCGGCTACCTCGCCGAGAACCGGCTGCCCAGCCTCAAGGCTGACACCGACGTCTTCACCACCTTCGAGGGCGACAACACGGTGCTGTTGCAGCTGGTGGCCAAAGGGCTACTCACCGGCCACCGGGACGCGTTCGGCTCACTGGACGGCTGGGGACGCGCCTCCTTCGTGGCCGAACAGGTCCGCGAGATGGTGCTCGAACGCACCGCCGCGCGGTCGCTCATCGAGCGACTGATCAGCGCCGTGCCCGGACGCGACGACGAGGTCGCCGTCACCGACCGCGGCTGGCAGCTCAAGGCCTTCGAGGACCGCGAGAGGCACCTGCTCGACGGCGCGGTCCGCCGCCTGCGCAACGGTGCGGCCACGAAGAAGGACCGTCCCTTCGACATCTTCAACGACGTCCAGGACCACGTCCTGACCCTCGCCGCCGCGCACATCGACCGGGTCACCCTGGAAGCGTTCGTCGCCGGCATCGACGACACCGCCGACCCGGCGGTCCGGTCGCTGCTCTCCCGCGTCTGCGACCTGTACGCGCTCACCGTCATCGAGACCAACAAGGGCTGGTTCCTGGAACACGGCCGGCTCACCCCGGCCCGCTCGAAGGCGATCACCGGCGTCGTGAACGGACTACTCAAAGAGCTACGCCCACACCTGCGGACGCTCGTCGACGGTTTCGCCATCCCAGACTCGTGGCTGCACGCCGCGATCCTGCGCGAGGAACCCCACCGGCAGGAAACCATGACCGCCCACGACGCCGCCGGTGATCCGCAGGCAGTCCTGGCCTAGGCAACAGGGCGGCCACGCCGGTCTTCAACACGCTCGAAACCACCTCCGCGAGATCGAGACGGCGCTGCGCGGCAGCGACAGCCACTACCGTCCCAACTCCCCGACGCCGTCACATCCCTGGCGGATGCCGTTCGGCAACTGCGCCGCGAGACGCGGGCCGACAAACCCCACGACCAGACTCGACGACACGCCCTGCGGGCGGCGGAGGCAGCCGGGCGAGCCACGGCTCTGGGGCTGCGCGACTTCGGTGTCACCACGACAACACAGATTCGCGCGACAGCCAGCGACCTGCTGCGGGCCACGGGCTGCTCCGTGGTCGAGGCCAACCGGCAGGTCCGGCAAGCGGCGCGAAACGCTGCCTAGCTGGTCGGGCCTTCGGACGATGATCGCCGCCGATGGGTGCGGCCGTCCGATACGGTCCGGCCGTCCGCCAGCTCACAAAGCACGGCCTGTCGGCTCTGGCTCGCTGCGCCGATGCCCGTTGCGGTTGATCGTCACCAAACCGTCACGGATTCGGGGTCGTGCCGCCACATCCCAGGGAACTTCTGTTGCTGAGGGGGTACGACGGAGCGGAGGAACCACCAATGGGCAGAAGGAAGAGTCGGGTGCGCCCGGCAGTGGCAATGCTCTCGGCGGTGGTCCTGCTCGTTGGGGGCTGCACCGGCGAGCCCGCAGCGCCGCAGCCCAGCCCTGTGCCGACGCCCACCACCCCACCAGGCACGGTCGCACGGGCGAAAGTGGGCGACCATCTCACCCTGACCGCGAGCGTCGAGCGGGTCATCACCAACGGCGCCTTCGTCGTCCGCGACGTCGACCTGACCGACGGGACCCTGCTCGTGCTGTCGACGGGCCTGTCGGTGCCCGCCGCGCCGCAGTTGGTGACCGTCGAGGGCACCGTGATCCGGTTCTCCCACCGCGACCTCACCGGCCGCTACCACCTCGGGTCGCCGCGACCGTACCGGGCCTTCGAGGGCGGACGCGCGCTCGTCGCCCGGGAGCTGACCGCCTGGTGACGATCCCCCGCGCTGCGGAGAGGTGCACGTCGCATCGCCGAGCCGGGCGCGTCCGGCCGACTCAGCCCGCACCGGCCTCGCCCGGTGCCAGTCGAGGCCGCCGAACAGGGCGTGACCATCGGCGTGGAACGCACCCCGGGCCAGGACCTCGTTTCGGCTTCCGCCAGCTCGCCGACATCGCCGAACGCGCGCTATCCCCGGCATCAACGACGTCACCACCGCCGTACGCGCGGTGCAGGAAGCACACGACCTCCTGCGCCGGCTCGCCACCCGCCCCGACCCGACCCACATCGTCCGCGACGACGACGGCACCGTCCGCGCCCAGATGAGAAGCATCTCGTACGACACCATCCTGGCGATGATCATCGACGACATTCGACTCGTCTCCCGGGAGCAGCCCCGCGTCCAACGCCTGCTGGACTCCGTCGTCCACGACGTGGCATCCGTCGCGCTTCCCGTCCACCACGCCGCGATCGGGCGTCGGCTACCAACGCCTGCCGCTGACAACCTGCCCTGACGCCCTTCAATTGACGTCGTTTCGCAGTTCACGTCCCGGGTCGGCACCCACCCGGCGGAACAGGACGGGATCGCCCGCCCCACGTTGGAGACTCTGTCGGTGAGTGCCCTCCCGCCGCTGCGCCGCTCGCGATGGATCCTCCCGGTCGTTTCCGGCACCCGCGTCACCCGGCTGGAACTGTTCGTCGACCTCATCTTCGTCCGCATTCCTCAACGTGGTCGGGCTCATCGAGGCGCCTGGGCATCGGGTGCATGCGGGTGGATCCCGGGGCCGGGGTTGACCAGGGAATCCCCGGTCACCTTCGGGTGAGGCGGTAGGTGTCGGCCCGGTCGGGGCTACCTCGCTCGGAGGGTGAGCAGGGTGATCTCACTCGGCGCGAAGATCCGGAATGGCGGACCCCAGAAACCGGTCCCCCGGCTCGTGTAGAGCTGGGTCTGGCCATGCCGACTGAGGCCCTGCACGACCGGCTGGTCCAGCCGGACCAGGTAGTGGAACGGCCACATCTGGCCGCCGTGGGTGTGCCCGGACAGTTGCAGATCCACGCCGGCCGCGACCGCGTCGTCGATCTGCTTGGGCTGGTGCGCCAGCAGCAGCACGGGCAGCCGCGGGTCGGTGCCGGCGAGCGCCGCGGCGTGGTCGGCGCGGTGACCGGCGACGCCGGACGAGGCGGCGGTCACGTCGTCCACCCCGGCGACGACGAGCCGGGCGCCGCCCCGCTCCACCACAAGGTGCCGGTTGTGCAGCGGCTCCCAGCCGAGGGTCCGCATGTGCTCGACCCAGCCCTGCGCCTCGCCGTAGTACTCGTGGTTGCCCGTCACATACACCCGGGCCAGCCGGGCCCGGACGGCGCCCAGCGGCGCGGCCTGCGCCCGGCGCTGGTCGACCGTCCCGTCGGCGATGTCGCCGGTGTGGCAGACGATGTCGGCAGCCAACCCGTTGACCACCTCGGTGGTCCGGGCGGACCAGCGGGCCCGGTCGATCGGTCCGTAGTGGGTGTCCGTCAGCAGCACCACCCGGACCCCGTCGAGACCAGCACCCAGCCGATCCACGGTGACGTCCACCCGCCGGACCCGGGGCACCCGCATCGCCTCGGCGTACCCCCAGACGGCCAGGAAAACTGAGACGACCGCCGCACCGACCGCCACGGCCCGGGACCGCGCCGGATCGGCGACCCCCGCGGCGGCCAGCGGGAGCCGGGCCACGTTGCCGAGCAGCGCCCAGACGAACAGGATCCAGACCAGGCCAAGGAGTGTGTCCCCCGCGCGGGCCGCCGCGTCCAGCCGCCGGCGGCCGTGCCCGAGATACATCAGAACGGGGAACGCGACAAGCGCGACGACGAAGACGCTCGTGCCGGCGGCGACCACCGGCGCCGGCCACCGCGCCGCCACCGTCAACGTCCACCACGGCAGCCCGAACAGCGACGCCAGGAGCGCGACCAGTGTCGCCCCGGACACCAGCGGTCGCAGCGACCCCCGCGCCGGCCGCACCTGTACGGCATCGCCAGCAGCCATCGTCGTCCTCCGTTCGGGTCTGTGCAGCATGACACGGTCCGGGCCGGATCGACCACGCCGGAAACCGGGATGGATCCGTCCCGTAGGTGATCGACCCGCGACCCGGGGGTGCCTCGCTTCGGGGATGGTCAGCGGGTGGCGGGCGACGCCCCAGCCGAGAGTCTGCGCCTGATCATTTCAGGCTCGCCGGAGACGGCCCGTGCGGTTGCGTCGGCGCTGTCGTTTCGCGCCGGTCGCGGTCGACGTGGGCGGCGACGTCGCCGCCACACGGTTCCTGCGCCGAGGCGTTGGCTGCTACTGGGACGAGCCGCACCTGCTGGCCGTCGACAACCACGGAGCCTGCCGAACGCCTGGCGGCGGATCGTCGGACGACGAAGACCTCACTGCGGAAGAGTTCGAACAGGCCCGCGACGACCTCCCGCCGTATCAGGTGGCGCTGAGTGGGAGCCGCGTGGTCGGTTTGGCCATTTCGCTGGCACGGGCACCGGATGTCCGCACCCGGCGATGCGGTTGTCCGTGCTTCGTCGCGACGAGGCAGCCGGTCAGGCTCAGGCAGGGAACCAAGCAATGCCGGCAGGGCACCACACACGAGGGCAAGGCCGCCCAGCTCGCTGATCCCCACCCATGCGATGTCGTCATGCTCATCAGGTGCGCGGTTGGTGGGAGAGCCGACCCAGTCGCTGATGTGCCAGACGCCCACGTGAACGGCCTCCTCGCCACTGCCAGCATGCCAGTCGCCCAACCGTGAAGCGGACTCCGCCACAATGTGAACCCCGAGCTCCTCGCGCATCTCACGCGCGAGGGCCTGTAGTTCCGACTCACCCGCATCGACATGCCCCCCGGGCAGATCCCAGAGATCCGGGTATGCCCGGCGGGTCGGACTGCGATGTACCAGCAGGACCGCACCGTTCTCCACGAGTGCGCCGCAGACGACGACATGCATGACGGGATAAGAGCACAGGGATAGGACAGGCTCGCTCCACCCAGAGGGCACGCGCGGGCATCCGGCTCTGTCGCCGTTCGTAGGCTCGCCCTGTTCGCCGGCCGTCACTGTTGCGTGGATTGCTTGGATCGCCCGCCGTAGAGGGCTACGAAGACGCGGTCCCGCAGGATCTCGTACTGCTGGCGGCATCGCCGAGGTGGGCCCGGCGGGCGTTGCTGGACTTGACCGCCGACGACGACTTCCGGTGGCTGGAACTGGTCAGCTGTCAGGTCGACCTCGCGGCCGTCGGCCAATCGATTCCAGTAGTGGTAGCCGACCTTGGCGTCTCCGGCGAGGACCTCGCCGAGGATCAGCTCTCCGCCGAGCAGGTCCTGAATGATCAGGGCAGTCACCCCGCATTGACCACGGGCTGGGTTGCCGGTGTGCCAATCCTGCACATCGTGCGGGTCACAGGTATCCGCTCCCCAACCGCCGCGCAGCACCGGCCGCAGCATCTCCAGGTCAATCACGAGAGGGACTGATCGTTGGTCGCGCTCTTCAGACGTCACCCAGGAAGGGTCAGCCCTCGACCGGGTCGAGAGTCAAGGGATACCCCGCCTCGGGTCCTGGCCGACCGAATGGCACCACTAGGTTCTGTCTCGCGGATCATGAATCTCGCTCGTTAGGCCTGTGTGGCACGAGGAGATTTGACGAACCACGAGTGGGTTGTGCTGGCGCCGCTACTGCCGGCGCAGCCCGTTCGCGGTGACCAGTGGCGTGATCATCGGCAGGTCATCAACGCGATCTGCTGGGTCAAGCGGACCGGTTCACCATGGCGTGACCTGCCCGAACGGTATGGGCCATGGAAGACCGCGTACCAACGGTTTCGCCGCTGGGCGGCCGACGGCACCTGGGCCAGCCTCAAATCTCACGTCATCGCGTTGGCCGAACGCGACGACGACATCAACTGGGACGCCCAAGTCGACGCCACCATCGTGCGCACCCACCAGCACGCGGCAGGCGCCCGAAAAGGGGGCTGAGCAGCACCGACGCGCGGGCAGCGCAAGCCATCGGCCGGTCCCGCGGCAGACTGACCACGAAGATCCACACCCTGGCCGACGGACGTGGCCGCTCTCTCGCTACCCGCATCACCCCAGGTCAGGCAGCCGACACCCAGCAACTGATCCCACTGCTCGACCAGGTCCGGGTACCCAGACCCGGCCAGGTCGGCAGACCACGCAAGCGACCCGACTCAGTCACCGGCGACAAGGCGTACTCCTCGCGAGCCAACCGCAAGGCCCTGCGGGACAAAGGCATCACCACCGTCATCCCCGAGCCCAATTGTCGGCTCCCGCCAGGTGAGTGTGCAGGTCGGCGAGCAGGCGTACGACGGTGCTGACGGGATGCACGACGAGCAGGTCGTGCGTCACGATGGCGGCGAGCAGCACGGGTTGGCCGGGCTCGATGCGGCACATGTGCCGGGCATTCGCCGGCAAGGGTAGGTCACCTCGGCTGCCCACCTGGTGGAGGCCGTCGCTGGCCGAGCAGATGACGAGCATGCCGTGGCGTGTCTGAATGTCGAGGCGGTGGTGCGGGGGCCATCCCAGCGCTCGCAGGAGGTGCTGCGCGCTCACCCGGCCACAGCGTGCCGGAAGAGCCATCCCCAGCACCAGGCTGGCGTCGGTGATCGCCGGTGGGCAGACTCGGGCAGGTAGAGCGGGCATCGGCATCGCGCCTGGGCGGGGACGCGCGGGCAGGGCAGCGGGTGCGAGTGGACCGACGAGGTGTTCCTTCGGTCGGATAGGTCGTGTCATGACCGAACAACCTCATTCAGCGATGAGGCGCGTCACGCCAGGGGCGGGCTGATGCCCTTCATCGGCGTAATGCTGAAATTAATCTGGGATTCAGCGGAAAGCATTGTATGATTAGCGCATGCTGTATCGGACTCCTGCGCTCGCCGATGACGACAAGCGCGTGCTCGGCGAACTGGACACGATGCGGGACAACCTGCGGTATCAGATCGCTGAGCCGCACCGCTGGACAGGGCAACTCCGACGAACCCTGATCGCTCACGCCATCCAGGGCTCGAATTCGATCGAGGGCTACCAGGTGTCCCTGGACGACGCCGCCGCGGCCGTCGCCGGCGACGAACCGGTAGAGACGAACCCGCAGACCTGGGAAGTCATCACCGGCTACCGGGACGCCCTGACCTACGTGCAACAACTCGCCCGCTCACGCGAGTTCACCTGGCAGCACATGCTGCTCAACGCGCTGCACTTCATGATGCTCCGCCATGACCTCAGCAAGTGGCCGGGCCGCTACCGTCCAGGAGACATCCACATCGACGAGGCGCACACCGGCCGACGCGTCTACACCGGGCCGGACGCCGACGACGTTCCGTCGCTGATCTCCGAGCTGATCGACTGGCTGGCCGACGGCGAACCGGAGACCCCCCTGCTCGTCCGGGCCTCCATGGCCCACCTGAACCTGGTCAAAATCCATCCCTGGCGGGACGGCAACGGCCGAATGTCGCGCTGCCTACACACCCTCGTACTCGCCCGCGACGGTGTCCTCGCCCCAGAGTTCTCTTCCATTGAGGAGTGGCTCGGCGTCGGCCGAAACACCTACGCCTACTACGACGCGCTCGGTGAGGTAGGCGGCCCAACCTGGCAGCCCGACAACGACACCAGCAGGTGGATCCGATTCTGCCTCAGCGCCCACCACCAACAAGCCCAGCTGGTCCGGCAACGCCTCGACCAAGCAGCGCATCTCTGGGAACTGCTCGACACCTGGGTCCGGCGCAACGGGCTGCCCGAGCGGGTCGTCAGCGCCCTACACCTCGCCGCCACCGGCGGTCGGGTACGCCGCACCCTTTATCAACGCGACGAGAACCTCACCGACGACCAAGCAACCCGCGACCTTCGCGCCCTCGTCCGGGCGGACATGCTCGAACAACACGGCGAGACCCGCGGCAGGTTCTACCTCACCTCGCCGACGCTGCGCGACCTCGCCGCCCCCGCGATGCGCCCAAAGGAAATCATCGACCCATACCGACGGTGAGGCGCAGGCCCCGGCACTGCCAATCTCCGACAGTCAGCGCGCCGCGAACGGGCACCATTCCCTATCTACCGAATTGAACCCATGCAGCCGGTCGTACCAGCAGCATTCTAGACTCACAACATCTGGGGCCTAAATAGGCCAGATAGGCCAGTCGGCCTGTCCTATTTGACGTGATTTTCCACGAAATTTGGTGTCCGAGGGGGGATTCGAACTCTTGTACGTATCATCGGTGCTCCATTTCGGGTGCACATGCTCATAGATTACGGCACGTTCAGGGTTGGCTCAACCTCGCGCCCATTACCGGGCGTGAGCATCGAAGTCGGGCCGCGCATGGTCCAATCTTGCCAGCCAGCTGGCTCGGTTATCGACTGACCGAAATGAACGTGCAGGCATCAAGCTTGAGCCCCACCGCAGGGGTCCTGGCGAGTTTCAGTGACCGGCGTTGACGGCAACCCGTGCCGCTCGCGTTCTTCGGTAGCGAGCGCACCAGGTTCACCGCCTTCGTCGAACTCTGAAAATTCACCACAACCGCGCACAGCGCCAGAGCATCCAGCGCCGACCAACGCCATGCAACGAGGTGTTCCCGCAACGCGCAAATCTGCGCTCGCACCGCCAGGGCGAGGGTCTGGATCCGGATGAGTCGCCGGACCGCCGCGGTGTCGGAGCTGGGGTAGACAGTCATGGCGACGGCATAAGCCCTGACGAGCAGGCTGGCATACCAGGCCGGGGCAGGCCTCGAGGTCACCCCGCACCTGCTTCGCGCAGATCACTCCACTTGACCCTGCGCACTCTGATCGATACTTTCCGTGCATGACTCAACAGCGTTGTCCCTGAGCAGAGGGGACCCCGATCGGGCCTCGGGCAGCATCCACTCATGGCTCCCCCGCGCATCAGCCCTGAAGCGTTACAGCGAATGCAGTGGCAAATCCCGTCTGGACGCCGATCGGTGCCGAGAGCGTCCGACACGGGAGGTCGCTACCCTTGGCCCACTGTGACGTCTGTTGTCTGCGCCTGAAGCTCACGAAGATCAAGACTTTGCCGAAGCATTACAGTGAAGAGACGTATGGCTTTTTCGGCCACGGCGCCCAGAAGGAATGCAATGGCTCGGGAGCGACTCGTCACACTGCGGATCGTGATATCCCAAGACAGTGCAGGCGTCCACGGAGCCGTCAGATCTGCCCATCCTGCCGTCCCACGTCCTTGACGCTGAACAGGAACGGCAGATTCCCGAAGCACCTCTCCCCCGACGGCACCAACTGTTCCATGTCAGAGGCGAACAACCGCAGATAGGATTCTGAGCAAGCGCCGCGCTTTACGGTCACGTTTCGCGCGCTTTCGGCGGACACGTGAGAATCTTGCTTTGAGGCCTGAGCCATCGGAAGTGATCACATTGACCGCCGCGCTGCATGGGGGGATCCGAATCATCCGAAAAGTTCGCGGATAACTCCCATTGCTCGTGGCGAGATCGCTTCGTCGGGGTAGAAGTCGCTGCACAGACGTATAGCGTCGTCCACCGTCGTACCTTGGCCAGCGCCGCTAGGGCGCGAAGGTCGTCCACGTCGCGGGTTCGCGCCGCGAGCGCTTTCATCGCGAAGATGTGCTCCGGCGAGGCGGCCATCACGCGCAGGCCAGGGTGGTCGAAGACTCGTCGCTTGCCCGGGTCGTCCTTGCCGGAGACATACACGCTGGCCTGCTCGTTGAGCCACCACGGCGGTAGGCCCAGTTCGTCGGCCACTGCACGCGCCTCATCGAGGACGACTCCGTGCGGGACGAACATCGCGTCGACGTCCCTGGTAACCCGTTTCGCGTCGTAGGCGAGCGCCATCGCGGCACCACCCACGATGAAGATGTCAGCGACGACTCCGCGGCGGACAAGCCGGTCGCCCAGGTGAGCGAAAGCGCGTTCGAGTTCCGCGCGCCCCATGAGGACGCCGTCTGATCCGCTCACGCCGCAGCCAGGTCGTGAACGGACAGGTACACACCGTGCTTCCGGAATGCAGCCGGCGCCCATGCCAGGGCGTCGGCCCGGTGAATGGCCAGCTCGGCCGGGAACCATGCCCGGCGCAGAACACGTGCGTCGACCCAGGCGGGCGGGGCAAGATCTGCCTGAGCTAGCAGGTGCTCCGCGAGCGCGGCAAGCAGCGCGTCCCACCGTGGGTCTCCGGTTAGCCCGGGCTCATCTCGTAACAGGTCGACCCTGGTTCCGGCGGGTTCCCAGCGGTACTCCTCCAGAAACTCCCATACGAGCTTCCAGCGAGTCCGGTCGGTGTCCGCAGATGCCAGATGGGTGGCCAACCTGGCCAGACTCATCGGTTCGTAGCTGGTACCCATCGGGCAAGCCTCACCTTCGAGCCGACGGATTCATCCGTTGCAGACTATCGCGGCACCGCCCGCGAACACCGCAGAGGTGAGATGGCGACGCTTGCCCGATTTTGGGCCGCGACCCTGCTCGGAGGGTTCACTCATGCTGCGCTCACGGCATCACCCTTGTGATCTTGGTTGTAAGCAGCGCAATCTGTGACGTTGCCTGTCAACTAACAGAGGATGCATGTGAGCGTGACTCTCAGTCAGGATGCGATCGAGAAGGCGACGACGCTGATCGAGTTTCTCGCGGATGTGACAGCCGCAGTCGAACGGGACCCAGTGTGCGACATTCTGGAAGACCCGGACGCGCCTGATCCCGTCATCTGGCTCAATGCGCTACCGCGGGGCGTTCAGTGGATGGCTAGCCCTGCCGATGATGTGATCATGCGGCTGCGTCCGTCTCGGCCACCGACGTCGCCGCCGCCGCCGGAGTTGCTACACGAGTGGATCGACATGGACCCCGTGGGCAGGTTCGCTGGTCTGCACCGCGCCTGTTAGACGCCCGGCTGTGTCTGCTTCCTGAGGGAGTTACAGCAACAGGTGGTGGTTGCCCGCGGTGCTGCTGACGCAGGTGCCGTTCTGTCGGTGGGTCGCAAGATGGCGCGGCCATAGATGGGCTCGTTTCGTGCCGTTCTGCGCGACGCACAGTTCTGCGGTTACCTGTAGGGATGCTGGTAGGGGGTGGGTGCCGTGGTGCGGCGCAAGCATGAGTGCGTAGTGGGCGGGGCTGAGGTCCGTCGTGGCGAGCCATGACAGGACGGGGTGGCTGGCGTCGCCGAAGGCGATGAGCCGCCCCGGTTCGGCGTCCTCGAACACCAGCGACATGTTGTTGTTGGCGCGGCGCATCCGGTCCCAGACCACGCGGAAGTCCTGCTGGAGGTGCGCGGGGATGTTCAGCCGGTCGACGTCGAGCCAATATCCATCTTCACCCGCGTCTTCGGCGTCGAGCAGGTCCGGAGACTCGCCCGGATCGCCGCCCCGAGAGGGGGGCCGCTGCGGGATCTCGTCTCGCGATGGTTGCAGCCACCCGCCGGTGCGAGCCGCTTCGAAGTTGTCCTTCAAGGCGGGGTTGCCGCTGTCGGCGAGTGACCGAGCGAGTTCCTCGAAGGCGAGTACCGCGTTTTGGACCTGACGGGTCACGCCTGGCGGCAATATCGGCGGTGGCCACAGCACCTCATAGCCTCGGTCGCCGGCGAGGAAGGCGCCACCGGCGCCACGAGACATCGGGGTGTAGCGCAGCCCGCGGTCGGTAACGGTCTCAAGCTCGAGTGCGAGATCCAGACTGCGGACGCCGGTGACGAAGCGGGCCATCGCCAGATAGCTGAGCGCGTACTGGGGTACGACGCGTGGGGGGCGTGGTGAGATCAGGCGCAGTCGACGGAAGCGCTGGCCCCGGGCGCGCATGCGCTCCGCGAGGCGAACGAAGCCCAAGTAGTGATCGACGTCGAAGTGAGTGACGATGATGGTCTCGATGAGTTCGGGCCGTCCGTCGAGGGCGTCCAGTAATCGTTCACACGCGTCGTCGGCGGAGACGCTGTCGCTGCCGCAGTCGATCACAGTCACTGACTCACGGCCGTCACGTCGGGTCCTGATGATGGTGCAGGCGCCATCGCCGACATCGAGAACGCTCACCAAGTCTCGGCGCGGCGGAAAATCAGAAGGCTGGACTGGCGGGTCTTCGGGGCCGGGGTCCGGTTTCTTCCGTGCCACCGCTGCCATGCGACGGCTCTGAGGGTCGGGTGGCAGGCCACAAATCCTCGCGATTGACCCGAGGCTGTTGAATAGGTCGTTCTTGAAGGCGTTCCTCGGGACTGAGGTGTTGATCCACTGCACTGCTCGGCTGTGGCGGAACCCGGGCGGTGCATCCGCCTGGTACCGATAGCGGCCGACGATACGGCCGATCGCCATGCTTCCCACGTGATTGCGGTACGGCATGGCGACGTAGTCGCCCGGGCTCATCACCGCCAGGAAGCGCCACAGCTGGCCGGCGAGACTGTCGAGTCTCTTCGCAGCGTCCCCGGGATGGACTGTGGCAAGGCGGGCCCGCACCTCGGGCAAGCTGCGGCACTGCGAGATGTCGCCCAGTTCGGGCCAGTCGGCGAAGACCACTCCTTGCGTGATCGCCTCCTCGCCCCCACCATCCTGTCTGCTGGTCCGCACCATCCAGGAACCCGTCACCGGCCCTCTCCCTTCAGCCGCACGGCTCGTGGCCGCAGGACCTCACGTGCAGAGCGCACAGCAGGCCAAGGTGCTCAACGCCTCGTTGGTGGGCGCCGGGGACGGGAGCGATCAACACGTCCGCGATCCTGCCCTACCGCCGGTCCGGTCGCAGTAACGGTCCATGGTGTGGTTGGTGGAACCGGCGGCGCCGTTAGGCGCTTGGCGGGGTAGCGCGTGAATGAGAGTGGGCAGGACGGCAAGCGCGCCGGGGCCGGCGCCGGCGAGGATGAAGGGAGTGCGGGCGCCGGCGAGGTCGACCAGTAGGCCGGCCGCTACGTCGGCGAGGCCATCTCCCAATTGCACGGCGGGTTCCGAGGGGGCCCGAAGATGCGGCCCAGAACCGGCCGGGACACGAGGTCTAAATTTTCGGTGTCGTAGCCGATGTTCTCCACGGCGTTGCGCGCTGCGGCGATTAGTTGTGCCGCCGAACGACGGCGAGAACGGGGGCTATGCCTGCGACCAGCAGGCCTGCTCCTGTCGCGGCGATCGCGACGATCAGCAACGTTGCTGGTGAGCGGCAGCGGGCCAGCCGGTGCACGCGAGGGATGCCAGCGGCATTCCTGCTCCAAACACGCTTGAGGCGAGGTCCGGTGATGACGATCTGAAGTCGTCGGCGATGCCCCCGCCACGCTGCTGCAGGCGCGCGTCCTGCAGAAGGGCCACCTCGGCCTGCTACCGGCCCGCCAGTTCGAGTTGTCCGTCCATCCTAAGGGATGTCTCGTAACCCTGGCGGCTGTCCGTTGAGAATGATCGGGTAGGAGGCCGTGGTGCAGGTGATCACGGCAGTTCGCTCGGAGTGGATCTTTCCCTTCACCGGGCTGCAGCCAGCCCAGTTCCGCACACTGGTCCGGCTGGTCGCCGAGCGTGGCGGTGAGGGCATCGCCGACGGCCGACCGGGCCGGCAGTGGGCCTTGGACCTCGCCGATCGGGTGTTGCTGGTGGCCGCGTACTGGCGCACGAACCTGACGATGCGCCAGATCGGCCCGCTGTTCGGGGTGTCGCACTCCGCAGCGCATCGGATCATCGACACCCTCGCACCGTTGCTGGCCCTGGCGCCGGTGCGGAAACGGCCGGTCGAGCAGATCGCGATCGTTGACGGGACGCTGGTCCCGACCCGCGATCACCGGCTGGCCGCCCGGAGCAAGAACTACCGGTACTCGACGAACCTGCAGGTCGCTATCGACGCCAGCACCCGTCTGGTCATCGCCGTCGGCGACCCGCAGCCGGGCAACCGCAACGACACGATCGTCTACCGCAGCTCAGCTATCGACCAAAAGTCGACCTTGGACTGTTCACGTTCCCCTCCCGCGTTGGCTTCACCCGCCTCTGAGCTACGGCGTGGTGCGACGATAGCTGCCGTGCAGATCGAGATCACACGTCATGACTCCACCAGGCCCGCCGAGAAGCCGTTTATGGCGGCGGTGGGGTTCAACGCTGCATGGTGGAACATCGGCCTCGTGAAGGGCCCGATCGCCTGGTGCAGCGCCAGAGATCCAAAAGCAGGCGAGATCGCTCGTGCTCAGATCAAGATCCGATCATTCACGGGTGAGGCATACCCAGTCGCCACATTCCCCGCAACGGAGCGACCGAGATCGACTTTCTTGAGGTCCGTGTTGACCTCCGCGGTGGAGGACGGGCCATCGGCCGCAGCTTTCTAGCGATGATCAAGGAGGAGTTTCCTGGACCGTACGTAGCGCTCTCGCTGGATGAGAGCTCGGACGGCTTCTGGCGTCGCCTCGGATGGGTTGAGCACGACCATCCGGAGGCGGCCGAGTACCGGGCTCGCGGCGGCGGAGTGCCAGCCGTGCTATTCGAGACACCTTGACCTGCGCAAGCGCAGCTGCCGACTTCCTCGAAACATGGTTGCCTTACTGACTCCCGGCGAGCGCCTGAGTTGGTACGACGCGCATGGTGTGTTCCCGGCTGGTTAGGGTCGTTGTTATGTCGGTGCCAGCCGACTACGGAGTACGCAAGGGCCGCGCCGCGGATAGCTCGCAGGCGTCGAGCAGACGCGTAGAACGTTCCGGTGTCGAGTTGAGCGCTGACGAGGGGGCATCCGGTCAGGACGCAACGGTTCAGCCTCGCCGGAGTGAGCGTCATGGTGGAGAGGTCGCCGCTGGTGAGCTAGCAGCCGTCAGCGCGACGTCTCCTGTTGCCGCTTAGGCCCAGGCTTCGACGACGATGACTTCGCCGGGGCGCGAGAGACGGACCTATTTGGGGCAGGGCGAGCGGTTAGCCACGCGAAAGAGCGCCTTCCTCCGACTGGTACAGAACGGATCTGAGGGCTCACCCTGAACAGCGGGTGGCGGAAGTGCGCCGTTCCGCTGCCCAACGGCGTCCCCAGCGCCGTGTGCGATCTACGCCGGAGCGACGAGCCGGGCCGCGCACGATCGCGATTGCCGATACCGAAGCGGTCTACATAAATCCTTCATGATCGATTAGATCCTTGCCCATGCGGCGACGACGTCTGCTGTGACGGATTCCTGAGCGACCCGCCCTCGCTTCTCGCGGATGGTGGCCGTCTCCTGCCACAGCTGATCGCCGAGCCAGTTTCGGCCAGGCGTCGCCAACCAGTTCACAGTCCCGCTGTTCTGGGCGGGGCGCTCGGCCATGGCGGCCCAGAGTGCTGTGGCGGGTTTGATGTCGGGTAGGCCGCCGGCGGCTGCTGCCGTGGCGGCGTCGGAGGCGATGGTGAGACCGGCAGGGTCGAGGTCGCCCCAGTACCAGACAGTTCCGGTTACGGGTCCGCGGCCGCCAATGTCGACGCCGAGGGCGGCGACTTGCGACGGGAAGGCGTTGCCGCATCCCCAGGCGACAGCGCCGATGCGGTGGGTGTGGGTTTTGCGCAGGGTGTCAGTGGCGACCCAGTAGGTGTCGCTGTTCTCGACGACCAGGATGTCCGGTCCGGTGCCGACGGCGACTGCTGGCAGCGGGGCCGGGATGCGTACGCAGGCCAGCAGGTCGAAGCTGAGCCGGCCCGGGCCGAATAGGGCGGTGCGGGCCATGCCGTCCAGGCATTTCTCGTCGCCGAAGATTTCGGCGGATCGGTAGCGCACCGGGACGACGGCGGTTTCGCCGCCGTCGGTGCGTGCGAGCCAGTTGTTGACCGCGATGAGCTCACGCAGTCGGGTGTCGGACAGCGTCGGCAGGGAGGCGATCCAGCCGAGTTCGTGCCGCCACGGGAACCTGATCCACTCTTTGGCGCGCACCGGTCGACGGCTCGTCGGGATAGTGATCGACCGTGGTAGCGGCGGTGTCGTCGACGCGTCCCACGCCGTGGTCGGTAGTTCCACCACACCGCGGGCAGCGAGGTCGCGCAGGGCGGCATCCAGGGCCGCGGCCTGGGTGGCCTCGCCGATCAGGCGTGGCGCGGCGTCGGCCCATAGGGGCCAGAGCTGCGACAGCGGGACGCGGACGGATCCGGTGCGGGCGAGCGCGTCGGACAGGGCGTCGATCTCGGCCGGTCTGGTGAGCGCGGAGGTCATCGGCGGATCTCGTAGGTGGTGGCGTCGACCCAGTTTTTCGGCTCGTTCGGGCCGCGGCCGGTCATGAGGGCGGCGGCGATGTCGATGCCGTCGACGATGCGGGCGCGTAGCCGTAGGAAGGACAGGTTGCGGCGGAGGTCGCCGTCGTTGCGGAGTTTCACGACGACCGATCCGGGACCGGTGAAGGCGGCGTCGACGCCGGCGTCGTGCAGGCCGGTGGCGCAGATCAATTGCAGGCCAGTGTGGGCGGCGAGCTGGTGTTGCATGGCGATGAGGGTTTCGGCGGACGCGGCGCCGAAGGGGTTGTCGAGCAGCAGGGTGCCCGGTGGCCGGGCGCCGCCGGGGCGGTGGGTGCTGCGTACGCCGGACAGGGCGCAGTACACCAGGACGGCCAGGGTGAGGACTTGGCCGCCGGAGAATTCTTGCGGGATGCGGTCGGGTGGGCAGTAGATGACTTTGCCGTCGATGCAGGGTTTGAGGATTTCGATGGACCAGGCGCCGGCGCGGAGGCGGTCGATGACGGTGTCGCGGACGGCGTCGGCGAGCCACCGGGCGCGGATCTCCGCCGAGGATGCGCGTTTGGGGTTGGCGGCGAGTTCGGTGGCCCACGCGTCGATGCGGTCGGCCAGGCGGGCGGCTGACTCGTCGTCGGCGGCTTCCTCGAAGCGGATCTTGATGGCGGGGTGGTCGGAGAATTCTCCGAGGCCTGCGGGCAGGCGGGAGGCGCGGGTCACTTCGCGCAGGAGCCGGCGTTGCTCGCGGCAGAGGGTGAGTAGCCCGTTGCGCAGGATGGTCCGGTGGGTGTCGAGGGTGTTGAGGTCGCCGCGGGCGGATTCGGCCATGGATCGGATGCGGCGCGCGAGGGTTTCCGCTTCGGTGATCAGGTCGGGGTCGGGCAGGGCTCGGAGCCGGGCGACGACGGGGGCGTCCAGGTCTCGCCAGCGGGGTTCGTTGGCGCCGGCGCGCACGTGGGTGACGGCTTCGCCGAGTTCGCCGTGTGCGGTGCGTTCGGCGGCCTCCGCGGCGCGGTGGGCCTCGCCCAGCGCTCGCATCTCGGTTCTGGCTGTTTCTTTGCTGCCGGTGTAGATCCGGGTGGTGTGCATGAGTTCGGTGGTCCAGATGCCGATGAGGTCGGTGAAGGCTTCAACGTCGGCGGCGACGGCGTCATGGAGTTCTTGGGCGTCGAGCTGGGCTTGCTCGGCGGCTTCGCGGCGGGCCAGGAGCACGGCGTTATGGGCTTCGAGTTGCTCCAGTAGGGCAGGGATGTCGGTGGGGGCGGCCGGTAGCCACTGCGGGGTGTTCGACAGGTCGAAGTGGTTTTGCCGGTCGTGCGGTGGCGCGGCCGCGGTGACTTCGTTTTCGGCGTTTTCCCTGTCGGTGATGGCACGCAGTCGGGCCATTTCGGCGTCGGCGGCAGCCTGTCGGGAGCGGCGTTGCTCGGCGGTGCGGGCTGGCCGGGAGGAGGCTGGTGTGGTTCGGGCCAGGGCGGCGGCGCGTTCTCTGACCGGTTGGTCATAGCGGTCGCGTCGTTCGATGGCGGTATCGAGGCGGGTTTGCGCGCGTTCGAGTAGCAGTGCCTCGCGTAGGCCTTGTTCGGCGGCGATGAGTTCGGTTCGTAGCGAGTGCCAGGCGGCTTGGATCACCGAGAGGTTGCCGCCTGGATCTGCTGCGGCGTGTTCGACGCCGATTTCGGTGCGCATCGTCTGCCAGGAGCTACGGTCTGCGCGTGCCTGGGCCGCCGCGTGGGCGTTGGCGGTGATGCGGGCGGTGGCCGCCTGGCGCGCCTCGGCGGCTGAGGTCAGCCGCTTCGCGGCGTCGGCGTGCGCTGCTTCGGTTTGTGGCCGTTGGTGGGTGGCTTGCGTACCGGCCGCAGAGACCGTGGTGAGGTGTTCGGCGCGGTCTGCGTTCTCGGTCGCCTGGGTGTGCTCGCGTCGGGCCTGTTCGGTGCTGCGGCGATGTTCTCCTGCGAGTTGGCGCTGGTGGTCGCGTTGCTCGACGAGCCCGCCCTTGCGGCGGGTGGCGGTTTCCAGGGCGTCGGTGGAGGCGGTGACGGCGGTGGTCAACTCGGGCCGTGTCGTGGCCTTCCAGCGGTCGGCGAAGGCGGAACAAGCGGCGGAGGCGGCGCGATGCAGCGCCGCGGCGGTTCGGGCTTCGGACAGCTTCGTGCCGTGCTGTTGTGCGGTGGCTTCGAGGTCGGCGCGGGTGGTGGCGGCCCATTGACGATCCCAGGTGGCGCGATGCGGCACGATCACGTGACGCGGTCCGGCATCGCCTTGCGTGGTGGTTGTCCTCGTGGTGGGCGCGATGGTGATGGTGACGGGAACGCGGGTGCGGGGTTTCACCTCGGTGAGATGGGTGATGGCTGCGGCGAAGCGGGTGGGGTCGGAGACGATGACGGCGCCGGCGAGCTGTGCGTGGGCGGTGATGAAGGCCGGCCGGTCGGTGGGTTCGATGATGTTGCGTTCGATCCAGTCGAGGCCTGTGACGGCGCCGAAACGCGCCTCCAGCAGGGTGTTCAGCACGGTGAGCACGTCGGCGCCGGTCGGCGCGGTGCCTGCTTCGTCCAGGTGGGCCAGCTCTTCGCGGGCGGCGCGGGCGCGGCGTTCGTGGTCGGCTGCCCGGTCATCGGCGTGGCGGGCGGCTTGGTCGGTCAGGTCGACGGCACGGTTGATGTCGCCTGGGTCGGCGGGTTCGCCGCCGAGCACCGTAGTGACGGTGGCGTTGGCGGCCAGCGCGGCGAGCTCGGTGTCGAAGGCCTCGAGTTTCGTGTGGTCGGTGTCGGCTGTCTTGCGCAGGTCGATGAGGTCGTCGTCCAGGCTGTGCAGTTGCCGTTGGAGGGTGTCGAAGGCGGCGTCGGCGGTCTCGGCCGCGTCGGCGTGCCGGCCGGCTTGCGCGGCGGCGGTCTCGATCGCATCCTGCCAGCGGCGCAGGCAGCGTGCGGGCCGCTCACCCGGCAGGAGCCAGCCGGCCTCGTACGCAGCTTCGACAGCCGCTTCGGCAGCCTGGATCGCTGCGTCGAGGCGATCCAGTTCCCGGCGGGCAGCGTCGCGGTCGCGTTCGGCTTTCTTGTCGAGTTCGAGTGCCGCCTCAAGATCCTGCTTGCCGAGCTGGGCTTGTTCATCCGCGGTCGCCGCGACGGCGTCGGCCTCCTCGATGAGGCCGTCCAGGCGGCCGGCCAGAGCCTCGGCGGCCTTCGCGAGTTGCTCGCGCAGCGGGGCCAGCCCCTGGTGGGCCGTGTCGTACGCGATGCGGGCGGCGTCGCGTTCCTGACGGGCGACATCCACGTCGAGGACGAGGTCGACCGCCTCCCACGCGTCTCTGTCCAAGGTGGCATGCTCAGCAAGCTCGGTTCGGTGCCGGACGGTGTCGGCGGCCTCCGCGAGTCGGTGCCGCGCCCGCTCGAGGTGCAGTTGCAGGCGGATGTCACTGATCTGGCCGTACTCGCGGCGCGCCGTGCCCAGCTCGGCGACCGTCGCCTTGACGGCATCGGCCAGATCGGTGAGCGCAGCAGCGTCGCGGGACAGACGGTTGGTCAACGCGGCGGCGTGCTCGCCGCCGGCAACCTTGGCGGTGAGCGCCAGGGCGGCTTTGTCGTCCAGTGCGCTCTTGCGTTGGGCCAGCAGCTCGACTTGCGGGGCGAGTTGCGCGCCGAATCCGGCAAGGGCGTCCAGATGAGGCCGCTGGGCGGCGAGTTCGGCGTACGGGCCGAGTTTGCCGGTGAAGTCGGCGATCTCCCGGTCGTCGTTGAGCGCGGCAATGAAGAACCGCACCACGTTGTCCGGTGAGTCGAAGCTGGCGAGCAGTTTCTCGGCGCCGGCCTCGGAGTCGTTCATGCGCATCTGGTAGCTGAACAGCACCGGGTCGATGCTGGTGCGCTCCTGCAGCGCCTGGGTCCAGTCGGTTTGCAGGCGGGTGAGCACCCACTGGGTCCGCGAATCGGCGGACATCAGAGTGGACACCTGTCCGAGGAAGGCTTCCAGGATCGTGCGGCGGCCGTCGGTGACGAACGGCAGGTCGTCGATACCGGGCAGACCCGGCCCGGTACGGAACAAGTACCAGGCCCGGTTCATGTTCGTGGTCGAGCGTTGTTTGTGGCCGGGCTGTCGCCGGCCGTCCTTCCACTCCATCACCGCGCCGGTGACCGTCCGGGTGCCGGTCGTGGCGTCCTCCCATTCGCACAGGATGTGAGAGGTGTCGCCGGTGAGGACGTAATCACCCAAGTTCTTGCCACCGACCTGGGCGCGGGAGGCGGGTACGACCAGGCTGCACACCAACGTGATCAGAGTGGATTTCCCACCGGTGTTCGTCAACGACAGCAAGACCCGGGAGGCGGCGCCGTCGCTGGTGGTGAAGTCCAGATCAAGGGGGTCGAACCGGGCTCCGTCGGGGCCGACGCCGTGCAGGCGGATGCGGCGCAGCCGTAACGGCGGGACCGGCAACCGGTCGGGGTCCTGCTCGCCGGCCTGGGAGAACAGATCAACGGCGGTCGGGTGGTGCGGGCCGATGTCGGTCACGGGCGGTCCTCGTCGGCGTCGGAGAGCTGGTTGACGATCGCGTACAGGTCCGAGTCTTCGCACAGCACGGTGACCGCGTGCCGCAGACGCGGCCGGGCCAGCCAGGTGCCGCCGTCGGTGTCACCGCGGGCGGTCAGATAGCCGGCGTCGGTCAGCAGGCGGCACACCCGGTTGACCAGGCCTGGGCGGTCGTTGGCGGAGCGGCGTCGCGCGTTCGGGCGTGCGGTCTGCAGGCCGGCCCATTGTCGCCACGCCTCGACAAGGTCGTCGTCGACCGGGCCGTCTTCGCCGCTCGCCTCGGCGTGGACCTGCACGGCGCGGTCGAGGGCGTCGACGACCGATTGGGTGGTGAACACGGCGACACGGTCGGGGTCGTCGAGCATCGCGCCGTCGGGGTATGCGGTGCGGGCGATCGCGAGGATGACCGCTCCGATCGCCGCTCGGTGCGCCGGCTGCGCGCGTTTCACGACGTCGGAGGCGGTGACCCGCAGCGGCGAGTCCGCGTTGGCGGTGGCCACGATGCCGTCACGTTCGTCGACCAGCAGGTAGAGGCCGGCGCCGGTGAAGACCGCGTCGACGGTCGCGGCGAAGTCCGGCTCGTTGCGGTATCGGGCCACGACACGGTGATAGTCGTCGTGCCGGCCCGGTGTTTCTCGCGGCCGGCCGGCCCAGGCCAGCATCCGGCCGACGTCGACGCTGTCATCGCTGGCGCTCATGCTGCCTCCGCAGTGTCCGGGACCTCAATGTGCCGGGCTACTGCTTCCTTGATGTCGGTCGTGACCCACCCCGGCATCAACAGCAGGTCAGCGGTTCTGAGCAGGCCGGTGGTGAGCCGATCACCGGTGTCCACGGCCAGCAGCACCCGGTCGCCGGCCGATCGGCCCGCCAGCCGCGCCGCCCACGCCCGGTGCGCGCCGTGGACCAGGGCCGCCATCAGCAGATCGGGCTCCAATGGTTTGCCGTCGTCATTGCTGACCTGCGATGCGAGCTCATCGGCTCGGGCCAGCAGCTGGGACAGGCGGACCGGCTCGTCGACCGCCTCGAAGATCGCCTCGATGGTGTCCTCGTAGGCCTCCCACCACTCCGGTACGTCATCGTCGTCGAACTCCGGTGGCTCGAACTGCTCCCCCGGCTCGGGCACCCGGGCCGGGGCGCACAGCTCGTCGATCAGCACGGCCAGCGACGGCAGCCACCGGGTCGACAGTCCCCCGACCACCGCGACCAACCGATCGGCCAGCACGGCCGCAGTCTGCGTCGGCGCGGCCAGATAAGGGTTGAACAGATCCCGGCCAAGGTCAGAACGATGCGTCGAGCGCGGCGCGCGGACGAACCGATCATCCAGCGCCTCCCGTAGCCTCGTGCGCGCACCGATCAAGTGCCGGTGCAGCTCGTCGTGGCGGTGACGGCACTCCCGCAGGATCTCGATCAGCATGTTCGCCGCCTGCACCTTGGCCCGGTCGTCCAGCTCGAAGCGCCGCTCGGCGACGGCCTCCAGCAGGGAAGACTCCCCTGCCAGCCGCTCTCGGACGTGCAGCAGTGCTGCGTCGAGCAGCGCGGGAACCTCATCGACCCAGTCGTGCGTGTCAGGGTCAATGAGGGTGTCGGCGATGATCCGACGGATCCGTTCCTGATATTGGATGGACTGGTAGCGCGCGTAGCGGGCGATCTGCACCGCCGACTCGATCGCCCCGCGGGCGATCAACGCGGTCAGCTGCGCCTCGGTGGCGATCTGCGCCGCTTCGATGTCGAGGTCCAACGCGTCGATGAAGATGTTGATCGCCTGCTCGGAGGCACGTAGATACTCGGTGGCGTCACCGCCGGCGGCGTGGACGTACAGCAGCCGGAAACGTTGTGCCCGCCACTGCGGACCCGCCGCGGTGTAGGTCACGTAGGGCACGGTCTCGATGTCGGTCGTGACCAAGGAGACGACGACACGTTCGGCTACCACGGCCCACTGGCTATCGTCGGCGGCGGGTGCCTGACGTGCGGCCTGGCTCTTCGCGTAGTCGACAGCTTCGTCCCAGGTCTTGCCGGCCGAGATTCCCATGGCCAGCGCCACTTGATCGATGACCGCGAGCGCGATAGTGAACAGGTCATACCGGTGCCAGAAGTCGCCGTCGAGGCTCGTCTTCGTCCGCTCGATGTCGGTCAGGACCTGGATCGGTGCCAGGGCACGGCGGCGGCGGGCGATGGAGGTGTCGTCGGTGGGGATCGTGATGTCCCAGTCGACGGGCTCGGGCGGCACGTCCCACTCGGTTGGCACGCTTACCCCCTTCTGGCCACGTGGGGCTGACAGTCGCCCGGCACGCCGTCATTCTAGGGAAGCGGTCCGACACTTTCGGTAAGCAAGATGGTCGATCTTGCTACCCCGGATGAGTGAATCGGTCAGCTATTGGGCGTCCTCTCCCGCCTGACTCGCCGATGCATCCTGCTCATGCTGAGGAATAGACAGAGGGCTGGGCTGCGACCGGCGAACATTCCCCGGTCGGCAATGTCATGCCTCGAAGCTCCGGATGAGGCCGCCAAGGCGAGATGGCGCCGTCGACGTCCACATTCGAGGTGAGGCCGTGGCAGCTCTGCTCGGATAACATTGTTCCTGGTCTAGGGGTGGGCTGGGCGGTGGTGTGCCGGACCCAGATCCGGCCGTACCGGACACTGCCCAGGCTGCTGAGGTTCTTCGTGGACCGGATGAAGACGTGGTTGCAGTACCCGGCGGCGCCGTTGATACGGACCGCCCTGCTGCCACTGTGCGCGGTTGCCGTGCCGATGATGGACGTGCCGGCGCCGGAACAGTCCGGGCTCACCACCGTCCAGTCGCCGGAGGGCGTCGAGCCGGTCTGGTTCTCGAAGCCGTCGCAGAGCACCGCCCCGGCACACCCGGTCGGAGGCACGGTGGTCGACGGCGCCGTTGTCGGCGGAGCCGTTGTCGGCGGAGCCGTGGTCGGGGTCGGGCCGGCGCCGTTGCACGGTACGCCGTTCAGGCTGAACCCGGTCGGCACGCCGCCGCTGGAACCGAGCGTGCCCTGCACGCCGAGCTCGGTTGAGCCGCCGGCCGGGATGCTGCCGTTGTACGACATGTTGCGAGCGGTCACCGTCGATCCGGACTGGGTGACCGTGGCGTTCCAGCCGTTGGTGACCCGCTCGTCCCCGGCGTACATCCAGGTGACTGTCCATCTGGAGACGGCGGTGTCGCCGAGAGCGACCTTGATGTTGGCGGTGAACCCGCCGGGCCACTGGTTGGGCGTGTAGTCGACCCGGCAGCCCTGGGCGGCCGTAGCCGGACCGGTGAGCAGGGCTGTTCCGGCCGCGGTCGCGGCGGCCAGCGCGGCGACGACCGCGAGGGTCGAGGCGGGGCGGGCACGGAGGATCGTCATGGAGGGTCCTTCTGCCATCGAGCTGGGACGAAGGCGGCGCGGCGGCGCGCCACAGCGGCTGGTCGGTGCGTACGACCGACGTGCACGGCTCGGGATGGACCTGTCAGCCGCCGACGGCCCGGTAGCCCGGACCTCGGCGGCGCTCATCCTCAATCTATTGATGAGTACCTATCTGAGCAAGCGTCGACGCTCCGGGAAAGAGACCGGGAAAGCGGGTGGCCCTCGGCGGTGGCGACCAGGAGGGCGCTCTTCTCCTGCACGGCAGCGGGCACGAGAGACTCAGCGCTTGGGGCGGCGGTCTCACCCCCTTGAGCACCCCTGACTGCGGTAGGGGTGCATGGACCCGGGCCGGACCGCTCGTTACGGTGATCACCATGAGTGGCACTCTCTTCGCCGTCAGCGACCTGCACGTGTCGTACTCGGCAAATCGCCAGGTCGCCGACGCGCTGCGGCCCGAGTCCGACGAGGACTGGCTTCTCGTCGCGGGCGACGTCGGCGAGATATTCGACGAGGTCGTCGAGGTGCTGCGGATGCTCAGCCGGCGGTTTGCCAAGGTGATCTGGGCGCCCGGCAATCACGAGCTGTGGACCCACCCGCAGGATCCGGTACGGCTGCGGGGCGACGACCGTTACCGCGCGCTCGTCGAGGCCAGCCGCGAGCTGGGCGTACTGACGCCCGAGGATGACTACGCGGTCTGGCCGGGCGAAGGCGGTCCCCTCTTGATCGCGCCGCTGTTCCTCCTCTACGACTACTCGTTTCGGGCGCCGGGCACCAGGACCAAGAGCGAGTCGCTGCAGTACGCCTACGACACAGGGGTGGTGTGCAGCGACGAGGTGTTGTTGCACCCGGATCCCTACCCGAGTCGCGAGGCGTGGTGCCGGGCCCGGGTCACCGAGACTGAACGGCGGCTCGCAGCCGTCGATCCGGCCCTGCATACCGTGCTGGTCAGTCACTGGCCGCTGATCCGGCGACCGACCGAGGTGCTGCGCTACCCCGAGTTCGCCCAATGGTGCGGCACCGAGCTGACTGCGGACTGGCACGTGCGGTTCCGTGCCGAGGTGGCGGTCTACGGCCATCTCCACATTCCCCGGAGCACCGTCCACGATGGCGTTCGATTCGAGGAGGTGTCGCTGGGCTACCCGCGGGAGTGGCGGCCCCGGCGCGGTGACACTCCCCGCGCCCTACGCGCCGTCCTGGACGTCCCGGCGGGCGTACGGTGATGGAGAACCTGCTCCCGGCGGGCACCAGCGTCTCCGAGACCTTCCGCGATCTCGACGACGAGCCGGTGTTTCCCGGTGAGGAGGCCGCCGTCGCCCAGGCGGTCGAGTCCCGCCGGCGAGAGTTCGTCACCGCCCGCCGCTGCGCGCGCGAGGCGCTGGCCGGGCTGGGCGTCGCGCCGGCGCCGATCGTGCCCGGTCCCCGGCGCGAGCCAACCTGGCCGACTGGCGTGGTCGGCAGCATCACCCACTGCGCCGGCTACCGTGGCGCTGCCGTCGCGGCCCGCACCAGCCTCGCCAGCCTGGGTATCGACGCAGAACCGCATGCGCCCCTGCCCACGGGGGTCCTCGACGCCGTCACACTGCCGGCCGAACGGCGGCGCCTGGCCGAGCTGGCCGAGCGGCTTCCCGCCACCTGCTGGGACCGGCTGCTGTTCAGCGCGAAGGAGTCGGTCTACAAGGCCTGGTATCCGCTGACGCACCGGATGCTGGGTTTCGACGAGGCCGAGCTGACCGTGGACGCGGCGGCCGGAGTCTTCACCGCGCGTCTGCTGGTGCCGGGCACGCGTGTCGACGGCGCGCTGGCGCTGACCGGCTTCACCGGACGCTGGTTGATCAAGGACGACCTGATCCTCACCGCGGTAACGGTCGAAGCTTGAGGAGCGCTCGAGCGATTGCTCACCTGTCGGCGCGGAAGCTACCGCGGTAAATCTGCCGCGTGCCGACGCTGCCACGCAACGCTCCGGACAAGATGCAGAGAACACTGCTGGTCTGAAACGTTGCCAGCGCATCGGACTGCGCCATTGGGACAAGGCATCTCCCCAGCCGACGGCCATGACGCGCGCCTATTTTAATTGACAAGTAGAATTTCCCACGTGCACGACTTCTCCATGCCTGCGTGAGAAAGCATCGCGGCGCGACGGCACGACGAAGACCCGGCGCCGACGGTCGAAGCAGGCTTGACATTTCGCGAGGCAGGAATTTCCCCCGTTTCTGACGATTCCGAGCGGTTCGGAAAGCATCCCAATTCCGGCCACTGTGGGCGCAGGGCTCGGACGACGCAGCCGTCCGAGTCTCAGCCGCCCGCGGCATCGCAACCGGCATGACCACCCAAAACGGGCCATCCGACTAAGGGTGCCGCCCCATATTTCAATAGATTAGGAAATCCAAGCAGGTCCGCTATGGACGCAATGCCCGTGTCATCCCCGGCCGGCTGAGATCACCTGAGTATTCGCGTAGCATGTGGTCCGTCGCTCGCGATTCAACAGCCACAAGGAGGCGCGCTGGACAAATTGACAATCCTCTAAGCGCGATGGTATGGCACAGCAATGAACGGGGGCATCTGGTGTTAGACGCGCACGTCTTGGTAGAAAGACAAGGACCTGTTCGAATTCTCCGCGACCGGCTGACGGCCGCCCTGCAGGGTCAGGGCAGTCTGGTCACCGTGGCCGGTCCGGCTGGCAGCGGCAGGACCACACTCCTGGCCGATCTCTGCTCCACCGCCGCACAGTCCGGCGCAACTGTTCTCTACGCCGCCAGCTCGACGAGCGAGCGCGAGCTTCCGCTCGGCGTTCTGGGCCAGTTGCTGAGCGAGGCCGCGCTGGCGGCCCCTGGCACAGAGCAGGCAGCCCGGCGCTGGTCCACGGGTCGTGACGGCGGCGGACCTGCCACCCCGCAGAGGTCGTCGGCCGACGACCTCTGCGCGCTTCTGCTCGACCTCGCCACTCGGACGCCGCTGCTCATCTGCGTCGACGACGTCCGCCAGACGGATGATGCGTCGCTGCTCTGCCTGGCGACGCTCGCGCAGCGTATCGGTGGCAGCCGCGTCCTGCTCGTGGTCGCGGATCTGCCGGACGACAGCAGCTCGCACCCGGCTACGCCCTTGCGGCGGGCCGGGGGTCGCCACATCGAGTTGGAGGTGCTCTCCCGGTTCGGAGTGAGCGAGATCGTCGCCCGGCGCACGGGTCGGTCAGACGACGCCCTCAGCGCGCGCTGCCACGCCATCAGCGGTGGCAACCCGGCACTGGTGCACGCCTTGCTGGACGACTGGGAAGCACCTACGGCCGGGGACACGGAAACGGCCTCCCGCGCCGCACTCGGTTACGGCGACTTCTTCCGCCAGGCGGTGCGCAGCTGTCTCGGCCGCTACGACGACGGGGTCGTCGGCGTGGCGCGGGCTGCGGCCGTGCTGGGCGATTCCAGCTCGGCGGAGCTCGTCACCGCCCTGCTCGGCCTGGACCCGACGCGGGTCGGGCGGCTCCTCGGGCAGCTGAACCACACCGGGCTGGCGCGCCAGGACAAGCCGTGTCACACCGCCGTGCGCGACGCCATCCTCGACGACGCCGCCCCCGCGGAGATCGGCTGGTTCAACCGGCAGACCGCACAGCTCCTGCATGCCCGTGGCGCCACAGCCGAGCGCGTCGCCCGACACCTGCTGGCCGACGAAGACCCCGGTCACGACTGGATGATCGACACCTTGTGCCAGGCCGCCGACGAGGCGATCTCCGATGACGTCGGCTTCGCGCATCGCTGCCTCGAGCTGGCTCGCAAGCACGGCGCCGACTGCCGTCGGCTCGCCGACGTGCTGGTCCGACTGACCGGCGTCGAGTGGCAGCTCCCGTCGTTCAGCATGGCGCGCAGCTCAGCCAATGTGCACGGCGCGCTGGCGGAGATCCGCGCCGGAGGTGAACACACTCCGGCCCTGTTGCGCTACCTGCTGAGGCAGGGATCCTTCACCGACGTCGCGGAGGCCGTGACCGTCGTCGGCGAGAACGCCGACGTCATCCGCCCGGCCGATCTGCAGGAGCTTCGCCTGCTCGTCTCGGTCTCCTACCCCACGCTGATCGACCACCTCGGCTATCCCGACCAGATCGGCCCGAACGACGAGCGCACCGGTGCGGCGATCCTGCACCGCGTGCTGACCCAGCAGGCTGACGAGCACGACTTCGCCGCGGCGGACCGCATATTGTTGGCAGCGCAGCCCACCTCGGACTCCTTCGACCAGGTCGAGTCCGCTCTGCTCGCACTCATCTACGCCGACGAGCTCGGCCGTGCCGCGGCCGCCTGCGAGGTCGTGATGGACCGGGCGGCGCGAGTCGGCAGCGCGGCGTGGCGGGCCCGGCTCGCTGCCCTGCACGCCGAGACGACACTGCGCAAGGGCGATCTCACCGCCACGGCCGCTCAGGCTCATCTCGCGCTGGCCCACCTTCCGGAGGAAGCCTGGGGTGTCGCGGTAGGCGGCCCGCTGTCGTGCCTGCTGCTGACGGCCACCATGGACGGGGACCTGGCCGCGGCGGCCGAGTACGCCGCCCTGCCGGTGCCCGACGACATCTTCCGGACCCGGTTCGGCCTGCACTACCTGTACGCCCGCGGTGAGTATCACCTCGCCACGAACCGCTCCCAGGCTGCGCTCGCCGACTTCCTCACCTGCGGTGAGCTGATGCGTGGTTGGGGCATCGACTCCCCCAGCCTTGTGCCGTGGCGCACTGCCGCGGCACGAGCGAACCTGCGGCTGGGCAAGTCGGAGCAGACCCGCTGGCTGGTCGAGGAGCAGAGCTCCCGCCCCGGGTGGCCGGTCTCCCGCAGCCGCGGCACCACGCTGCGGCATCGCGCGGCCGTCGCCGACACCGACACCCGCTACCGTTCGGCTCTGCTGCCCCAGGCGTTCGATGAGTTGATCGACGGCAGGGACAGAGCCGCGTCTGGTCGGCCGCTGGGCGGCCTCGGCCACGCGTACCAGACGTTGGGTGAGCACCGGCGGGCGCGGACCATGCCGCGGCGCGCCGACCGGCTGGCCGAGGCGCAGCGGGTGACGCCGATGCTCGCCCGGCTCGCGGCGACGTCCGCCGAATCCGGCTCGGCCGGTGGCGACGCGGACGGTGCCTACCTCGGCGATCCGCCGGTGCTCAGCGACGCCGAACGGCGGGTGGCCACCCTGGCGGCGGCCGGCCTGACCAACCGCGAGATCGCCGTCAAGCTCTACATCACGATGAGCACCGTCGAACAACACCTGACCCGGGTTTACCGGAAGTTGAAGCTGACCGGCCGCGACGCCCTGCCGGTCGGGCTCGACCGGCTGACCGCCATTGCCTGAAGGTCGGGCCGTCCGCTGCTTGTCTCCGCAGCGGACGGCCCGCTTCACGTCCGTCGGGTCAGGTCTGCTCGCGGGCCATCGCTCGCAGCCCCCAGAAGGCACACGCCACGCCTAGCCCGATGGTCACGGCCAGCCCGATCAGCGTCTCGTCGGCGGCGTAGCGTTGGGTCGTGATGGCCCGCAGCGCGTTGACCACGTAGGTCAGCGGGTTGATCCGCGACAGGGTGTGCAGCCAGCCGGGTGCGCTCTCCATCGGCAGCAGCACGCCCGACAGCAGCATCAACGGCAGCAGCAGCATGCTCAGCAGCGGCGCGAAGCGATTCTCCTCGCGGATCCACAGCGCCAACGCGTACGACGCCGAACTGAGCCCCGCACCGAGCACCGCCACCAGGGCAAGGGCCAGCCCCATCGCCGCCAGCGAGGTGTGGAAGCCGAACAGGACGGCCACCACCAACAGCAGCACACCCTGCAAGATCAACTGGGCCACATCGCTGAGCACCCGGCCCAGCAGCAGCGCCGTGCGGCTGACCGGGGCGACCCACAACCGCTCCATCACGCCGTTGCGCAGCTCCGGAGTCAGCGAGAAACCCGCGTACGCAGCGCCAAAGACGGTGAGCTGCATCAGCATGCCGGGCACGAACCACTGCCAGGAGTCGCCGCCGAGGCTGCTCTTGAGCAGCGGGCCGAAGAGGACTAGGTAGATCAGTGGCCCAGACAGCCCCACGAAGACCGCGATGGGGCTGCGGTACCAGGGCCGGGCGCTTCGGAGCAGGATCAGTGCGGTCTGCCGCGCGAGTTGCATGACCATCCTCATGACGGCACCGGGGCCGCGTCGGCCTCTCGCAGACTGCGCCCGGTGAGGGTGAGAAAGACGTCGTCCAGGGTGGGTCGCTGGATCTGGACCGACAGGACGTTGTTGCCGTACGACTCGAGCGCGCGCATCAGTTCCGGCACGACGGCGTCGCCACCCGGCACCCGGAACCGCAGGTGCGGGCCGTCAAGAGTCACGTTCTGCACGTCCGGGATGCGGGCCGCGGCGGCTGCCGCCGCTGGCGGATCGATCGTGGCGAGCGTGACCAGGTCACCGGAGATACCGGCCTTGAGGCCGTCCGGAGTGCCCTCCGAGATGATGCGGCCGTCGTCGATGATCAGGATTCGCTCGCACAGTGCGTCGACCTCGTCGAGGTAGTGGGTGGTGAGGAAGATGGTGCAGCCGTGCTCGTCGCGCAGAGAGCGAATGTGCTGCCAGAGGTTGTTGCGGCTCTGCGGGTCGAGGGCCGTCGAGGGCTCATCGAGGAACACCAGTCCTGGCTTGTGCAGGACGCCCATGACGATGTCGAGACGCCGTCGTTGTCCACCCGAGAGGGTCCCCACCATGCGGTCGGCCAAGGCCTCCAGCTCGTACCGGGCCAACAACTCGTCGACTCGGAGCAGGGCCGCGGCGGGCCGAAGCCCGTACAGGCGGGCCTGGATCACAAGCTCCTCACGCACCCGCTGACCGGTGCCCGCGCCGTTGCCCTGGCCCACGTAGCCAATCCGCAGCCGCACCCCACCAGGATCGGAGAGCAGGTCGCAGCCCGCGATGACGGCCTCACCCGCGGTGGGGCGCAGAAGGGTGGCGAGCATCCGCAGCGTCGTGCTCTTGCCGGCGCCGTTCGGCCCCAAGAAGCCCACCATCTCGCCCTCGGCGACGTCGATGTCGACGCCCCGCACCGCCGGTACCGCCGTGCGTCGCGCCTTGAAGGTCTTCGCGAGGCCTCGCACTTTGATCATCAATGCACCTCGTCTGAAAGCGGCTGCCGGCGAGCTCGTCGGACAAACCGTAGGAAGGCACCACACGGGCCGACAACCCCTAGCCGCCCCAGCGAGGGCGGGCGCCGCAGGCGGCCCGAGGGACCTGATCCGGCGGCTATCCTGGCACCCCCGTGCCCGGCACCCAGGACCCCGAGGAATTCCGTGAAGGAACACCAGACTCCCGTCATCAGGCTGGCCATCGTCGACGATCAGCAGACCGTGCGGGAAGGGCTCGTGGCACTCGCGGAGCTACTCGACGGGGTCGAGGTGGTCGGCGAGGCGACCGACGGCCAGCAGGCCGTGCAACTCGTCCAGCAGACGTCACCCGACGTGGTGCTGATGGACCTGCGGATGCCGGTCATGGACGGCATCGCGGCGACTCGCGCGATCGTCGAGGCGTACCCCGACGTGGCGGTGCTCCTGCTCTCCACATTTGCCGACGACGCTCTGATCACCGAGGCACTACGGGCCGGAGCGCGGGGTTACCTGACGAAGAACGCCGGCCGGCACGAGATCCTGACGGCGATCCGCTCCGCGATGGCCGGCAACTGGACACTCGACGCCACCGTCTCGCAGTCACTGGTGGCGGCCCTGACAGCACAGCAGGCGCCCGCGGCCGCGGCACCGCAGGACGGACCGCAGCCAGACGGCCTGACCAAGCGGGAGGCACAGGTGCTGCGGCTGGTCGCCCGCGGCCTCAGCAACGCCGAGATCGCCGCGGAGCTGTTCATCAGTGAGGCGACCGTCAAGACCCACCTGAACAACACCTACGCGAAGACCGGGGTCAAGAACCGCGTCGAGGCTGTCCGTTACGTCGTCGGGCGCGGCCTCGGCGAATGAACCGACCAGGTCCGGGTCAGCTCGGCAGGATGGCCTCCACCTGCCAGCAACCGTTCGCCTCCGCGCCGGCGGCGAGCGTACCGCCGACCAACGCGAGCCGCTCGCGCATCCCCACCAGACCGTAGCCGGGCGCAAGCGGACCGGGCACCCGTACCGCACCGGCGGTCGGACCGTTACGGACGCGGAGCCGTACACCGGCGCTCTCGTACGTCAGCGTCATCGCGACGTCCGCACCGGGTGCGTGCCGTGCCGCGTTGGTCAGCGCCTCGCGCGCCACCAAGACCAACGACGTCGCGACGTCCTGAGTCATCGGGCGCGGACTGCCCTGGACCTCGACGGTCACCGCGACCTGATGGTCGTGGCGGTGGGCGGCGGCCATCCCGCCCAGCGCGCTGGGCACTTCCGGGACCTCGCCCCGCAGTACGGCCACCGCCCGCCGCGCCTCCGTGACACCCTCCCGGGCCAGCTGCTGGCAACGGCGTACCCGCGCCAGGGCAGCGTCCACGTCGCGCTTCTCCTCCAGCAACGTGTCCACCACCTGCAACTGCACCCCGAGCGCGCCCAGCGAATGCGCCAGGACATCGTGGATCTCCCGGGCGATGCGGGCCCGCTCGGCAAGCGCTGCGGCACGCTGCTCCTCCGTGCGCCGCTGCCGCGTCTCAGCGAGCAGCTGCTCCGTCTGGACCAGCCGCAGCAGGTACTGCCGCCGGTTGAGGCCGAGCAGCGCCGCGGTGAGCAGCAGCACCGGATAGGTGACGAGTTGCCGGGCGGGCTGTTGGGTGACGAGCGAGGTCAGCACCGAGATGCCGACGGCCGCGCTCACCACGGCAGTGACGACGCGCGCCGGTGGCTCGGCGAGGGCGGTGAACCGGCCGATCAGAACGCTGGCAAGCACACTGGCGGTGATCTCGTCGGCGTGCCCGAGCGTCGCCGCGGCGAGCAGTGTGCCGATGGCCAGCTCGACCCAGGCGAAGCGCGGGAACCGACGGCCGCTGACCAGGTAGACCAGCCAGCACACCAGGCTCGCCGTATACAACGACCACACCCAGTATCGGCTTTCCGTGCTCGTGCCGAGGGCGGTGAGCAGCACCACGGTGCCGAACAGCTGCATGACCAGCCAGCTGGGCGCCAGGCGGTCGATCAGGTGGGCGGAAGAGCGGCCGTCGCGGCGACGGCTGGCACCGCTTGGCGGGGCCGGACCTGTTTTCACCACGGCGACAAACCAGGCATCCAGCCACAGTAGCGGACTCGGCTGGACCACTCCGGACCGTCTGTTATCGCGGTCCGGGCAAGGGACACTAGGGGTTACCGGGCATGGCGCGCCGCCCCCACGCTGGTCTCTCGAAGACCGAGAGCACTGCAGACGGGGCCGGCCGCACGCAGCCGTGAGTGCCGGACCGGGCGTGCCGGGCACGAGAGGAAGCTCGCCACCGATGACCGCATCCATCATCAGCCCCGAGTCGGTCCAGACGTTGGAGGCATTCGAACAGGATGCCCTGCGAACCGCCGCAGTCCTGCGCGAACGTGGTGTCGGGCTCGGCGAGCGGGTCATGCTCAAGGCCGGCAACTCGACGGCCTGGCTCGGTACGCTGCTCGGGCTCATGCACGCTGGCGCCTCGATCGTCCTGGTCGATCAACGTGAGCACGTCGAGACGACGACCCGGATTGCCCAGCGCGCCGGGGTCAAGGCGGTACTGGTCGACGACGACGCGCCGATCGACCCCGACCTGCAACCGGTCACCCTCACCGAACTGCTGATGGCCACGGCGGGCCGGCCGGTCCGCGACCGGCGCCTCGACACCGACGCCTGGGGCGATCTGGATGACGGTCTGATCATGTGGACGTCCGGCTCAACCGGCGCTCCAAAGGGCGCGGTGAAGTCAGGTCGCAAGTTCCTGCGCAACCTGGAGCGCAACGCCGACCAGGTGGGTCACCACTCCGGCGACGTCCTGCTGCCCCTACTGCCGTTCTCCCACCAGTACGGCCTGTCGATGGTCCTCATCGCCTGGTTGCGCAGGTGTTCCCTGGTGGTGGCGCCGTATCGGCGACTGGATCGCTCTCTGCTGCTGGCCGGCATCTCCGGCAGCACCGTCATCGACGCCACACCGGCCAGCTACCGCAGCATGCTCAACATCGTGCACCGCAACCCGAAGCTGCGCTCCTGTCTCGACTCGGTGAGGATGTTCTGCGTTGGCGCTGCCCCCCTCGACAGCAACCTCGTCGATCGGTACGTGGCCGAGTTCAACCTGCCGCTGCTGGACAGCTACGGCAGCACCGAGCTAGGCAACATCTCGTTTGCCACCCTGGACAACCCGGTGGCCTGCGGCAAGGCGATGGAGGGCATTCGGCTCCGGGTGACCGACGACGACGGGCAGGAGGTCGCTCCGGGCGAGGCCGGGGAGATCGAGGTCGACACCCCGGACGCGATGGAGGGGCACCTGAGCGAGGACGGTGCCCTGGTCCCGCTCCCGGGCGGCTGGCAGTCGACCGGCGACCTCGGTCACCTCGACCAGCACGGCAACCTCACCGTCCTCGGCCGCAAGCTTGCCGTCCACCGGATGGGCTACACGCTGTATCCCGAATTGATCGAGCGCAAGGCCACCGCCGCCGGATGTTCGGTGCGGGTGGTGACGCTGGAGGACGAGCGCCTCGACGCCCGGCTGGTCTTCGTCGTCGAGGACGAGCAGGAGCGTGACCCGTCCTACTGGTGGGGTCGACTGACCGAAGCGCTGCCGCAGTTCGAGCGCCCGAACCGGGTGCTGGTCGTCGGCGAGTTCCCGCTCAACCGCAATGGCAAGCCGGACAAGCAGCAGATGGCACAGCTCGCCCGGGCCGACGCGAAACCATGACCAGGATCGCCTGTTGGCAGGCCGGATGCACACCCGGCGGGGTGGCGGACTTCCTGCGCCGACTTGAGGTCGCCGCCCGGCAGGCAGCGGCCGACGGGGCTCGGCTGCTGGTGGCGCCGGAGATGTCGCTCGCCGGCTATCCGTTGCGGCCGGCCACCCTCGCCGAGGCGGCGGAGCCGGTGGACGGGCCGTGGCGGGAGGCCGTGCACGCCATAGCCCGCAGAACCGGCGTCGCCATCGTCTACGGCTGGCCGGAGCGGGACGGCACGACGGTCTACAACTCCGTCGCCCTCGTCACCGCCCAGGGTCGCACCGCGGCGGCCTACCGCAAGACACACCTGTTCGGCGAGATGGACGGAGCCTGGTTCGCCGCCGGTTCGGTTCCGGTCGTGCAGACGTCCCTGGACGGTCTGACCGTGGGCCTGCTCGTCTGCTACGACGTCGAGTTCCCCGAGCTCGTCCGGGCACACGCGTTGGCCGGGACCGAGTTGCTGGTGGTGCCCACCGCGCTCATGGAACCCTGGCAGATCGTCGCCCGCACACTCGTGCCAGCACGTGCCTTCGAGAGCCAGTTGTACATCGCCTACACCAACTGGACCGGCGAGCGGCCACCGTTGCGTTTCTGCGGAATGACCACGATCGCCGCGCCGGACGGCACCTCGGTGGTTGCGGCGCCCGATCGGGAGACGTTGTTGACCGGCGAGATAGATCCGGCGGTCATCGCGGCGGCTCGCCGCGACACCACCTACCTGACCGACCTGCGCCCAGAACTCTACTCTGGACCCCGATCCAACGCCGCGACCAGCGAGTCCAGGTGATGGTGCAGGACCTCACGCAGCAGATCCGACGTGAAACGTCGCGGGAACAACGCGGCCTGCAGGCCCAGGCCGTCGAGCAGGGCACGCAGGCGGACGCTCTCCAGCTCCGGGTCGAGGTCGGCGGGCAGGCCGCCGGACGTCTGCGCACCCTGCAGTGTGCGATGAACCAGTTCGTGCAGGGTCTGCTGCATCGCCTCGGCGTGGCTGAGCAGCGGCGGACGAGTCCGGGCCGCCGTGGTGAACGTGTGCCGGAGGACCACCTCGTCGCGTCGCACGTCGTCGAGCGGCAGGAATTCGGCGAGGAGTTCCTCGGTGCGGCGGCGTCGGTCCTCGCGGCTGCCGGTCGACCCGCTGAGCAGGCGCTCGGCGTGCGCCCAGACCCGCTCGCCGACGCGGCGCCCCAGCTCCTGCACCGCGAAGATCATCAGCTCGTCGTGGTCGGTGAAGTAGTGCCGAACCGATCCGACGGCCAGCCCCGCTTCGTCGGCCACATTGCGCAGCGTGGCCGCTTCCAGACCGCAGCGTGCGACGACGGCGTGCACGGCGTCGGCTACCGCACGGCGGCGTTGCTGGGGATCGACGATCTTTGGCATCAGGTCTTTATAGCACGACGGTGCCATGATAATTTGACACCGCAATGCCAAAAACGGGGGAGGTGCCGCAGTGAACGGCTGGGTCCTGGCGGCGATCATCGCCATCGCTGTGATCGTCATCGTGGTTAAGCGGCTGATCGGCGAGCCGCTGAACGGGCGCGACCTGTGGGCGCCACCGGTGATCCTCACCGCCATCGGCCTCTACACCCTGCTCAAGACCGATGGCCTCCACGCTGACGACTACGCATGGCTGGTAGGCGGCTCCGCACTGGGTCTCGCCCTCGGCTATCTGCGCGGCTCGCTGGTCGTGGTCTACGAGAAGCGCGGCTTCCTGTGGCAGCGCTACCGCGGTCGGACCTTCGCGGCCATCGTCGGCACCCTGGTCGTGATGTTCGGCTACAGCCTGCTCGCCGACAAGTTCGGCATGCAGGCAGCCGCCCGCCCGATCCAACTCTCCATCGGCATCAGCTTCATCGGCGAGGCGCTGGCCGTGACCCGCCAGGGCATCGCCATGCGGGTTCCGTTCGCACCCGAACGCCGATGACGACGGCACCGCGCCCATCGCCGAAAAGGGCCACCTCATCGCACCCAGAGGACGCGACGAGGTGGCCCGCAAGACGGCCGCAGGCTCAGCTCTCGACCCAGCCGTGCGATCGGGCGTGGTCGACCAGCGACTGCCGGATCGTGGAAACCTGTGCCGCGGTCAACGTCGGCACCCGCTCGATCAGCAACTCCGTCACCTCGGACGTGAACTCGCGCGGCGACAGGACGTCACACATCCCGTCGTCATCACCGGCCTGGGCGGTCCGGGTCGGCGCGGCGTCGGGTGCCCGCTCCGGCCGCGAAACCGCGACCGGATCGAGGATCCGCAAGGACGCCACCTTCAGGCCACGCTCGCCGGCCTCCACTTCGTACTCGACACGCATGCCGGGGTGCACGAGATGCCGCTCCTCACCGAAGTCGTTCGCGTGCACGAAGATGTCGTCCCCGCCTCTCGACGGCGCGATGAAGCCGTAACCACGCACCTCGTCGAACCGGATGACCTTACCTACCGACCCCACAGCCACCACCAACTCCACCACTCAACCATGAACCCGACATTGTCCGCACCACTGCCCGGCAACGATACCGGAATACTCGCGGTGATATCACAACCACCGATCAGCACACCCGATCATTCCGCGATGCGGGTGCGGCCGGTCCACCGGAAAATAACCGGGGAAACGTTACCGGCGCACCGATCGAAATGCTCATGCCCGCCGCAGTACGTAATCTTGATCCGATCCTGCCCGGCGGCTGCGGTCTGGGTGCGCAGATCGGCCGGGAAGTCGGCCGGGCCACCCTCGAGCAGCGCCTGCACGAAGGCCCCATCCGCAGCGTCGAGGACGGGTTCCGAAAACGAATCTGACGTATCACTCATGACGTCCTCCACGTCGAACGACTCATCGGAATGGAAGCCTATTGATGCACCGGAAGTCCGGACACCCTTAACCGCCCCTAGCCGCTGGGCGCGCCCACTGCCGTACCGGATGAATCTGGATGAATAGGGGTCGCGACCGGCGAATAGCGGCAACCACCGGTGGATGTTGGGCCTGCGGCCCACCTTGGCGGTCCGGACGGTGCCATCCGCTCGGATCCGTTGCGGCAGGCCCCGAATCGCGCCCGGGAGCCACCAGTCGGGGGGCCCGCGTACTGCCGCGCGTCCACCTCGTCCGGGTGCCGACCGCCGGCGACACTCACCACACGATGGACTCCCGATCCATCGGTACGGGCCGCTGCCCTGACCTGGACAACGGACGGGATTGCGGGCGTGAAAGCAGAGGGGACGGTGAATTTGATTGACCGGTGGCAACGACGTCATCGACCTGACACAAACACGCTCGACGCTGGTCGACGCGTTCGCGATGCTCTGCACCCAACACGCCGAGGTTGCATTTGGAGCGCATGGGGACCAGCCGGTCTGGTGTCGATTGCCACAGAGGCGTCGCAACAGTGCGTGAACATTCCCTTACGTCTTTCCCGATGCGGGGCGCAAGCGTCGGGTCACCGGCTCGCCCCACCCCTACCCGGCGGCGAAGTAGGGGTGCTCCCGACCGGGCGGTCCTGCCTATGGTGATCGACGGAAAGGTCCCGATGTGTCAGGCCAAGGCAGGAGAGCGAGAATCGCAGTGAGTGAGACGCCCGAAGATGATACCTGGGTCCGTTCGTTCCATAATGCCGAGCCCGGCGCGGCGCAGCTGATCTGCCTGCCGCACGCCGGCGGGTCGGCATCGTTCTACTTCCCGATGTCGCGCGCGCTGTCACCGAGGGTCGACGTGCTCGCGGTGCAGTATCCGGGCCGGCAGGACCGCCGGACGGATCCGCGCATAGAGGACATTGGGCAGCTGGCCGACGAGATCACGGCCGCGCTGCGCCCGCGGCTGCGGTCCTCGATGGCCCTGTTTGGGCACAGCATGGGGGCGATACTCGCCTTCGAGGTGACCTGCCGGCTGGAGCAGCAGCACGGCATCATTCCGGCGCACGTGTTCGTCTCTGGTCGCCGCGCGCCATCCACGTACCGGCACGAGACGGTGCATCTGCGCGACGACGACGGAATCGTCGCCGAGATGCGCGAGCTGAGCGGCACCGACGCGCGAATCCTGGCCGACGAGGAGTTGCTGCGCATGGCGATGCCAGCGATCCGCAGCGACTACACCGCGGTGGAGCGCTATCAGCCCGGGGCCGCAGCCGTGATCAGCGCGCCGATCACGGCGCTGACCGGCGACGCCGATCCGCGGTCGACCCTCGACGAGGTCGCGGCCTGGCGCCGACACACCACCGGGGAGTTCGCGACGCGCACCTTCGCCGGTGGTCACTTCTTCCTCGCCAACCACCAGGAGGCAATCAACCGGTTGGTGGCCGACCGGCTGGCCAACGACTCCCGCTCGGTCGGGCAAGCGGCGAACAGGCAGGCCAGGACGCCTGTCCAACTGGTAACCGGACCGGAGTAACCGAAACGTCTGTTGTTGTGGTCAGAAAAACGGGGGCACCATGTCAACACCAACGCTCATCGAACGTGACACACAGATCGCCGTACTGGAGAACCTGCTGGCCGGCGCGACGGAGGGCAGCGGCCACATCGCCATGATCAGTGGCGCGGTGGCCAGTGGCAAGTCCGAACTACTGGTGGAGGTGACGGACCAGGCGGTAGCACACGGTGCCGTAGTGCTGGACGCCGTAGCCTCCTGCTCCGAACGCAACGTGCGGTTCGGCGTCGTCCGGAAGATCATCGACAGTCTGCCGGTGGCACCCGACATCATGGCGGTGATCCTGCGTCTGCTCGAGGAAGCGACCGAGCCGATGTCCGCCTGCGCGGCGCTCATGGCCTATCTCTCGACGACGCTGCTGCACCTCTCCGAGCGGCGGCCCGTGGTCATCGCCATCGACGACATACATCGCGCCGACAACGCGTCCAAGCAGTACCTGCTGCACCTTTCCCGGCGGATCAGACGCGCCAGGGTGCTGATATTACTCACCACAAACGTGCGGACCCATCGCGACGAGGCGGACTTCCACTCGGAACTGCAGCGTCAGCCACATTTCACCCGGCTCCGGCTGCGCATGCTCTCGAAGTCCGGCACCACCCGCCTGATAAGCGGCCAACTCGGTGCGCAGACCGCCACGCGGCTGGCCGACGAGGTCCACTCCGCCACCGGCGGGAATCCGCTGCTCGTCCGGGCACTTGTCGAGGACGCCCGGGTCGCAGCGGAACAGACGACATCCGATGCCGAACCTCTGGTCCGAGCAGAGACGTACGTCCACGGTGTGCTCGACTGCCTGCACCGCGGAGAGCCCGACATGCTCAGCGTCGCCCGCGCCATCGCGACGCTCGGTACGGCGGCCACGCCACTGATGATCAGCAGGCTGCTCGACATGCAACCCCGTGCGGTGGTGCAGGCGCTTGAGGACCTCAACCGGTGCGGGCTGATCGACGAGGGACAGTTCCGGGACCCGACAGCGCGGGCGGCCGTCCTCGATCACGCACCCGCGGAGGTCCTGTACGGCCTCCGCGACCGGGCGGCCCGGTTGTTGTTCGACTGTGGCGCCCCTCCGACGGACGTCGCCCGGCAACTCGTGCTGCGCGGCCGCGACACCGAGCCGTGGACCGTGCCGGTGCTGTGCAAGGCCGCCGACTACGCGCTCGTCGACGACGACACCGAGTTCGCCCGTCGCTGCCTTGAGCTCGCTTACCGGGTCTGCCCGGACCAGAACGTCCGGGCTGAGATCAACAGCAGGCTCATCCGGGCCACCTGGCGTACGGCCCCGGCGGCCGCCCGCGGCTACCTGTCCCGGCTGACTCCGGCGACCATGCAGGATCAGACCGCCTACCAGAGCCTGCCGATGTCGGTGGCGTACCTGTCCTGGGCCGGACAGGTCGACCGGGCAATCGACATCGTGGCGGAGCTGACCGACGCACCGGAGGCGGCTGGCCCGTCGGCCGTGACCGCGATCAACGCCGCCCAGAACTGGCTCACGGCCTTCATCCCGCACCTGCGCCCCCGTTTCACCCTCCTGACTTCGCAGGACGCGACCCCGGACACCGACAGCGGGGCGACGCTCGCCGATACCGCCTCCGGTTCGCAGCACGCGCTGCCGTACCTGCACGCCGCCTCGGCCTACACCGCAGCGCTGTCCGGTGACGTCGACACGACCCCGGCGGTCGACGAGGCGATCCGCGTACTGCAGCGCTACCACCTCACCGACAACGCGGTCCATCCCCTCGTGTCGGCGCTGTGGGCGCTGATCTACGCCGACCGGCTTGACCTCGCGCTCTCCTGGTGCGAGCGACTGCTCGATGAGTGTTCCAGCCGGGACACGCCGTCCTGGCGGGCGATGCTGACCGTCGTGCGGGCCGAGATCGCCCTGCGGCTGGGGGAACTCGGTGTCGCGGAGAGCCATGCCCGCGTCGCACTGAACCAGATGTCCACGCAGAGCTGGGGCCTCGGTATCGCCCAGCCGCTGGCGGTGCTCGTCCAGGCCTATACGGCAATGGGTCGTTACGACGAGGCGATGCGCATGCTGGACCAGTCCGTACCCTCTGCTCTGTCGCAGACCACCCCCGGCCTGCACTACCGGCAAGCCCGCGGGCGGTGGTACCTGGCCACTGGCCGGCCGCACGCGGCGCTGGAGACCTTCCTTGCGTGTGGTGAGTCCATGGAGGCCTACGGCATGGACAATCCGCAGGTGGTGCCGTGGCGCATCGACGCCGCCGAGGCGTGGCTCGCCCTCGGTGAGCCGAAACGGGCCAAGGACCTCGCCGAGGAGCAGCTGCGCCGATCCGGGCGGGGTCTGCGCGGGCAGCGCGCGGTGCTGCTGCGCATCCTGGGCAGCATCGAGACCGGGCCGCGACGGCTGCCGATGCTGCGTGAGGCAGTCGAGATTCTTGAGGACGGCGGCAACCGGTTGCAGCTGGCGCTCGCCCTGGGCGAGCTCGGCCGGTGCCACCAGGCCGAGGGTGACGTCAACCAGGCTCGCATGCTGGTCCGCAAGGCGTGGCATCTGGCAAAGTCCTGCGGCGCCGAACCACTGTGCGAGCAGTTGATCCCCGGTTACTCGGAAAGCGAGGTGGCCCCGCCCACCCGGGGGACGCTCCCCCGGTCTCCGGAGACCGAGCCGCTGACCGAGGCGGAGGCCCGAGTGGCGGCGCTCGCCGCCGAGGGGCACACCAACCGGGAGATCGCGGCCCAGCTCTTCGTCACGGTGAGCACGGTGGAGCAGCACCTCACCCGGATCTACCGCAAGCTCGACGTCCGGCGCCGAAGGGATCTGCCGACCAAACTCTCGGGCGTCGACTCGCGGGCGGTCGCCTGAGCCGGAGGGGTCGCGCGGGTACGGAGGTCCACCGGCGGAGTGCCCGGATGGCCCTCCGTACCCGCGCTTACGGACCGCGGAAACGGGGGCGCACCGCAGTCCGTGCGAGGCCCAACGGGCCCCACACTCAGTGAGAGTCAACGGTCCGCTCGATCAGGCCGACGACCGCCTCGACGCCGGGCAGTCCGAGCATCTGCCGGTGCGCGCTGCGTATCCCGGCGGTGATCCGATCGTCGTGCAGGACCTGCTTCGCCACGGCGGCAACCCCCTCGGGGGTCACCTCGTTGACGGTACGGCCCAGGTGCCTCTCGTCGATCCTGGCCGCGTTGTGGTGCATGTCGCCGAACTGCGGGAGAGAGACCATCGGAATGCCCTGCCGCACCGCTTCCCGCACACTGTTGTAGCCCGCGTGAGTGATGAACAGTTGCGCGCACTGCAGCAGCAGCATCTGCGGGATCCAGTCCATGAGGTGCACGTTGGCGCCGACCGTGACGCCGTCGATCGGAAAGCCCGCCGTACCGACGACCGCGTGGCAGTCCAGCGCCGACAGCCCGCCGACGATCGCGCGCAGGGTCTCCGCCGGATGGATCATTCCCTCGGGCGGATCGATCCCCATGTCCTGCATGGCCATCACCGTGGGCAGTGAACTGCCCACCGATGCGACCACCAGGGGCCGGTCGCCGGCGAGACCGGCGAGCTCCGCCGGCAGCCCCTCGGCCTCGTTCAGCGACGCCGGCTGCCGATAGGCAAAGGCCTCCGGCACCGCGTAACGGGCGAAGGAGTACGCGGCCGGCATGCAGTCGACCCGGCCGTAGCGGTACATGGACCAGGGATCGTCCTGAGCGGGAAGCCCGACTTCCGCGCGCCGCTTGTTGAGCAGCGGCAGCAGACCCTCGGGGTCGATGACGTTCGTTGGGCCGGAGGGGCACGACACGTGCGGCACACCGAGCGCCTCGGCGATCAGCACGCCGGTCACCTCGCCACCGTCGCGCAGGATGAGGTCGGGCCGGAACTCGCGGGCCAGTGGGAGAACCGTGTGGAAGGTGCCCGTGATGTGCGGGCCCCCGCCCCAGAGAATCATCTCCATCCGGTTATCGATCACCAGCTCGGGTTGGTTCGGGTCCCGCTCGAAGCGCATCGAGAAGATGGACTGCACCACCTCGGGGATGCTCGGCATGACGGGGTGCAGCTGCACCGGCGTCTGGTCGAACACCCCGGTCAGCGCGTCCGGGACCGCGACCGCGACCTCGTGCCCGGCCCGCAGCAGGGCCCGGGCGATCGGCAGGACCTCATTCGCGTGCCCCTGGGTACCGGTCACCGTACAGAAAATTCGCATGTGCGCTCCCGACTTCATCGTTGCTCCGTGCCCCAGGACTCGCCTGTCATCCTCTGTCCGGGCGAGGATCCGCAAAACCCCTAGGTGCCCCTGAATTGCAATCCCACGGCGGCCGCAGAATAGCGAGAGAGAACACGCCGGCGGGCCTGGGGCACGGAACCGCGTCAGACCTCGACAGGTACCTGCGGCGACTTTGAATTCGCCGCTCGCAATGCCTTGATCCAGCGCGCCGCCACGCCGACGGTGCGTACCAGAACCATGGCCATCGCCATCAGCACGAAGAAAGCGGCAACCCCGTCCGGGTCGATCTCGTTCTTCACGATCCACTTACCGAATTCGATGGCGAACGAGTCGACGTTCTCCAGCGACCAGATGAAGATGAGCCGGCCCACCAGCACCGTCAGCCAGATTGCCAGGTAGGCCAGGCCAGCCCTGGTGTATACCTTGCCGTTGCCGCGGTCCGTCTCCACCTTCATCGTCCACAACAGGCCGACGCCAATGCCGACGCCAATGGCGACGCCGGTGCCCGCGGCGGTCATGTTGGGCGCCGTGAATTCCAGGCTACTCAACATCTCGGAAGCGACGAAGACCACCAGCCCGAGCGGCAGTAGCAATTTGATGACACCGAATCGGTGCCGGCCGACCTGGGTGAATAGGACTATGGCGAGCAGGATGGCGCTCAGCACCACGGCATCACGCATCGCGTCACTCATGAGAAACCTCCTGTCATTTTTTCTCTCCACCGAGGTTATGGGGATCACCGGCACCGCGCCTGGACCCTTGGATGGAGAAAAGGGTGGACGCGCGTTATGCCGCGTCCACCCCCACCCGTTCAGTGACTCCGCAGACCGCCGAGCCAGTGATGGATCAGCTGGGCGGTCTCGCCCGAGTGGGTCTCCATCATCGTGAAGTGGTCACCCGGCGCGTCCAGCACGCTGTGCTCGTGCTGCCAGGTCGAGCGCCAGTCCTGCTCGTCCTGCCAGGACGGCAGGGGTTCGCTGGCGCGCACCAGCAGTACGGGTGTCTCGATGGGCTCCGGCCGCCACTCGCGGAACAGGCGGAAGTAGCCGGCCATTGCGGTGAGCCGGTTGTCGTCGGGCAGACCGAGGACCGTGGCAGTGCCGTCGTCCTCCCCCGCCGGGCCCGCCGGTCCTTCGATACGGCTGCGGACGCCGGAGAACGCCTTGTCGCCAAGCGGGTAGATGTCGATCAGCACCAGTGCTGCCGGTCTGATCCCCCGGCCCTCCAAGCGGCTCACCAGGTGGTGGGCCAGCAGGCCGCCGGAGGAGTGCGCCGCCAGGGCGAACTCCCGCCCCTCGGTGTACGCCAGCAACGACTCCGCATGCGCATCGGCGAGCACGTCGAGGTCGGCGGGCAGCAGCTCACCGCGGCCGAATCCCGGGGCCGGCAGGACCGCCACCTCACGCTGGTCGCGCAGGGCGGTGGCGAACCTGGCGTACTCGTGCGGGCCGGACATCGGCAGCACCGAGGGGATGCACACCAGGCCGGGACCGGTCTCGCCCTTGGCCAGCCGGACCACGTCGAGCGCGGCGCCGGCCTGCTCGGCCCGGGTGAAGGTCGGCCGGAACTGCGACACCGCAGTCAGCAGGTGCAGGAACTCCGGCACCTGCCCGGCGCGCCCGGCCTCGCCCAGCATCCGGCCGAGCAGGCCGCCGGCGGCCTCGTCCGGCGTGGACTGCCGCTCGACCGGGCCGGCCTCACCCGGCTGCGGCTCGGCGGCCATCGCGGTGGCCAGGTAGGCGGCGAGCGCCTGCGGAGTGGGGTTCTCGAACGCGACCGTGGCCGGCAGACGCACACCCGTGGCCGCGCCGAGCCGGTTACGCAACTCCAGCGCGGTCAGCGAGTCGAACCCCATCTGCAGGAAGCGGTGGTTGGCGCCGACCGCTTCCGTGTCCGGATAGCCGAGTACGGCGGCGGCCTGGGCACGCACGTGTTCGACCAGGATCGGCGTACGCTCCACCACCGGCATCCCGGCGAGCCGTTCGGCCAACGACTGCTCCTCGACCCGGCCTGCGCCGGGACGGGGCTTCGGCAGTAGGCCGCGCAGCTTGGCCGGCACCCCACCACCCGCCGCCGGATTGCGCAGCCCCGCGAGGTCCAGGCGCATCGGCAGCAGCAGCGGTCGCTCAGCGAGCAGTGCCGCGTCGAACAGCGCGAGGCCTTCGTCGGTGGTGAGCCCGGGGATACGGGCGGCGGTGCGCGCGCCGGTAGCGGCACCGGCCATGGCGTCGATCGCACCGAGACTGTCGAGCCACAGTCCCCACGCCAGCGAGGTGGCCGCAAGACCCTGACCGCGGCGGTGCTGGGCCAGGGCGTCCAGGAAGGAGTTCGCCGCTGCGTAGTTCGACTGACCCAGGTTGCCCAGGACCCCTGCCGCCGAGGAGAACAGCACGAACGCGGCCAGATCATGGTCACGGGTGAGCTCGTGCAGGTTCAACGCGGCGTCCACCTTGGGCCGCAGCACGCGCTCCAGCCGGGCGGGCGTGAGGCCTTCGACCACGCCGTCGTCGAGAACGCCGGCGCTGTGCACGACAGCGGTCAGCGGGTGCTCGGCCGGAAGGTCCGCGAGCAGGGTGGCCAGCGCCGCGCGGTCGCTGACGTCGCACGCGGCGAGGGTGACCGTCGCGCCGAGCGCCTCCAGCTCGGCCCGAAGCTCGGCCGCGCCCGGTGCGTCTGGTCCCCGCCTGCTCGTCAGCAGCAGCTGCCGGACGCCGTGGCCGGTCACCAGGTGCCGGGCGACGAGCGCGCCCAGCGTTCCGCTGCCGCCGGTGATCAGCACCGTGCCGGCCGGGTCGAGCCGGGCCGGGCTGTCGACCCGTACGGTTGCCCGGGCCAGCCGGGGGGCGAGCAGCTTGCCGTCGCGCAGCGCCACCTCGGGCTCGCCTGCCTCGGCCGCCGCCGGCAGGGCCGCCGCCGAAGCCGGGCTCTCGTCCAGGTCGACAAGCGTGAAGCGGTCCGGACTCTCCGACTGCACCGACCGCAGCAGTCCCCAGACCGGGGAGTACGCGGGGTCGGCTGGAGTCTCGTCCGGTCCGGCAGCCACCGCGCCGCGGGTGACGACCACCAGCCGGCTGTCGGCCAGTCGGCGCTCGCCAAGCCAGGCCTGGACCAGGGCCAGCGCCTCCTGCGCGGCCGCGTGCGTACGCTCGGCCGTCAGGTCGGGTGCCGCCCCGCTCGTCCAGGACCCGAGCGACGCGAACACGACGGCCGGCGGCTGCGACCCGGTGTAGAGGGCGGCGACCAGCGACCGCAGGTCCGGGTAGACCGTCCCGATCTCTGACAGGGTGGTGCCGATGACCGCGCGACTCTCGGCCGCGGAGGTGGCGGGCAGTGGCTGCTGCGGCCAATCGAGCTGGAACAGGGACTGACGATTGCGACCTCCCACGGCACTGAACCGGTCGGCGGAGATCTGCCGCACGATCAGGCCGGCGGCGGACAGGACAGGCTCGCCCGCGTCATCCGCCACGGTCAGCGCCATCGTCCCCTGCTCGGCCGGCGCGAAGCGGACCCGCAGAGCGCTCACGCCGGTGGCATAGCGGGTCACCGTGCGCCAGGAGAACGGCAGCCACAGCCCGCCGCCCTCGTTCGCGGGATCGTCGGCGGACTCGGCGGCACCGAATGCTACCGCATGCATCGCCGCGTCCAGCAGGGCCGGATGGATGCCGAAGCTGTCCGCGTCCCTGCTCTGATCGTCGGGGAGTGCCACGTCCGCGAAGATCTCCTCGCCGCGCCGCCACGCCCTGCGCAGGCCCTGGAACGCCGGGCCGTACCCGATGCCAGCGGCGTGGAACCGGTCGTAGACGCCAGCGACGTCGACGGGTTCGGCGCCCGGCGGTGGCCAGGCACGGAGGTCGAAGGAGGGCGATGGTGCTCCAGCGGCCAACGTGCCGCTGGCGTGCCGCGTCCACGGCGCGCTCAGCTCCTGATCCTCGGGACGCGCGTGGATCTCGATCGAGCGCTGTCCGGTGCCGTCGGATTCCGCGACCACCACCTGGAGAGCCAGCCCGCCCTGCTCGGGCAGCACCATCGGCTCCTCGAAGGTGAGCTCCGCGAGATGCGGGCAGCCAGCCAGCGCACCGGCGTGCAGGGCGAGTTCGACGAACGCCGTGCCGGGCAACAACACGGTGTCCAGCGCGGCGTGGTCGGCCAGCCACGGGTGGGTCTTCAGCGACAACCGGCCCGTGAGCAGCAGTCCGTCCGTCTGTGCCGGCTCAACGGCCGCGACGAGCAGCGGGTGGGCGACCGGGACGAGGCCGGCCGACGTGACGTCGCCGGCCTGGACGGCGGGTTCCAACCAGTAGCGGCTGCGTTGGAACGCGTACGTGGGCAGGTCGACCAGCTCCGTACCGGAAAGGTCGAAGACGGCGCGCCAGTCCAGGGCCGCGCCCCGGGTGTGCGCATCGGCCAGCGCGGCGACGAAGCGAAGCGCGCTCCCGTCGTCGCGGCGCAGCGTGCCCTGCACGGTGGCGTCACTGCGGGCGTCATCCAGGATGCCCTGCACGGGCACCGTGAGGACGGGGTGCGCGCTCATTTCGAGGACAAGGCCGTGGCCGTCGGCCAGCAGCGCCCGGATGGCAAGCTCGAACTCGACGGTCTGGCGCATGTTGCGGTACCAGTACTCCGCGTCCATCTTCACGGTGTCCAGCAGCCCGCCGGTGACGGTCGAGTACAGCGGGATCTCGGCGCTGCGGGGGCGGATCGGCGCGAGGTCGGCCAGAACACGGTCGCGCAGCACCTCGACGCTCGCCGAGTGACCCGCGCCGAGCGCGCCGGGTATCCGGCGAACCCGGATGTTCTCCAGCTCCAACGCCGCAGCGAACTCGTCCATCGCGTCGGACTCGCCGGCCACCACACACGCGCCGGGGCCGTTCACCACCGCGACCGAAAGCCGGTCGTCCCACGCTCTGAGGCGTTCCCGTACCGCCTCGACCGGGGCGAGCACCGAGGCCATCGTTCCAGTACCGATCAGAGTGAGCAGGGCCCGACTGCGCAGCGCGACGATCCGGGCGGCGTCGCGCAACGACAGGGCGCCAGCAACGTACGCGGCCGCGACCTCACCCTGCGAGTGCCCGACCACCGCGGACGGCTGCACGCCGCAGCTGCGCCACAGCTCCGCCAGGGACACCATCGTGGTGAAGAGCATTGGCTGCAACGCGTCGATCTGCTCGACAGTCGGTGCTCCCGGCACGCCCCGCAGCGCGTCCATGACGGACCAGTCGAGGAACTCGCGCAGCGCCGCGTCGCACTGGGCAACCGACTCCGCGAACACGGGTGAGGCGTCGAGCAGCCCGGCCGCCATGCCGGCCCACTGCGAGCCCTGTCCGGGGAAGACGAAGGCGGTCCTCATCTCGGGATTGGCTTCGTGCTGCACCAGGTTGTCGGCGGGGCCACCCGCCACAAGCTGCTTCAGGCCGGCGAGGAGCGACTCGCGATCGTCTCCGAAGACCGCAGCGCGCTGGTCGAAGGTCGCCCTCCGGGTCAGCAGGGTGGCCGCGACGGCCGCCGGTTCGAGATCGGGGCGAGCGGCGACGAACTCGTGAAGCCGCTCGGCCTGTCCGCGCAGCGCCTTCTGAGAGCGGGCGGAGAGCACCCACGGCGCAGGCCCGTCCGGCAGAGCCGGGTCCGGCTCGCCGGCCTTGCGCGGCATCGCCACGGGCTCGGGTGCCTGTTCAAGGAGTACGTGGGCGTTCGTGCCGCTGACGCCGAACGAGGAGACCGCGGCCCGGCGCGGCTCGCCGGTCTCCGGCCAGGTCCGCGCCTCGGTGAGCAGGGCGACGCCGCTGCCCTCCCAATCAACCTTGGCGGAGGGCTTCGAGACGTGCAGCGTGGGCGGAAGGATGCCGGCCCGCATCGCCATCACCATCTTGATGATGCCGCCGACCCCCGCCGCGGCCTGGGTGTGACCGACGTTGGACTTGAACGAGCCCAGCCACAGCGGGCGCTTCGCATCGTTGGCACGGCCGTAGATCGCGATGACGGACTGCGCCTCGATGGGGTCGCCCAGCGGGGTGCCGGTGCCGTGCGCCTCGACCGCGTCGATCTGCTTCGGGGTCAGCTGGGCGTCGGCGAGGGCGTCCCGGATGACCCGCTGCTGTGACGGCCCGTGCGGAGAGGTGAGCCCGTTGGAGGCACCGTCCTGGTTGACCGCGCTGCCGCGGACGACAGCAAGGATGCGTCGGCCGCTACGGACCGCGTCGGACAGCCGTTCCAGCATCAGCATGCCGGCGCCCTCGGCGAACCCGGCGCCGTCGGCGTCGTCAGAGAACGCCTTGCACCGGCCGTCGGCGGCCAGCCCCTGCTGCTTGCTGACCTCGATGAACGTGCCCGGTGCACACATCACCGTGGCCCCTCCGGCGAGCGCCAGGGCGCATTCGCCGCGGCGCAGCGACTGGACCGCCAGATGCAGGGTGACCAGCGAGGACGAGCACGCGGTGTCGACGGTCAGCGCCGGACCGACCAGGCCGAAGGTGTACGCGATCCGACCGGAGGCGACGCTGCCGGAGGTGCCGGTGCTCAGGAAACCGCCGATACCCTCCGGCAGCTGTGGGCTCTGCGCCAGATAGTCGGTGTTGTTCATCAAACCGGCGAAGACGCCCGTCGAGCTGCCACGCAGCCGCGCCGGGTCCAGACCGGCGTGCTCCATGGCTTCCCAGGACGACTCGAGCAGCAGCCGCTGCTGGGGGTCCATCGCCAGCGCCTCCCACGGTGAGATGCCGAAGAAGGCCGAGTCGAATTCGCCGGCGCCGTACAGGAAGCCACCGCTGCCTCCCGGCGCCACGCCGTCATCGGTCTCGGGCAGCTGCCACCCGCGGTCGTCGGGGACCTCTGACACCCCGTCGCGGCCGTCGCGCACCATCTCCCAGAGCGCCTCGGGCGAATCCACGTCGCCGGGGTACCGGCAGCTCATGCCGATGATGGCGATCGGCTCGTGCGCGTCGGCCTCGGTCTTGCGCAGCTGCTCGCGAGTCTGATGGAGATCGGTGGTGAGCTGCTTGAGAAAATGCCGGAGCTTGTCCTCGTTGGACATGTTTGTGTTCTCCTAGCGAGTCAGGAAATGCCGAATTCGCGCCCGATGAACTGGAAGATTTCCTCGTCGGTGGCCTGCTCCAGGTGGTCGGAGACGGTCACCTCGCCGTCGCCGGCGGGCTCTGCCCGGCCCTGGTCGGCCCATCGCGTGAGCAGCGTCTGCAGCCGCGTGGTGATCCGGGATCGCTGTCCGCTGTCGACGTCCACGGCGTCGAGCAACGCCTCCAACGCGTCGATCTCGGTGTCCACGTCCGGACCGGCGGCGCCACCGAGGAGGGCAGGGATCAGGTACTCGGCCAGCTCGGCCGGGTTCGGCTGGTCGAACACCAGGGTGGCCGGCAACCGCAGGCCGGTGGACGCGGAGAGCTGATTACGCAGCTCCACCGCGGTGAGCGAGTCGAAGCCCAACTCCTTGAAGGCGACGGCGGGTCCAACCGCCTCGGGGCCCGCGTACCCGAGCACACCGGCTGCGGCTGTCCGCACCAGACGCAGCATGGTTTCGTGACGCTCCTCCGGCGTCATCGGCGCCAACCGGCGACTCCAGTCGGCGGCGTCGTTGCCCTGCTGGGCGGTGCGTCGGGTGCGGCCACGGACCAACGAACGGAACAAAGGCGGCACATCACCACCCGCACGAAGAGCAGGAAGGTCAAGACGCATCGGCACCAAAACCCCACCCTGCGCCCAGCCCACATCGAACAGCGCCAAACCCTCAGCCGCAGACAAGCCCGGCACACCATCAACACCCGCACCCATACCGGCCTGATCCCACAAACCCCACGCCAGGGACGTGCCGACCAACCCGGCCGCATTGCGCTGCCGAATCAACTCATCCAAGAAACCATTCGCCGCCGCATAACTACCCTGACCAACATTCCCCACCACACCAGCCGCCGACGAGAACACCACAAACATGTCCAGGTCTCGACCGGCCGTCAACTCATGCAAATACCACCCCGCATCAACCTTCGGACCGAACACCCGACCAACCCGCTCCGGCGACAACGAGCCAACCAACCCGTCATCCAACACACCCGCCGCATGCACCACCCCACACAAGTCACCGATCTCTTCCACCAACCCCGCAACCGCCGCCCGAACGCCCACATCACACGCCACCACCCGCACCACCGCACCCAACCCCTCAAGCTCCCCCACCAACCCCAACGCCCCCGCCGCACCAAGGCCCCGACGACTCGTCAACACCAAACTCCGCACCCCGTGCTCCACCACCAAGTGCCGCGCCAACAAGCCACCCAACGCGCCCGTACCACCCGTCACCAACACCGTCCCCGCCGCCGGCACCCGCACCGACACACCACCCACCCCACGCACCAAACGCCGGGCCTGCCACACCCCCTCCCACAACCGCAACTCCGGCTCCCCCACACCCACAGCACCCGCTACCAACTCATCCGTCACCGCCACATCACCCACATCCACCAACACAAACCGACCCGGACTCTCACTCTGCGCCGACCGCACCAACCCAAACACCGCCGCCGACACCACATCCATCCCCCGCGCCACCACCACCAACCGACCACCACCAACCGACTGCACCCGACCCAACACATCCCCCACCACCGCACGCACCCCATCAACCACACCACCCACAACCCGCTCCAACACCACCACCTCAAACACCTCACCCGAACCAACGCCCACCGACACCGGCGCCACATCAACCCAATCAACAGCGAAAAGGTGATCCGTCCCGGACATCCGTGTCAGGTCGGCCGGACGCAGGGCCAGTGAGTCCACCGACAGCACCGGCACGCCCGAGGCGTCCACTGCCAGCAGCGTGATTGCGTCGGTTCCGGCCGGGGTGAGCCGGACCCGCAGCACCGACGCGCCGGTGGCATGGAGGTTCACTCCACTCCAGACGAACGGCAACCAGGGACCCGCACGGTCCGCGTCGACGAATGCGCCGAGGGCGATAGCGTGCAGGGCCGCGTCGAACAGCGCCGGGTGCAGACCAAAACCAGTCACCGCCGTGCCATCCGGCAGCTCCACCTCGGCG